>DUEZ01000099.1 GCA_011174825.1 Anaerolineae bacterium | reverse complement strand
AGCAGCAACACTGAAACACCCTCGCGATCGCAGAAGGTATTAAGCGCAGCGGCGAAGCCCTCCGGGGTAGGAGGATCCTTTACTCTAAGATCGTCAGCTTTGATAAGTTGGACAACATCGCTTCCACCGTCCAGAAATGCGATCCCATTATCAGCGTATCTCCGGTGGGCGATGTCCACGGAAAGGACACCGCCAGTTCTCCATTTGGGTGCCATATCATCACCTTCGTTCAGGGCAGTATAACATTTGAAGTAGTGATAGCAAGCTCAGCCGTCGGTAGGATGCAGAACTTGAGAGAAATAGTTTGGACAACGTGTACCAACTCGATTGTTTTGTCATGCGAAGATGTGGTGAGCAATAATGCGACCTCGGATTCAATATCACAGGCGCTCAGAGGACAAATATTGATTGAACGCAACCCTTTCATCGTGTATGATGATCTCATAAAGGCATTATGTTGCGTACCCATATGTGGTGGAAACCGATCTTCGTGTTAAGAGAAGCCAAGAGCTTTTTAGCAATAAGTACCCGACGCATTTGATGGTGGGAACGCACCAAACCCAGTAGGATCATGCTTGAAGTACGCTTGCTTGGAAAATTTGAAGTACTGCTCGGTGGAGAGCCGGTCGAGATTCCCTCGCGACCGGCTCAATCGTTGTTATCGTACTTGATGTTAAACGCTGGCGTGGCTCATCGAAGGGAGAAGTTGGCGGGATTGCTTTGGCCCGATTCGGACGAGACCAACGCCCGCAGCAATCTGCGTCATGCCCTATGGCGTCTAAGGAAGGCGATCGGTGATGAGTATTTCGATTCGGATAAAGTCGCGATCCGTTTCAACCCTGATTCGGATTATCAACTGGATGTCGATATCCTGAAGGATCAGCCCAGCGAGGCGGGGACATCCGATGATTTGATCCCCATTGTCTCTGTTTACGAGGGAGATTTATTACCTGGTTTCTTCGATGAATGGGTCACCCTGGAGCGTGAAGGATTACGGGCCGTCTTCGAAGACAGGATCCAAAATCTGGTAGATCAGCTGGTGGAGGAGGGGCGCTGGCGAGAGGCTCGTGAGTGGGCTGAGTTTTGGATTTCTCAGGGTCAATCCCCGGAACCAGCTTATCGAGCGTTGATGGTAGCCCATTCGGGATTAGGTGACTTCTCGGGCGTTGCGCTCGCATATCAAAGGTGTGTGGAGACTCTAAAGCAGGAACTTGATGTAGAGCCATCTGTCGAGACACGTGATTTATACCAGCGTCTTACCGAGCGTGGAAGGCCACCGACGACACCCATTGAACGATCAACCCAAGAACTTCCTATTTCTCCAACCCCATTCATCGGCAGGGATGAGGAGCTGGCACAGATCGTTGAGCTTCTTTCGGATCCAAAATGCCGCTTGCTGACCCTCGTTGGATCTGGAGGTATTGGCAAGACGCGGCTTGCGCTTCAGATCGCATCGGAAAAGATGGGTGATTATCCACATGGCGTCATATTTGTTCCCCTTGCCTCGATCAGGTCACCTGAATTCTTGACCTCCGCCGTCGTCGAGGCTCTTGGTTTCCAATTATCAGGGTCTGAAGATCCACATTTGCAGCTCATCCAGTATTTACGCCAGAAAGAGTTGTTGCTGATCTTGGACAACTTCGAACATCTCCTCGATGGTGCGGAGATGGTCGCTGATCTGATTGGAAGTGTCCCAAAGATACAGATCCTGGTTACATCCAGGATACGATTGAACCTTCGCCCGGAGCACTTGTTTGAAGTCCATGGAATGCCGATCCCCGAGGTAGGTGAATTTGAGAGAATGTCGGATTTCGACATCGTGCAGCTCTTTCAACAGAGCGCACGTCGTATTCAAGCCGAATTCTCTGTCTCTGAAGGTGATGAGCCTCATCTGATCCAGATTTGTCAACTTGTCGGCGGTATGCCGTTGGGAGTGGAGCTAGCCGCCAGCTGGGTACGCATGCTTTCTTGCGAGGAGATCGCTGATGAGATCGAGAAAAGCCTCGACTTCCTGGTGTCTCCCTTGCATGACCTACCCGAACGTCATAAGAGCATGGCAGCAGTTTTCAACTCTTCCTGGCAGCTCCTCACCAACCATGAACAGGGGGTCTTCAAGAAGCTGGCGGTCTTTCGGGGTGGCTTTGTACGGGAGGATGCCGAACGGGTGGCGGGCGCATCCCTTCCGATGCTCTTATCGCTCACCGATAAGTCTTTTCTCCATATTGCGCCCTCAGGTCGCTATGGCATCCACGAACTGCTACGACAATATGGGCACTTCAAACTGCGCGGGACTCCGAAGGAAGAGGGTGAAATCAGGGATCTCCACTGCGAGACCTACCTAGATTTTCTCTCCCAGTGGGAGGAGGGATTGAGAGGGGGCAAGCGAAGGGATGCGGTGAATGCCATCGGTATCGAAATCGATAACGTGCGTGCCGCATGGAACTGGGCGATTGTGATGAAACGGGTCGATCAGATCCAGGGTGCCCTCGAAAGTTTATGGCTCTACTATGATATCCGGAGTTGGTTCAAGGAAGGATTTGAGGCCCTCCACCGTGCCATTGGGGCACTGAGGGCTTCCGATCGTATTACTCGAAAGATTGGTGCGACGATCGCAAGTCTCCTCGCTCGACAAGCGTGGTTCGGCTGGCGCCTCGGTCGATATCAGGAGGCGACAGATCTGGCTCAAGAGAGTTTATTGATAGCCCGTAAACTCGATCTGCACACTGAAGTTGCCTTTTGCCTTCATGTTTTAGGCACCATCGCGTACGCCCAAGGATCGTACTCAGAGGCAAAAGAGCAGTATCAGGAGAGCCTGGGTATCTGGAGGGAGATCGGCAACCGGTGGGGGATGGCGATCACACTCTTCAGCATGGGGCAGGTCGCACATGCACTTGGAGAGTATGGAGAAGCAGAGCAACCGTATAGGGAAGGGTTGGAGATCTTTCGAGATATCGGTTACAAGGCTGGAGCCACGTTTGCCTTTGATTCCCTCGGTCGTGTTGCACGTACTTTGGGTGATTTTGTCGATGCCAAAGAACTATGCCTTGAGAGCCTGGCTATCCGTCGCGAGTTGGATGATCAGTGGGGTGTTGCAGCGTGCCTTGATAGCCTTGGTGCGGTTTTATGTGGATTAGGTGAATATAAAGGTGCGGTAGAAACCTGTCTCGAGAGTCTCGAGATCAAGAAGAGCTTGGAAGATCAGCGTGGTATTGCCACATCACTAAATAATTTGGGTCATGTAAACTTTCAAATGGGAGATTTTGGCCAGGCGAGGGGTTATTGTGAGGAGGCGCTTGCGATCCGAAGAGAGCTGGGTGATCGAAGGGGGATGGCAACTTCATTGAATACGCTGGGGGACATCGCCATCGTGATCAAAGCCTATCCGGCTGCGAAGCATTATTGTCTAGAAAGCTTAGCTATTCGGAGGGAGCTCGGAGATCGACGTGGGATCGCGTCTGCATTGAACACATTAGGACTCATCGCGTGGGAGCTCGAAAATTATGGAGAAGCTGGGCGACACTTTCGAGAAGCCTTGAGGGAGGCGATCACGATCGGTGCACTTCCCTTGTGTTTGGAGATCTTGGTTGGGTTATCGAGGGGCCTTATGAAGGACGAGCGTTTTGAACTGGTCTCGGAGTTGCTGGCGCTGATCACGATCCATCCCGCAAGCTCGATCGATTCGAAAGAGAGGGCATCAACTCTCCTCAATGAGGTTCTCAAAACTCGCCCGTCTGAAGCTATCGGTCAGGCGTATGACCGTGGAGCGACGAAAACCCTCCAGACGCTCATCGAGGAGATCTTGGAGGAGTGATTATCTGATAGGTGATTTGACGGGTTGTTGGAATTGAAGGAACCTTGCTTATACCCCCTCAGTCAGAAGTAAATATAATAAGTAGAGACTACCATGGACGATCTTAGCGGTCGGGAAATTCGAGGCTACAAACTGATCGAACGCATCGGCGAAGGCGGATTCGGCGTTGTCTACCGCGCCGAGCAGCCAGCCGTCGACCGCGAGGTGGCGATCAAGGTCATCCTTCCTGAGTTCGCCGATCACACCGAATTTGTGCGACGCTTCGAGGCCGAAGCCCGGATGGTGGCCAAGCTCGAGCACCCTCACATCGTGCCGCTCTATGACTACTGGCGGGATGAGGAGGGCGCCTTCCTGGTAATGCGCTGGCTGCGTGGCGGAAGTCTGCGCGATGCGCTCGAGAGTGGTCCATGGGAGATAGATGCTGTAGGTAAATTGCTCGATCATATCGTTGATGCACTGAGCTTGGCACATGAGCACGGTGTGATCCATCGGGATCTGAAACCCGAGAACATTCTCCTGGATGAAGCTGGTAACGCCTACCTCACGGATTTCGGGATCGCGAAGGACATCGGTGGGGAAAGATTAACGCAGACGGGGAAGATCGTGGGGTCTGCGGACTACTTAGCCCCCGAACAAGCCAAAGGTGAACCAGTCACACCAAAGATCGATATTTATGCGCTGGGTGTTGTGCTTTATGAGATATTAACCGGTGAGCATCCTTTTCCCGGATTAACCCCGATTCAAACGCTGCAAAAGCATCTCAATGAACCTTTGCCATCGATCAGAAGGTCCCGCCCAGAATTGTCCATCGAATTGAATAACGTGATTCAACGGGCGACTGCCAAGGATCCTGCTGAACGCTACGCTGATGTGGCAGAGATGCTGACCATTTGCCGACGAGTTCTGACCACAGTGGATAAGGCGGGCTATGAACCTCATCTTCCAGCCTTTCTCGAAGAAGTAGAGGGGGAGCGGGAGATTATTCGTCCTGTATTTGTCGGTCGTGAACAGGAATTGGCACAACTGGATGAAGCTCTACAGAAAGCGCTCAATGGGCAAGGACAAATCGTCTTCGTCACCGGAGGTGTTGGTAGGGGGAAGACGGCTTTAGTGGAGGAATTCTGTCGCCGAGCACAAGAAGCGCATGCCGACTTGCTCGTCGCGATGGGAAATTGCAGTGCACACACCGGTGTGGGGGATGCGTATCTGCCCTTCAGGCAGACCCTGGAGATGATGATCGGCGATGTGGAATCGAGGTGGGAGGCGGGGACGATTTCAAAGGACCATGCAGCCAGTCTCTGGAACAATGTACCTCGAGTTCTAGAAACCATAACCGAAATGGGATCGGACCTGATTGATATCTTCGTTCCTGGCAAGGCATTATTAAATCGCGCTCATGAGCTGGTCCTCAAGGATGTGGCGTGGCTCTATGAATTAGAGGAGCTGGTGGATCGCAAAACTCGACTTGGCAGTCCGACCGACGTCAATCAGTCCAACCTATTTGAACAGTACAGTCGAACATTGCTGGTTATCTCTCGGAAATCACCGCTGGTATTGGTATTGGATGATCTTCAGTGGGCAGACGCAGCGTCGATTAACTTGCTCTTCCACCTTGGACGCCGTGTGGGAGAAGGCCGGATCTTGATCCTAGGAGCCTATCGACCGGACGAAGTATCACTAGGGCGGGAAGGCGAAAGGCATCCATTGGAAAGTGTGGTCAATGAGCTCCGTCGGATCTATGGTGATATTGAAATTAAGTTGACGAAGGAAGACGATGCGGAAGGGAAGGAGTTCGTCGAGCGGTTTTTAGATACCGAGCCCAATCGGCTGAGTCCCGAATTTCGACAGGCTCTGTTTGATCATACGGGAGGGCACCCGCTTTTCACGATCGAGCTTTTACGAGCACTGCAGGAACGGGGTGATCTGATCCAGGACGATCAAGGCAGGTGGGAAGAGGGACCGACATTGAGATGGGACGCATTGCCGGCTCGAGTGGAGGCGGTGATCGAGGAGCGTGTGGGACGGTTAGAAGAGGAACTGCGGGAAGTACTCACGGTTGCGAGCGTGGAAGGGGAGGATTTTACGGCTCAAGTCGTTGCACGAGTGCAGGAGGTCAAAGAGCGCCAGCTGTTACATGAGCTCTCCCAGGAGTTAGAGAAGCGGCACCGTTTGGTACGCGACCGGGGTGAGTTGAAAGTAAACGGTCAACTGCTGCAGCGCTACCGTTTCGTGCATCAGGTTTTCCAGCGCTATTTGTATAACGACTTGAGCCCAGGAGAACGTCGTTTGCTCCATCGCGAGATCGCAGAGGTGTTGGAAGAATTATTCGCCGAAAATGCGGATCAGTATGCGGTTCAACTGGCCTTTCATTACCAACGGGGAGGCGTGAGCGATAAGGCCCTCCACTATCTTACTCAGGCTGGCCATCAAGCGAGAGCCAAGTACGCCAATCAGGAGGCCATTCGCTACTATACAGAAGAGCTTGAATTCTTGCCTGAGAAGCATCCGGATCGGTTTGACTTATTGGCGTCAAGAGCAGGGATTTATGATCTGATCGCATCCAGAGAGAAGCAGCTGGCGGATGTGACCGACATGATCGATCTCTCTGAGATTCTGGACGATGATGGGCTTCGTTGTGATGCTCAGCTTGCCTTGGCGGATTACCATCTGGAGACAGACCATACGGAAGCAAAGGTTCCAACAGAACGTGCGGCAGAGATCTCTAGGATGCTGGTGGATCGAGTGCGCGAAGGCATTGCTTTTCGTCAGTTAGGGCTTTTCCATTGGTATCAGGGTGATTATGCTGAAGCTCGAAATCATTTAGAAATGGCGCTTGAGCGTTTGCGCGAAGCAGGGATGTTGGCAGAGGCAGCCATCTGCCTACATGCACTTTCGCTAACATTGGGTACATTAAATGACTATGAGGGAGCATTAGAAGTGGCATTGGAGGCGGTGGCAACAAGTCAGGAAGCGGGAGACCGTCGCCAAGAGGCTACCAGTCTAAGACGGTTGGCAATCGCTCATATCAATCAATACCAATATCCCGAGGCATTGCCTTTCACAGAACAGGCGCTTGCGCTGCATCGAGAACTTGGGGATCAGCATGAGGAGTGTAATGCACTAAATGTCCTTGGGATGATCCAAGCCTGGCTTGGTGAATATCAAGAATCCTATCAATCCCTATGGCAATCGCTTAAACTTGCTGGTGCCATTGGTTCTTCGATTGGTATCGCCTTCGCCGTGTCTAATCTGCTGCTGTCTCACTACGTTCGCGAGGGCAAATTCGAGGAGATGTTTGGGTTTCTCGAACCGTTAATTGAGAAGGCAATGAGCGAGGAGGATGAATGGTTAATTGGCTACCTGATCCGTCTAAAAGGATTTGGATTGTTTGAAATTGGTCAATACGAATCGGCGATTGACGCATTTCGAACCTCCTCCGAGAACATGGAACGGGTTGGCAGCATCAATGGAAAATTGATGTCACTTAGTTGGATAAGCCGCGGGCAAGCTGCATTGGGAGCGTATGAAAGTGCAAACGAAATCCTTAGTCAGATCGAAAAGGAAGCGAAGGACGTGGAGGATGAGGAAAATCTCGGTATTGCATATGTTTCTCAAGCCTATTCCGTTCTTCAAAAGGGAGATCCGAAAAAGTTACAAGCAGGATTGAACCTTGGTAAACGATCTTTAGAGATTACTCCTAAGGATGATTATTTTCGGCACGATTTCTGCCTAGAAGTCGTGGCTAGTTTGTGTCTCGAGTTAGGTATGCTTGATGAAGCCCTGACGTATTCGAAAGAGACCATCGAAATGGCGGAGATCAATCCCTCTTCATATATGCCTGAACGACGGTTCTTCATCCACTCAAAGATCCTCCGCGCTCTGGATCAAGAGCAGGAAGCGGATGAATATCTTCAACGTGCTTATCATCGGATGATGCATGTGGCGAATAATTTCTCCGATGAGGAGCTGCGAAATAGCTGGTTTGAAAACGTGCGTATGAATCGGGAGATCTTAGAAGCCAGTGCGGAGCGTGGGATTGAAACATGACACTCGATAACCGCATCAGCTATGAAAGGGATTTATCCTCGCAGTATATCCATTCAGACAACGATTTCTCACAGGGACAGATGATATGGATGACTTAAGCGGTCAGGAAATTCGAGGCTACAAGCTGATCGAACGTATCGGCGAGGGTGGGTTCGGTGTCGTCTACCGCGCTGAGCAGCCAGCCGTCGACCGCGAGGTGGCGATCAAGGTCATCCTACCGGAGTTCGCCGAGCACCCCGAATTCGTTCAGCGTTTCGAGGCCGAAGCCCGGATGGTCGCCAAACTCGAGCACCCCCATATCGTGCCACTCTACGACTACTGGCGGGATGAGAATGGTGCCTTTCTTGTGATGCGCTGGTTGTCGGCTGGAAATTTACGGGAAGCGCTCGAGCGTGGCCCTTGGGATCCAAAGACTACTGGCCAATTGTTAGAGCAAATCACCGAAGCGCTGAACGTGGCGCACAAGCAAGGTGTGGTTCATCGAGATTTGAAGCCCGAGAACATCCTTCTTGATGAGGAGGGTAATGCCTACCTCACGGATTTCGGCATCGCGAAGGATTTGGGTGGGGAGGGGTTGACACAGACAGGCAAAATCGTTGGATCGGTGGATTACCTGGCACCTGAGCAGGCTAAGAGCGAGGAAGTTACAGCGAGGACCGATATCTATGGGCTGGGTGTGCTGCTGTATGAGATGCTGTCGGGTGAGCATCCCTTCTCTGGGTTGACACCAGTGCAGATGATCCAGAAGCATCTCAATGAGATCTTGCCATCGATCAGAGTGCCATCCTCGAAAATGTCAAAAGCGTTGAACGGGTTGATCCAACGTGCCACGGCTAAGGAGCCTGCTAAGCGTTATGCCAATGTTTCGGAGATGATGGAGGCCTATCGGCGAATCTTATCCTTGGACAAGGAGGATGTTGAACCTCGGCTGCCAGCCTTTCTTGAGAAAGCGGAGAAGGAACTGGAACATGAACGACCTGTATTTGTGGGACGTGAGCAGGAATTAGCCCAACTGAATAGCTATTTACAGAAGGCAGTCACAGGTCAAGGTCAAGTTGTATTCATCACAGGGAATGCCGGGCGGGGCAAGACCGCCTTGCTTCGGGAATTCGCAAAGCGCGCGCAGGAGGAACGTGGAGAGTTATTGATCGCCTCGGGGAACTGCAACCCTCATACGGGTGCTGGCGATCCTTACCTTCCCTTCCGTGATGTGCTAGGAATGCTCACTGGGGATGTCGAGAGCCGATGGGCAGCTGGAACGATCACACAGGATCACGCCCGTCGATTGTGGAGCCATCTTCCAGCAACCATTGAGGTGTTGATCGATAACGGTCCTGATTTGATCGATCTGTTTGTATTTGGTGGCGATCTGGTAAAACATGCTGCAGCGGCTACTTTGGATAAAGCGCCGTGGATGGATCGATTGCGAGTTTTGGTCGGTCGAGAAAGGGCTAAACCAGGCGAGCTGGAACAGACCCACCTTTTTGATCAATACGCAAATATGTTGTGTGAGCTGGCGGCTCAAAGTCCCTTGGTGATCATTTTGGATGATCTTCAATGGGCGGATACGGGGTCCATCGACCTGATCTTCCATCTCAGTCGACGAATTGAGGGAGCAAGAATCCTTATTACCGGTGCGTATCGTCCCGATGAGGTGGTTCTGGGGAGAAACGGTGGGCGACATCCATTGGAAAAGATGCTTACGGAGATGAAGCGCTACCTAGGTGATATCTGGATCGACCTAGGTGAAAAGGGAGATGTTGAAGATCGAGGGTTTGTTGATGCTTTTTTGGACACAGAGCCAAATACGTTGGATGAGGATTTCCGTCAGGCATTATATCGGCACACGAGTGGCCATCCGCTTTTCACCATCGAACTGTTGCGCGCGATGCAGGAGCGGGGGGATTTGATCCGTGATGAACAGGGGCGTTGGATCGAAGGTCCGGCGCTGGATTGGGGCACGATGCCACCAAGAGTCGAAGGTGTGATCGAAGAGCGTGTGGGTCGATTGGAGGCGGAACTGCGTGAGATCCTTTCCGTGGCCAGTGTGGAGGGCGAGGATTTCACCGCCCAGGTCATCGCTCAGGTTCAAGAAATTGGTGAACGACAACTTCTGCGTGGACTTTCTCAAGAACTTGAGAAGCGACACCGTCTTGTTCGAGTGGGAAGTGAAGTGAGGGTTGGCCGCCATCACCTATCTCGATACCAGTTCGCGCACACCCTCATCCAGCGGTATCTTTATAACGAACTCAGCCCCGGAGAGCGTCGTTTGCTACATCGAGAGATCGCTACCGTGCTTGAGGAGCTCTACGAAGGACGCGAAAGTGAGATCGCCGTACAGTTGGCTCGACATTATACCGAGGCGGGGGAAGCAGGGAAGGCGATCGAGAACTTGCTCAAAGCTGGGGATAACGCACGTGCACTATATGCGCATCGGGAAGCAATTGATTATTACGAAAGGGCTTTGGATTTCCTTAGAGAACAGAAAGAATACGATCGAGCGGCTAGGACGCTGATGAAATTGGGCTTGACCCATCACCTGGCCTACAACTTTGAAGATGCTCGACAGGCATACGAGGAAGGGTTTGCACTCTTGCTACGCGCGGGAGAGGAGATTGATGAGGGCTTGATGGAACCCGCGCCTCATCCGTTGAGAAATGACCATTTGATAGAACCATCTACACTTGATCCCGCGCTGGCTTTTGACGCCTACTCGGCGGATGTGATCGCGCAACTCTTTAGCGGTTTGGTCACGCTCACACCTGAATTCGAAGTCGTGCCTGAGGTTGCAAGAAGTTGGGAGGTATTGGAGGGTGGGCGGAAATACATTTTTCACCTACGAGACGATTTCACCTGGAGCGACGGAATCCAAGTGACGGCTCATGATTTTGAGTATGCTTGGAAACGGATGTTGGATCCTGTTTTGGGTTCCGACATTGCCCAGTTGCTATACTACATCAAAGGCGCTCGAGCTTTCCATCAGGGCGAAGCGACGGATCCCGCTTCTGTAGGAATAAAGGCGTTGGACGACATGACGCTGGAGCTTGAACACGAGGATCGGGTCGGTTATGCCCTGCACTTGCTTTCGATGGGATTCCCTGTGCCCAGGCATGTCGTTGAGGAACAAGGAGAAGCTTGGACTGAGCTGGATAATCTGGTCACCAACGGTCCGTTCCGCTTGGAGGAATGGATACCGAGGGAATCGATGACTTTGACTCGTAACCCTGATTATCCTGGCGGGTTTCCTGGTAACGTGGAACGGGTGGAGATATGTTTCTTGGATCAGCCCCAGAAGCTAAAAATGTATATGAACGGCGACCTCGATCTTTATTGGATTTGGCCTCCTTCCACTGAGAATGATCGCGCGAGGCAGCTGTTTGCGGGGGAGTACCTCTCCACACCCTCACAAATGACATCGTATGTGGGATTTCACACAGGTCGGCCGCCCTTTGATGACCCTCGCGTTCGTCAGGCTTTCGCTCTGGCCACCGATAAAGTGAATCTCGCCAATGTAACCATGAGAGGTTTTGAATTCCCTGCGATGGGTGGCTTCGTTCCGCCGGGATTACCCGGACATAATAAAGAAGCCAGCCTCCCGTTCGATCTTGAAAGGGCGCGAGAACTCCTGAAGGAAGCTGGTTATCCTAAAGGTATTGGTTTCCCCTCTGTTGAGTTCTTTTATGCTGCGGGCTGCATGAGATCTCCTAGCTTGGTAAAACAATGGCACGAGAACCTCGGGGTAGAGATCAAGTGCGAGCAATTTGAGTGGAGTCAGTTTATAAAACGGCTTAACCAGGAACCACCTCATATTTACGCGATGGCCTGGGCTGCAGATTATCCTGATCCCGATAATTTCTTGAGAACGGCGCATTTCCAAGGACTATGTCGGTGGCGTAATGTGACCTACGAGAACCTGGTAGAAGAGGCGCGTCGGGAGATTGATCAAGATAAGCGCATGAAGATGTACCACGAGGCGGAGAGAATCCTGGTGGAAGAGGTTCCGATCATCCCTCTCACGTACCCTCGCTTTCATGTGCTGGTGAAACCATGGGTGAAAAAAATCCGAGCGGTAGGAGCATTAAGAGCGTGGTACAAGGGGATCATCATCGAGCCGCATTAGGATTTTATACTTAGAGGATTAGCAGACAAAAGGCGTCTTGATCTGATCAGTAAGTTAGATATTTGGCTGAATTTGTCGAGGAACTTCAGCCAGGATTGGGATCTGGGGGCTGGTTACAAACTGCGATGAATGAGCGAGTAGGCTTTTCTCATTCGTCATATCTTTACAAGAGCATTCCACGAATCTTCCTCATACAAAATATCAACAAGCCTGCG
>DUEZ01000098.1 GCA_011174825.1 Anaerolineae bacterium | reverse complement strand
CAAACCGGCCATTCCTCTGGAGGGATAAAACCCGCAGGGAGGATTTTCGCGCCAGTATCGTTTGCACCTACCCAGGAAATGTCTTGGATTCAAGTTACCAGATCAAGTATTTTTCAATCGCTCATCTGTTGTTGCACTTGGTAGTTTAATCCAAGATCATATAGATCAATCGGCTTGCACACAATTTACAAGGACTTCCTTATGAGCTGATGCTAATCGAAGGTGATGACCTCCTCCAGGATGTGAATGTCCCTCTTCTTGAGTTCCTCCAAAAAGCGCTCACATACTTCACCACCGATGCAATCTTCTGGCGGGACAATACCCTTCGCTGTGATCAGGCCGCGCCCTATAAATAAGGCACCGATCGCTGCCGAAAAGCCGGTGACACGGGCCATCGACGAAATGCCATTCTCGGTGTCAGCCTCATCCCACAAATAACTATGTACTTCGGTCGCCTTACCGTCCTTGATACCGGTTACTGTGTTCCACATGACGCAGACATCGGTGTCCCCCTCAAGCGGCTGGAGGCGAGGCTCAATGAGCGCTAGCAGGAATTCCCGCGGGACGATCGTAGCGCCTCCGATGTCCACTGGATCAAGATCCAATAGACCACACTCCTTAAGCGTCTGTATGCCCTCCCAATGCCCGGGCCATCGCACGGTCTTCTCTGTAAATTCTTTTAACTCAGGACGAGAGTAGATGAAGCTGGGCATGCCAGGTGTAATCGCACATTCAAGCGATTCATCGACACCAAACTGTTGAAATCTGAATTGCTCTAACTCGCTGGCTGCGTCCACCTCCACGACCTCACCGTTTTTAATCACATTCAACTTCACCATGTACTCTCGCAGCACATGGTCGAACGCCCAGGTGATCATGTAGCGCAAGGGATGTCGGGTAGCAGCTTTCTTCGAAGGGATACCACCTACACGGGCAACAGCACCCTCCGCTTTATCCAGTTTACGGATTGCCTCCCCTACCATGATATTGCTGATCCCGGGCGCGAATCCGATACCATCCAGGAATGTGACCCCATTTTGGACCGCTGTCTCATGCAGGAAATTGCCATATTCATTCAGTGTCATCCCTTCGGGCAATTCTAATCCCTCAACCTCGTAAGCGTCGGGCTTGCGATGGTACTCCTCAAGCATATCGACAAGCTGGAATCCATGTTTGACAGCCGTATCGACTACCTTGTAGCTTGTTTTGCGATCCGGCATGGTGCTGACCCCTACATCATATTGAGCCATCAAATCGGCAGTGGCTTCAACGTCCTGAATATCGAGGGGATGGATTTTAATCTTTTTATCTCCGATCCAATCGCGAGTACGCTCCAGCTTCTCCTTCCGGCGACCTACGAGGCCAACGGCCTCGACATCATCCTGTTGGATGAGATCCCATGCAACGGCAGCCCCCATTTTCCCGGAACCACCAAAGACCAATAGTTTCATTGAACATTCTCCTTGTTTTGTGATGTTTCGAATGCACGAATTCTATCGTGAAATATATCACGAATGGTCGCTATGACAAACTTCCGTATCACTGAATCCAGAATCGCGGGGAAGCGTTTCACTCCAGATTTGACCAAGAGATCGGAGGTGTCCGCTTACCTTCCAAATCAAGGAAAAAGGCTTTTTCAGTGTTCGGAATAAAAATCTCATCATCATACCATGTGCCAACAATACCATTCACCTTTGCCCCGATCCTGACCAGGATCTCAATCAATAATTCCTGTATAAAATCTACAGCAAAGTCTCGTGGAAAAGTTCAACTAGGTAAGTATCCAATATTAAATCAGGTGATAAATATCTATAAATACCCAATATGTGAGGATAAATGTAATTGGGGGAGGATCCCTAACCACTGAGTGTTCGAGGGCATCCGGTCTATTTGTCTAAGTACTTAGGTGCAGCTGAATACTATCGGGGTTAGCCTTAGGCTGAGACGATGAGCAGGTTGAGAAGATAAGCTTCCATCGCGGTTATCTTCTATACAAGGTTCAACCTGCAGACCTGGCAAGACCAGAAGAACTGAGATCAATCGCCTACATGCGGAGGCGGTTGATCGTACGGACAACCATAGAGAATGGCAGCGATATTCCTCCCTACCTCAAAGACACCAGGGAGGTAATAACCGCCGCTGCGAACATTTTCCACGATAACGACGAAACGATCTTCACGAATGTAGCTGTGTGAGCTGGCGCGAAATCCGTTGATGCTAGCTGGACCGTCCTCGACAACATACGCTTCGCAAGTTTCGTCGCCAATCGGTCTGAATTCCGCCTCGTAGATAGCATTCGTATTCGAGGAATTAAGCAGTTTGCCTTCGCGGAGTGCAATGTCGAAGAGGTAGAGATCTCGCACTGTCGATATCAGATGTCCATAACCGAAGACGAAGGACATGTCGAGCGGTGAATCGTGGATAAATCCGCGTTCTGCATCAAACCAGTAACCCGAGGCACGTCGCTCGATGATGTCGCTGGTCACTTCTGGGAACGTATCTGTCAACCCTGCTGGAACACAGATCCGCTCCTGCATAAGGTCAGCGTAGGTTCGGCCGGATACTCTCTCAATATTCACACCCAGTAAGTAATATCCAAAGTTGGAGTAGGTCCACTGCGTCCCAGGCTCAAACAAGAGCTCAAATCCGCTAATGAGCTCCAGCATCTTTTCCTGAGTGTAATAATCACGTTCGATTCGCTCCAGGTTCTGAACAGCCGGTTCACCCACAATCCCCGATCGGTGCTTGAGGAGATGGTCGATGGTGATCTGATCTGCGCCAGGACCCGTGTAATCTGGAAGATACAAGTCAATTGTTCCGTTTAGACTAAGCTTGCCCTCCTCGACCAGTTGCAACACGAGAATCTTCGTGAACTGCTTTGAAAGCGAAGCTACCCTGAATCTCGTATCAAGTGTATTCAGGATCGACCACTCACGGTTTGCGTAGCCAATCGCCTTTTCATAGATGATTTCTCCTCCCTCTGCAACGAGTACTGCCCCACTGAAGAGATCCATCTGCTCGTATGTGGTCATCAGAGCCTCTATTTCGGCGACACGAGCGTCGAGCGTTATTGGGGGAAGGGGGGTCAGCGTTTCGGTGGGCGGGATCACAGTCGTGGTGGCACGCATGTCCGGCACTAACTTGGTTGGGGTGGGGTTGGTTGTCACATCGACGGATCGGGGTTGAGGTGTACACCCGACGACTGCCATAATCACAAGAAGTGGTGTAATGAGGATGTTGCCTATCCGCATCAGCTTATCCGGTGATGATCTCTGATTGAACATTGCACTCTCCGTCGCTTTTCTGCCTTCGTTTCCTTCTACTACAATCTTGAATGAAATAAGGTTCAAAAAATCATTTGCTCGATACAATAGATTGTATGTGTTTCAGCCGATCAAGGGAACAGAAGAACTACCCAATAGAAGGCGTCATAACATTGAACGCTCTAACCCCCTGTCCGCCAATATCTATCCAATGGAACCCAAGCTCTTTGTGTGATGAATATTTGATAAGCTGCCTCTAATAATGAGAGCAGCGAATTGAAATACCGGGCAGCCACTTCATCATTGGATACTCAGGCTACCCTTTTCATATCGTACGAAGTATTCTAAACAAACACCCGGTTAAAGCCACCTGATGTTACTTATAAAAAACCGCAGGAGTTGAATTTCGGAAAGGGGTGAGAAATGCCTTTGCTATTGACTCGAAAAGATGTCGAGCAAGTGCTGACGATGAAGGATGCGATCGCTGCTGTTGAGGAGGGATTTCGGCAACTGGCATTAGGCAATGTGACCATGCCGCAAAGAACCGTGATCCGCATACCCGAGCATCACGGGATTCATTTAGGGATGCCTGCTTACATGGGAGGGACTGAAGGTGGAGAATCCCTGGCTCTCAAGGTCGTCACCGTCTACCACGACAATCCATCGAAATTTGGCTTGCCAACCACCATTGGCACGCTGCTTCTGAATGACCCGCACACAGGAGCGCTGGTGGCGATCATGGATGCTGGATTCCTCACCGCCATGCGGACAGGAGCCGCATCAGGAGTGGCGACGAAGTATCTGGCCAGGGAGGATGCACGCAGCTTAGGTCTCTTCGGTGCAGGGGTTCAGGCTCGTACACAGTTGATGGCAGTCTGCGAGGTGAGGTCCATCGATCGAGTGATCCTCTACGATCTAAACGAGGAGGCGCGGGAGAAGTTTGCAGCTGAGATGTCTGAGCGATTATCGATCCCCATTGAACCAACAGAAGATCCGCAGACTTGCGTCGAGAACGACATCATAGTGGCAGCCACCTCGAGCAGCACACCGATCTTCGAAGGTTCATGGGTCGAGGAGGGCACCCACATCAATGGCATCGGTTCCCACACCCCTCAAACCCGCGAACTGGACACGGAGACCATCCAAAATGCCAAAGTTGTGACGGATTACATTTCTGCATGCTTGGCTGAGGCAGGCGATTTGATCATCCCCATTCAGGAGGGAGCGATCTCTGAGGATCACATCCATGCCAGCTTGGGGGAAATTGTTGCGGGACTTAAACCGGGGCGAGAGTCGGTTGGTGAGATCACGCTCTTTAAATCGGTTGGGTTAGCCGTACAGGATGCTGCCACGGCGGTGAGGGTATACGAGTTAGCGCAAGCGGCCGGAGTGGGGGAGGAGGTCGAGATATAACGATCTAAAGCGGTCGGTTAAATCCTGACAACATCAATTGACATCAACTTATGGTTTCGTTGGGACAAAAGCCGTTCTTTCATGCTGATTGATTTGTGTCTCACCTAAGTGAGGTTCAGGTAGGGTGCTGCGCATTAGGCTATAAGCCATGCGCAGCACACCCTTTGCAATTGGTTAGTCGAACTTGAAGCGCCAGAGTGCCACCGATAAAAAGATGACTGCAAACCCAAGCAGCGCAGCGATATTGGGAAGAAGTTCCCCAAGATCCGCACCGTTGATGATCAATTTGATATACCCAGTGATCGCATGGGCATGAGGGGTGATTTGGGATAGGTAGTATTTGAACCCTTCGATCGGAAGGTCAACCTGCATCACGCCTCCCGTGAGATCGATGGTGAAACCAGTGAAACCGCTGGCAAACCAGAGCACAAAGCCCAATAACATACCGATGCTTCCAGCTTGCTTTTTGGTCTGTGCGAGCGATCCCAACAACATGCCAAGTCCTGTTGCCGCCAGCGCCAGGGCTAATGTAAGGACCAGGAGCCCTAGAGGGTCTCCCAGTGGCATATCGAATATCAAATTACAAATCCCAAACAGCAACAACATCTGTAGGAAAACAACCACGATAAAGGCCACCATCTTACTGGTGATAACGCTGCCAGGGTGGATGGGGGCGGCCAACAATCGGCGGAATGAGCCGGCTTCTTTTTCTTTCAAGATCGACTCGGCCATAAAACCAACGAGGAAGAAGGCGAACATCGTTGAAAATATTGGCATAACGAAGCCGAAGATGAGGCCGCTGGCAACGAGGGTCCTGTCCTCCTTGGCCATATCCTGTCGTTGGACAACGATCGCTGGACTTTGACGGATTTCCTGCACCGCCGTCCATACGACGCCCATCGTTTGCGCATGCACGGCGCGGATCGTTTCAGGATTAGCGCCCTCCAGTGCGCCTGTTATTTCATACACAGCTCGGATACCATACTCGATCTCCGCCCGTATGCTCAACTCTGTGAGCACTTCTCTCAAGATACCAGCAACAACCTGGGCTTCCGTCTGCCGAGTCGGATCTTTAATTAATTGGATCCCCGTCGGTTGGTTGGCGTCGATTGTGGCACTGAAATCGACCGGGATGATGATCGCGACAGCCGCATCACCATCAGCGACCTTTTTGTCAGCCAGGTCAACCGAATGTGCGGTTTGCATTCGTAATGTTTGGATGTCCCGCAGCACCTCATCCACCTGTGCGCCGTATGGACCCTCGTCCTCATTCACGATAATTGTTCTTATAGATAACTTGGATTCGCCACTGACGCTGACTAGGTTCGTAGCACCTGCTGCTTTAGGGGCTCCAAGCATCATGGCAAAGACCAACGGAAGGATAAATAAGACTGCCAGTTGCCCTCGATCCTTGAAGAGGATCTTCAGATCCTTCCGGGCTTGTTTCAAAGTGTTTCTTAGAAAGTTCATGATCAGTCTCCTCTTTCTATCGGCTTAGCGATAGTCGAACCGCCACAAACCGATGGCGAAAAACGCAAGTGTAAAGCCTAACAAAACCAATACGCTGGGCACGATGTCGGCTAAGCCCTGTCCTCTAACGAACAGGTCCAGAAAAGCTCCATTGGCCCACGTATGCGGGATCAATTTACTGATGACGTCAAAGGGCGAGATCGACCCAATCTGGTCCATCCAGATGGCGGCAAAGCCGAAAATCCATAACACAACCTGGCTCACCCCACTGATCTGGGCTTCGGTGCGCGCAATGCCAGAAATCAGTACGCCTAGGCCCGTGGAGCAGAGCAGTATGGTTAAACTCACCACAACCAGTGCCAGGGGATCGTTCCCTAGCGCCATGCTGTCAAGTCCCAACAAGGGCAGGACAAATACCCCCGTGCCAAAGAGTACGATGATCTGGGTTAACCCGGTGATGAAGTTTGGCACCACCTTACCCAACAGGATCGTGGGCTTACTTATGGGTGCAGCCAGCAGACGGCGGAAGCTGCCCATCTTTTTTTCTTCGTAGAGTGATTGCGCTGTGGTCTGCGCTGTAAGGAAGATAAAGAGGACTGTGAAACCAGGTATATACACATTAAGGGGGTTGGTCTCCTGCTCGTCCTTTTCCTGCAAGTGTTCCGGCCAACTCTCTACCAGACCCAACAACGGTTCTGTTCTGGAGCGCTCAAATTGGCTTTGAGCCTGTTCGATGATGATTTCCGTCGTGAAGGCTTGCTCCTCTGGGGATATCATTGCCTGCATGTCGGACATCTGCCTGAAGCTGCTGATCAATTGCGACTGAAGCGATAAATCTGCAGCCACACCAGAAACTACTCGATGCACAGCTTCGCTTTTGGTAAAACTCGCGTCGGAAGCATTGGCCAGGTGCAGCGTCACCGCATGACCGGACTGTAAATCACTACCGTAGTTGGCTGGGATGGTCAGCACCCGCTTAATGGTCCCTTTCTCGAGCAAGGCCTCGGCCTTTGCCTCATCATATAGTTCACATTGGATGCTGCCATCCTGGTTCAAGGCATCGAGCAACGTTTGCGATTCCTCACTGCCTGAATCGAGGTTCACGACCGGTAAGGTGATGGCTTCCTTTTTTGGAGCACTCTCCACACCCGATACGCCGCTGAAGGCGAGGATGAAAACAATCGGGACGACGAATAAGTAGAGCAATGTTCCACGCTCTTTGAGAAAAATCTTGATGTCTTTCCGTGCCACACTTAGTGCGGTTGGAATATTCAATACGTTCATGGTCTTCTCCTCACTCCCTCAGCTTTTTCCCTGTCATATGCAGAAAGACACTCTCAAGATTGGGCTCCCACTTTTCCATGGATGTGATGCGCACATCCAGCTGATTGGTGATATCGAGGATGCCCATGAGAGCTTCCTGGAAACGGTGGGTTTCGATTTTTACGTGCCCGTCGTCGCGCGTCATGGATTTGACCGCGGGCAGTTCCATGACTCTATCTACCACCGTCTGTACTTTCCCAAGGCCTGCTCCGGCTTCAGGATCTTCCAAACCAAGCACTAGGATGCCACCACCCAGGCTGCTGATGAGCGTTGAGGGTGTATCCAAGGCGATGATTTGCCCCTCGTCGATGATGGCCACCCGATGGCAGAGGCGTTGAGCCTCTTCCATATAGTGTGTGGTGTAAATCACCGTCATCCCGGCGCGGTTCAAAGCTTCGACCGCCTCAAAGATGGCATTGCGGCTCTGGGGGTCCACGCCAACGGTGGGCTCGTCCAGGAAAAGCACTTTAGGTTGGTGCAACAGACCTGCGGCGATGTTGACCCGACGCTTCATGCCACCCGAGTAAGTCTCGACCGCTTCGTTGGCCCGTTCAGTTAGTTCCACCATCGCCAACATAGCGTCCACGCGCTCCTGTAATTGTTTCCCCCCCAGGCCGTAGATGCTGCCGAAAAAGGCCAGGTTGTCGCGGGCCGATAGCGTAGGGTAGAGGGCCAACTCTTGTGGTACCAAGCCTAGCTTTGCTTTGACAGCGTAAGGTTCTGTCTGCAGGTCCAGACCGTCCACGGTAATCTGGCCGCTGGTAGGCTTTAGCAACCCGGTGATCATCGAGATGATGGTCGTCTTGCCCGCACCATTCGGCCCCAGCAGGCCAAAGACCTCACCCTTTTGAATGGCGAGATTTACGTCGTTGACCGCCGTAAGATCACCAAACTTCTTGATCAGGTTCCTTGCTTCTAAGATCGTCTCGTTCATTTTGTCTCCTTCCTTTTGTTTTAAGTGGACCGTCTGTTCTCGGCAGTCCACTGCGTTTGATCGAAGCAGTTTCAGTGTAGCAATCCGTGAAGGGGCTGTGATGTACAAGAGGTCATCACCCAGGTCCTATTTCCCACTATGACCTGGTCATATCTGGACATGTGACTTAAAGAAAAAGACAGCGATCGATCTTTACACGGTCGCAGTCTTTTCTGATCGGAACTTGTTTACAGCAAGCCTAATTCCCTGGCCTTAAGGGCGGCTTGCGTCCGGTCTCGCACGCCTAACTTGCCCAAAATATTCGTCACGTGATTTTTAACCGTACCCTCTGCGATGAAAAGCTGATCGGCGATCTCTTTGTTGCTGAATCCCTTGGCGATCTGCCCCAAGATTTCCAGTTCTCGCTCAGATAACGGGTCGACCAAGTGCTCCATTTGCGCCGATGGAACCAACCTCGAAACCCTGCTGAACTCGGCGATCACTTTCGCAGCCACCGAAGGTTCAAGGATGGATTCGCCTCGTGCCGCAGCGCGAATTGCTTCGACCAACTGCGCTGAAGCCACATCCTTCAACAGGTACCCCACCGCGCCGGTGCGTAAAGCGTCAAATATGTATTCATCATCATCAAAAGTCGTGAGCACGATCACCCGGCATTGAGGTAGGGCGTTCTTCAAAAGGTGTGTAGCCCTAACGCCATCCAGAATCGGCATGCGTATGTCCATCAGGACTACGTCCGGCTGGACTTTGGTTGCAATCTGAAGCGCTTCCTGTCCGTTGCTGGCCTGTCCGACAACCTGAATGTCTTCATGGACCGAGAGCAGTGTCTCCAATCCCTCGCGAAAGAGGGCTTGATCGTCCACCAGCAGTACACGAATGGTCATGCTGACTTCTCACTCCTCTGGCTGTGCCGGATTGTCTGCATACGAAACCGGTACGCTAGCGATTAGCCAGAATCCTTTCCCTACGCCTGTATGGATCTCTAATTTGCCCCCCAGCAACTGCATTCGTTCTCGGATCCCCAGCAGCCCAAATCCCCCAGATGTCTTCGCGGCGCCCACTCCGTTATCCTTTACTTCTAGGCGCACTTCATCAGGCTGGAAGTCCAACAGGACGTCAACCCGGGAAGCACGGGCATGTCGGCGCACATTTGTCAGCCCTTCCTGCGCTGCCCGGTAAAGGGCCAAGGCGACTTTGTGTTCCAAGGCTTGCGGTTCGCCAGCGACCTTGAATTCGGTGACGATGCCGCTGCTCTGTGCTTCCTGAACCAAGGATGCAATCGCTTCGCCCAAAGGTCGGTTGCTGACCGGGGATTCCCTCAACGCTGCAACAGACTCCCGAACCTGGGTCAATCCCTTTTGAGCCAGTTCCTGGGCTTTGTTTATCGCATCCAAAGCACTATCTGGATCCGAATCCATCACCACTTTGGCGGCCTCGATCTGGACGTTTACGATCGTGAGGGTATGACCCAGGCTATCATGGATCTCTCTCGCCAGGCGATTTCGCTCCTGGGTCATCGCCAGTTCCTCGGCTTGCGTGGCATACGCAGCCAGCTGCGAGTTCGCTTGCTCCAGTTCCACCATCAATTGCTCTACGCGCTCCCGGGCTTGCTGCTCGTTCAGGCGCATTTGAGCGAACACGGCCACGAAGACAACAGCAGTGCCTACCGTAACTGAATTTAAGCCTGCGCTGATCCAATTCCCCTGACGCAATCCAAGGGGTAAGACCGCGCAAACGACTACGGCGACATACACCGCCCAACGCTGCCGGGGTTTGAGCATCTCCACCGCAAAGCCTACAAGCGGTATGGCGATCAACCAGCTGCCGCTCACACCCAACATAAGCCCAATGCCAAGGACAAGGGCGCACTCCGCGGAAAAGAACAGCGCTTCCGCCCAACCAGAGGGCAGACGTTCATAGAACACGCGCTCATTCAAACCTATTAACAGGTAGATAAGGCCAAAGGCGATCCCCATGAGAAGTTCCCAAGATGTCAGTGGAGGTAATTCCTGACCTGGGCGCAGGACAAAGTTGAGGATATATCCGACGATCACCATGAGGATGAAGAGCAGCCTGATCTGTCTGTCTGCGGTGATTGACTTTAAACGTGCTTTCAAATTGTTTTCATTCTTCGGTATTGACATTTTTCAACCCAGTGAGTGTTCCTTGGAAACAAACTATCTTAATAGCTATATCAAAATAGGTATGTCATCTCTCAGGCTTGTGTCCAGTCCAAGGTCGAGAGATGTCTCCAAATCTGAGACTGCCTTGTCCACATCTTCGCAGGTGTTTTCTTCTCTTGTAAAGCATCGCCGCATGACTACAACCAAAGTATTTGATCACGACAGTTAAGGTATCCAGGCTAATACGTGAGTTTTTTCTGGTAGCCGCACATGCGCATCTAGCGACCATACCAGATCCGTAATGTCGAATAGATAGTATGAGAAATACCTCTCGCGATCCATCGTCTCGGGATCCCGAATCCTGTAGGAATCTTCTGTCAGGACATAGCGTCCATCCGGAGACCAATAGGCTCGAACGCCACAGTCACGGGTGTTGGCATCTGTTCGTGTTTCCCAGGTCGCTTCCATCTCACTCCCATCTGTGAAGATATACAGCGTATCCATCTCGTCGTATTTCTTATCTGACCACCACAGATGTCGTGGATTGACCGGCGACACCCCTATGCGATGAAGCGGCTCGCCTTCAGCCGCCTCTAAGCGGGTGAGATCTTCTGTCTCTATGTCGTATAAGATTACAGCTGAGGCTGCGGTCGGCGTTGGCCCACCAGGCTCCTCACGCTTGGTTTCCCCCCACACAAATCCCCAATTGGTGGTTGTCGCCCCGCGGGCTGTTCCCAGTTCCATCACACGCTCTGGATCGCCCATTGGCTCTCCATCTGGTCTAAATCTCTGGAGAAAGATGACCGACTCCACGCAATCATCGTAGAAGGGTCCGATGCCTGTAAAATATATTTCCTTAGGGGATCCTTCGGTTTTAACAAAGAATAGATCTTGTCCATTTGCATCCCAGTACATGGCGCGAACCCGGCAAAGAGCCCCACCAAAACCGGTACCGATGTAACTTGTGTCCATCTCAGGTGTAGTGACCACAACGTCATTACCTGTCTCCACATTTACCACGTGGAGACTGCGCTCAAGATCGGGGTGGAGACATTGGGGTGCGTACGCCAGTTTTTTACCATCAGGAGACCAAGCCATGCGAACTTGACAACTTAAACTCTTTTCACGATTTTCCTCCCAAAGGGGAAGAGGTGAGGTCAGGGTTTTAATTTCAAAGTTCTCAAGGTCAATAATAGCTATGCGCCCCTCGTCATTTACATAAGCCAGATCTTCTCCTGTTGGTGACAAAGATACTGATTCCTGGAGATACAGCCCGACAGTATCTAAATCTTGACGTTCGCTTCCTTCCGGTCTAGCGATGTAAACATGTCCATCCTCATCCTGGAGGATGAAACGACCAGGCAATTGGCTGAGCAAATCAGGAACAGTGGCCGTTGGGGTGGCCTGTGCGAGCCCTGGGCCGCACCCGGTGATGAGGAGAAGACCAACAAGCGTGGGAATGACGATGGAGGTGTAAGGTATCTGGATAGGGCTGATACTCGGTCTATGTCTCTTGACATCCTCTGGAGCACGAATTCCGCGTTGCAACCTCTTCATCATTCCTTCCATCTCCCACAGACGCTTTTTATCTTAATCGATCTGTACTACAACAGATTACCACTTTAATAAGCATTCTGGTAAGTGAGCATTATTGCAATCGTAGTGCGGTAAGGAAAAGTGCGGATCCCTAACATACGATGCATCTACCGCTCCATCTGGCGGTGATTTATTAGTGTCATCCCATCTATGATGTTCGATATGGGTGTGGTCGTATCCGTATCCACTGAGTGTTCGACGATTCAATACTTCATGTATTTAGCCCACTGAATGCTTGATGTGCGTTGGGTTTTCCTATATTAACATCAAAGATTACGAGTTTTTCTCACTTGTACTCATGGTCTCAAATCGTTGCACACCTTCTCGTTTGGAAAAAGATTTGATCAAGGCTTATCCTCTTTTAAAAATAGATTGAGTTGTAAACCGTGGGTCTAATCTCAGGAGTGTAACTTTTACGGTATGATAATTCTTTGAGTTGCATTACGTTATTAAGATTAAAATTTGAGTTGCTTGTTGGAGAAAGACAATGGATGTTGAGAGGAAGCTAGATCGGTTAAGAAACCTTCTCGAGGGTTATGG
>DUEZ01000097.1 GCA_011174825.1 Anaerolineae bacterium | reverse complement strand
GACATCGGCTTTCGAGCTCTATATGGGATCCTCCTTCCAATTATGTGGAGGATCATCTCCTTAAGCACGGTCATTAAAAGCCTAAGTAATAGGCAGCTTTCTTGTTCAACGTTATCGCGAGTCAAGCCGAGTCTATATCATCGTAAGTGAGTCTCTGAGAGTGTCCCAAGTTTTACTTGCCCTGGGACATTCGTTTGTTGGTTATCGAACACCCCGTCCCTCTGCATGGGAAGGAGATCCCGGCTGCGGAATTCTACGTAGGAGCAATGATGCTTGGACGCATGCTCAGGCGACCTGCTGTCATCGTACTCTGCAGTATCAACCTAGTCATCATGATTGGCTATGGGCTCATCATGCCAGTACTGCCTTTCTATGCTGGAAGCATGGGCGCAAATGGAACACAACTGGGCTTGCTTTTCGCAAGTTATTCGATGACGCAGTTCCTACTCTCACCATATTGGGGAAGGTTCTCGGATCGTTCTGGTCGTCGCCCGGTCATCCTTTGGGGTTTGCTGGGATTCGCTCTCACCTTCCTGCTTTTTGGCTTGGCAAATAACTTGTTATTGTTATTCATCGCTCGACTTTTAGGTGGAGGCCTGTCATGTGCTGCCATCCCTGCCTCGATGGCGTATATGGCTGATGTGACTGACGAAAGCGAGCGTGGCGATGGAATGGCGCTTATGGGAACTTCTGCCGGACTGGGCATCGTTCTAGGTCCAATCATTGGCGGTTATCTGGCTGAGGTAAGCATCGAGCTTCCTTTCTTCGTGGCAACCGGTATAACACTTTTGATCGCAGTCGCTGCCTTTTTCTTTCTTCCCGAGTCTCTTGATGACGATTCTCGGAACAAGCAGATACTCAGTCCGGCTGCAAAGCTCAAGAATTTCGGTCGTCGAAGTCAGCTGGCAGAACCACTGGGATTTTTGCTGATCCTGACATTAGCCATCAACTTTGCTTCCGCCAATCTGGAAAGTACATTTGGTCTCTTTCTTGAAGCCAGGCTAGGGTTTGGTGGACGCGAGGTGGGTCTCGCCTTTACCGTGGCTGGAGTAGCAATGGTGTTGGCGCAAGGTTTCATCGTAGGACCCATGATCAAACGCTTTGGAGAGGAGTCATTGATTGTGCTTGGATTGGTCTTCAGCGCCACCAGTTACCTCTTTCTCTTGATCGCTCAGAACCTTGCCGGGTTATTGTTGATCATGGGAACGATGGCGTTTTTAACTTCTGGCATGAGACCGGCGATGTCCACACTGTTCTCCAAACGCACATCAGCTCAAGACCAAGGGCTAATCCAAGGTGAGCAAAATCGTTACGCGGCTTTGGGACGGATCGTGGGGCCTTTCACTGGAGGATTACTTTTCGATGTTGCTGGTTCAGCCTCCCCGTACATCTTCGGTGCGTTAATCTACTTCGGCGGTCTGATTGCCAGTACGAAATACTTGAACTGGCGAAAACCTCAGATTGGTGTTCCGCTGTCTACTGATTGAGTTGATCAGCAGCGTGCCCCCGATAATGTCAGCACATATAAAATCAAGGATGATCTCCACTGGGATTCCACACCCCCTTTTTCGTGAGGCGCTTCCGCTTAATTTGAAACTCAGACCCCTTTTGATGGATGAATTCTGAGAGTTCGTTCTTGCGAGGTCACAGATATAATTTTCCGTTCTTCAAGATCGAATTCATCCTGAGCTAAGACATATTCATCGTCCAGGGAACCAAGTCTTTCACTTGGTTTTTGGATACGACATCTCATCAAAAGTACGTGTGTTGGAGTTTGTCGATTGGCTTAACTTCATCCCGCTGGTTGATATTGGACATATAGCATTAGAGCGAAGATTCACAGGGACTGAAGAAACCGGGAAACTCAATTATTCCTTTGTATTTCAGTGCCTGAGAAGCAATTAGGCATTCAAACCAGGCGATTGTTGCAAACGATCCTTGATCGTAAATCCGACTTTCGATGAAAAGTCTATCGTTCCAATCCCCTCTTCGGGATTCGAACTTCTAGCTTGGCGTTTTGTTAATGCCTCCAAAGATGTCTTGGCAGTTTAATGGAAGTCAGCTCTAGATAATGGGCTTAATCGGAAAATTAGGTAAAAAAAACGAAATCGATATGGAAGTAAGAATGCAGTAAAGAGGAATTAAGATCCTTTACATAGGAAACAATGACCGCCATATGTTGCGGTTATAAATTTATGACTTCTTTTATTTACGATTCGATCGGAGTGAGGCGGTTTCACAACCCACTGAGTATTCATTCCACACCTGAATGACATGCGTTGGTTGTTCTGACGCGTTAGCTGTTTGGGCAATTCCTTCTTCTCTCACCCATTCATGTTCTGCAAATTTACCTGCAACTTTTGAGGCGCTCAATTCTTGCCACAGCACCTCTGTTCATTGGCAGCTGCTTATCCAAGGAACTGTAATGCAAGCTTACTGTAAGGCTGGAAGCCGCTACAACATGAAATAATCAAAATAGCAAACCAATGAAGCCACGTACGACTGCAAATGAAAATGAAATGGAGCTCCATTGGAAACGAGGTGATACGTGGGACTACTAATTTGGACCATCCAATACATGATCTGTGGGTTGGTGAGTGCGCTCGTGGTGCACCTGATCAATCCATACTTGCCGCCTGCTGGTGTATGGGAACGGCCTAGAATTAGAGACTGAGTTGTAGAAGATCACCCAATTCTGAGGTCGCATCGCACGAAGAACATGGCTGGTTGGTGATGTACGCTCACGATTTCCCCCCTCATTCGCGAATGAGTGTTCTTTTTACAAAAAGGTGTCTCTTCTCATAATTTTATGAAAATGGAGAGCGATAAATTGGCGTAGGTATGGAGCGAATGATCGTTAAGAGGCATGAGTCCAATAGGAGAACGACATGATTATCTGGGGATCAAAAGGTAAGTCAAAGACAATCGGGACCGGAACCTTCTACTGCCCGCATTGTAAATCACACCAACTATTCAAGCATGAAGAAGTTTCGAAATACTTCACGCTTTACTTCATTCCCCTAATCAAAACCGAGAAGCTCGGAGAGTATATTGAATGTCAGACTTGTTTTAAGACTTTTAAGCCCGAGGTTCTACAATATGGTCGGCAAGTAGATGGAGGGATGGATACCTACTCATCAGGGCTGCAATCAACTTCATCATCCGTTCAATCAACCATCCAGCCACATACTTCTACCCACCCATACACACAGACTTCCTATCAGCAGGCATCGCAACCTGACAAACTGTATAGCTTCGTTAAGGTTATATTTGGTTTGGTGGGGGCGATCTTCATCTTTTCTATCTTCTACTACCTATCGTCATCGGCTTCCTCCGACTCAAACTCGTCAATGTGCGCCGGTCAGGCTGTGGATCGTTGGTTTGATCAATCCTACGCAATCCTTGAGGATTCTGATGCCGATTATGAGCTTATTGACTCCATTCAATACTATTCAGATTTTTCGCCCTTAGCTTCAAGAGCTGAGAACCGATATTCGGAGCACAAGCGCTTGGAAGCTCCGGCTTGCCTTCAAGAAATTAAAAATCTATCCGACCAGTACTTCTTCACCGAATGGAAAATGTATCAGGCTGCTTCACAAGGCGACCTAGACGTTGCAGTTGATTACGAAACTGAGATGGTAAGTATTGCCGATCAGATTGTGCTAGAAATGGATTCCCTCTTTGAGGGGCAGTGACAGCCGGATATTTATTTGATAAGGTTTTATTCGCTAAGCAAAATTCCCCAAGCAATCCCAATTTAATTCGAGCTGATCACTGAGTGTTCCTTCTACGAAAGGTATCTTCGCATGCGTTCCAATCTCCAGCAATTCTCATTCAAATGATGGATCATCAATGATCGACATATAGGTGTCTCGGAATTGCCTCGACGTCCTTATGATTTGAAGTTGATGATTAGCTGCCTTGAGCTTCGTTTGGTTCAGTTCGCTGCTAAAATCTGTGTTCTCAATCGCTTTGATTAAGAAATCCTCCATCTCATCGAGAGGGACAAGCAGGAACTGCTGGATTGCTCCATGGAGAATTTCCATCCCGGCTTTGTAGAACTGTCTGTCAATCATAGATCACCATGAATTGGATGCAGATTGTAGGTCGAGAAGCAACAGGGTCTACTTTGCGATGAAAATGGGAAAGTATTTGGCTTGGGCGTAGGCTTCCCTAATCGTTTCCTCCTATTATTCTAACCAGTCGAACAAGCAGGATAAATATCACGCTAGCCCTATTCTTCTGAATGAGACCATTAGAGCAATCTGAAATAGTCATGCAGAAAAGCGTTCTCATTAATTTTCGTATGGAGACAATATAAATCAACTTGTCAAGCGTAGTCGGGTGACAGACTCAATACAACTGGTGTTATTGTCTTCGTTATTCTCAACTCTCTGAGCGTTCCAAACCTTCAGGGATATACTTGTAGATACGAAAACCACAGGGCGCTCATATGAATGATCTTGTGGAGTTTCTCTCGCAGGTACCCCTGGTTCGCCTCTTTGACCAATAGCACGCTGCAAAAACTCGGCGCCGATCCAAAGATCATCGAAGTCCCATCCAAGACAACTCTTTTACGTGAAGGAGATCCTGGCGAGCACTTCTATGTTGTTCTGGAAGGACAGGTGGAAGCTGTCAAGAGGATGGGTACTGAAGAGGAGCAATTCCTTTCCGTTCGAGGCCCTGGCGAATTCATTAGCGAGATCAGCCTGCTCCATCGTGATGTGAAGCGTACAGCTAGCATTGTCGCACGGGAGAAGTCACAATTGCTTGAGTTGACAAGAGACGATTTCGATACGCTGCTGACTCACGAACCCATGATGGCTTACGAGATGGTGAGGGCATTGACCTTGAGTTTAAATGCCTCGAACGAGCGACATATAAGTGATTAGCATGAGAAAAATCGCAAGTTGAAGGAAGCAATTGAAGCGCTAAAAGGTGCTCAAACCCAGATTATCGAGAAAGAAAAGTTGGAGGCTGAGCTTCAGTTAGCTAGCGATATTCAGATGAGTATCCTCCCTCAGACCTTACCTCAAGTAATGGGTTTTGATTTTGGCGTACAGCTTGTGCCCGCACGCATGGTCGCGGGCGATATGTATGATTTCATCCCACTTAACGACAACAAGGTTGGCATTGTTGTTGGCGATGTGACCGATAAAGGTCTATCAGCGGCAATCGTGATGGCTCAAACCCATGCCCTGTTGCGAGTCGAAGCCTACCGCGCTTCTTCACCCCTCGAAGCCCTGCAAGGTGTGAACCAGCATCTGCTCGAGATAAACTCGAGAGGTCTTCCCGTTACAGCGATCTTCGGTGTATTGGATGGAACCACCAACGAGTTTCATTATGCTCGGGCTGGTCATGAGCTGCCTCTGATTTGTACAGCCGATGGAGAAGTGACACTGGCCGAAAAGGGTCTTGGACAACCGCTGGGCTACTTTACCGAACCAGAGATTGATGAAAACACTATAAATATTCCGCCTGGTGGTACATTTCTTCTTTATACGGACGGACTGACCGAGCGGTTCGACCATTTAGACCTTGTTTCTATGAATGAATCGTTGATGTCAGAGATAAGTCTGTGCAGAGGAGTATCGGCTCAAACTATGTGTGATCACATGCTTGAGGTCACAACCACTCGCCAGGGGGATCATCTTTTGCTGGATGACGTGACACTCGTCGTAGTTCATCGGGTGCGAAATTAGGGATTTTCAACCTCTTGCAACACGGTTTCATAAGAGCGTAGTGCTAACCCCTGCCGCCAAGCAGCGATTCATTTCGCGAACCTCGTTTCCATATACTGTATGATCAAATACATTCCCTTCCATTACGGTAGAGCCGGCTCAGATGCACGTCCTGAGCAATGTCTAGGGCTAGCCGAGAGACCGGGCATGGGAGCCCGGTCTTCTGGTTAATGATCAGTCGTCCTGAGTTAGCTGAAGGTCCGTCGAAGGATGACTTTTGTTTGCACTTCCCACAGCCATTCGTCTAGCTCAAACAGCCTTTTCCTGTAAAACCTTAGGGCTTAGTAATCTAAGGATTACAGACTTTAGAATGGGGTGAGAGAGGAAGGAGCTTATCGAAGCAGAAATTGTCAATCAATAAAGTGTGTGATTCTACCCGAAAACCTGAAGAAGGCCTTCAGTTCCTAGACATGCCCGGCTAACTATTCCTGCATCTCTAGTGTAAATAGTGTAGGCGAATCTCACCCCCGCTACCCATTCATCCTTTGGCTACTAGTTCTTCTCAGATTTTCTTTGTTGGAAATGCATGCCCAATAGGCTAAGAATCGTTCCGATGCCTGCTCCAATGGCTAAACCGACACCAATATTGTGGATGGCCGCACCTATCGCGACGCCAATGCCAAGACCTGCCGGAAACAAGAAGCTATATTTACTACTTGCTTTTTTCTGTTGCCGTTCCATTGATTTCTCCATCGTGCTTCTTATTAAGTTCAAGGTAGTGGATTTTCGGTAAACAACTTTTCTCTTTCTCGTTTCATCCTTTCAGGGTTGTGACTTTCATTGGAATATACACTTGTGTTTGGAGATCAATCTGATTCGGAAGAGATGATCTTCTCTAACCTTTTCTTTCCGAGATATGCCATAAGCGCATATCCTCCCACTAGACCTGCGGGTAATCCAAGGATGACCAAGAGCCGAGAATTCCATTCCGTTCCCGCCGGCCAACCGCGAATGATCGTATGAGGTACAGCTATTGTCATACAGATGACCGCATATATAAATATTGCCCTGCGAAAAGATAGGGTGGGGATTACACCCCCTAAGAAAAGGCAGGCCCCCCAGTATCCCAGAACTGAAAAGGCCAAGATGATCGCGAGATCATTGTAGTAATCAGGAGGTAAATCCAGCACATATCTCTGATACATGAGGGCAAGATACAATCCAATCTGTGTAAGTCCGAGAAAAATTACCGACAGTCTTCCACTTACTGTTTCGGTCTGCTCATCGATTTGGAACCACTTATTCATCTTCCTCTCCATCCATCCAGAACAGATCGTTCAAGGTGGTGTCGGTGAATTTAGCTATCAAGAGGCAGAGTTTAATTGAGGGGTTGTACTTGCCTGCCTCGATCAATCCAATGGTTTGCCTGGTAACACCCACTTTAATGGCGAGCTGCTCCTGCGTAAGATCCTTGGCCACTCTAGCTAGTCTTACTTTGTTTCCGATTAGAATTTCTTTCATCTGAATTCCGTTAGTTATCGGATTGACTGCGATTAATTGTAATATATATCTTGCTAAAAGTCAAATATATATTGCATTTGTGGTCATAAAGCTGTAAAATAATATCTCAAGTCCGCGACAACCTCTTCGGAAAAGGGATATCGAACCGTGGAATTCTAATCATGAGTTACGCGACGGTGTACCAACACGCGAAGCGGTGGTCGTGAATATCGTCGTATCGATGAACACATTGTCCCTTAGAGAAAGGAAAAATAGCATGGAGGAGAATCGTGTTCGTAAATTCCCTCGATGGGGATTTGTACTGCTGTCCATCGCAGGCTCCTGGGCTTCAGGCATCTTTCTAGGTCAAGTGTCCATTGAAGGTGTCTCGATCAACGATCTCGTGCGGGTAATCGCATTTGGGGCGTTTAGTTTGCTCATGGCTTGTGGAGCCATAGCGAAAGTGGAATGATGTTCGGGAGATTTTCACTCGATGGTTCGAGTTTGTGATCCGAGGTATCTCCTATTCGCTTAAATCATTCAATCTATTTGCTGAATCTATTTCACCATATCCAGCGAATCAAGGATAACTTCCCATAACCATCAAACCGATCACAGGTACACACGTGACAAGGACTCCCACCTAATCCAATATTTAAAAAAAAAAGAAAAGGAAATTGAAGAGCCCCATGTTAAGTGGGGCTCTTCATTTGTTTAGTGTGCGAAATCACATCCGCCAGGTCAGCCTCGGAAGTACCTTCCTTACAAGCAATCCGTTACTCCACGATCACCCAGTCGCTAGCGCTGCGGCCGAAGACCTCCGGAGAGTACATCTCTTCGGCTTTCGCTGGTGGCACGACGAAGGTGCCGGGTGTGGTCGCACGGGCGACGTAGGTGTATTCATACACTCCGTCCCAGAGCAGGGGCGTGAAGGCCTCAGCCCGCTCGTCACGCATGTTCTGGTGCTCGTACCAAGGCCACCACCACCACCAACCGTAGCGATACTCCGAACTGTTGGGATCCTGGGGGATGCTGCCCGAAACCGCTAGCGCGGGATTGATGATCTCCAGACCGGCTGGGAGCGGATCGACCAACGCCACATGATAGCGTCGGTTGTCGGCGACCATGGTCAAGCGCACCCGTACCCGAGCTCCGGCTTTGATGTGCCACACACCATCTTCATCTTGTGTTACGTCTTCAGGATCGTCCACCGCTTCATAAACCCGCTGGACGACAAAGCCCATGTCCACCGGATCGAGAGTCAGATCGGTGGGGGCATAACGCAGCCCCAAGCGGTAGTAAAGCCGTCCTGTACCTTCCTTGCTCAGGATCAAATCCCGCGTCTCTCCACCACCGTAGGCCTCATCCACCAGGTACACCATGGGGATATTGGTCTCGTGCCGTTCGGTGGTCCGTCCCTCGAATGTGTGATCACCGGCGTAGATATTTCCCAGCCAGATGCGTGCGACGAAGTCGGGGGTCTGCGCTTCGAAGGTATTGAAGTAGCGATCGAGGGCCAGCAGGACGAAGACATTCTCCTGCGTGTTGCCCCAGTGTCCCCTGGTGCGATGCGCCATTAGCCCATTGACCAGCTTAAGTATCAGGTCACTTTCAGGGTTATCGAGGATCAAGGTGTCTAGTAAAATACCGTCCGTGCGCCGGTTGGAGCTGAGCAGCAGGTAGGTCTGGTCGTGGACGTGGGTTGTGAAGTTTGCCGCCCCGGCGGTCTCCACCACACGATTGCTTATGTGCCGACGGATGGCTTCCAGTTCAGCGCTGGAATTGGGATCGTCTACCAGGGTTTGCCAGATCCAGCCCACGGCGTCGAGAGAGAGCTCCTCCAATCCGGCTTCGTGTAGTAGATCGCGGGCCTTCCTGGCATCCCGGTCGCCCATCAGGGTTCGTACATAAAGTGCATAAGCGCTGAGCGTCTGACGTGTGCGTATGCTGTACCAGTAGGGGTAGTGGTTCTCGATGTCGCGCAAGTATTCGAGCACTTGGTCCTGCATGTACTCGGGCACTTCGAAGCCCTTACCCTCCGCTCGCTGCAGCGCATGCGCAACGTGGATGGTGTTGAAGGGGATCGAATCCTGACCGCGGCGCCAGTAGGGGAAGCCGCCATCCCAGTTCTGCAGCCCACCCAGACGTTCGATATCGCGCTGCACCGCGGCTTCCATTTCCTCAGGAGAGGGCAATCCTTCAGCTTCAAACGCCGTAAGCACATCACGCAAGGCGGCGACGCCCAGGATGCGTGAAGCCAACTGCTCTGAGCATTCGAAGGGGTATGAAACCAGATAGAGCACAGCATCGGTGAGCGCTTGCAGTGCGGTGGAGGAGGTGGTGATCTCCAAACCGCCGTACTGCGGGAAGACGTCACTGGGCGATGAGACCGGCTGTGCCACGGCCCCCTCGTGGATCTCGCCGTAGGTAGCAAAGGCTTCGGTTGTCGCTGGAGTGTAAACGGGCAGTTCCACCGTGGCTGCATCAGCATAATCTCCCGATACCGCTGCCACTTGGAAGCGAGCCGTGCCTGCCTTATCGGTCGTCGTCGGGAAACGTACTTCGATCCGATCATGTGCTGGCACATCCACGCGCACGCCAGGATCTCCCGTGAACGCGAGATTGGTCGCGCGGATGACCACATCGACCGTCATTGGATCGTCGGTCTGATTTTGGAGTACGATCGGTAGATCTAAACGATCGCCATAATTAAGGAAACGAGGCGCAGAGGGTCGTACCATCAGTGGTAGCCGGGCGGTTAGGTTGGACTCGACCATGCCGAATTGGCTCCCCAATTCATCCACGGCGATCACCATCACACGATATCGCGTGAGATTATCAGGCAGGGTGACCTCCACACTGGCTTCCCCGTTTGCATCGGTGCGTACCTCAGGGGCGAAGGTCGCCAGCGGGTTGAAGTCCATCCGAACGCGGATCGGTTCTGCCCCTGCCTCACCAGCGTCCATCCTCACTTCCATGGCTTCTTCAGCAGGGAGGGCTTCCGCCTCCATTCCTTTTGCATAAGCAGCGGTAGCTTGTGGTGCCATTGCTCCCCCACCCATGCCTGGCTCGACCAGCGCCATTGGATCTACAAGGATGATGCTGGCGCGGCCGTACCGGCTGCTGAGATCAGGCGAGCGGTTTAGATAGAACACGGAAATGGGATCACGCATCTGGTAATTGGTCAGAGCCAGGATGGCCTCATCGACCACAACCACTGCAAGCTCGGCACCCGATACAGGTTCACCACTTGCATTCTTGAGGACGAGGTCGATCGTGGTCTCCCCTCCAGGTTCCAGTTCCACCTCCCTTGGGGTCGCTTGGAGGGATAGGGTACGCTGGAGTGGGGGGATGTTCAGGTTGAGCTGACCACTGGCGTAGGCAGGTCGCGGGGGTACATCCGGGACGACCTCACCACTATCGTCCATGCGCGGAGCGGAACCGACAACATCCACCTGCACATATAGGTTCGGGATGTGCTTCTCCTCGATGGGCACCTCTAAGGTAACCGTACCCTCTTCCACGATGAAACGTTCAGTATAGAGAATGCCGCTGCGGCTGACGGTCAACAGACCTTCGGCCGGGGTGAAGGGCGTCTGAACAAGGATCTGAGCTACATCACCTGGCTGGTACGTATCCTTATCTGGGATCAGAGTTACGGTTTCCTTTTCGACCTCCCGGGATGGAGGTTGTTGTCCACCGCTCACCCAACGTGTAAATTGACTTTGGTTCTGACGTCCCATCTCATCGGTTATGACTGCCGTGATCTGGTAGCGGCCGCCTACTGTGGTTTCGAAGGTGCAGCTGACAGGCTCTAGTTCTGAACCCACTTTACATTCTTGTACGTCCACTTCCACCTGACCCCAGGACCCATCTTGATACTTCCATTCTAGTCGGGCCGCTTTGACGCTGATGGGTCGGTCAGCCATAGCGTTGCCATCCAGGTCGGTGACGATCAGCTCGATCTCCAAAGGTTTGCCACGTTCAACAAAATAACGTTCACTGCGCATGCCTACATAGAGATTCGCAGGGTGTACTAGCAAGCTGGTGGATCCTGCCCAAGCCTGGCGGTTGACATCGAAGACCGTGGCCTGCGCCAATACACTGGTGGGTCTCGGAGGACCTGCCTCTTCGAAGTCAATGCGTAGATAGTGGATCCCAGAAGCGTCGGTAGCACCCGCGTAAGTCTCAACCACCGTTTCATCTGAGGTAGGCCAATACCAGTCATACCACCACCAAGGAGTCCAGCTGCCGAAGGTAAAACCTGGCCAATTGGGAGGATTATAGGAGCTGGGTGAGGAGGATACATTCCAGGATACTTCAGCATTCGGAAGCGGGTCGCCGGCGTAGTATTTCGCTTCGACCGCCACCACGGCGTAGCCGCCGACGAAGTAGGGACCCGATGTCTCGCTGCGAGCTGATACCTCGAACTCCGGTCGCCGGAACTCCTGGATCTGGAAACTGTGATAGAACTGTGTGCTGCTCAATCCACTGAGGCGTCCCTCAGCATTCAGGTATAGTTGAGCGTAACCTAAATTGGTGTTTTCAGGCAGGGTAAAGGCGAAGTCGAAGCCACCCAGAGCATTGACCTCGGCGCGACCGGTGCCGATTTCGTTGCCTTGAGGGCCAATGAGCTGGTAATTGACTGCCGTAACCTCACCACCGACCAATCCCACGTCGCCGTTCTGACCCGCGCCTATACGCCGCAGCCAGCCTTTGATGTGTACCTCTTCACCGGGACGGTACATCTGCCGATCATCGAACACATACCAACGCAACTCGTCAATGAGCGCTCTTCGACTCCAACCTCCATCACCCCAGTAGGAAGTTGAACTAGGCAGTAGGGCTTCATCGTCACCCTGACGAGCGACAAGGTACTTAACGTTCGCGGAGGGGAGCGCAAACCGGGCGATACCATCTCTATCGGTATCATCCTGACCACCGGTGGGTCTCAACTCGATCGTCACGTCAGCCAACGGTGCGCCGTCCAGCAGCTCGCTGGCCCAAACGACCATCTCGCTGTGATCGACGAAAGCGTCCAGACCGATCTGGGTCACCTGAACCCAGATCTGTTTGGTTTCCCAATAGCGATCTTCTTGGAACAGGCCTTGGTGAGGTTTGACGATCACGATGAAATGACCGAAATCACCATCCATAAAATCGCTCAAGTCGATGCCAACCTCGGTCAGCTTATCGGCAGGGACCTCCACGCGACGGGTTTCGTCCACCACTTGTTCGCCTGGCGGATCCGGTGGTGTGTCCGTCCGCTGATACTCGTACAGATATTCCAGGAACGCCGGCCAGTCCGAGGGCTTGACGGCATAGATCTGCACATCCAGTTGGTTGTAGTTGATCGAGTACAGGGATAAGACCGGCTGTTGGGCTGCGGGATCAAGTGTCACAAAGATATCACTCGGTCCCATGAGCATCGGTTCGGCTTGACCGATGAGGAATTTCAAGCGTTCATCGTCACCAAGGGTTTGACCGAAGATGTCCTGAATGTCCTTATCCACCGTGACCCAGTATGTCGTCTGTCCCTCCGTCACGCCGCGAATGGTGATCGAATTATGATAGATGTTTACTGAAGCGCCTACCAGCTCGGGCTTGATGCGCAGCATGCCTTCTTCATAAGCCTCGACATCGAGGGGGTTGTTGAACTCGATGAAGAGCGGTGTCAACGGACGGCATTCGTCCCACCAAGCACAACGATAATCCACAATGCGTAGAGGCGCATAGGTGTGGAAGCTGTATGACTGCCGTGTCTGGGTGACCAGTGGACCTTCAGCGGAAGGTGTGCCCGGGCCGATCGCTACCGAGATGCCGGTATCAGCGGGCAGCAGCTCCTCAGCCCGGAAAGCCAGCCAACGCCCTTCACCGGTGTATTCGACCATTCGGCTCACGGCTGAATCCTTCTCGATCTCCTCGGCCGTGACCATTTTTATACTCACCGGCTGACCCTCGGCCGTCACCTCGATCGTCGCCAGCACGTCATCCGGGTCAATACGCTGGTCGAAGGCGATGAAGAAGAGCGGGTCTAGGGGCTGAGGATCTAGAGAGTATGGGTAATGATTGATCATCGTCGGTGTCGGGGTGCTGAAAGTAAACTCAATCGTTTCTGCCAGCACGCCGCCGATCGCGGACTGAATCCCGGCCGGGATGGTGACATTGTATTCCGTCGCCATGGGCAGGCGGTCGATCAAGTCTGAGTCATATTGGAAGTTGAGCGTTTTGGTGCCCAGCCAGCGCCAGGTACCAGTCAAGGCGGGTTCAATCTGCACAGGTACATCTTCCGCCGCTAAATCGGCGATAGTCGCCAAGGGTACCATGGGCTGGTTGAAGGTGACGTTTACGAAGGGAGCGATGGGGATCTCCCCTTCTGGGGAGTAACGCAGCACCTCCAAGGGACCCGGTTCGACGTCGATGGGTCCGATCGCAGCCAGCGGCGGGAAGACCTCGTCGATGGTCTCGCCAGTGCGGGGCGGGGGAATGAGCTCATCGGGAAGCCGGAAATCCTCTCGATCCTCCGGATCGAGGATCAAAGCAGGCAGCCGCGCCAGGATGCGCTCGATCTCCTCCTCAGAGAGCGGCTCACCATCAACTAGGGTAACTGGTTCAGCCTCTTGAGGTTGTTCACCCCCCTCACTCAGGAGAATTGTCAGGTGGGTCACGCCCTCACCCGTTGTAGGCATGCCTTCACCCGTTCCCGCGGAAGTGTCGACTGTGGTGGGAATAACATGCCCATTTGTATCCTTTGCTACGAGTTGGCGGATGATCAAAAAGCCGCCGACGGATATAAGGATTACAATCGCAATCAAAATGAGCAGTCGGAAGCGACTCGGAGAACTCATTGAATTTGGTGTCATGACAGGGCCCCTCCTTGTGATTTTGACAGGTGGTCCTCATCTGTCTTCTATTCATAGGATAGACGCCGCGTGGTGTCTGTTAGTTCCAGCAAACGATCTCCCAAGTTTTCCGCTTRAGGTCGTGAGAATCATCAGGATTCTCGCCGAGAWNAGGWTNTGAGGACAAATCACCAATCAAGCTTAGGAGCAAGACTTATGCCTATCTAAGTTCCATAAACCTGGGAGTTCCTAAMTTGTCCCCCTCAAATTTCCGCATATTTAACTACCCTATTCAAATCTCGACAATAATGGTAAAATTTCGGATTGAAGGTTGCATGCAAGTTCTGTCTGAAAGTCGAAAGATCTAAGCCCGAGCTGCAGTAGCTCGGGCCAATTTGTTTAAGAGAACCCGACCGCCGGGAACGACACAAGCACCTTAAAAATAAAATGCCATAAGGAGGCAAAATTACATGTCGGAAAGAATTCTTGGTACGGTCAAGTGGTTCAATGGTGGCAAAGGCTACGGCTTCATCGAACGTGAAGAGGGAGATGACGTCTTTGTTCACTACTCGGCAATTGATGGCGTTGGCTATCGCAATCTAGATGAAGGCCAGCGTGTTGAGTTCAATGTCGAGCAAGGTACAAAGGGCTTGCAGGCCACCAATGTCGTGATCGTCTAGGCTATATAGGCCGAAAAATGAAAGCCCCCGCGCCGCGGGGGCTTTTTCTAATAATCACGATTTCATCAGACCTAATTTATAATAATATATATTTCATGTTGATCCCGGATGACGAGTAAACTCACGTGTTGGGTGAGATCCAAGCCTGCAAACGAATAGAGACGGTGGATAACGATCCACACCGTCTCTTTGATTCTCAATCATTGAAGGGAGACTTATGTCGCCTCCGCTTTTCTGCGGTTCGCGTTCCAACGTTTGAGAATATTGGGGAGCCCCCAACCATGTTCGCCAACAACACGGATGTCACGCCGTTGGAACAAAAGCCAGGCGATCAGCGAGAACACCAACGCTACAGCGAAGAGCCCAACGAGCCAGCCCCACTCCATCCCAGCCGCGGCCTTTCCACCCTGGAAGTAGGCGAACGGCGAGAATTGGTTGATCGAGTCCAGATCAGGTTTGATCGTGGCGATGACATTGAGCATGAAACCCCCACCCAGCACCAGGCCGGCTACAGCAGCCCCGAGATTGCGGGAAGGAAGTGCTAGACTGAGTAGCAAGGCTAGCGTACCAAAGAGCAACAGGAAGGCGAACAAACTCAAGAACGGACCGACCAAATCGATGGCTCCCAAGCCGAGTTGGGTGCTGCCAACGGGGATGACGATTCCAACCCACATTAGCCCGACGATCAACAGCAGCGACAAGCAGAAACCAACCCAGCGTCCGAGGAATAGCCTTGTCCTACTGATGGGATGTGAGATGAATAGATCCAGCAAACCGCGTTCCTCATCTCCCACAAGCAACCCACTTCCAGCGAGGATGGCATAGATACCTAAAATCGGCGCGATGTAGGAAAAAAGGTACGTGTCGAGATATCCTTCGGGTTCCGTGATCCCCTCTGCACCACCGACAAAAGCGACCAGCTCTTCAGGGTAATGGGAAATGAGCTCGGTGAACATGTCCGACATTTCCAAAATATTGTCATAGAATGTCACCATCGAGCCGGCATAGATGGCGAGTATCAGACCCCACGCCAGAATGGCCGTTCGTGATCGACTCATTGTGTGTCTTAATATGGCTAACATTGTGCGCCTCCAAGCTTATTGATAGTAGATCAGGAATACTTCTTCTAGAGAGGGCAGCTCGGTCTCGATCCTGCTGACCGGGAACTCAGCCAGCGCCTTGACCAATGCGTCCATCTCACCCTCAACTTCCATATGGATAACGGTTCCATCATCTTGCACGAGTGTCCGTACGCCTTCTACTTGTTCTAAGCGGTGTACCTCGACAGGTTGCTGAAACCGCACTTCGACGCGCAGCAACGAGCGCTGAATGAGCGTTGATGGTTCAGCCACCTCAACCAGCTCACCCGTCCGGATGATCCCCACCCGATCGGCAATGACTTCGACCTCACTCAGAACATGGGAAGAGAAAAAGATCGTGGCGCCTGCATCGCGCATGTCGCTCAGAAATTGATGAACCTCCCTCTGCATCATGGGGTCAAGCCCCGAAGTCGGCTCATCCAGCAGAAGAAGTTCGGGTTGATGCATAAAGGCTTGGATCACACCGATCTTCTGTTTGTTCCCTTTGGAGAGATTTTTTATCTTTACGTTCAGATCCAAATCCAGCCGCTCGGCCAATTCGTGGATGAACGCTCGCTTCGCTTGACCGCCTCTGAACCGATTCAACAGCTGGAGCATATCGATCGCTTTCAGATTGCCTTCTAAGGCGAGCTCCCCTGGAAGGTAACCGACCCGAGCGCGGACAGCGACGGGATCCGATTGAGGGTCGATCCCCAGCACACGAACTTCTCCTGCGTTGGGTCGGATCGAGTCCAGCAGGCAGCGGATGGTGGTGGTTTTTCCTGCACCGTTCGGACCGAGAAAACCGTAGATCTCACCCTCCCGGACTTGTAGATCAAGACCGCGTAACGCCTGTACCGCACCGTAGTTTTTCACCAGGTTACGGGTCTCGATCGCCATCTTCGCGTTCATGATGAACTCCTTTCAATGGGTTCTGCCCGCTCCACTTGGAGCAAGGTCAGGTTCAGGTCACGGATCCGAGCAAGTAAGCCATGCAGAGCAGCTTGATCCATGGCAGGGCATTCGAGTATGGTAAATGTGCTGTCTCCATCACTGGACCATCTGACGTTCACACCTTCCACCCAATCGTGCCAGCGTTTCTGTACACGCCCTTTCAGCACGATACGATATATTGAGACATCCTGCTTTTGATCCCTTGCCACAACTCAGCTCCGTTATTTCTCGATGAACATATGTTAAAGCATGGGGGGAGGGTTGTGACCCTACGAAAGGAGGGTTAAAGTAGGGTTTAGGGTAGGGAAGTAGTGGATTTCGGTTGTTTGGTTTGCGTTTAGGGAGAGGGGTTGCAGGCTACACCCGTCGAGGGAGATGTTTATTATTCAGGGAGTAATCCTAGGCTGCGACCACGGACGACCGCTTGGGAACGGTTCTTGACACCCAGCTTGCCATAGATGTTGCTGGTATGCCATTTGATCGTGGAGAGCGCGAGATGAAGACGAATTCCGATCTCGGCGTTGGTATACCCTTCAGCAAGTAAGGAAAGCACCTCCAACTCTCGTTCACTCAACGGTTCGACCAAGCCATCCTGTTTCCCACGCTCCGGCTGGATCTGTGGAAAAGCCGCCAGCAGCCGACCGACGTACTCTGGTGTGATCCCTCGTCGGGCTGCTTCATGCAGAAGATTTCCTACCCTTTCGCCTTCTTGAATGAAAGTGCGTACCATTCCCCCTGTTTCACCAATACACAACGCTGATTCGATGGCTTCGAGGGCTTGGTTTTCTTCCCCCATTGCATCATGCGCCAGGGCTTGGAGGACCAAAATCTCAACCAGGCGCTTATACATCCCCAGCTTTTCGGCGTTTTGGCCCACGGAGAGGAGAATTTCGAGCGCCTCCTGCGGCTGATTCAAACCTAGAAGCACGCGTGCTAACGTCGTTTGCTCAAGTTCTTGGAGATGATAGAAGGGTTTGTCAGTCGTTGCACTTCGCAAGTCTTCAACCCACTGTTTCGCAGCTTCGTCGTCGCCCTCAGCAAGTGCCAGAAAGGCTTTGAGCGCATGAACCAGACGATCGTCAATGTCTGTAGCGTCGGATTCAAACGCGATGCGCTCGGCTTCTGCGATTTGACTTCGGGCGATATCAAACTCACCTGCTTCGATCCTAAAGCGGACCAGTGATGCAAGTCCGACGACAGTTCCGACGTCACCATAATGTTCGAAACACTCAACTCCCTCACGCGTGTAGCGCTCAGCGGCCTCGATGTCGTTCCATTCCCTCCACACTTGACCAAGCCCGAGGAGCGCTTTCCCCGCTGCAGGGAGTCGTTGACCGGTAGGGCTCGTGGCGAGTTCGAGAGCCCGTTTGAAGAGATCGTGTGCGCGCTGTAAACGACCTGCGGTCATGTGAAGACCAGCGACGCTCCCCCACGCACCAGCTGCAGCCAACACGTTGCCGGTTTGTTCACCCATGCGGGCTGCTTGCTCGAGCGCCTGGATCGCCGCGGGGAAGTCGCCCAACATGAGGTAGGCTATGCCGAGGCTGTCGATCATGAGCGTCCGCATGAAGAGAGAGTCTTCGGGTAACAGTTGCAATGCTTGCTCTGCAAGTGTTGCGGTCGCTTGACCATCACCCTGGAAAGTGGCTAGCATGGCACGCACCGTAGCGATCTCGCCTGCATGATCCTCATTCGAATCCGCCTGCGATGCACGCTCGAGACTCTGCGTAACTTCTTCTAAGGGTCGCCCGGTGATCAAACGTACCATCGCCTGAAGAGCGTATAAGCGTGGACGGCTCAATAGAACTTGCTCTGGAAGCCTTTCAGTCCAAACCAAAAAAGTGGTCAACTCGCTGCGCATCAGCGTAGACTCTGCACCGGCTTCGATGAGTTCACCCGCCTGAGCCGGATGATCTCCTTGAAGCGCATGGTCGATCGCCTTGGAGATGAAGACTGATGCTTCACTCACTTCAGCCTGCCTCGCGTACCAGGAGCTGGCTCGTCGGTGCAACGTGAAGGTTCGTTCAGGTTCAGATTTCTGTAACCGTTCTCGCAGCACATCGGCCAGCAACCGATGATAGCGGTACCAATATCTCTTATCGTCCAACGGAAGCAGGAACAAGTTGGCCGCTTCTAACCGTTCGAGCATCTTCT
>DUEZ01000096.1 GCA_011174825.1 Anaerolineae bacterium | reverse complement strand
TGAAGCAGACCCCTGGTGCAGGTCCAACGACGACAGGGATATCCTCACAATTTCCCTCAAGGGAAATGCCATCACCTTCCTGCACCCATCGATTATGGAACACGCCAATGTTCCCAGCCTGCGCATAGGCTGGATCGAAGCCGATCCAACCATCAGCCGTGCGCGCTTCTACATAAAAGGACATATCGAGCGGCATGCTGGCAAAAACCTCCGCCTCGAGGCTTGGGCGGTTGTAGGCCGTGACCTCACCGATCGCGGTCAGCATACACACCGCTTCAATGATCGTGTCTTCCAAGGCGGCGATCTGCGGTTCTATGATGTCCCAGGTTCTTCCACCATCAGTCGTATTGACGAAAGCGATTTCGTCTGCGGATCGGGCAACGGCCCACCCATGAACCTCATCGACGAAGCTGAATTGACCCACCCAATTCACGGGTTTGAGATAGGTCCATGTTTGACCCGAGTCATTTGTCATATAGAGCTTCTTCCCAAGCCACCATCCTATGTCCGAAGTGAGAAAGTGGAGCGAAGCATCAAACCCATACAGATCAATGTCGGGCAAAGGATCTATGCGCCATGTTTCGCCAGCATCAAGCGTGCTGTAAAGGTAGGAGCTGTATTCAAGATCTGCACTTCCTTGACACTCTACGACCAGGGTTGCAGTTGGTGGTGATAACATACTGGGTGACAGTACAGCGCAGAAATGGGTTGAGAAGAAGTCCGCGTCATCTGAGGGAGGTGGCAAATCTTGTGTATACCATGTCAGGCCGCCATCATCCGTCCGGCTGAGAAACGGCACATCATAGAACCCCCTACAGTCACGTGTTATGAGACCGGTTTCACCGTTGGCAAATACCATCCCGGTTTTGACACATTTCCCAAGATTTTCCGCAGAATTGGGGTCAAGGATGCGATCCCATGAGAGCCCGCCATCGGTGGTCCTGAAGATCACGATGAATGAGGAGCCTGTGGCTTGTCCTAAGGTGACCATGAGCCATCCGTGCTGTGCATCCGCGAAGTAGAACATAGGGGTGAAATCTTCCGTCGGGAGGAGGTTTGCTAATTCCAGGGGGCGACTTGGTTCCCAGGAACCCCCACCATCGAATGTGTGCCATATGATCGGTACATCAGGCGCTTTGGGAAGTGGGGCCTGAGGTCGATAAATAACCCAAGCGAGGTCAACATTGAGGAAGAAGGCCTGCGCATCTTTGGCTTGCTCTTCTCCGGCGAGTTCATGTTCAGGCGGTGTCACATCCAACCAGGTAAGACCACCGTCCTCTGTTCGCAGAATGTGATCCTCGGCTGTAGAACCGCGCCCGATCGCCCAGCCAATATACTCCGTGACCATATCGATGAAGGTGATGTCGAACGGGTCATCAGGATACAAGTGAGCAATCGGTGGTCCTGATAGAAGTTCAATCTCCAAGTTGTAACACGGCCCATTCATATTTACCCACATCTCTTCCATCCAACCGGTTTGCATTATGTCTACATTGCCTACGCCAAGGTCAACCAGAAACCAATTGGCGTCCTTCTGGCCAACAACTTCAACATAATCCTCACTCTTCAGGGTAGTGATGAGCTCTGATGTCGGATCTGATTCAGCGTAAATGGGTATATCGGTCATCGCCATCTGGAAACAAACCCCAACCGGAGGACCCTCTACAATTGGGAGATCCTCGCATGCACCTTCCAATCGCAGATCTTCGCTCTCCGGTACCCACCGATGTCGGAAGACACCAACATTTGCCGCTTGAGGGATGCCGGGGCTAAATCCCACCCATCCGTCTTCCGTTCTGGCTTCCACGATGAGCTGCATCCCAATTGGGATCACATCAAAAACTTCCGAATCCAAGCTTGGTCGCAGGTAGGAGGTGATATCCGTGCTTGGGTTCATGTAGCAGGGTTCGACTGGGGAGATATCCATCACATACGGCGTCTTGCTGGGTAACGGAGTACCCGCTGGAGCCAGGGGTGACTCCGACGCTTCTGGACTTGCCGGAGTCCCGTTACATGCGGTCAGGATAAGGACGATCAAACTTAGCGTGACAACTCTTGTGAAATCCCTCATCATAAGCTCCAATCACTGAATACACAGAAAAAGGTTCTTTACCTGATCAATCCCAGAAAAGCGCGAGCCCAAGACATCATCCAGGATATTCGAAGCGCCTCGGAGAGAGATTGTATCCGGTTTATGGTCAAACTGTGTTTAAGATTCATGGCAGAGATTAATTGTATGTTTCTTTATAAGGCAAAGACAAGCTTCCCTTTCCTGAATATTGAATTATAGAAAGCACAATTAGGCTCGAGAAGCTGAAATCACGTTCGAGACGATTTTCGATGAACTTGATTCTAGATCCGTTCTTATATCATTCCGAGCGCAGCGAGGAATGACATCATAGTAAATAAGAAGTAGTCCTGTTTGAATGCGGGTACTGTACGGAATACAAGCTTTGCATATGAATTAGAGGAGATCATACTATTAATGAACAGCATCACCACTGTCAGCTGATCTGTAGCTACTTGCCTAGGAATTGAGCCTTTTAAAAGTTTCTCGTATCATAACCAGGATGTATGGGATCAATCGATGATTTCAGAAGGATTCCACCAATCCAATCGGAAAATTAAACCGGAAGACCTTATCTCGCTTCACCTAATATCTAGAAGTAGATGAAAGCAGAGTAAAGAAATCGATGTACAAGCAGACCCGATGGTGCCTCGACGACCTATATCTGAGTCCTGATTCACCTGAGTTCCAACTTGCACTGAACCAGATCGAAGAGAAGCTCCAAAGACTGGAGAACCTTCGCCCCCGGCTCACATCCGAATTGACTGAAGAGGACTTCCTCGAAATCATCAGGCGATATGAAGATCTGATACGTCTCCTCTCTCGGGTGATCAACTATGGTTTCTTGCTTCTCTCGCAGGACGTGCGTTCAAGACATGCACAGGAATGTTGGGGACGGGTTCAACAAATCGCGGCTCAGGCAGAGAGGCGGACGTTATTCCTAAACTTGTGGTGGAAAGTTCTCGATGAGAAGCAGTCAGAGGAGCTCACCGAAGCAGCTGCTGATTACAAATATTGGCTTGCGACGATACGCCTACAGAAGCCATTCTCTCTCTCGGAGATAGAAGAAAAGATCATCACACTTAAAGACGCGTCAGGGACGAAGGGACTTCTCAAGCTCTACGAAGTCATCACGGGCCGTTATATGTTCAACCTGGTGATCGCGGGTGAGAAAAGGGAGTTCACGCGTCACGAATTGAACGACTACGTACGTGACCCACATCCTGATGTTCGTGCAAATGCCTACAAGGAGTACCTTCGCGTCTTTGAGTGTGATGCGCCGATCTTGGGTCAGATCTACCAAAGCAGGGTGAGAGACTGGTGGAGTGAGAACGTCCAGCTGCGCGGTTATGCTTCACCGATCACTGTACGTAACTTGATTAATGACCTCACGGATGACGCAGTCGACGTGTTGCTAGAAACCTGCCGGGATAATGTCTCACTCTTCCGCAGGTATTTCCAATTGAAAGCACGCAGCATGGGTATGGGACGTCTCCGCCGATACGACCTCTACGCACCTGTGACCAGGCAGGAGAAGTGGTATCCGTTTGAGGAGGCGGTACAACTGGTTGTGGAAAGCTTCCATCAGTTTGATCCCGCATTCGCCGATTTCGCACGCAGTGTTCTACAAGATCATCATCTGGACAGCGAGGTCCGGGAGGGGAAGCGACCGGGCGCATTCTGCGTTTCCGTCGAGCCTGGTCTGACGCCATGGATTTCCATGTCCTATGAAGGTGACGTAGAGGATGTCGCGACGCTGGCTCGTGAACTGGGTCGAGCTGTTCACTACAGTTTGGCTGCCCATCATACGGCTTTCACGCAGAAACCGTCAAGGATGTTGTCCGAGGTAGCATCGTCTTTCTGTGAAATGTTAACCATCGACCATCTCATTGCCGTAGACGATGACCAAGAGACACGGAAGGCCCTGCTCTATAAGAGGATGGACAATGCTTATGCAGCTATTATGCGTCAGGCCAACTTCGTGATGTTTGAACAGACGGCGCACGATCAGATTCAAGACGGGGCTTCGGTTGATGACCTAAATGAGATTTATTTTGCGTGTTTGAGGGATCAATTCTCATACTCGATCGATTTGAGCGATGACTTTCGCTACGAGTGGTTGGGGATATCGACTCTCTATCATCTGCCATTCTATGCCTATGCTTATGCCTTTGGTCGATTGCTCGTTCTCTCTCTTTATCACCAGTATCAAATGGAAGGCGATCCCTTTAAATCGCGCTTTCGTAGGATATTGGCGGCAGGCGGTGCGGATTCACCGGCAGAAATCATGAATCGGGCAGGGATGGATATCAGTTCTCAAGCGGTCTGGCAGGCGGGCTTTGACGCCCTCGCCACAGACTTGGAAGAGCTTGAGGAAATTGAAGGATTGCGATCTCGGGACAACGGTTGATCTTTTATGACTCTGTGTAGATGAATACCTTCCCGCGAGCTTTAAGCTCGCGGGAAGGTGCTTTCTGAATATCCTTCAAATCACGAGTATTGTTACAGTCGCAGGCTTTAGCCTGCGTATTTCATTCGCACCCTAAAGGGTGCAGCTACATTTGATTTCTAAGCCGTGTGTGGTCATCCCAAATCGTGTAGGGGCAGTTCACGAACTGCCCCAGCGCCAATGGCAGTGTCTTGCTCGAATGTGTCACAGAGTAGGGGCGCACGGCCGTGCGCCCCTACATCGCAATTTTATGTTGTTGGGACGGAGGGCTACATTTGTTCTTGCAGCCACAATAAGGTGAGGTTGCGTAAAAACCACACTTTAAACCTCATCAAGCGCACGTCTCAAATCGTCAATCGTCTCCTGTTTGAGGCGTATGGTAACGTATTCCCCATTCGTGCCACCCGTGAGGTTGTCGAATAATGTCTGTTGCATGCGGTCCGCATTGATGTTCTTGCCAGCTACCTCCTCAGAGTCACTATGTTGCCAGGCATCATACTCCCTATCTCGCCATATTCTAGGCATATAGGGATCTGTGGCAGTAGTCCAGTGTGCAACCCAGCGATAATAAGGCACCTGTGGATTGATCTTGCGAGGATCTAAAAACCAGGCCGCGCTGTACATCCAGGAATACCCATAATGTGCATTTAGCGCCGTCAGGAAATCTTCGGTCCTTGAATTGACCACGATATCTGCCACATCACCATCGTCTTCCAAATCCCATACTCCACCGATATCCAACTCACCAGCTACACTGATGAAGTGTTCCGCCTGTTTAATCCCACTCTTCTCAGGGCGAGCGAAGTGGTAAGCACCAACTTTAAAACCAGCATCTTGTGCATTCGTTTTGTTGATCTCATATTTGGGGTCGATAAACTCAAGACCTTCCGTTGCTTTTAGGAAAACAAATCGATAACCCTCGTTGTAAGCAGTTACCCACCAACCTGGGGTGAGGTCACCTTGCCAATGTGACACATCGATGCCGGGGACCGTTCCGGGTAAAGCACCCGCTAATAGATTATAGGGCTCGATCCTGTCAGGTATGCTCTTTATCACAGACAGAAAGTAGTTGAATCCCCAGCGGGTTTTGTAATAAGCCCCAGCATATGGTGATGTGGTCTCTTGATTTGTCATAGAGTTGCTCCTGGTGTGATTTCCTCGCTTTGATCGAGTTTATCGTTCTTTATTCGTGAAATCTGGTTAGAAAAGATGAACCTGTAGAGTAAAGTGCAATATTTATACCTCAAGGAACTCTTCACCTATAGGGTGTCTGCGGCGCGAAATGTGAATGGAGTCCCCTCACGGAGCACCCTGGAAGTATATCGATGTGGGGGTAGGGATCATATCGTCCGAACCACTGCATCCAACGCTGCCTCCCAGAAGAATCCACTCTGAAAAGCTAAAAAGTAAGGCACCCAAGACTCCTCACTCGTCTGCCCGATCTTGTTGTAAATCGGCACGAAAGTCAACGCGGCAGCGATGAAGGCCAGAATCACACGGACCAAGATGGTTGACGCCGGTCCAAGGGAGAGTCCAACTGATGGGTCTGACAAGTATTCCCAACCGATGGACCAAAACCAGTTCGCCAGAATTCCAAGCACGACCAACAAAAAAAGGATCACGATCTTTCGTCCAGGTTCTTCGGTGAAGATCTTTTGAAACATCTCAAACCTCCTCAAAAAACTTATAAGCATAAAATCAACACATTCTAATAGGAACCAAGTTCATTGGGTATCCCATGTCGGGGTGAAATCCCTTGAAGGTGGAGATTATAGACTACCAATGCCAAAACTGCTCTGTGTAAAAAACTAAACTTTCATAAGCTTTCCGTAATTCACCTCTCGCATGTTATAGTGTGATCAAGAACCTGAAAGAATGTAGGAGGAGCCATTGAGCTCAAACCATCTTCTCAGTAAGACAACCTTCCTTCGCAGCGTGCAATGTCATAAGTCCCTATACCTCAATCGGTACAAGCCAGCTCTCCGCGACCCTCCTGACCCGTCGCAGGAGGCCGTATTCCGAACAGGCAAGGAAGTTCACGCATTAGCGCGCGAGCTCTTTCCTGGAGGTGTCGTAGCAAGCTCGGCGGAGTCATACGATCCTAAGACGTGGCTTCGAAAGACGCGTACGTTGATGGGTGAAGGTGTCGGCGTGTTGTTTGAGGCGGCATTTGAACACGATCAGGTGCTGGTGGTCGTAGACATCTTGGAGCGGGTGGGGGCCAAATGGAAGGCGTTTGAGGTCAAGAGTTCAACCTCGGTTAAGGATCCATATGATTGGGATGTGGCGGTCCAATATCACATCCTTACGAATGCTGGTATCGAATTGGATGATTTTTCTGTCCTCCATATCGACAACAACTATGTACGCCATGGTGATCTAGATCTAGAGGCGCTTTTTACAAGTGTTTCGATGCTCGAGTTGGTGAAAGAAATGGGACCGGAAGTCAGCATTCATATTGAGGAGGCTAAAGCCGTCCTATCAGAACCTAACGTGCCTGAGATCGATATCGGCCCTTACTGTGATGAACCTTACGCTTGCGATTTTATGGGTTACTGCTGGCGTCATATCCCTGACCATTCTGTCTTCACCGTCACCAGGATGAAGAAGGATCACAAATTTGGGCTTTATCACGATGGGATCATGAGAATGGAAGACATCCCCGAAGATTTTCCTCTCAACAAGATCTCAAGGGTACACGTTGAGGGGCATAAATTTGGTCGATCCATCATCGATCAGGTTGCGCTTCAAGCTGTTCTTGGTTCCCTGAAGTATCCTTTGTATTTTCTGGACTTCGAGACATACAACCCTGCGATCCCTCCCTTCGATAGGACCAAACCGTATGGCCAAATTCCCTTTCAATACTCGCTCCATCGAAAAGCCAGCTTGGAGGGTGAGTTATCCCATACAGGGTTCTTGGCTGAGACTGGCATCGACCCCCGCCCCCCGCTCATCGAATCGCTCCTGCGTGACACACCTCCTCCTGGCGACATCCTTGCCTATAACCGATCGTTTGAAGCTCGGGTACTGCGTGACTTAGCTGACGCATTTCCTGAGTCTGCTTCGGAAATTGAGGATCTTTCCTCTCGTTTGGTCGATCTGATGGAGCCGTTCCAAAAACGGTACTACTACCTACCAGAAATGGATGGCTCGTATTCCATCAAGGCCGTCCTCCCAGCGCTCGTGCCCGAGTTGAGTTATGAAATCCTTGAAATCTCTGAAGGCACTCAGGCTATGGAAGCCTATTACCAACTTGGCATCGAAACCAACCCATCCATCATTGATAGAATACGAAACGATCTGTGGGAGTACTGCAAATTCGACACTTTGGCGATGGTGAGGATATTGGAGAAGTTAGAAGCATTAATGGAGCAGTAAAATTCTCGCGAGGATCATTATTTGTGATTGATGGCTGTTCAAAATTCTTTAACTTATATTCACCAAAAATAATTTCCCACCATCTGCATGAGTATGGTCTGCAGGAAGATCGTAGCGGCAAGTATATTCCTCTCGCCAAGGGAAATGGGGTGGTCTTTGAGGTATATCCCCACAGGGAATATTAAATAAGGATAGATAAAGATCGCCGCACGCGCAGTTTCACCTTCACGATACACACCGAGCAGTAGCATGAGAGCAAGACAAGCAACACCTACGAGTGTGATTTTCTTTAATTTCGAACTGGCCATGTTTTCCTTCAACCCACGTATGGTTATGAGGCCTAGAAATGGCCCGTAGAATAAAACCAATTCAAACAAACCCTCAAATCTCGTAGCAGTATACACTAATGGTCTAGCCAGAAGCCAAGGACCATAAGGATTTTCTAACTTTGCGGCGATAATGAAGGATTGGGCATAATTGAAACCCGTGGTGCTGAATAGAAGAAGGTATAACAGACCGGTTGCTGCCGCCAAATAGAAAGACCTTCGAATACTTCGCTTTTCCAGGAACTCATATGCAAATATCACAGGAACGATGAAGAGGGAGCCGAAACTCATAAATGAGGCCAACATTAACAACAGTATTGCCGCAAGCAACCCAAAGTTAGATTGTGAGTGGAAGAAATGATACAAAACGCCTAGTAAACAAGCACCGATCAAGGCGTCAATGCTGGCTGAAAAATAGATTTGGATGGCCGGTAAGAGCAGGAAGAGGAAAGTGGAATAACCTGCAATAGACTCATTCTTAAGCTCATTGCAGAACAGCTTCCAAAGATAATAGGCGTGAGCCACCACGGAAATCACCGTAATGATGATGGAGATCATGGCTGGTTTCGTCAGCAGTTTTGATAAGTAATAGAAGAGAAGTATAGCGCCTGGGGGATGTGTCCTGCTGTGAGGAAGTAGATTAGGTTGAATATCGATATAGCTCGAAAGGAAATGTAGAGGATTTTCAATCTCAACTGCATCGTTGAAATATTCATTCCGAAAACCACCGTACCCTTCAATTGGGGTCAGTAAGCCGTGTTGAAAGCCTTGAGTTAGGTTGGAACCTAGGATCAGCACGATGCCAAATGTGATGACATATAGCAACTTATACCTTGTTTTTGCTAATGCGATCAGTGATAAGATGAATATGACAGTAGTTAAAGAAGCCACCAAGATGTGACTCAGATTGGGATAATAAAATGTTGGAGGAGCTCGAAAAGCAAAAACACTGATCGGCCAATAAGTGGTGCAATAGTTACATATAAGATGAACGAAACGATTTATCACAACAAATGCGGTAAGAAATCCAAATGTCAACAGGACAGCTCGACGTGGCCTCAACAGGTCACCAAGGGATGATGTCATCGTATTAAATTAACACCGAAGGTTGAAATTGGGACCATTGCCTCATCAAGCACAGAAGCTTCGAGATTGAAGCTAGGTATGCTAAGAGATTTGGAGCCTTGAGCTGGAACGAGGAGGAATAGTAAGTGTATATGTATCCTTCTCCTCGCTTTCAACATTGGAGTATTTCTTCACAGATATGTGGTGAAGCTTCGTGTGATTTTGAATGTGTGCACACGTCGTGGAGAACTTCCATAGCTGGCCATGATATCTGAACGGACTCCTTACTTCGATAGTAAGGATAGTCAATGCTGGCCATCCTTCTATTCTCCTGCCTTATACTGCTCAGTGTGCTTCACATTCATCTTCCTCAATTCAACAAGTATTTCTCGCAGTAAGAGGAGCTGCAAGCGGCGCCATTGAACGTCGCTGGCCAATTTCGCCCATTTCGCTGGTTCCTCGGAGAGGAACCCATCCAACATCTTTACAATATCTTTACTCATCGGAACACCTCGCTTAGTGGATGAATACAATTCCGACGGTGATTGCACAAGGCACGATACTGAGATCGTCCAGTAAGGCGTACGCATACCACCTTACTTTATTAAGCAGGGCGAAGACATCGATACCGACCGCCTCCATCGCCGGTCTCGCACGATGAGGGAACCGACACCTGCCGCTGTCAAGATACTGGCAGAGCAATCCTTGGCACAAGTAATCCTTACAAGAACCGCCACCAAACCCCATGGCCAGGTGATAACCGTCCTTGTACGCTTGGCGTTCCAGCTTGTAGACGATGTCTGCACTCTGTTTGTGAAAAGCCAAAGTACGCCGTTTATCTGTTTTATCCTTTCCGCCGCCTGGAAGGTAAGCTTCAATCGGTTCAACATCGCACTTGAATAAAATCGCCCAGGTAAATCGCTCAAGAGCTCGACGTACAAGATTCAGATCCGGCGCATGGGGTGGACAATTCGGGCTCTCACCAGCACGTAAGCAGCGTGGTACAGTACATTTCAATCGCACTCGCTCATCGATCGTGACGTCGCTGGCAGGGATGATCGCCGCTTCCGATGCTCCCCAGTCCAGTGCTAATTTATGGTACAGAGCCAAATCGGCCCTCAAGGTCTCCTCGCTTAGCCATTCCCCCAGTGCTCTGGGTATGCGTTGTTGTGCCATGGTCATGACTCCTTTTTCCAGAAGTTAAAATAATCCAGCCCAAGTGTGGATGATATCGAATTGCCCATACTTCTGCGTTGAGCCTTCCAAGACTAAAGCTGTTTTTCAGAAGCGTCTGAATGAGACGTGTTTCGTTGAGTCTGGCTGAGATGGTTTTTAACTCTCTCTCATCCTGCATTAAATATGCGATCTATGGATCAACGCAAGTATAAGAATGAGAGGTGCGGAAGATCTTCGTAAGATTCTGATAGCATCCCAATAATCATTTTTTTGCCCTTGAAGTTTATGTGGTTACTGAGGCACCATGAATAAATATTGGGGCCCCACTTGTCTCAGGGCGTGAGATGGAGCCTCGTCGTTGAGGGGGGCCTGGAACTCACAACACAGCATGCACCCTCGACTCTCCAATCGTCGAGCGCCATACCTTTCCGTTTCATTTAATACTGCTTAAATACATATTAAGAAAGGCTGAACGCAATCTGGTTCGAACCAGCGCGGTGGTTTTTACGCATCTGGAGAGACCATTTTCTATCTATTAGTATTTGTTGGGGTTGCTTGGGAGCCTATTTCGACGCATGATCCAAGAATATCTCGCAGGCATAGACGTCGTTGGAAGTTTAGATGAGCTGCCCTAAGTGTGAATCCGTAAACCCAGAGGGGGCGAGGTTCTGCGTAAATTGTGGGACCTCGCTTGAAGTTGAGGTAGGGTTCCCCTGCCAATCCTGTGGGACGGACCTTCCACTCTCATCCCAGTTCTGTTTTTCTTGTGGGACCGAGGTAGGTGGGATCGCGGATCCGAAGCGTGCGTCCAAGCTCCAGGCTTTGCAAAAAGCTGCCCCTCGTGGATTAATCGAAAAGGTACAAGCAGCTCGTACCCAGATCGAAGGGGAACGTAAGCCAGTAACCATCCTCTTTGCTGATATCGTAGGCTCTACCCCATTAGCGGAAAGTTTGGACCCTGATAAAAACGATTGGATTGCTAACTGTGTCGCACAGCTTCAGCTTCAAGGGTTAATCGATAGTTTAATCAGAGACCTGGAGGCCTTGCGTGAGTAAGTTATTCTTTTAGGCTTCCGAGAAGTTGGAGACCTTGATACGGATTTAGGATTAGTAACTTTAATCCTAATCAAGGGAGGGGTAGATCGTTTTAACGATGTAGGGGCGGGGTCACCCCGCCCCTACACATTATGTGGAAAGATTTCCACATCTTTGGGCTTGTTACCGTAGGCTGATGCTGTCCTGAAGTTCTAGTATCTCAGCAAGCATGATCGCTTCTCGAGCTTCTTGAGCAGAGATCATCCGCGCAATGTGATCTTCAGATAATTGACCCCGAACCAATTCAGCAGCTGCTATCTTCGCAGCAGCCAGATTCTGCGCCGCTCGATAATCCAGTGCTATACCCAGAGCAGCTCCCTCAACCAACTCCTCGGCTGCAACTCTTGCACCGGCGATCTCCTCAGCCAATCGAGAATCGAATGCGACACTAAGAGCAGCTCCGGAAAACAAGTCGGCTGCTGCATCCTTTGCACCGGCGATCTCCTCAGCCAGTCGAATATTGTAGAGGCCACCAAAGAATTCGACACCCTGAGCAGCTCCCTCAACCAAATCGTCGGCTGCATCTTTTGCTCTTGCCAGTTCAAAGGCTAATCGGGAATCCTGTGCTATACCTAGAAATACGGCTCCGGAAAGCAACTCATTGACTGCACATTCTGCAGCGGCCAAGTCGCCCGCTAAACGCGCATCTATCTCCATGCCAACTGAATCGAAAATCGAATCACTCACGGATAGCCTAAATGGAACTTCACAACCGCTTGAGAGAATCTCATTAACGCTTGGACCGGATGCCATCGCGGTCGATAGCAGTGTCACCAAAAGCAAAGCAATGCTGATGAGAATCGTCGAGACTCGGCTGAACTTGAAAGAACGATTTTGTATCATGTCACCCATCCTTACCTAACGAATTTTTACTTCCCAAACTACTTCCTAATATCTAAAACTTAGTCTTTGTGCGAAATAGTTAAAATGTAATTCTGTATCTTAGTTTTGTAGTCCTTGTGAATTTTGAGCCAGTTCATGTGGTAAATGTTCAAATGGTTCTGAAGAGAGCGTATATTATAGCAATTCGGACCATTATTGTCAAGTTTAGATTTTAGTAGTGTGCTCATGTCTTTCAAGCACCTTACGTGCTGTGAGGGGGAACATTAACCTTCGACATCTTTCTACGGCGCTCATGATGCTTATACCCCCACAATCCCCCAACTTGGGGGAATAAGCTGCAAGTCACAAGGCATAAGCCGCAAGACACAAGTCAATAGATATAAGCGGTAAGACGGTATTGAGAGGTTAGAGATTCGTTGTCAGGTGACATGGGGGCAGATGTCCTTCGACATCCTTCGACGACGCTCAGGACGAGCGCTCAGGATGCATCTGCCCCCATATCCCCCAGGAGTATGGATGGCAATAGATTAATCCCATTGTTATATCGATTTCAAGTCATTTCAATCCGATCACACTGAACCGAGCTGGCATAGTGGGGGTAATGAATATAAGACCCATGTCGACCATTATAATTAAGGGGATCTGAGTAGATCTTATGGCTAATGTAAACCAAGGAAATTTGATATTAAAGTACAACAGGTGATAATCAAGCCCAGCATATTCACAAATAAAAGCTGTCATGAATACACTTCAAACCAAACACAGATTCATCCTAACCTTCGCCACTCTCCTCTTATCGAGCTGTGCAAGCCCGCGAATAATTACAGTTGAAGTCACAACCACACCAGCACCCACCACGATCCCCACTCGCCAACCAGCTCCATGGCCCACGGAAGCCTGGGAACACGCAAGCCCCGAATCGCAAGGGATGGATTCCAATGTATTAGTCGAGATGTTGAAAACGATCGAAAATGAGGGGGCTGACATCGATGCATTGGTGGTCGTGCGTAACGGTTTCATCGTTCTGGATGCCACTGTTTTCCCATTCAGCATCACCCCGAATGCCAGGCATAATGTTTATTCCTGTACCAAGAGTGTTCTCTCGATCTTGGTCAGCATCGCGATCGATGAGGGTTATATCGAAGGTGTCGATCAACCCGTCCTCACCTTTTTCCCAGAAAAGTCTGTGGACAACATGGACGCTCGCAAAGAGGCCATGACCCTGGAGCATCTCTTAACCATGACGACCGGTCTGAATTGCCGTGATTCCTATCTATACCGTTGGGATGGACTCTACCAGATGCGGTCAAGTCCAGACTGGGCACAATTCATGTTGGACCTACCGATGATGGAGGATCCGGGATCCTATTTTGAATACTGCAACGGTGCGTCTTTTCTACTATCGGCGATCCTTCAAGAAGTGACAGGAATGAGCGCTTTAGAATTCGCGCAGGAACATCTCTTCATGCCTTTAGGGATCACAGATGTACAATGGCCATCCAATCCTCAAGGGATCTCCATCGGTTATTCTGACTTGGAGCTGCGGCCGGAAGACATGGCCAAAATCGGTTATCTCTACCTGAACGATGGGGTATGGGATGGCGAACAGCTCGTACCCTCAGCGTGGGTCCAGGATTCGACGCGCAAATTCATCTCAGCGACGCTGCAAGAGGGGTACGGTTATCAATGGTGGGTAGACGTGTCGGGGATCTATATGGCGTTGGGCTACGGAGGCCAATATATCATCGTCGTTCCGGAAGAGGACTTAGTGGTCGTGTTTGTAAGCGATCTGGCAGAGGCGGATTTCTACGTCCCTGACCAGTTGCTTCACGGTTATATTCTCCCCTCGATCCTATCCTCCGAAGCGCTTCCTGAGGACCCACGAGCCACGACATTGCTCAGGCTCTATCGACTGGCTTTGCAAGAGCGATGAGGGTGCTCTATTTACAAGCTGAGGTGAAGGTTTTTGAGGGCCGAGAGCATGCGATCGCACTCACGCATCAGGTAGAATACTTTGCGACGATTGATGAATTCCTCGCTAGATGATAAGGTATCCGTTGTTGTGATAAAGATAGCTTTCGGCTGAAGTGGTTTATTCTCCTTGATTTCTTTCGTCAAGTTTCCTCAATCCATTTGTAACAAGGTGTGACATGGAAGAAAAACTAGCGCAATTAAAACAGCACTTAGCACGTATTGAAGATATTGAAGGCGCGTGGCGACTGATGGTGTGGGATATGCAGACCTACATGCCCTCTGGAGCGACCCAAACACGAGCCGATCAAATCGCAACCGTTAAAGGTTTGGCTCATGAGATGCGAACGAACGAAGACTTCGGGCGTTTATTGGAAGAACTAAACAGCCACCTGGATGAGTTCGACTTCGACTCGGATGATGCCAGTATGATCCGGGTAAATTGGCGTAAGTACCAATGGTTTGTCAAGATACCTACACACCTATGGGCAGCTTTCTCTCAGGCAAGCACGCTTGCTCACGAAGCATGGAAGGAAGCTCGGGAGAGGGATACATTTCAGATATTTCGACCGCATCTTGAAATGCTGCTTGAATTTCAGCTCGAACTCGCAGAGTTACTTAGAGACGGCGCAGAGAATCCTTACGACCCACTGATCCAATACTACGAGCCGGGAATGATCTCCAAAGAAATCGATCTGCTCTTCACCACGATCAAACCACAATTGATTGAGCTTACGAGATCGATCAGTGAGGTCGAGCAGGTGGATGAAAGTCCGATTTTGGGTGCGTTTTCGGGAGATGACCTGCTCGAGATGAGCCGGTTGATGGCTGAGAAGCTTGGTTATGATTTTGTGAGAGGAAGACTCGACTTGACAGTGCACCCATTTACCATGGGAAATTCATTTCGTGATGTTCGTATTACTACGCGTTTTCAAGATGATTATCCCATTTTTACCATTCTTGCGTCCATTCACGAGGCAGGACACGCCATTCATCGACAGCAATGTAGTCCCACACAATACCGAACACTCCTATCTCAATACACCATGGGAATAGGGGAGTCGCAATCACGAACCTATGAGATGATCATTGGGCGGAGCAGGGATTTCTGGGCCCACTTCTACCCCCAAATGCAGAAAATCTTCCCATGGCTGGAAAATGTGGAAATGGAGGGTTTTTACCGGGCGATCAACAAAGTTGAGCCAGGCTTGATCCGAGTCATGGCCGATCCAGTTACTTATGGGCTACATATCATGCTTCGGTTCGAGTTAGAAAACGAGATGATCAATGGAAAGGTCGAAGTTGGGGATCTACCAGAAATATGGAATACGAAGATGAAGGAATACCTGGGGGTCGTACCTCCAAATGACACTCAGGGTGTACTCCAAGATGTCCACTGGACAGATATGATGGGTTATTTCCCTTCCTATCTCTTGGGGAGCATCTTTGCCGTTCAGTTGTGGTACAAGTTGTTGGAGGATATTCCTGAGACCCATGAGGATATGGCAGCAGGAGAGTACAGAAAGATCACTGAATGGCTTGGTAAGCGAGTCCATACGCACGGAGGGAAATATACCTTGCCCGAAATGGCCGAACGAGCTGTTGGGGAGGACCTTTCCTCCAAGCCCTACATCGACTACTTGAAAATGAAATATGGGGAGATTTATGGTTTGGGGTAAGGGGCACTGAGGTAAAGGGGCACTTGTGCGCTTGGGTGAAGTGGATCGTTGTACTTCGAAGGTCAAAAGGGATCGGGGATTGGGAATCAGGGATCAGGTGCAAGCTTCAAGCTGCAGGTTACAAGTTTCAAGCCGCAAGACACAAGTCACAAGTCGTAAGCTGCAAGCCGCAAGCTACAAGTCGCAAGACACAAGCCGCGAGACATAAGGAGCAAGATAGCGCAGCGAGAGTGAGGATGATGAGTTTCGTTGCCGGGGAGTCGAAGGTACCTAAAGCATTTCCTGGGTAGGGGGATTGGAATATGCTGGCTCAGAGGGACGGAACAGGGAAGGAATTTCAACATCGGTCTTTGCGAGGGGGGATGGGGGCCGGCTGCGGCCCCCATGTCCCCCCGTTGGGGGGACGACAGGGGGGATTAATGATAAATCAAAGGGCTCAAGAGTATAGCGTTGATTATGAGAATTTAATATCCCTCTGTTCAGAAACCTAGAAGCATTGGATCCTCATTAAAGATAAAAAAACTCCCTGAGCCTCAACAACTCAGGGAGCTTGTCATCCATTGATCTACCACCAACAACGTGCGAAAACCTAAACCTACCCTCCCCTCGTCAACCGATCCAACAAACTATACATCACCGGCACCACCAGAAGCGTGAGAAGCGTCGAAGTGAACAATCCTCCGATCACCACCGTCGCCAAATCCGAGGCGATGAGCGCGCCCTCTGTTAAACCAAGCGCCAGCGGGACCAACGCTAAAATTGCAGCGATAGCGGTCATCAGGATCGGTCGGAGACGCGTGCGCCCACCTTCCACCAGCGCGTCATAAGCGTTCATGCCGCGCTTCTTGCGGTTAGCCTGGACTCGATCGATGAGCACGATAGCGTTCGTGACCACGATGCCCACCAACATCATCAACCCGACCAAAGCCGAAATACCGACCACACGATCCGTGAGCCACAGCGCAACCGCCGCGCCGATAACCGCCAACGGTAGGCTGAACAGGATCGTGAACGGGTGGACGAAAGAGCGGAAGGTGACCACCATGACCAGGTACACGACCAAGATCGAGATCAACACCGCTCGCATCGACTCCTGGAATCCCTGCGTCTGCATCTGGGTTTCGAATCCTTCGCTCACTGTGATACCAGCCGGGACAATAGACTCGAGTTTGCCTTTAGCCGACTCAGTCACACCTAGGGAGTCCTCGGTTTCCAGCTCGCCCGTATAGCGGACGGCTGGTTCCCCATCCACCCGCAGGATCATATCCACGTCGGCCAGGTTGCTCGAGACGTTGGTCAGCCCCTCGACTTCATCCAGGGTGGCGATGGCTTGGTCATTAAATTCTGCTAATAAAGCTGGGTCGCCTGAGAGCACCAAGGCAAAACTACCGAAGACGCCACCGGTCAGAGATCCACTAGAGACGGTCACATTCTCCGCCCCGAAGATCGCTTCCGCTAACTGTCGTATTTCAGCCGTTATTGGATCCACCTCATCAGCATTCTCAACCATTATCATGGTCGTTGCTCCGGCCTGATCGATCGCACCGCCCAGAAAACGGCTCACCAGACCGCCGCTGGTCCCGATTTCAGACTGGATCGTTCCCAACCCCTCGATCTCATCCAGCGCGGTCTCGAATACGACCACTGTATCATCCGTTTCAGCCATGGTCGTACCATTGGGTAATTTGACACTGGTGGTGATCTGTACCTCGCCGAAGTCGGGAAGGAACGCGCGCGGTCGTTGGCTGAGAAGGTACATGCTGCCGACCAGGAAAACGCCAGCGATCGCCAGTGTGACTGCGCGATATTTCAACGCCCAGCGTAGGATCGGCGTATACCCCCGCTGAAGTATGGATTCACCTTCTTCAGGCAAATGCTCCTTACGGATGAACAAGAAAGCTAACAAAGGCACGATGGTGACGGCCACCAGGAAGCTCGATCCAAGGGCGTAGGTCACTGCGATCCCAAAGGGTAGGAAGAATTGGCCTACCAACCCGCCGAGTAAACCGATCGGCAGGAAAACGACGACTGTCGTCACGGTAGAGGCGAAAATGGCGATCGCCACATCACGAGTTCCTACTAAGACGGATTGTCTCATGTCCTCGCCGCGCTGGATGTGACGGTAGATGTTCTCTAATACGACGATCGAGTCGTCCACCACCCGACCGACGGCCACCGTCATGCCCGATAAGGTCATGATGTTTAGTGTGATCCCAACCGGTAATAAACGATGGGCGACGGAAACGATCGCGCCGAGTATCGGGATGCTCGCCGTCGCGCTTGCCAATGGTTCAAGGACCACGTTCGCGACCGGGGGCAGATATTTGAACAGAGCGAAGGCCATAAACACCGAGAGCGGGATGCTCACCGCAGTGACGAGCGTACTCTGCCACGAGAGACGGTACTTACCGTTGACCAGTCCACTGAGGAAGATCAGGATCACGATCACGGCGAAGATCGCACCCAGTGTTCCTTCACGCGCGACGCCGCTGATGGACTCCTCGATGAACGATGCCTGCTCGAAGACCATATCGAAGCGCAGACCGGTTGTATCAGCCTCGAGCTCCTCAAGCTTATCGAAGACTTCATGCGAGACCGAGACCGTGTTCGCCACGTTGTCCTTATAGATACTCATCGCTAGGCTTGGGTTGCCGTTGACCCGATTAATGGTCTCCGTTGGGATGAAGGCCTCCACTGTGCCAGTGGCGATACCTTCCAGTTCAGTGCGGAGCGCTGGGTCTAGAGATGATAGAAAATCTTCGGGCAGCTCAGCCAGCACTTCTGGTGCCAGTAGGCGGAGCGTCGATGGGTTGAGGTTTTCGAGGAAATCAACTTCGTTTTCGATCAACCAAGCGATGACCTCCGGCGTCAGGTCCGCCATCAACTGTGGTGTCTGTGGCTGACCACTTTCGACAAGCAGATTGAGCAAGCTAGCAGCGTTTGGTGCAAACCCGCTGTCGACCAGGTCGGCTGCTGTTTCGAAGCTCGGCATCGGTCCTGCGACAGCACCCTCTTCTGGTTCTTCCCGCCATAGGCCGCTAAGCTCAGGGGCATCTGCGGCGAGTTCGGTCGTCTCGGAGTCCGCTTGAGCCGCCAGAGCACCCAGACCCCCTGCGGGTCCTGCCAGCGCATCCAGTTCGGCTTGCAGGTCAGGATCAAGGGTCTCTATATACAGTTTGGGTAACCACGCCAGGACCTCGGGCGAAAAGCCGCGCAGGTTGTCGGGCGTGAGTTCGTCGAGCATGAAAGGCGCGAAACTGGCGATCGCTTGGATCACCTCAGGTGTCACATCCTCGGGGTAAATGAGGCTCACGCCCTGCTGTTGACCAGCCGATTGCCAAGATGCGGGTAGCTCACCCGCTTCCGCAGGTGCAGGAGCCGAGG
>DUEZ01000095.1 GCA_011174825.1 Anaerolineae bacterium | reverse complement strand
CCCTGCCTCGAGCATAGAAAGTTCTCTCAACGCTTGGGCGGATGTTTCGCCTTCAACCCCAGAGAGGCGATCGCCGCCCCTCCACTTCACATGTCTCCCTCCTTTCCTCTTTCAGGTCAATCAAGTCAAAAGTGCTTCGTGTTGCTGCTCGGCTGCCGTTGCGCTGCCCTGACAATGATCTATACGTGCCTAACTGCATCCTTGAAATTGCATGGAGGTCGATTCAGTGGCCAAATCCTAATGAAAACTCGTGGGTCCATTCGCCACAAGATCTATCTTTCGTCCAGTGTCAGCACCTTCCCCGCCGCGCCGTCGTCGGTCACCAGCACATTGACATGACCCCCGCGCAACGCGCCCAGGATCGCCTCCGCCTTGGCCTCCCCCCCGGCCACGCCGATCACCTGTTCGATCCCCTGCAGGTCCTTTAATTCGATCCCCACCATGCGCCGGTTGAGTTCGATGTCCATCACGCGGCCATGAGCATCGTAATGCCTTCCGCAGATGTCCCCAACCGCTCCCTGTGCCCTCAGCTTAGCGAGCGCCTGTCGATCAAGATAACCCGCGCGCAGCAGGCTAGAGACCTCGGGCACCAGCGAGCCGACGCCCACCAAGGCGATGTCGACCTTTCGCGCCAAGCCCAAGGTCTCTTGAATCCGCGGCTCCTGGAGCAAGCCCTGTCGCACCTGCCCGTTCTCCACGATCAACGGCGCGTGAAGGTAGCGATATTCACCACCATAGATGTCCGCCATCAATCGCGCCAGATCCGGTCCGTCAATGAGAGGATCGCCAATCCCAACGGCACCGATCATCTGCACCACCGTGATGGGTAACCTTCTTTTCGGTCGGAGCGCTTGGGCCGTGCTATGGACCGCGGTTCCCCAGGAGATGCCGAGGGTGGAATCTTGGGTGAGGGCGCGATCGATGTAGCGCGCAGCCAAGACCCCCAATCCGCGCAGGATCTCCGTGTAAGCTCTGCCACGCGCGGCCAGCACCAAAGCTTTCCGCAATTGAAAGCGTTCTTCAAGGCGATTCTCGAGCTCTGGATCGGTCTTCCAGGGGTAATGGATCGTGATCTCAACGATACCTGCCTCACGGGCTTCATGGAGCAGGCGGGAGATCGTTGATCGCGAGGCGTCAACCTGACGCGCGATTTCGGCCTGCGTCAGGCCGTCTTCATAATACAAGCTGGCGACTTGGGCTAGAAGATCAGCACGTTCCACGACGATGCCTACCGATAGGTTGACGTATCGGTTACAGCTTACTGCGGGAACTACCCCACCAGAAAAGCGTTTTTACCATCCACTGAGCGCAATTCCGAGAAGGAGAATGCCGGAAAAGCGGTCGTGCACATTTTCCCAAGGGATGCGCATATGTGCACTATCACTATAGCATGCGGCGGATGCGATGTCAACTTACGCTCACATGTTAACCCTTTAACTTGTAACATTTCGTTTTAAAAGAAGAAATCCTTTGGTGATGAACCTACGCTGGAATAAATCTCAAGGATCTTGCTAAAAGACAGGCTCTCCCACGCAATCGGGAGAGCCCCATTTCAATCATCCGCTAGCAGTTTACAAGTTATAAACAAGCTGACTTTGGGTCAGGCCAAGAACGCGCCCGATATTTTCTGCTACTTCACGACCTCCGATACTATGGTGACCGTCGCCGTCGAGGAATCTCCATCCGCGTCCGTTATGGTGTAGGTGAAGGTGTCCACGCCCTCAAGGGGTCCGTTCGGCGTGTAGCGAATGCGATGATCCACCACCTCGACTTCGCCATATAGTGGAAAGACCTCGATCGTCACCACCACCGGTCCATCACCGAGGCCTATATCATTGGTCAATACATCGATTTCAACCGGTTCATCCCCCTCCAGCGTAACGCTGTCGTCCACCGCATTCGGTTCGTCGTCGATCGGGTTGACCGTGATCGTCACCGTCGCAACATTCGAATCCGAGCTTCCGTCATTCGCCTTATAGGTAAAACTATCTGTCCCATTGAAGTCCTGTTTAGGCTCATAGATGAAGGAACCATCAGCGTTCAACGCCAAGCTGCCGTTGCTCACACCGCTCTCCAACACCGCCGTCAGCGGATCCCCGTCCACGTCGAAATCGTTCCCCAGCACGCCGGGGGCGGTCACATGTAAGGTGCCATCCTCTTTCAACGAGTAAGCGTCATCCAACGCTGCTGGTGGGTCGTTCAGCGGCCCGACCTTCTCCCACCAAAACTCGACCTTCGCGTTCCCTTCGTGCTCGTAGTATTCAATCCTTATCAAATGCGCGCCGGTCAAGATCCTGTCCGTCGAGTAAACCTCCGTGCCCCCGCTATGGTGCCATTCGTCGATGATGCGGTTACCATCCAGATAGACTCGGATCCCATCATCAGCTCGGGCGTAAAAGCGATACTTCCCGGGTTCGAAATCCAAGCTACGCATCCAACGGACGGAGAAATCATCGTCAGGAAAACCTGCCACGGGGGAACCATCACCCCAATTGAAATTAATTTCCTGGTCATTGCGCACCAACGCCCACTCGCTGTCCAGATCAGGTGTAAACCAATATTCACCTCTCCACTCTGTATAGATGAGGTCCTCTACTAATGACCACCTCAGGCTCGTGCGCGCCTCGCCCGTGTGCTCGTAAAACTCCAATCTCAACTCATGCTCACCCTTGGACATCGCAAGATCTGCCGTTAACACACGGTTGGTGCCATCCTGCCATCCATCTATGGCCAATTGATTGTCTACCCATAGTCGAGCTCCGTCATTCATACGCACGCGAAAGTTATAAATCCCTTCCTCAAATTTGACCTCGCGCGTCCATCGGGCCGAAAAGTTATCCGCCGGAATCCCCTCTGCAGGCGAGCCAGTCCTCCAATTGAAATCAATGACCTCGTCGTTGCGCACCAAAACAGGGTCATCATCCAAATCTCGATTGTCGAAGTACTCACCGAGCCAGTCCGTGATCTTAGGGGTAGGTTTGGGCCCGACATTCACCTGTACCGATAAAGGTTGGTTCGCCATCTCACCAACGCCGAAGAGAACGTTTTGTGGATTGCGCAGCATCCAGAATCCCTTGTACGAGCCATTGATCCCTGGTGCTTTCAAGGACACCGACAGGTCAACAACAGCGTTGACCGGGATGGTGCCCGCCAATGGCAAAGCCGTAGGTCCATCCATGGAGTACCCGCTGATGAAGACAAAGTGATAGTCCTTCGTCCACAGGCAGGTGCCCGTATTCTCAACCCGCCAGACTTTTTTGAACGCTTCCCCTGGCGCGATGTAGGTGCCATCTGGGAAAGTCACATCCTTAATGAATGCCGCCCTGTCTGTGCATGACGGCGTCGGAAGCGGCGTGTCCTCTGGCTTGGGTGTTGCTGTCGGTGGCAACAGGAGATAATCCCAACCGAAGTCCACCTCCTCGATCCGACCAGCACCCAGGGCGACGGTCATCGAACCCGGGCCCGCCTTCTCTGGATAGGTCCACACACCCGGTTGGAGATTCGAGTCCACAGCCGACACGCAGTACACTCCGGGGGCCAATCCCGCGAACGTGAAGCTGCCTTCGGGCCCCGTGATCGTGCTCGTCAAGCCAACGGAAGGGCAAACACCTTCACCGAGCGTTACTTCCGCCGCACTGATTCCTAGCTCTCCCTCCTCCAGGACTCCGTTCCCTAGATAGCCTCCCACCTCACCGGCAATCACACATCCGAGCGGCGTGGTATCGCCTGACTCGAAATTCGAGCAGAGGTCATGCCAGATCATGCCCTGGATAGAACCTGAATCCGGGGCGGGCGACAGGGTCGGTTCCGGAGTTGATGGTATCGGTGTCGGTTTACTGGGTAAACTGCACGCAGAAACAATCACACCCATTGCTAAAACAAATAAAGACAGGAACATGCTCCTCGACACTGGCCGTAGGATGCTGGAATCTTCGGATCCCAGAAGATGATCTCGAAAACTAAAATCCGAACCAAACATCGCAATCCCTCCTAGCCGCAGCTCTGCGCAGTTCCCCAACTACCCTGTGTCCCACTGCTGGTCGTTACGCGACTTCCAGACAGCTCTGTTGCCGAAGATTGAAGCTCCTCCTTCTGTGAATACCTATTCATCGTCGCGCGTGACTGTTCATCTATTTCAGTTAAGGAGAAGGCGGTGCTGAGGGGAAAATCTAACTCGCTGGATGCCTTTAAGATCTCAAGCGAACGTTGACGCGCTTCTCTTTTCAACATTCTTGCCTGCTCCATGATAACATGCTTCTCTTCATCACCATCGATGGGCCTGCTCACGAACCTCTGAATACCGTACAAAAACGCAATCGAAACCGCAATTGCTGCGATCTGATATGCAATGGAGAGGATGTTTCCCGTATCCACTTTGTCCTCCTTGGAATGCACTTTTTTAAACTGGGCCTTCCTCAACATTTTCTTCATGCATAGCATACCTGCGGCGCTCCCTTAGAACATCCGACAGGTGGTGGGGTTGGAGGATCCTCGGTGGCGGGTCTTTTCCCTGGTCAGGTGGACAGGTGATTCTTGGCTCCCATGTCATTCCGAGTGAGCTACGCGAGTGAGGAATCCCTATGATGAGGCTATAGAATTCGCTAAATCACAGGGATACTTCGCGCCTGGCAGCGCTCAGAATGACATTAAGCGAGGTGTATCATCAGCCCTGTCCTTAGCTTACCGAAGGGTTGTCGATGGGAGCCTAATCGAAGTAGAAGCGACTGGCCAGTCGCACCTACGATTCTCTCAGCCAATAAGATTGGTTTTGGAATCCAGCAGCTCTGCTGCTGGCCATCGGCAGAGCCGATGGACTCCAAATGATCTCCAGGAGAATGGCCTTAGATACCCGATCATGATCATGACCGCAGGGGCAATTCGTGTATTGCCCCTACACCTTGTGTCGGGTCGCTCATTGCAGAAAGTCATCCTTCGACAGGTTCATGATGACTGTCTTGTTTGATACAGATATTCCCCAAACTGATTTAGGGGTGGACATTGACCAGCGTGCCCACGCTCGCGAAGTCGAATAGCCAGGCCGCATCCGATATCTCCAGATTCACACAACCATGACTCATCGGTGTCCCAAAGTTGTTGTGCCAATACGCACCATGGAGCCCATATCCCTGATAGAAATACATGGTATAGGGCACATCCTCAAGATGATATCCCGGCCCACTCATGTCCGTGAACTCGAGCTTGATCCAGATCCTGAATTGACCGAGTACAGTGGGGTGAGCGGCGGTTCCGGTCGATACCACGAATGACATCACTGGGGTAGAACCATCATAGGCCGTAAGTCGCTGCTGACTGACATCGACATCGATCCAGCGTCCCTCGTCGGCCAATTCGGTCGGATCCAGGCTATATGACCATGATTCAACATAGTTACGATCCGGTTTCGTGTCGACGACGATCTCCACCCAGAACGGGCGATCGGCGTCCTCGCCAATGCCGAAGAGAGTCTCATTCGGGTTGCGAAGCATCCAATAGCCCTTATATGACCCGCGCGCTTCTGGGGCTTGCATGCCTATGGCCAGGTCAACTGTACTCTCGGGCGGGACATCTTTAAGGAATGGAGAAGTTGCCTGCGCACCCAGAGCATCACCGCCATCAAAGACTAGTGAGTAGTCCTGCGTCCACGTGCAGGTGCCCGTATTTTTCAACCGCCAGACCTTGTCGAAGATTTTTTCGGGGGCAAGATAGGTCCCATCCGGGACGGTCACATCTTGTACAAAGGTCGCCCTATCTGTGCACGATGGGGTCAGTTCGGTCCCGGCTTCAGTCTCATTAATTTCCACAACCGGTTTATTTAGGTAATCCCATCCGAAGTTCACTCCGCCCTTGTCTTCTCGAGTGCCCAGGTTAATCGTCGTCCACCCGTTCCCGTCCCCAGCGTCCACTTTTGGATAAGTCCATACTCCAGGCACTACCTTCGCAACTTTTTGCAAAACCGAGCCATTCACCCAAACACAATACTCCCCGGCTTCTAATCCTGAGAATGTATAGCTCCCATCAACCCCTGTGCTGACAGTCGCCAAGCCCATCGAAGGACATTGACCGATGCCGAGCGAAACCTCAACATCCTGGATCCCAGGTTCCCCGGCTTCCAGCGCACCATTGGCCAGGTACATTTCGCGGGAGGGTTCCCACTCACATCCCTGTCGCAACACATCCTCGTCGATTGAACTTTCACAAAGATCATGCCACACAATGCCTCTGATGGAGCTATTCGCTAACTTGCGTGAAGTGGGAGTAGGTTCCGGATCCACAAACGACGGTGCTGGATTGCTCGGATATATCCATGCTACGGCGAGAGCGCTCCACATGAACACGACCATGGCTAGGACAAACCACTTTATTCGCCTCGGTCCTCTGGGGGTGCTGACACTTCCTTGAGTTTTGATCCGGTTTGTGGGTGAAGTTCTTCTGTTTTCTCTCATTTTTGTCACCTTGCCTGTTCATCGGCCTAAAAACTGTTGTGGAAAAACTCATGCGATACTTGCCTATAATTTACAAACAATTCGCTATAAAGGCGCCAGGCACTTGGGCTGTGTCGTAGGTGCTGGGTGTGGAGTCTTCTTACTGGTCAGGTGGCCAGGGTATTACTAGCCTATAAGGCGTTGACACCCTACCTATGCCATACGATACTGGAAGGCGTGATAAGTCAGGGATTCTGAAAGGCAAATAGAAGATCGGATAAGGACGGTTATACCCCTAATGAAATCATCGATTGAAGAAGGCTATCTTGCTCAAATTAACACAGAGCGATACGATGGCCAGGGCCCTCACTGCTTTATGGGGGCGAGATCATCATCATGTAAGCGCATCATCATCACCATCCTAATCAGAAGAGTTCTTCCTCGATCAATCCTTAACGAGGGCATCAGATGAGACCCAAACTGCGCCTCCCGGTCCTCTTTCTGGCGGTCTGCTTCGCTTTTCTCCCTGCTGTGCCTGTCACGGCAGGGGGGTATGTCACAGCACTCAGCAGTGCACTCGTCGCGAGCAACCCCCAAGCCCAAACCAATACGATTCGATTTGAGAGAATATCGCTCGAGGAAGGCCTATCCCAGGGCACGATCAATGCCATCTGGCAAGATTCCCAAGGCTACATGTGGTTTGGAACAGAAGATGGCCTCAATAAGTACGACGGCAAGCAATTCACCGTATACAAGCATGATCCAGAGGATCCCCTAACCTTATCCGATAGCTTTATCTCGGCGATTTTTGAGGATCGCAACGGCATCTTGTGGATAGGTACAAGAAGCGGCTTGGATCGGTTCGACCGCACAGCCGGGATCTTCACCCATTCCCAGCATAATCCGGAGGATCCGAACAGCTTAGGCGGGACATGGGTCACGGCGATCCACGAAGACCTTCAGGGAAGATTCTGGGTAGGTACAATTGCTGGTCTTTACCTATTAGATCGCGACACAAATAGCTTTGTCCACTACCGACATGCCCCGGACGATCCAAGCTCCTTGGCCGATGATTTTGTGAGGGTGATTTATGAGACCTCGGGCGGTGAGTTGTGGGTAGGGACAAATGGCGGGTTGGACCTTTTCGACCAAGCAAATAATACTTTCATTCATTACCAACACGACCCCAGGAATCTACGAAGCCTAAGCGATGATCAAGTAACTGTTGTTCATGAAGATCGAGAAGGGTTCCTGTGGGTTGGGACGGAGGCAGGAGGTCTCAATCAACTCAACAGGGCATCGAACACCTTTATTCGTCACCAACACGATACCGACGATTCACATAGTTTGAGCCACAACCGAGTCCGGGCAATTCTTGAAGACAACGCTGGCCGTTTATGGATCGGAACCCAAAATGGGCTTGATCAACTGGACAGAAACCGGAACCGGTTCATTCACTACCATCACGATCCCGGTGATTTGTATAGTCTGAGCAGTAATACGATCTGGTCGATCTTCGAGGACCGAACCGGTGTGCTCTGGTTCGGCACATATGGGGGCGGATTAAGCAAATACAATCGGTCGACAGATCAATTCGTCCTATTCCAGCAAAGACCAGATTTCCCCAATAGCCTGAGCGAAAACATGGTCTGGTCTATAAGCGAGGACCGGAATGGCATGCTATGGATCGGAACTTTCAATGGGGGTCTCAACAAGCTAGATCGCATCTCGGATACCTACTCGGTTTACCAGAACGATCCTTCAGATCCCTCCAGTATCATCAGTAATGATATCCGTGCCATTTTAGAAGACCATAGCGGTGCATTATGGGTTGGTACAAACAGAGGACTCGATCGGTTCGATGCAATGACGGAGACTTTCGCCCACTTCCAGCACGATCCCGATGATCCCAGCAGCATAAGTGACGACCAAGTGCGTGCACTCTATGAGGACTCGCTGGGAAACTTGTGGATTGGCACACGGACAGGCGGTCTGAACCGCTTTGATCGTGCCTCGGAATCCTTTATCCGGTACCAACACGATCCAGACGATCCCGCCAGCTTGAGTGATGACCGCGTGTGGTCTCTCTACGAAGACAGCTCAGGGAAGCTGTGGGTGGGCACTTTGGGGGGCCTTAACGTTCTCGATCCTGTCAGGGATAACTTTACACGCTACCTCCATGACCCTGATGACACACAGAGCTTGAGCAACAATGCGATTTTTTCATTCCACGAGGGGCCAACGGGGATGCTATGGGTCGGTACATGGGGCACCGGGCTGGATCGTTTTGACCCAACCACCCAAACGTTTACTCATTTCACAGAGCGTGATGGGCTGCCCAACAATGTCATCTATGGTATTGAGGTCGATGGAGAAGGATACCTTTGGCTAAGCACAAATAGGGGCTTATCCAAGTTTGACCCACGCACAGAGACATTCCGTAACTATGACATCAGCGATGGCCTACAGGACAATGAGTTCAACGTGGGCGCCCATTTCCGAAGCGATCGTGGGGAGATGTTTTTTGGTGGCATCAGCGGTTTTAACGCTTTCTTTCCAGAGCAGATCGAAGACAATCCAAATCCTCCACCCATCGTCATCACTTCCTTTGCAAAGTTTAATCAAAAAGTACGCACAGACCTACCCGAGGGCGAACACATACAGTTATCCTACAAGGATAACTTCATCTCCTTTGAGTTTGCGGCGCTTGACTTTACTGCACCCGCGAAAAATCAATACGCTTATATGTTAGAAGGATTTGACCAGGAATGGGTGAATGCGGGAACGCGTCGTTATGCAAGTTACACGAATCTCAGCGGAGGGGACTACGTTTTTCGTGTCAAGGGCTCGAACAGTGATGGTGTGTGGAATGAAGAGGGGAGCGCAGTTCGCATCACCGTGACACCACCAATTTGGGAAACATGGTGGTTTCAAGGGATTCTTCTCCTAGTGTTGGTTGGGGGTGTATTCGGTGGCTATCGACTGCGAGTCAGGACCCACGAGAAGCGAAGCCAAGAACTCGAAGAACAAGTTGAAGAGAGGACGCGCGAGATCGAACGTCGCACCCAAGAACTAGAAGCGCTCTACCAGGCCGACGAAGAATTATATCGCCGCGTTCATTTAGAAGAGGTGTTGCAAACCTTAGTGCACATCGCGGTTGACATCCTCAAAGCGGATAAAAGTTCTTTGTTGTTGTGGGACGAACGGGGGGAAAATCTGATCGTGCGTGCTGCTCGGGGTTACCAACAAAAAATCTTGGATCAAATGACCTTCGCCCCAGGCGAGGGGACCGTGGGTCTTGTCGCCGCCACTGGTGAGACGGTCATCGTAGAGGACACCCAAGAAGATCCGCGGGTCGTCAAGCGCATTATCGATCCGGAGGGGATCCGCTCCTTCATGCATGTGCCGATTAAAGTCGAAGGGCAAATCTTTGGTGTTTTCAATGCAGATTATGTCCAGCCGCGCGCATTTGGCGGTGATGAACGTCGTCTTTTTGAAGCCCTTGCTCAACGAGCTGCCCTGGCCATCGAGACGACCCAACTCTACGAGCAGACGCAGGAATTAGCAGTTGTTGAAGAGCGCAGTCGTATAGCGAGGGATCTGCACGACGCGGTCACCCAGACCCTCTTTTCTGCCAGCATGATCGCTGAGGTTCTACCCCGGATATGGGAGAGCAATGTAGATCAAGGATTAAGTAGGTTGGAAGAGCTGCGTGAGCTGACACGTGGCGCGCTAGCCGAGATGCGAACGCTGCTATTAGAGCTGCGCCCGTCAGCTCTCATCGAAGCGGATTTGGGTGAATTACTTCGCCAGCTTGCCGAGTCTGTCATCGGTCGCGCACGCATCCAAGTCTCCGTAGAAGCAGACAGCGAGTGTGACCTTCCGCCTGAAGTCAAGATTGCCTGCTACCGTATCGCCCAGGAGGCGCTGAACAATGTAGCCAAACACGCTGAAGCCACCCAGGCGTGGATTAGCCTAAGCTGCACCGAAGAGGAAGTTATTCTTCGCATCAAGGACGATGGCCGAGGATTCGACCCGGAAAACATCGCGCCGGATCAATTGGGTATGAGTATCATGTATGAGCGCGCTGAGGACATCCATGCCAAGCTGGATGTTTCGAGTGTGATAGACCAAGGCACACAGATTCAAGTCGTCTGGAAAAGAACCTAGTCGAGTACAATCATCATTCAATGTCAGAGATGAGTCGCATTCGCATTTTGATCGTCGACGACCACGCCGTGGTCCGCAACGGGCTTAAAACCGTTTTGCAGATGTATGACGATTTCGAATTGGTCGGTGAAGCCTCCAATGGAAAAGACGCCGTGGAGCTTTGCCAGCATGTGCGGCCAGATGTGATCTTGATGGACCTCATGATGCCCATCATGGATGGCGCTGAAGCAACCCGTGCCATCCGACAACATTGCCCTCAGATACAGGTAATCGCACTTACCAGCTTCAAAGAGAAGGAACTGGTACAAGGAGCCTTAGAGGCAGGCGCAATTGGATACCTGCTTAAGAATGTATCGACTGAAGAGCTGGTGGATGCCATCCATGCTGCCCACACAGGGAAACCCACGCTGGCCCCCGGCATAGTCGAGGCCTTAACCCAAGCCCAAAGAATGGAACAGCTTGCCCGGGGGATCCTCGATACATCCCCCGACCCTGCCCATCTAGCAGAACTACTGAAGGAACACGCCCCCGAGATGTTCCCTGATAGCACAATCGAAATCCGGATCTACCCTGACCAGATCTTAATCCATGATCCTCCGGATTTACCGTCGATATCAGCGCCTGCTTGGCACTGGATGCGTGCAATATCCAAAGCACATTTTTTCCCCCCAGGATCGAAGTTGCCCTGGGGAAAGATACAACCGGACGATGCCGCCCTGATCCTGGTTCCGATCATCGGCTTCGACAATAGAGCACCAATAGGTGGCATCTCAATACTAAGACGAAGAGATCCAAACACAGCATCCGACTTAATCCCTGTTATCAAATCCCTCGCGGCACAAGTTTCCTCGGCGTTGCATAGCGCTCACCTCCGCGCCCAAGCCATGGAGTACCAGAAGGTCGCTCAGGAGCTGGCGCTGGCAGGACAAATCCAGGCGAGCTTTCTGCCCGAGGATTTACCGGACCTTGCTGGTTGGCAATTTGCAGCCACGATTGAGCCGGCAAGGGAGACCTCCGGTGACTTCTACGATTTCATCCCTCTTCCCAACGAGCAGTGGGGGATTGTGATCGCCGATGTGGCCGATAAAGGCTTAGGGGCAGCTCTATACATGTCCTTGGGTCGATCCCTGATCCGCACCTATGCAACTGAATACCCCAATCGACCCGATCTCGTGCTTCTGGCCACCAATCGTCGGCTTCTCTCCGACGCAAGCGCTGGCCTGTTCATCACCTCCTTCTATGGTGTTCTTGATCCCCGAAGCGGAACATTGACGTACTGCAACGCAGGACATAACCCACCCTATCTGATCCGTGGTTTAGAGCATGTGATGATTGAGCCACTCTCCAAAACCGGAATGGTGTTGGGAGTCACCGAAGACGGGAGTTGGGAACAAAGCGAGGTACGACTTGCTCAAGGAGACACCTTGCTGTTCTATACGGACGGCTTGATCGATGTTCAGGACCCTGCAGGACTGTCCTATGGTGAGAAGCGTTTAAAAGAGAACGTCGTGGCTCACGTCGGACACTCAGCGCAAGAAATCCAAGCCGGGCTTCTTAAAGAACTTCACGATTTTATGGGCGATGCGCCGCAAGCCGACGATATCACGATGGTGGTCATCGTAAGGGAACCTCAATGAGGGATAACACCATCCATGCAAAACAGCTTAAAATGAAGGGCCAAGCCCTATCGCTCGATGATCCAAGAAGGGGAGTGCCATGACTACAACAGAACCTATACGAATATTGCTGGTCGATGATCACCGCGTGGTGCGTAGTGGATTGAGCGCATTTCTGCTGGCTTTCGAGGATCTGGAACTGGTTGGAGAGGCAGACAGTGGAGAAACGGCAGTACTTATGTGCAACAATGTCAAGCCAGATGTTGTACTCATGGACTTGGTGATGCCTGGTATGGATGGCGCTGAGGCCACCCAGGCCATCCGCGAGCAGTGTCCCGACGTTCAGGTTATTGCCCTCACGAGCTTCAAAGAAGAGGAATTGGTCCAAAGAGCGCTGAAAGCCGGAGCGATCGGATACTTACTCAAGAATGTGACCGCGGATGAGCTAGCTGAAGCCATACGAGCCGCGAAAGCCGGTCAACCTACGCTGGCCCCCGAAGCGGCACAAGTTTTGATTCAAGCCACCAGGAAGCCTCCCGAGCCCGAATTCGATCTCACGCCCCGTGAACTGGAAGTGTTGGTCTTGATGGTCGAGGGACTGAGCAACCCTGAGATCGCCGAGCGCTTGGTGATCAGCCGATCTACCGCAAAATTCCATGTCAGCGGCATCCTCTCCAAGCTGGGTGTCTCCAGCCGCACCGAGGCGGTCGCCCTCGCAATTCAACTCAACCTGGTCGACTGACTAGACTAATAACTCCCTCACTGACCATGCCGCATCTACCCCGGTGTCCAATGTATTCATGGACGCGTTGATTTAGCATTTTGAGGGCACAAAATCGGAGAGGTATGCCCTATCAAGGACACCGACAAATGTGAGGCTTGTCTTGCGGTATGGTTGATCATCACCATCGGTGCCGCTTCGTCATCTGAGGGGAACCTACAACCAATCCATGTCGCGGTGAAAACATCAGGAGGAATATTAATAATGAAGGCAAACAGAAAATCTCTAAGTGTTGCGCTACTGATCGCGCTAGCATTGACCATCGCTGGGTGTTCCGCAAGTCCGGGAAACGCTGTATCAGAAGCATCCTCGAACTCAACTGCTACGATCACCGTCACCGGGTTCGGTCGAGCCCGGGCAAATCCCGACCGGGCATCCGTCAGCGTAGGCGTAATTGTTGCGGACGAAGATATCACCCGCGCAGTGGAAGAGTCCAACGAAATCATCGCCCGCATCACCGACGCGGTTAAGGGCTTGGGGGTTCCGGAATCCGACATCCAAACCACCAATTTCAGCATTTGGACTGAGGAACAATGGGACCGGGAAACCGGTCTGCGGAAGGAAGAGAATCTCTACCGGGTTGACAGCACAATCCAGATCAATGTGAATGATAACGAGAAGATCGGAAGAATCCTTGAAGCCTCGATTGCCAGCGGGGCGAATAATGTCTATGGTCTGAATTTCGGCATTCAGGATCCGAGCAGCCTGGCGGCAGACGCTCGCATTAGAGCCCTCGATGATGCACGGCAACGCGCCGAGCAAATCGCCCAGGAATTGGGTATGACCCTGGGTGAGGTGCAGCGTGCAGTTGAAATATCGGGTGGATGGGTACAATCGTTCTTCGAATCGGGCGGGTATGACCTGGAGGGCCGCGGTGCCATACCACCGATTAGCGAGGGATCGATGACCGTGAACATCTCAATGGAAGTCACATTTAACATCAACCGTTAATGGACACCAAGTAGACAACGGACCTACCGTGACGGTGCAGAGAGAAGACGGTGTTGCCGAAACTTGATATTGCTTCTGATAATCCACTTCAGGAAAGAGCATAAAGAATGGAGAGAATAAAATGATAAATCTCAGGATGCTGAAATCCCAAATCTTGCTTTTGGCTTTATCTGGGTTTCTCTTTGCAGCCTGTACGCCCGCTTCAACACCGCCAGGCCCAGATATGGCCGCTGGCGTATACATCCAATCGGGCTATGAGTTTTATCGCTGGGAGGAGGGTTTGACCCTCATGATTTGGTTCGATGGGGCGCAATCTTCAGCGTGTAGTAGCTCCAGCTCCACCAACGATCCACAATTCGTGCTCCAATGCCATGCGGTATCCAGAAGTGATGTTCGCTTCGATTGGCACCTGGAAACGGAGGATGGGTTAACTGCGGATTTCTCGATTGATGGTCAATCGTTCGACCTGGATGACGGAAAGCTGTTTCTGATCTCAACATCATCTGGCGAGGCTGAAGTTACGCAAATAGAGCGCGATCTCTCCGGCGTACGTCCTGAGGCTGACAGCATCACCGAATTCAGCTTGGACGATCCAGTCATCCAAGGGTTTATTCATGACTCATCCGAGACAGAGCTTGCCTTTCGTGCTTTGACGGCCTTCTTTTCTCGCCTTCACGCAGGTGGGTATGAACAAGCTGCAGCTTTGTATGGCGGCACATACGATGTCATGATCGATCACAATCCGGAGATCGATCCGGACGATCACGCGGCCCTGTTTCGTAATGCATGCACGATCAATGGGGCTCAATGTCTTGAAATTGGAAGCGTTGTCTTAGAAGAGCAATCCGCTCTCACGGAGTTTAAATTTGCCGTTGAATTCAAGAATGATGATGGATCGCTATTTGAATTGGGTCCATGTTGCGGCGCGACCGAAACCGATCAGCCGCCCCAAAGCGTGTTCGTCTATACGGTGAAGAAGTCAATGGCGGATGAATATGTTGTTCTGGAAATGCCGGTCTATACACCCTAGCAGACCAAGAGTTTTACATAATGGGCATGGGAGAGAACATTCAAATATGAAATCGGTAAATCGCAAGACGATTGTAGTGTTCGTGCTTGGCATGCTGACCTTCGCCGTCGGTGCTGTGCTGTATACGGTATTCCTGAACGTGAGGAGACCCGAGCCTGGCATGATCATCGAAAATCGTGGGGAGATATGCTTCCAGCTTAACGATGTCGGGGACATGATCGCTTCCGTCTCCCCGGAGGGATGTTTCTCCACCAGCTGCACGCGCCAGGTTCAAAAGCTTGGAAAAGTCGTCGTGGACAGATGGAATTTCGAGTTAAGCTTCGAGACGTGTTTCGTTCTCGCTGAAACCTCGCGCTTCCCCCTTCCATGCATAGACAACTGTTTTGGGGGAGGCACGATCGATTTCAATCTGGGTATGTTGGATGTGGGCGACTATTCCGTTTGGCTTGGGGACGAGAATCTTGGCAAACTCATGGTATTCTCCGGGCTACCCACGCCGCGCCAATGCCTTCCAGAGTAGCCTATCGGATGTGTGATCCGAACAGCGTTGTGTACCCTTGGAAGGGGATCGTTACGCTCGCAGCTCAACACAACCTGGTCATCTCTCCCTTGGTGTCCGATGTATACAAAGACACTTTTAGTTATCCTGGTCCTAGAGAAATCAGATTTCGAGGATCCCTAAATGAGAATTCTAGTGTCAGATCACCGAACCAAGATCCGATCAGCACTGAGATTGCTTCTGGAACAAGAGCCCAACCTGAGAGTAGTGGGCGAGGCTTCCAGCATCGACTCGCTGATGGCATTGGTAAAAGAAAACCGCCCCGATCTCGTGCTGCTCGATTGGGAGATGACAAAAAGGCGAGACTCTGAGATACTCATGGTTTTGAGAAAGCTACTACCTGGGATCAAAGTCATCGCGTTGAGCGGAAATCCTGAGGTGAGCTCGGTGGCCCTGGAAGCCGGTGCCGATGCTTTCGTCTGCAAGTGCGATTCCGTTGATAGATTGCTGGCTGCCGTGAGCGCTAGCTGATAATTTAAGAGGAGATGAGAAATGAATACCAAGCGATCATTATTTTGGATTGTGCTCCTTTTGAGCACGTTAGTGGTCAGTGGATGTAAGGCGACCACGGCCGACCAACCACAGCAGTGGATTAGATTTGACAATGAGAAATATGGCTACAATCTACACTACCCGCCGGACTGCACCTTTGGAGCATTGCCGGGGCACTGTAAAGAGAAGCCACCGGAAGAAAGACCTCAAGAGTGTCTGTGCTTCATCAATGGCGAAAATCCGGATGAGGTTTTGCTGCAGACGTTCCTGGGCGAGGGTGAGCAATTAACACTTGCGAGTTTTACCGTCTCCCATCAAGACACGCCCGTTTATAACCCACCTGCTGGGACGGATCTCATTGGGTGGATTAAAGATAACTTCTCCGAGATGTTCGAAGACATCCCCGATGAGACAAACATGGAGATCGGTGGAATCCCTGCCGTAAGAATCTATAGCCCTCAATCACCTATGGCTCCCTCTTATGAGGAAATATACTTTATCAAGAACGATATCCTCTTCCGCATCAATATGCTAGATGTTGATAACGATGACAACAGAGAGTTCTACGACTTCGTGCTCCAGTCCTTTAGTTTTGAGGAGTAGAGCTAACAAGCGCAGGCTGAAGCCTGCGGCTACAGATTTGTTTTGTATCTGAAGGGCATTCAACTGACACCTCCCCGCGAGCTTAAAGCTCGCGGGGAGGTGGTTTGTTAACTTGCGGTTTGCGACTTATGGCTTGGGGCATGCAACCTATCGCTTCCAGCTTGCAGCCTGCAGCTTGGATCTTGCAGCTTCTAGTTTCGTTCAATCGCCTCACGAACCTGCGATGCAAATCCACCAAAAGCCTTCGTATGGGTCATTTTTAAATTCCGGGGTCGTGGCAACGTGATGGCGAGATCAAGTCGAAGTTGAGCCGGACGTGCGCTGAGTACAATCACACGGTCAGCCAGGAGTATCGCCTCGGAGATTGAGTGTGTCACCATAATGACGGTGACTGTACGTGCGGCCCAGATACGCATCAATTCCGTTTCCATGCGCTCACGTGTTAACGCATCGAGGAATCCGAAGGGTTCGTCAAGCAGCAACAGCTCAGGTTCATGGATTAAAGCTCGGGCGATGGCTACCCTCTGTGCCATCCCTCCTGAAAGATCGCGAGGGTAGGAATCTTCAAACCCACTCAGGCCAACCAGATCGAGCAAACTTTGTGAGCGGATTTCGATCTCGGTGGCCGATATGTGCTCCAACTCGAGCGGCAGACCGATATTATCCACAACGGTACGCCACGGCATTAAGTTAGCTTGTTGGAAGACAAAACCGATGCGACGCCTGGGACGTATTAAGGGCTGGCCCTCAAAGGTCACCTCTCCAAATGTAGGCTTGAGCAATCCCGCCAAAAGCCGAAGCAACGTGGTCTTTCCACAACCGGAGGGTCCCACAACGCATAAGAACTCCTGGTGGGAGACACTGAAACTCACCCCGTCTATCGCATGCAATCCCCCTTCCCCATTGGGATAAATCATAGAGAGATTACGAGCAGCGAGTATCGTATTCGAGTCTGTCATCATCAAGGTAGAAACTCGTTTGTGAAAGCTTGGCTTAGATCAATCTCTTCTTCTAACAGTCCCATCTCAATCAGCACACGTTGCATATTTTCCCAAGACGCTGGGTCGGAGTAACCGAGGCGCTCGGCTTCCCAGAAGTCGATGCTGGCATTTAGCACCCCACGCATGACGGTTTCATTAGCCTGTTCCAGGCCCTCAACATAGAGCTTCGCCATCTCATAAGCCATATCCGGATCTTCGATCGTATCCTGCAGTCCCTTCAAGGTCGCCTCTACCATACGACGGATCAGATCAGGATGATTTTGAATCGTCTCTTCGTTGGTGATGAGCCCATTTGAAGCTAGGTGGACGTAATCGGCCACGCGCATCACATTGACCGGAAATCCCTGAGCCTCGAGCTGCAATGGTTCGTTGTTCGCATAAATCACGACCGCATCTTCCTGACCCTCATAGAGAGCCTCGACCTGGTTGTACCCAATTGCGTCAAGAGACACGTCAGTATCGGATACACCTGTCACGCTCAAAAGAGCTCGATAGCCTACATAAGACGCACCATATAACCCGGGGATACCTACACGCTTCCCTACCAAATCAGTCGGACTTCCGATGCCACTGTCCTTTGAAGCCGCGATGCCCACAGGATAATCCTGCCACCATGCCATAACATACACGACAGGCAACCCTTGCGCCCTGGCCAACGGTGTTTGTTCTCCGGACACAATTGCAAATTGAACTTCATTTGCACCAACGAGCTGCAGTGCTTCAGTCTCCGGTATGTGACTGAACTCGATCTCAATCCCGGCGTCCTCGTAATAACCTCGCTCAGCCGCAACGTAAAGGGGTGCGAACTGAACATCTGGACGGTATCCCATTAAAAGCCGAACGTGAACGGTTTCATCATTCATCACCTGGGGCGTGCTCACCCCATTACACGCGGCTATAACAAGAACGAAGGCTACCAGAATGAGAAATCGCCGTGTTGACATCATGATCAACCTCCTTGAAGTTGGGATGGTGCCTCTCGCCATGCTAGAAGCCGACGTTCCAATCCCGCAACGATAGCGTATAGCGTTAAGGCCATGCCGATCAGGTCAAAAACCACAACAAAGACAAGTGCTGTATCATAGAGGCCTCGGCCTACATTGATCAGGAAACCCAAGCCCTCATCTGCTCCGACGAACTCGCCGACCACTGCTCCGATTACAGAAAGTGTGGCACCGACCTTTAGTCCCCCGAAAACAATCGGCATAGCCGCTGGTACCTCAAGCTTCGTGAAAATCTGCCATCGTGTGGCACGCAGGGAACGCATTAAATCCCGTAGGTCTTCAGGCACTGAACGGACACCGACGATCGTGTTAACAAGCACAGGGAAGAAGACGATCAAGCCGCTGATAAGCAGTTTTGAAATCTTACCCGGTCCAAACCAGATCACCAGCAAAGGGGCAACAGCAACAACAGGAACAGATTGAGAGGCGACAATATATGGAGCTAGCAACCTTTCGATTGTGCGAGATTTGGCCAAAGCATAGCCAAGACAAGTCGCAACGCTCAATCCAAGGGCTAACCCTCCTAATACCTCGAGCAACGTCACCCACGTATGTCGTAGCAAGCTCCCATCCGAGAGTGCACGGACGAATCGGCTGCCGACAGCTTGTGGTGAGGGGAGCATGAACTCTGGTAACCCACTCCAACGGGTTAAAGCTTCCCAAGCTAAAAGAGCGAGGATCAACGTTACAGGCAGAGTCCACAATGGAAACCTTTGGTGAAACTGGACACGTTTGATCACCCCAGGAGGACTGATGCCTGTCGGTTTTTTCTCCGAACTATCCAACGCTACCTCTCACAATAAACGGCCCCGAAGGGAGGACCTTCGGGGCAGACACGCGTAATATCCAGCATCAGAAACTGGAATAAAAGCCCCGAAGATGAACATCTTCGGGGCACAATCAACCGCTCAGTCGAATGCCACCAACTGAGTTGCTAACCTTCTTTCGTCCGGACTATACCGTCGGCCCCGGAGTTTCACCGGATCCTACGCCACTGGCGCTCGCGGGCTTTACCGCCGATCGGGAATTGGGCTCTTACACCCTCACCCTGCC
>DUEZ01000094.1 GCA_011174825.1 Anaerolineae bacterium | reverse complement strand
CGCCAACCCCTGGAAGGAACACCACTTGGTCATCGCCGCCGTTAACGTCGTCTTCCCATGATCGATGTGTCCGATCGTTCCCACATTCACGTGCGGCTTCGTGCGCTCAAATTTCTTCTTCGCCATGATTGCATTCTCCTTAATGAACTGCCAAAAGGCATTTCTTGATTATTTAGAGCCCTCAAGGGGATTTGAACCCCTGACCCCGTTCTTACCAAGAACGTGCTCTACCGTCTGAGCTATGAGGGCAAATTAGCGATCAGCACTAGGCTAACAGCTTTCAGCGCGCTCCATTTAACGAGCTACTTATACGCTGATCGCTGTCGGCTGACAACTTTCTGCCTGTGGGCGGTGAAGGATTCGAACCTCCGAAGGCAATGCCAGCTGATTTACAGTCAGCCCCCTTTGGCCACTTGGGTAACCGCCCGAAAAACGACCGTTGTCGGCCGGCGATCAAGGTCATATCTGAACCGAGCAATTCTTCGCCTCGATCGTTCGCCATCAACGGCACAAAAGAGCGTCTTTCCGATTGATCGAGCATTCGATCAGGCTCACGCCTAAAGCTCATCGCGAAGGCTCGCCTTAGTCGGAAGCCGACGACGGGAGTCGAACCCGTAACCTACCACTTACAAGGCGGTTGCTCTGCCATTGAGCTACGTCGGCATGCTAATATAAACGCGCCTAACGTGCACGGCGCATTTTGAACCATTGTACCAAAGGCGCTCTCCGCCGACAATGCGCGCCGAGTCTACCAGGATTTGACTTCACAGTCAATGTAAGTCAATTGCACTTCAAACCTCCGTTGGGAGACACCTTTGGGAAGCGTTCACATATGATCAATGCACGGATGAGGAAACTGCGACCTCCCTAACAGAACTGCAAGGTGCTTCCCCACCTCACAGCAGCCTGGGCGTTGGAGCCCAGGTTGCGACCAATGTCCGAAAATATGTCAGCTGTACCGCATCAAGAAGCAGCAGGGTCGTTAATAACCATACTCGTTCCAGGATGCCCACGCGCCTTCCAGATTTCATAAAGAGCGATCGAGCCCGCAACAGCGGCGTTAAGTGACTCAATACGCCCTCGCATGGGTAGACGAACCAAATAATCACACGATCGACGAACAAGCCTCCGTATCCCTTGCCCCTCATGACCTACCACCAACGCCATCGCACCTGATAAATCCACCTGCCCTAGGAGTTGAGCTTCCGGCAGGTTTTCCAAACCGACAACCCAAGCCCCACGATCCTTAATCAAGCTGATCGCACTTACTAAATTGTCTTTCGAAATCAGGAGGTGTTCACTCGCTCCAGAAGAAGCGCCCACGACAGCCTGGGTCACACCAACACCTCGCTTCTTCGGGATAATGACCCCATGTACGCCAACAGATTCCGCCGTGCGCAGCAATGTGCCAAAATTTTGGGGGTCCTGAAGGGTATCCAGTAACAAGATCAGCGGAGGCTCACCACTGGCCTCCGCTTGATCCAAAATCGTTTCGGTGGACACGTAGGGGTAGGGATCAACCACAATCCCCACGCCTTGATGATGCTCAAACTTACGATCTAGCGTACGTCGTTGAACACGGGTTACCGGAATTCCTATTCCCTGCGCATGCTTTAAAAGACGCTCCAGTGAACCCCGCTCGACGCTTCCCTCCGCCACCATCAACTTATGTACTCTGCGGCGGTTGGCTATCATGACCTCATAGACAGGGTTGCGACCGAAGATTGTCTCGGTTTGACCAGTGGCCATCTCGACTTTTCTCACATAGGTGCTATGAGTGCAGTGAAACACACCGGGGAGAAGCAGTGAGGAGAATATAAGGGGCGAGGGCTACGCCCACACCCCCACACATGCTGATTCTCCTCTCGCGTTGACCTTCCAGTGGTTTCATCCTATGCATCCTGGATACAGGTCGATGGCCTCGGGAGATTAGCCAACACGCCATGTGGTCCCTTCTTTACCGTCTTCTAAAAACACACCCAAGGTTGTTAAGCGATCGCGTATCAGATCAGCCAAAGCCCATTGCTGAGCCTGCCGTAGTTCTTCTCGCACTTCTATCAGCAGATCGATGAAAGCTTCCGCCTCTCGATCAATCCCCCATTCTATCTCGAGCTCCAATCCAAGAACGCCGGACAAATCGCGCAAAGTTTGTTGCGCCTCTTCCAATTCCATGCCAGCGTCTCTCGCTTGATTAATACTCCTCACCAACTCAAACAAGTGGCTAAGCGCCTCGGAGGTATTGAAATCGTCATCCATGGCGGCTTCAAAACCAACACGCGTATTTTCCACTTGTTCTGCGAGGCCGACCACAACATCCTCCGGCACTTCGGTCTTTGGGATAGCCGGGCGTAAGGCCCCCCGCAGACGTTCCCAAGCTCGTTCAGCTTGCATGATCACATCCTGATTGAACTTGAGTGGTTTTCGATAACTTGCGTTCAGGATCACCATCCGCAGAACATTGCCATTGTGGTTCTCAAGAAACTCCTCAACCGTTACCACATTGCCTAAGGATTTGGACATCTTCTCCCCCTGGAGTTGAAGCATCCCATTATGAACCCAGTAGCGGGAGAAGGATTTACCCGTAAAGCTCTCGGATTGTGCTATCTCATTCTCGTGATGAGGAAAGATCAAGTCACTTCCCCCACCATGGATGTCGATCTGTTCACCAAGGTGATGTAGGTTCATCGCCGAGCACTCAATATGCCAACCTGGTCGTCCCAATCCCCAAGGGCTCTCCCAGGCGGGCTCACCTTCCTTGGCTGCCTTCCACAGAGCGAAATCAGCAGGAGCTTCCTTCCGCTCGTCCACGATCAACCTGGCGCCAGCCTTCATCTCCTCCACTCGGCGGCCGGAGAGTTTCCCATAGTCATCATCCTTGGCCACGCGGAAATAGACATCACCATCGACCTGGTAAGCAAAGCCACGATCCACGAGACCCTTCACCATATCCAGAATGGCGTCGATCTCCGTAGAAGCCCGTGGGTTAACAGACGCAGGGAGGACATTTAAATCTTTGAGGTGCCGATCATAATCATGCATGTAGCCCTCGGCCAACTCGAGCGAATCCATCCCTAATTCCTGCGCTCTGAGGATTACCTTGTCTTCGACATCCGTGTAGTTCATGACATGGAGCACACGATACCCCCGGTACTCCAACCAGCGTCGGATCACATCGAATACGATCGAAGACATCGCATGACCGACATGAGCTTTGTCATACACAGTCGGACCACATACATACATACGTACTACCCCCGACTCAATCGTCTCGAAGGATTCTTTCGTACGCGTAAGGGTGTTGTAGATCATCAAGCTCATGACGTGCTACTCCGAGTCTTGCCTCTCTCCATGGGAAACTGTGGGTCGAGCGAAGATCATCCGCCCGGCCGCAGTCTGAAGCACCTTGGTAACCATCACCGATAGGATCGCGTCGATGTACTCCTTTCCTTCCTCTACCACGACCATCGTGCCATCATCAAGGTATCCGACACCTTGCCCTGCTTCTTTCCCCTCTTGAATCACGTGTACGTCCAATGTCTCACCGGGCAGGAAGACAGCTTTGACGGCATTGGCAAGCTCGTTGATATTCAACACGGTTACCCCCTGGATCTCCGCGACGCGATTCAAATTGAAGTCATTGGTCAGGATCGGGCAACGCAATTGTCGAGCCAGAATGACTAACTTGTCATCCACAGAACGTACCCCTTCTACATCAAGATCGGTAATCCGGAAGGTAATGTTCGGATCTTTTTGGAGTCGATTGAGGATGTCTAGTCCACGCCTACCTCGCTGCCGACGCAATCCATCCGGCGAATCAGCGATGTGTTGTAGCTCATTGAGCACAAAGGATGGGACCATCATCGTGCCATAGATAAAACCCGTACGCGCGATATCGGCGACCCGACCGTCAATGATCACACTTGTGTCGAGGAGTATGTTTCGAATATCCTGCATCTCCTCCTCACTCTCGCCTCCTTTTTGGGGTAGGCGGCTGCTAAGCACATTAAAGATATCATTTTGCCGCATGACAAAGATCGTCACCCCCAAGTAGCTCAAGACCACCGCCCCGAGCAAGGGCAAGATTTGACTGAATGGCGCAGGCAGCAGCGAAAAGGGTGATGCAATCAACGCTGCGATAATCAAGCCCACGACTAAACCGATTGTTCCAGAAATCATGGTGCGAGCCGATACCTGCGTCATTTGACTCCGAATAGCACGGATCGGACGAGTGGTGAGAAACGGGGTTACAATCAATCCCATCAGGGCTCCGACCAGGGCGAATACGCTTTCCCACAGCAGAGATTCATCTCCAGCCAAGATTCTGAGGTAGTTGCCTAGGTAGACCCCCCCGATAGCCAGCACAACCATCCCGATCAAACGTACGATGAATTCAGCACTCATCACGATCATCCTTTGCTAATAAAATAGGGTGTACGCCCGGTTTCGGCGTCACCCTATGGAGAGCCACATCCTTTGATTTGGTGTTTTTTTGCGTCGCCTCTTCTTCGGGCGCCGCGCATGCTATGCATGCAAACGAACATAAAAAGGATGATAAAAAATGAAACCGGGCCGTAAGAGGCGAAAAAAAATGTTTGCCTCTTTCGACATGATTATCATATCACGCGCCCTGATCGAATGTCAACGCAGGGGTACCCAGCTTCAAGCTGCAAGCTATAGACTGCAAGCTTCAGGCTGCAGGGCTCAAGCTGCAGGTCTCAAGCTGTAAGGCTTCAGCATCAAGCCACAAGGTGCAAGTCATAAGCCTCAGGCTACAAGCTGCAAGTCACAAGCCTCAGGCTGCAAGCTATTGAATAATCCCAACCGTATTGTCCGAGATTATTGATCTAAGCAAATAAACGTACGAGGGCGGATATCCTATCCTAAACTCAGTGATCTTGAACCCGATTTTATTCTGCTGCTGCTGATTCAAAAGTTTCAATACTGACCGCCGAGACCTTGTACTCTGGGATCTTAGCTACAGGATCGATATGATTGGGTGTCAGCAAGTTTGCAGCTGCCTCGGCGTAATGGAATGTCATGAAAACTGTACCAGGAGGCGAACGTTCAGTGACGAGCGCTTTCGCAACCACCTCCCCGCGACGGGAGCGGACCTGGACAGACTGACCAGCGAAGATACCGATCCGTTCAGCGTCTTCGGGATGGATCTCAATTTCCGCCTCTGGTGCTAAGCTGTCCAAACCTGGTGAGCGACGAGACAATGTGCCGCCATGCCAATGGAAAAGCACTCGACCGGTAGATAGGATGAAAGGATACGTCTCATCCGGCAGCTCGGCTGGCTCGATATAATCAATGGCGCTGAATAATCCCAGACCACGAACAAATTTTCCCACATGAAGGATCTGTGTGCCGGTATGGTCCGGGCTCGGGCAGGGCCACTGCAAACCTCCGCTCTCTAATCGCTGATGCGACATCCCTCCATATTGGGGCGTCACATCAGCCAATTCGCTAAAGATCTCGGAAGGATTTGAATACGACCAATCCGCGCCCATCCGGGCAGCTAAATCGTTGACGATCTGCCAATCAGGGCGTGCATCACCCACCGGCTTCAAGGCTGGGCGTATCAAGTGGACACGACGTTCGGTATTGGTGAAGGTGCCGGATTTCTCCGCAAAACTCACCCCTGCTAACAGAACATCAGCCAACTCGGCGGTTTCGTTGATAAAGATATCCTGTACAACGAGGAACTCCACCGCCCTCAACGCTTCTTCAACATGATGAAGGTTCGGATCGGAAAGCATGGGGTTTTCACCCATGATGTAAATCGCCTTTATTTTCCCTTCCAGGGCGGCGTCCATGATCTCGGTGACAGTCAATCCGGGATCGGGACTGAGGCTCTCGTAGGGAACGCTCCAAGCGTCTGCGAATTTCCGGCGTACCTTCTCATCGGCGACTGGCTGATAACCCGGGAAGACATTCACCAACCCACCCATGTCACAAGCACCTTGTACATTGTTTTGCCCACGTAAGGGATTGAGCCCCGTCCCTGGTCGACCGACATGTCCACACAACATCGCTAAATTTGCGAGCGATTTGACGTTGTCTGTGCCGGTCGTATGCTGGGTGATTCCCATCGCCCAGAAGATCGCTGCCGCCTCTGCGTTGGCGTACATCCGAGCAGCTTCGGCGATCTGTTCTTCTGGGACGCCGGATATGTTTGCCGCTCTCTCCGGCGTCCAATCATGCACCATGGACTCAAAGGCCTCAAACCCCTCGGTTCGCTCTTCGATGAAAGCCCGTTTCTCCAAACCCTCTCGAAGGATCACATGCGCCATGGCGTTGACGAGGGCAACATCCGAACCGGGCCGCTGGCGAAGATGCAAAGTAGCGAATTGTGCTAATTCGATGCGCCTGGGATCAATTAATATCAGTTTGGCACCGTGTTGGCGTACGGCTTTTTTCATTTGCAGGCTGAGGACCGGATGGGACTCGGTGGTATTGCTCCCAATAACAAGCAACACATCAGCCTCTACGATGTCACTGATCGAGTTGGTCATGGCGCCTGAACCCAGTGTAGTGGCCAGACCGGCCACGCTACTGGAGTGTCAAAGACGGGCGCAGTGATCGACGTTGTTCGTGCCAATCACAGCTCTGGCGAACTTCTGGAGAAGGTAGTTCTCCTCGTTGGTGCATTTGGCTGACGCCAAGATTGCGACACTGTCAGGCCCATGCCGATCGCGTGTCTCAGTTAAACGTGAGGCAACTTCATCGAGAACTACATCCCAGCTCGAGGGATGAAAAGCCTCGTCTCGGTTCTCTCGCAAGAGTGGTCCCGTCAAACGATCAGGCGCATGGACATAATCACAACCGAAGCGTCCTTTGACGCAAAGGTTGCCGTAGTTGACCTGATTATCAAATCGTCCTGAGACACGATAAATCAAGTCGTCCTTGATATGCAAATCAAGCTGGCAACCAACCCCACAGTAGGGACAGGTGGTGTGTACAATGCGATCTGCTTGCAGCATATTGTCCTCCGCTAATCCAGGCGAGGTCCACGCTGGGAATGTTTTCCTTTTCCTTGCGCTCGTGTGACAGCGAAAATCTCCTCCGGCGCCACGCCTTGCTCAAAGAGGTATTCACGCTTGCTCTTGAGGGCCCCCGTGGGACAGACACCGACACACTGACCACAAAACACACACGTGGTTTGTGGCATCGGCTTATCGAGAAATGTGGTGATCGAGGTGTTAAAACCACGTCCAGCGAAGTTTATGGCATAGTTATATTGAGCATCCTCCGCACACACTTGCACACATCGCCAACAAAGCACGCATTTCTCGTAATCCCGTATATAGACCGGGTTGTCATCCATCATTGGTACTTGACGCTTCTCGCCCCCTTCAAAGCGTTCGGGTTTAGCCTGATACGTCTTCAGCATGGTATGAAGCTCAGGGCTCTCTGATAAGTCCACCGTCGAAGCCAACATCTCAAGAATGGTACGCCGAGCTCGATCCACATTGGAGGACCGCGTATGAACCACGATTCCCTGACGCACTGGGCTCACACAGGCCGCCTGCAATCCGCGTTCACCTTCGATCTCGATCACACATAGGCGACATAATCCATTCGCAGTGGTGTGAGCGAAGTAACACAATACAGGGATATCAATCCCGGCCTCTTGGGCCGCATCCAAGATGGTTGTGCCCGATGGCACACTGACCTGACGGTCGTCAATGGTAAGTTGGACAGTTTCAGACACGGCTTTCCCGCCTCCTCATCCCAATGCAATAGACTCCACGGCTCTCGAGAAACTCAGGAGCGTGCAGGATCATGGTTCTCCTTATCTACCTCACCATCCATAATTTTAAGTGTGACAGTTTCTGGGTAGCCCAACCTTTCGGGATGTGTGTAAACACGTAAGGTCCCCCGTCGAGCGTATCCAACCAGTGTGATGTTCCAAGCTTCTGCCATGGCAATTGACATCGAGGTCGGCGATTTGCGGGAGGCGATGATCGGACATCCCATGCTAGCCCCTTTATGCATCATGTCGGAGGAGATACGACCGGTCGCTAAAAGGACGCGACCTTCGGTTTCAATCCCCTTCAGCATACACACGCCCATCAGTCGATCCACGGTGTTGTGGCGACCGATGTCCTCAACCGTTACCAGCATTTCTTTATCATCCGCAAGACCTGCTGAATGTACACCTCTCGCTCGAGCATGTAGGCTGTCGGGAGCGTGTAGTTGGTTGAAGAGTTTGATTAAATTTCCTGCCTCGATACGCACATCAGATTTGAGCGGTTCAATTCCACTCTCCGGATCGGTAAAGGTCACACCTCCACCGCAACCACTGGTGAGGATCCGTTGCTTTGTCGTCTCGATCGCATGATGAAGCCACACATCGACGCAACAACCTTGATCATTGATGTAAATGTGATCGACCTCCTCCAAAGTTTGGATAAAACCTTCGTTCCTGAGGAATCCTAGTGCCAAGGTCTTCCACTCAATCGGTGTGCTCATCAGCGTCAGCAACTCAGCGCCATTGACGTAGAGCGTCATTGGCTCTTCAGCGATCACCTCGCCCTCGACCTGCTGCCAGCCTCGTCGATACTCATACCAACCCGCTCCAACTGCGCCATCAACCATTGAAGACCCTCACAATCGCCAATCGATCATCTGCCATTCACAAACATCTCCGGCCACCGTTCCAGCGCAGAAAGGATCGCTGTACTGGCCGTCATGCCTAAACCGCATAGAGATGCATGGGTCATCGTGAATCCGATATCCTCTAGGGCTCGAACATCCGCCTCACTCGCCTTCCCCTCAGTGACCTTTACCAGAATCTCTAACTGTCGCTGAGTCCCAAGCTGACATGGGAAACACTTACCGCAGGATTCGTGGGCGAAAAAGTGCGCCAAGCTGAGCATGGTTTGTTGTAGATCACGTTCTTGATTGATCGCCATGACTACCCCAGATCCGAGCGCCAACCCAGCGGCTTGCATTCCCTCAAAGCTCAGCGGCAGATCGAGCTGATCCGGTCCGGCAAATGCCCCCGCTGCACCGCCTAGTAGTACTGCTTGAAGCTCGCCTTGCACCCCACCGGCAAACTCCAAAACATCCTTCAGCAAAATCCCAAAGGGCACCTCGTATACACCCGGCTGGGCAACGTCCCCTGAGAGACAGAAAAGCTTCGTCCCCGGCGATTTTTCAGTACCCAACGATCGATAAGCCTCGTGACCATTGGCGATGATCCAAGCTGCTGTGCACAATGTCTCGACATTGTTAATTACCGTCGGTTGACCAAAAAGACCGTGTGTCGTTGGGAAGGGAGGTTTCAGTCGGGGATAACCGCGCTTACCTTCGATGGACTCAAAAAGCGCCGTCTCCTCGCCGCAAATGTATGCCCCTGCGCCGGATCGCACGACCACATCGAACGAGAATTCATTTCCGAGGATATTTTCTCCTAGGTAACCCGCTGTTTGAGCAACCTCGATCGCCTCTTGCAGGATCCTCTGGGCGCGAGGATATTCACCCCTCACGTAGATAAAACCACGCTGTGACCCGATAGCGTAGGCGGCGATGGTCATCCCTTCCAAGATAGAAAACGGATCACCTTCCATCAGCACTCGATCCTTAAATGTCCCCGGCTCAGACTCATCTGCGTTGCACACAACATAGCGCATCTCAGCCTCCGTCGCCGCCGTGTATTCCCACTTGAGACCCGTAGGAAAAGCCGCACCCCCTCGACCAACCAAGCCGGAAGCCTTGATCTCCTGCAACACCTCGCTTGGCTTCATCTCACTCAGAGCGCGACGAAGTCCAGCAAAACCTCCGTGCTCTTGAAAAGCGATGATGTCGCTAGGCTCAATCACGCCACATCGTCCCGATAGCCATCTCGGCTCACCACCAATCCTACCGAGGGGTGCCTCTTTAGGATTCAGAATCCACTTATCGGGTGTATCCGCATCAATTCTTGCGATTGGTGTATCGCCAACCAAGGCTGCTGGAGCATGATCACACAGACCCAGGCACTCAACCTTCTCGACCAAGTAGTTGCCCTCACCTTCTCGTCCATCAGAATTGACGGCAAGGTGGCTGCATGCTGCTTTGAAAGCTCTCTCACCACCAGCTTGAGCGCAGATTGGACTGGTACAGACGCGCACGATGGTCTTCCCCGTCGGGCTTGCGTAGAGCATCGTATAGAATTCGATCACACCATGGATCTCCGCCATAGGAACGTGCAAATACTTTCCTACGAGTTCCAATACGGGCTCGGGCAGATATCCGTACATGCTCTGAGCATCAAGCAGCGCAGGCAGAAGTTGGCTGCGATCACGCTTTTCATATCTTGCAAGGAGTCGTTCTAGCGGGGCTAAGTCCTGGGTGCTCATCCGTCGCTCCCTACGTTTATTTATTGATATTAAGATCTCGGGGAAATTGTACCGTCTGCTTTCACTTACATCTCACACTTTGACGAAGATTCTCAGCCTCACGGTATTATAACCCTAGGTGGATTGACCGGCTTCCTTCGATATCGTACAATCCGGCCATGTCCCTTCAACCAAACACGATACTCAGAGGACGCTATCGCATCGAAGGTCAATTAGGAAAAGGCGGCATGGGCACCGTGTACCTGGCTTTCGATCAGGCGCTGAACATCCGCGTCGCTGTAAAAGAAAACCTCAACCTCAGCCCTCAATCCGAACGACAATTCCGCCGCGAGGCAGAGCTCCTAGCAAATCTTCGCCATCCAAATCTACCAAGAGTGACAGACCATTTCATTCTCGAGGAACAGCAGTACCTCGTGATGGACTACATCGGGGGAGAGGATTTACAATCACGGGGTGAGCGTCAACAACCGACACTAGATGAGGCGCTCTCTTGGGCGGATTCGGTGTGCGATGCGTTAAACTACCTGCACACCCGCACCCCCCCCGTGATCCATCGCGACATCAAACCTGCCAATATCAAACTTCAGCCCGATGGCACCATTATGTTGGTCGACTTCGGCATTGCCAAGGAATTCGATCAAGCCGTGACCACAACCGGCGCTCGAGGGTTGACGCCCGGCTTTTCACCGCCGGAGCAGTACGGTGCGCAACGCACAGACGCACGCAGCGATCAATTCTCATTGGGAGCCACGCTCTACGCATTGCTCACGGGTAAACGCCCTGCAGACAGCATCGAGCGTACTATAAAAAAGAAGGAACTCACGCCACCTAGTTCCCTGAACCCTGCCATCCCCAAACACATCGATGCTGCATTGAAACGAGCTTTGGCCCTTGATCAGGATGCCCGTTTTCCTGATATGGAGACCTTCAAAAAGGCACTGCACGGAAAGTTCGTTCCCGAAACGGTCATTGAAGATACAAGACTGCGTCCCTATGATGAGCCTGTCGCTGAGACCGTTCTTGAAGGAACGCAGCCACAAGCCATATCCCCAGCGATTCCTGGCAGGGTCGTCGAACCAGACGTATCAGCGGTTCGTCCACGTCGTCGCACAGGCTTATGGATTGGGTTAGGGGCTTTGGCGTTGATCCTCATCGGTGGTGGAGCAGCCATTGGTCTCATGGGTGGTCTGCCCTTCTCGGGCTCGGGGTCCGAGCCTACCGCGACCGCACCGATCGTGGCTGTGGTGAATGAAAGTCCGACTCCAACCGTCACCGTCACCATACCTCCTCCTACGCTGACGCCTTCAGCGACACTTGAACCGAGCATTACACCATCCACAACCGCAACTGCCACAGCCACACCTGTTGCCCTCGGTGGTGGAGGACGGATCGCCTTCGTCAGCGATCGAGTGGAGAGGGTGTTCCAGATCTTCACCATGAACGCCGATGGCGCCGATCAACGACCACTAACCGTCGACCCTGGGGATAAATATCAACCCACATGGTCGCCCGATGGCACACGGTTGCTTTATGTCACCGATGGTGGAACGGATGAGTTCGGCAATGCGCTTGGCCTCGATATCAAAGTCGTCAATGCCGATGGCACGGGTATCGACTGGGTCGTTCACCACGTAGGGGACGACACCGATCCTGCCTGGTCTCCTGACGGTTCCCAGATCCTCTTCACCAGCACACGTGCGAACGATTTGCGTCAAGTTTTTATCATGGAATCCGCTTGTCTTGATCAACCCGGAAGCTGCATCGTAGAAAAACCGAGAAACATTTCCTGTGATCCTGAATTTTGTGCCGTCGAGTACACACCCGCCTGGGCGCCGACCAATATGATAAACCCCGATTGGTTGCCCAGCACTTACACTATTGCCGTCGCCGTCTCGATCAACAATGCACCGGCACAGATTTTCCTGCGACCGCCCGATGGCGCTGTGCCTGACCCTAGAGATTTTGATCGCCAGGATCGTGTCGTTGGTGTGGATCACTTGGCATGGTCTCCAGACGGTTCTCAAATCGTTTTTACCTGGTATTACCAACGCGGGCACAGTGAGATCGCGATTGTTCCACTTGAAGACCGCGGCTGGGAACACCAGATCCTTACGACGACCAACGGTAACAAAGAGCCGGTCTTTTCACCTGATGGGCAATATATTGTATTCACCAGCTCGCGCGACGGTAAGTTTGAGATCTACCTTATGACCAATGGCGGGCAAGGACAGGTGAACCTCACCAACTCTCCAGCCAGTCAAGATATGCAACCGGACTGGCAGCCGCTGGCCGTCCCTTAGGATCATTCCTTGATTGTCCTAACCCTCACCGCGACCCTCAATTGACCATGCTTTACGATTGAAATTCCGTAGAGGCAATTCGCAAATTGCCCCTGCAGCTCTTGTGAGGATGGGTGCTAAGAATTCCAACGTCTCTTGGGCATATCCGAGTGCCACTCCCTCAATGGGTCATTCCAAGCGAGCCCTCCCTCAATCTGTCATTGCGAGGAGCACGCCAGTGTGACGAAGCAAACTTTTCGTTGAAGAGATTGCTTCACCTCTGCGGGGCTCGCGATGACATATCGGTAGATGTCATTCCGAGGAGCAGAGCGACGAGGAATCCCTATGATGAAACTTTCAAACTCGCTACACCACAGGGATTCTTCGCGCCGTGAGCTTGTCCTGAGCTTGCCGAAGGGGCACTCAGAATGACAATCAATCCGCGTAAAACTCCCTTCACGTATTGAGCTTGTAATGGCAAAAACAATCATCCTTCGACATGCTCAGGATGATTGTTTTCTGGCCTCACACTTCAAAGACACTCGATGTTCACCAAGATGTCAGAACAAACCCGTGTTAGGATATACCTCATGCGAGGATCGTCGATGCTAACGGAAGGAATAAATGCAGGTCTTAACCATTGATATTGGTACGGGAACACAAGACATCTACCTGTTCCGCTCCGGCCTCAACCTGGAGAATGGCTTCAAGCTCGTCATGCCGTCGCCAACCATGCAGATCCGAGGACAAATCCTAGATGCGACACATCGAGGGGATGATTTGCTCCTCACTGGCGTGACGATGGGAGGGGGGCCCTGTCACTGGGCTGCCGAGGCTCATGTGAAGGCCGGTCACATGATATATGCCACGCCAGAAGCCGCACGCACCTTCAACGACGACCTAGACTGGGTGAACCAGGAGATGGGGATTGAAATCCTCAGTGAGGACGAGGCCGCCAATCTGATGAATGTACGCCGGATTGAGCTGCGCGATTTTGACTTTAAAACCATCGTAGAGGCATTCAACCTTTTCGGTGTCCGGCTCGACCCACAGGTCGTAGCGGTTGGAGTCTTCGACCACGGTGCTGCACCTCCAGACGTCTCTGATCGCCAGTTCCGATTTGATTACCTCGAGGCGCGTATCCAAGCTGAGAATCGACTAACGGCTTTCGCTTTCCTTTCGGAGGACATCCCTCCTATCTTGACGCGCATGCAAGCGGTCGCGAAGAGCGGAAGTGTTTTAAACTGCCCACTCGTCGTCATGGACAACGCTGCGGCGTCTGTGTTAGGGGCTAGTCTTGACACGCGTGTCTCTGCTCAATCACGCGTCATGATCGTAAATGTCGGGAACTTCCATACGTTAGCCTTCCGGCTCGGACCGACCGGCATCGAGGGGATCTTTGAACACCACACAGGGTTGATCGATCAACCCCGCCTCGAAACCATGCTCCGAGCGTTAGCCGATGGTAGCTTAACCTGCGGTGAGATCTTTGATGGGCACGGCCACGGTGCATTGATTCGCCATCCAGAGAAGTTGAACTTGGACCATGGAGATTTCGGCGTAGTTGTGACCGGTCCTAGACGATCGATGATGCTCTGTTCGGAATTACGGCCATACTTCGCCGTGCCCTATGGCGACATGATGTTAACCGGATGCTTTGGTCTTTTAGTTTCCGTTGCTGACCTTGTCGACGAGTTAGCGGAGCCAATCCGTTCCGCTCTTACAAGCGCAGGCGGAGACATTGCGCCGTGGGATATCTTAGATTAATAATCCCCACCTAAAAGACCTGTGCTTTTTCAACAAAGATTTGCACCATAAGATCAAAAGCGCGCTAAGCCTTTCGAAGGATATAGAAGGTTCACCAACGAATCCTAGGCGTAGGCGTAATTCATGAATTGCCCCTTCATCTCTATGAGGAGGGACACTCAATCTGTCATTGCGAGGAGCACGCCAGTGCGACGAAGCGATCTTTTCGTTGAGGAGATTGCTTCGCTCCTGCGGAGCTCGGAATGACATAAGAGTATATGTCATTCCGAGGAGCAGAGCGACGAGGAATCCCTATGATGTTACTTCTGATGTCGCTCCATCATAGGGATTCTTCGCTCGCTGCACTCGCTCAGAATGACAACTCAAGTTGGCCCATTCCGAGTGAACGCCAAGATGACCATGAGTAATCTTTGGATTCATAATGTAAGGGCGACTGGCCGGTCACCCCTACAAAAAAACCATTGAGAGATCATTTCTATCACGCTCACAAATGATTTATGGCTTATTTCGTAATTAAAACGCGATACATCTCCTTGTTGTATACTCAGAGCCTCGAACACAAAAGGATGCCTCCTTATGTCATCTCCGGATGTGATGGGCTTCGTTCCATCCCACGATACAGTGCGTTCGCGAAGGAGATCACCGATGGTAGACACTCGCCTGACTCGCTTCCTCTTACCTTTAGCCCTTCTGCTGACCGCTGTGTTGGCATGTAACATCCCTGGAATTGCTCCCAAAGAGAATATCGAAGCCACCGAAACGATGGGCGCACTCGAGACCATTGTCGCTGAGACGATGGGTGCCAACGAGGGTGGTCAAATAGACCAAGCTCTGGAATCCCCAACAGATACCCTTATCCCCTCTGAGCCGACACGCCCCGCTATTGTTCACGAGATGCGACCTGAGGAACCTGTTGCGCTTTTAAGCGAGTTGACGGATCTCTCCTCTCAACTTCTCGCGGACGAACATCGCGCCATTGGTGACAGCTTCACCCTCAACCTCTATGAACGCCCTTTCACCGCAGGGAAAATGGATTACATTCCCCACCTCGATATCGTATATGCAGAACTCGGCTTGAGTGCGCCGTGGTTCTACGTCGTTATTCATTTGGAGGAAGCGCCTCCCCCTGACGCGATGGCCACCTATGGCGTTGAAATCGATCTTGACCTTGATGGGCGTGGTGATTGGCTGATCATGGCCGCTTCTCCACCCTCCTCGGAATGGACCACCGATGGTGTACGCGCTATGCACGATGCGAATGATGACGTCGGTGGCCCCACCCCTCTACGCCCCGATATTCCAAACCAGGAGCGGGATGGTTACGATGATCGAGTCTTTGATAATGGGCTTGGCTCCGACCCCGATGCCGCCTGGGTCCGTCTTGATCCCGCGCATCCGGACCGTATCCAATTAGCTTTCAAATCTGAACTCATTGACTCAGATGTGGAATTTTTATGGGGTGTGTGGTCCGATGCAAACGTCAAGAAACCCATCTGGTTCGACTATCACGACCATTTCACGATTGAACAGGCGGGAGACCCCGCCATAATCAGCGGCGAATACCCACTCAAAGACTTAGCGTGGATGGACAACACCTGCCGCTGGGCTTTCGGTTTCACGCCCGTTGGGTATGAACCCGGTTTGTGCGGCTCCACGTCGCTACCAACACCTGAACCAAATATGGGGTACTTGGTTTGCGTTCTAGGAATTTGTACTTGCCAACCAGCTTGCCCTCCGCGTGCACAACCTTGCACGCCGTGCGAATTGCCCTGATTGCGCTGCACCATCGTTCTGCTCTGCGGAGCTTTCCCTCAGAGTTAGAGTTGCATCTACGATACAAAGAACATCGACGCCTGTATTAAATGTCATTCTGAGCGCCGCCAGGTGCGAAGAATCTCGTTGTATGGACAATATGTACTTCATAACGAAAAACGAGATCCTTCGCGGAGCCGAAGGTCCCGAGCTATGTCGAGGGGCTCAGGATGACATGATTAAGAGAAATGGTCATTCTGAGCGCCGAAAGGCGCGAAGAATCCCTATGATGTTTCATACAGTGAGTCACATCATAGGGATTCCTCGCTACGCTCGGAATGACATTAAAGATCGGGTATATCGCTATCGCACGATCGTGATTGTCACCCGCTCGCTATCGGTCTGATTCCCAGCGACATCAATAGCACGAACATAGATCGTGTGCTCACCTGATAGACCTAACTCCCAGCGCGAGGAGTACGGCGGTGATGTAACAGCATCAATAGGTCTATCATCCACGTAGAAAACAACCCTCTCAAGAGAAACTTCTTCGAAGACCTCGATTTCGATCACCACTTCCCGATCCTCAGGCCAATGGTACGCCTGCCCAGATTCGGGTGAGATCAATTGCACATACGGCGGTTGATTATCGATCGTGACGTAGGTCGCGGCGGTAGCGATCCTCCCATCGCTCTGCACAACCAATAATTGGAGCGTATATAGACCGTTAAGCCCCTCTGTATCCCATCTACCGAGCACTCCATCGCTCACCGATGTAGTTTTATCCTCACCGATCTGGATCCATCTGGTGGGGTTCAAACCACGCCCATATTGCAATCGGTAGTATTGGAACGTCTCGGGTCTAGCGTTGCCCTGGAGGATCACCTCTCCCCGCAGGATATCGAACGGACGTGGATAGGTAAAATTGACCTCCGGGTCGACCTCTAGCCCCTCGTACTGCGTATCGTACTCCTGAGGTGGTCCCTCAATTCCCACTTGACGTGCCCACTCCACGGCCTCAGGTGGAGGAATCATGTACACCCGCTCCTCGACATACTCTAAAGGCGTATTTAAAGTCGCCAGCTTGTTGGTTTCCTTATTAACCAGGAAAGGTTGATAGAGATTATCGTAATGAGTCGGTTCTGTGCCATGGATAAAGACCTCACGCACCACGTTGGGGCAATACTTTGTAGGCAACAACCCAGATGGATCACACACCTCCATCAGACTCACACCTGGGGGAAGTGCCCATCCCTCTCGGGGCGTATCTCGTGTCACGTATCGGACGACTGCATGCCAGATCGGAGTGGCTCCATTTAGTGCATTCATTTGACGCATCGGTCTGTCATTTAGATTCCCAATCCATACGCCAACTAAATGTGAGGGGGTGAATCCAATGGTCCAGTTATCATACCCATCCATGGTCGTGCTGCTTTTAACACCCGCAGGGCGTCCAATTTCAAAAGGATTGGGGTGCCCAAACGCGGGCCATCTCGCAGCCTCATCACTAAGGACATCTGCGAGTAAATAGGATAGCTGGTGACTCAAGACGGCTCTCTCCTCCTGAGCATAGTGATAGATCACCCGACCGCTTGCGTTTTCCACCTGCATTATTGCGACCGGGTCGATCGATCGAACCTCGAGCGAACTGCCCTCCGAGGGTGCAGCCATACCAACCATCTGCCCGCCATTGGCGACAACACCGTAGCTGAAGGTCATATCCAGAAGCGTCACCTCCGCATTACCCGAGGCCAGCGATGGTCCGTAATCTACTCCTGGCTCTGCCAATGTCGTGACACCCATGGAGCGTAATGTGGGGAGGACATTCTCCACACCTACTAGCTTTAAACTCCGGGCCGCAGCCACGTTGTATGAGTTAGCAAGTGCCGTTCGCATACGAACGGGTCCATGATCTTGACCATCATCATTTGGAGGGACGTCCCATGAAAGTTCAGCGAAGGTTTGGGGTTCAGGGACATCAATCACCATCGTGCCGGGAGAGTAACCACGAGCAAAAGCCGTGAGATAGGTGAATGGTATGAGCAAAGAGCCTGACGCTCGTGGAACCTCAGTCGGACCCAAAAAACTTAAGATGTATCCTGTTGTCGGATCAAGTACCACAATCGCAACATCGGATAAGTTATGATCAAACCCTGCGTCACTCGGTCGGAGTGGGGGCAGCAACCCTGCCGCGATACATGCGGTCCCATCTTCTGCCGATTCGACAAAACCAATTTCACCCCCACTCATCCGTATTAAATGTGTTTGTGCCACACAGGCCGTTTGCAGCTGTAAATCGTTGTCCAACGAGGTGATTACACGCAATCCGCTTCGATGGAGGGCATTCGGGTCCAGTATCTCTCCAAGGCGTGCCCATACATAGAGTGCGAAATCCGAAGCGTAGGATGTTAGTCCACCATCCATCGGTTGTAATGTGATGGATTCCCTCACGGCCTCTCTAGCTTCAGACACTGTGATGAGACCTTGGCTCGCCATCTCGTTAAGCAATCGGATCTGCATTTCCCGAGTTTTAGATGGGGCATCAATCGGATTCAGAGATGGATCCTGAGGAACACTAGCTAGGAGCGCGCTCTCCGCTAAGGTCAACTCAGACGCATGCTTGCCAAAGTAAACCAGAGCAGCTGCATCGATCCCATAGGCAAGATTGCCATAGTGCGCGCTGTTAAGATACCACTCCAAGATCAACTCTTTGGGATATCGGCGGGTCAGCTCTGCAGAAAGTAAAGCCCTCCGTAACACTTCAGCGACGGGTGCGTGACCGCTATTGCCTAGAGGAAGCAGATGGGTCTCTACCAACCTCTCGGCAATGGTAGGGGTTGATCCCTGCTCAGTTTGGTATAGTAAACTCCCTATCAGGACCTGCATCAACGCTTCATATTCATATCCAGGGTTTTCCCAGAAACTATCATCTAGTGCGAGGATCGAAGCTTGAACAACATGATGGGGGAGCATGTCAATGGCAAGAGGATCGATCTTTAACCATCGACGTTCGGCAGCGGAGGGATTTATGATTTCAAGAAGCAAGATCTCCCCGCTCTGATCGTATATGCGGACCGGTTTAAACGCCTCCCACCCTGCGGATCCAAATACATGTTCAATCTCCTGAACCCGTGGTAGTCCCTCTGTTAAATCTGCATACATGAGGGCGAATACAAGAACCAAGGCACAAGCCAGTATGGCTATGAGGACGATCACGCCGCTGGTGATTCCACCACGCCAACTCGATCGGATTTGACGATGGCGGCGGAGACGAACGACATCTGTAGGATGAAGCATATAAGGATTCTACTCGCTTCTGGCAGTCAGGCTATAATGTATGCAATTCCAATCCTTACAGCGGGGAGTATACGAGCGACCCAAATGATCCCTCAAGACTACCACATTCACACCGACTATTCATGCGACTGCAAAGCCACCATGGTGGAGATGTGTCAGGCAGCCATTGAGCTTAATATCAAAGAGATAGGCTTTTGCGATCACTATGATTTGATGCCCGAAGATCCATGCTACGCGTTCTTCCAAGCTGATGCGTGGTGGGAATCCTTACAGCGTTGTCGAGAGGATTTCGGTGACACACTTACTATTCGCGCCGGGATAGAGTTGGGAGAACCTCACCTCTTCCAAGCTGAGATGCATGAGATTCTTGAGAAGTACGCATGGGATTACTGCATGGGTTCATTGCACTGGGTTGGTTCGAAGAGCGTTTTCGATCCTTCATATTTTAAGGTACCTGCTGATGTAGCTTACCGCATGTATTTTCTTGAATTAGCCAAAATGATCGCGCACGCGGAATTCGATATCCTGGCCCATATCGATGTCGTCAAACGGTATGGATTTGACGCTTACGGTATGTACGATCCGCGCCAGTTCGAGAGCGAGATTCGGGATGTTCTCAGAATCTGCGCGACGCGAGGTATTGCCTTGGAAGTCAACACCGCCCCTCTCCGCCGTCCAGTCAATCAGACCTCACCCTCCGCGGTGACCCTGTCATGGTTTCGAGAAGAGGGCGGGCGAAGGGTTACCCTCGGTTCGGACGCTCACCTAACCGAACATGTGGGCTTTGGACTTGACTCGGTGATGAGCATCCTGCGGTCCGTTGGATTTGAGAATCTGGCCTCGTTCGAGTCGCGCAATCCAAGCCCAACGCCTATCCCTCAATAGGTCATTTGGAGTCCGCAAGCTCTGCTTGCGGATTCTAAACGCATCCTAAAGGGTGCGACTACAATCTATTTCCCATACCAATGTAGCCGCAGGCTTTAGCCTACACTACGTATCCTTAAGAACGTGATCACAATTGATCTCGGGTGTACAAGAGGAGACCAATAACACTGAAGTAG
>DUEZ01000093.1 GCA_011174825.1 Anaerolineae bacterium | reverse complement strand
TCTGAGCGTGCATTGCAGCTTATGGATGAGATCGAGAGAGGGACTCCATTGGGCCACAACCTCGGTAATGGCGCAGCTCATACGGCGAAGGCTTTCGGGATTCACCGAGTGCCGATCGTAAAAGGACAGGCGATTTCAGCCTACGATCCTCGTTCGATCAAGGGAACAGGGGTCACCTATGCCACCTCTCCACAGGGCGCGGACCACACCTGTGGACTGACAATCCGTGCAAAAATTGACCATCTCGATGCCAGCGGACAGGTTGAGGTCTCTCGCAACAGCCAATACAATGTGGCCGCCTATGACACACTCGGCGTGTGCGCCATGGGGACCTTTGGCTTCTCCACCGATAAAACAATCATCCCGGATCTGATCAAAGGACAGTATGGTTGGGGCGTTGGTGAAGAGTATCTTCGCAAGCTTGGCCGCGAGGTGATCTTAATGGAGCGTGAGTTTAACGCCAGGGCGGGCTTCACCAAGGAAGATGACCGCCTTCCAGAATGGATGAGGCACGAGAAGCTGCCTCCGCATGATAGCGTGTTCGATGTGCCGGACAATGAATTAGACACAATATTCGACACACCCTAGATTTCGCCATGATGCGAGCAAATCACTTAAAAATAATATTGCGCCAACGTAACGGCGATACGCCTGGAAATTTTATTCTACGATGGACATGATCAATCAATTAGTTGCAATGCAGGAAACCTTTCCCATTTAGAGATCCCGAAGAACTGATCTCGTCCACCTAAACGATCACATCCTCCTCGGCGGCCCGCATGATTTTTCTCAACTCAACTTGGAGATCCTTTGGGAGCGGCTCCGGTTGGTGTTGCGTTAATATCTTCTCGAAGGCTGCTCTGGCCCGCTTACGGATATCGGGCGAGGGCAGATCGTCCATCATTTGATCTGGGTGCGTGAGTTTCGGCAGCCAGATTTTTTCGACCATTCGGCAGGTGTGTTTCTCGAAAAGGAAATGCCCTCTCGGCCCAACCGCCTCGATCACATCCAGGGCTAGTTTATCGGGTGTGGTGTCAATTCCTTCCGCCAGAATTCGGTGAGTGTGATAGATCTCGTCGTCGTAGATAATCTGCTCCGGTAGTAGTAAAGTAGCAGCCCGGAGCAATCCAAGACCCTCCACCATATCCGCTCCAGCTAAAGGGGTTAACAGCGAGGTATACACGCTATCCCGACCCAGTTGCCAAGAGCCTGGCTCAGGACAATCCACACCAAAAGCTCCTCCTAAGGATGGGACGCCCCAATCATGGGCTAACTGAACTGCTGCCGCGTTGCACAGATATTTCTCCGACATGCTGGCGATATAATGCCCCGACCTCGGATCCATAACCGAGGCTAACAACGAATGGAAAACCGGTGCCCCAGGAGCTACCAACTGCATGAGTACCATTGCGCTGACAACTTCGGCATTGCCGACAACCAGAGCTCCACCCATGGTCGCTGGGGAGGTGGAGCCGATATTGGGCATTGCCATAAAACCCACAGGGACCCCCGCCTCGGCAAACACCATTGCCCCTTCGATTCCATCCTTGTCCTGTCCGAGGGGGGCGATGGTGCAGACCAGGCTTGAGAGGGGTGGCCGTTTCCTAAGGTTCTCTTTGCTCCCCGCAATGACCTCCGCCATGCGCAGGGAATAGTGAGCCAGTTTCTCTCCGATGATCGTCGCGCTCTGGATGTGTTTAACCGTGTTATTGAAGCTGGCATCCAACTCATGTAATGGTGCAATCCGCCCATAATCCTGAGCACTGACGATCGGCCAATAAAACGAGATCGATGAGAGATAGTCCGCTACGTGGGCCATCATCGCCACATCGGCTTTGTTGGAGCCGCGGTATTCTCCCGTTTCTATGTCAATGGTTTCCGTTCCACAGCCGTCAGTTGAGAAGTAACTAGATGTGCCGTCGAGAGTTAGGTCCGTTCCTTCAGCTCGTCCGGACAGCGTATAGATGCGAGGCGCGTGACTCATCGCTTCCAGCACAAGTTCGGGAGAAAGGCGAACGATCTGCTTTTCAAAATCCACCTGCGCGCCATTTTCGGTAAAGATGCGCAAGGCGCCCTCCGAGGGGAAATGAACCCCGACAGTTTCCAGGACAGTCAGAGTAGCCGCCCTGAGCTCGGCAACCTGGTCAGTGCCGAGCACATTTACTCGTAGTTTGTGTCGAATAGGTTCAATATTCGTCATTTCCCTTTGTACCCTGCTATTCGCTTGGGACCTGAATCAACGAGATGGGCGGGGAAGCTAATTCTCAGCCGACGCCTCTATGACTTTCACGATTTCATCCCGGTGTTCATCGTCATGCTCGATCATATATTCAATTAGCTGTGTAATACTGCCGCGTTCATCCCCCCACGGATAGAGCAAATCCCCTGGAAATCGATCAGATGGTATTTCGCGGATAGCTTCCTTGAAGTCGTCTCGTGCCTGCTCCCATTCCACCTGTATCTGTTGGGTTGACAACTGGCGCTGCTCTATGACTGCCTGTTCGTTGAATTCATTCTCATCACTGAAATCGGGAATACTGTATTCGGTTCCGGCCAGAAAAGCGCGGAGAGATTTTGTCACTTCACGATCCCAAATGCTGATGTGCCCAAGAATATCCCTGATCCGCCAGTCTGTATCTGTATATACACGCATCTCAAGATCGACGCCCTTCAGTATCGTGCGGGTAGCCGAATGTGCTTCGGTCAACTTCTCCAACAGATATGCCTTATCGCCAACGCTCATGTCAAACGCTCCTTTTGCACGGATGAATCATTTCCGTGCAATTTCCCTCGTTTAACTAATAATTCCTTCGAATGGCCCCCTCAATGAAAACTGGAAGGGTGATTAATCACTTTGTAAGTCATCATCCAGGTAAATTATAACACTGAAGTTTCGTTTTATACCAAATTTTATGATAATTTCATCTGTTTCAGAAAATATGATGGCGTAACATTGACATTTCGGTAACAATAAGTTATTCTGAAATTGTTTAACCGATATCTGCTGCTAAATTGTGATAGGTTATCATTCTGAGCCAAAGCGATGCGGAGGCTAGGAATCTCGTTGTTACCCGACCAGAGCCATCTCAAAGCGAAGATCGAGGATTTTTCGTCACTCTGCTCCTCTATCAGCTGGTGGATAGCAGGATGTGAGTTGGGAGGTCAACACAGAAATAGTTTTCATCCCACCGGTGCGAGGGTGCAGTAGGTGCTTAGGGATGGGCGTTGAACTCTGAAAACACTGGAAACCGCTGATCGTGCTGCGGAGCGAACCTTTCAGCGATCTCAGCTGTATTCAGGGTTATTCGTGGTTGGATACAGCGGTCCAAACGGAGGCACGCAATGAAAATGTGGATCAATGGTGCGTGGGCGGATTCAAGCTCAAATATGTTCATCGAGGTAATAAATCCTGCCACCGAAGAGATGCTGGATGAGGTGCCGCGCGGAACGGAAGAAGACACACATCAGGCGATCGCGGCCGCCAATGCGGCTTTCCTTGAGTGGCGGCGCACCCCTGGATCGGAGCGCGCGGCTGCCCTACATCAAACAGCCGCTAAAGTCAGAGAGCATCATGATGAGCTAGTAGAGCTACTAACGAAAGAAGAAGGGAAGCCTGTCCCTGAGAACGACGAAGAGCTTTGGTGGACGGAAGAGACCTTTGATTATTACGCCGAGTTGGCTCGCCACGAACGCGGCACAGTGATCCCGCCCGGTGATCCGGGACAATTTAACTTCGTACTCAAGGAGCCGTGGGGGGCGGTTGCCTGCATCGTCCCGTGGAACTACCCCTTGCTCCTGCTGGTATGGAAATTAGCGCCAGCATTAGCTGCTGGGAACACAGTGATCATTAAACCTTCCAAACTGACGCCTCTTACCACATTGCGTTTGGTAGAAGCAGCCTGCGATCATTTTCCCCCCGGGGTTGTAAACGTTGTAACCGGAACCGGATCAGATGTCGGCGAAGCCCTTGTTACGCACCCGGACGTTCGGATGATTGCCTTCACTGGTTCCACGGACGTAGGGCAGCGTATCGCCTCGCTCGCAGCGCCCATGATGAAAAAGATGCACCTGGAATTAGGTGGCAAGGATCCAATGGTCATTGCACCGGACGTGGACATCGATGTGGCGGTAAGCGGTCTGGCCTACGCTGCCCTTATCAACACCGGCCAGGTATGCACCAGTACGGAGCGGGTCTATGCTCATGAGAGCATCTACCCTCAGTTCAGTGAGGAACTGGCAAATTTTGTCAGTAAATTACGTTTGGGGAATGGTCTGGACGAAGGCACCGACATAGGCCCGATGATTCGCAATTCCTTCCGGGAGGCGGTCGAGAGCCAAATCGCAGATGCGGTGAGTGCTGGTGCGAAGGTTCTGACTGGAGGAGATCGCCCGGCTGAATTTGAGCGTGGTTTCTTTCTCCGACCGGCTGTTCTTGTGGATGTCGATCATTCCATGCGTATCATGCGTGAGGAGACTTTTGGTCCTGTTATCCCCCTCATGCCATATCGGGATTTCGACGAGGCCATTCAACTTGCCAACGACAGCGAATATGGCTTGGGCGCCTCACTGATGACGCACGACGCCAAGTTGGTAAAGCGATTTTTCGAAGAAGTTCAAGCGGGAACCATATGGATCAATGATCCGCTGACTGACAACTTCGCCGGCCCATTTGGGGGTATGAAAATGAGCGGAATCGGGCGCGAACTCGGCCAGGAAGGTTACGACGAGTTCTGCCAGGTGAAGCACATCCATTGGGATATTGAAGGAGGGATGAAGGAGTACTGGTACCCTTATTGAACAAGTTTAAGAAAGAGTTCATGCGGACAAAAATTTTTTAAGGGCAGGGGTGTTGTACATGGAGACCACGCACAACCTAGCCTTGCTTCCGTGGGATAAACAGCATCAGCCCCCTGTTTTTATTACGAACCGCCAGTTCCTGCCCGACTCTGGCCAGAGGACCGATGGGGTGACCATCTTGGATGCAGGTTTATCCTCAGCAACCAGATTCCCTCAAGTATGGAGTGTTACATGACTAAGGATCAACAGTCTAAAGCCGCGGACGTTTCATTACCATCGCGCGCGCGGGTTGTGATTATCGGTGGTGGGGTGATCGGGTGCAGCGTCGCCTATCATCTGACGAAATTGGGCTGGCGAGATGTCGTGCTGCTAGAACGCACGCAGTTGACAGCCGGAACAACTTGGCACGCGGCGGGGTTGATCGTCAGCGGGTTTTCCACCGAAACGACCATCCACATGGCCAAATACACTCGCGATCTCTATGAAAAGTTGGGAGAGGAGACCGGCCAGGATACGGGGTTCAAGCCCATTGGTTACCTTCAGCCTGCCACCAATCCAAACCGACTAGATAGCCTCCGCCGCAGGGCCACATACGCCCGCGGCTATGGCGTCTCCACAGAGGAGATCTCCGCTGCAGAGGTCAAGAAAATGTGGCCTCTGTTTGAGACGGATGACATCATCGCTGGATTCTACACAGCAGACGATGGCAGGGTAAATCCAATTGACACGACCATGGCACTTGCTAAAGGCGCAAAGATGGGTGGCGCACGCGTTTTTGAAGAGACCAAAGTCACCGGGATCAAGAAGAAGAATGGACGTGTGACCGGTGTGGTCACCAATAAGGGAGAAATTGAGGCGGAATACGTGGTCAACTGCGGTGGCATGTGGGGGCGTGAATTGGGCTTGATGGCCGGCGTCAATGTACCGCTGCATGCCGCTGAACATTACTATCTGATTACTGAACCCATCGAGGGCATGCATCCGGATCTGCCCATCGTCGAGGACCCGGACCTATTTGCCTACTACCGTGAAGAAATGGGTGGGCTGATGCTGGGATTGTTTGAACCGGTAGCTGGCCCATGGGGGATGGATGGCATTCCAGAGGATTTCAGTTTTGGTGAGATACAACCTGATTGGGACCGTTTAATGCCGTATGTCGACAAGGCCATGGAACGCATCCCGATCGCGAAAGAGGCTGGGGTGCACAAATTCTTCTGCGGCCCGGAGAGCTTCACGCCCGACATGGGAACCTTGATGGGAGAGGCACCAGAATTGAAGAATTTCTATGTCTGTGCAGGTTTTAACTCACTGGGCATTCTATTTGGTGGCGGTGCCGGGCTTGTGATGGCTCAGTGGATTGTCGACGGTTATCCATCCGTGGATGTCAGCGAAATCCATATCGACCGTTTGATGCCCTTCCAAAACAACCCCCAATATCTACACGACCGCACCGTGGAACTTTTGGGCTGGCAATATATCAGCTGGCCAAATCTGCAACCCGAAACGGCGCGCGGCTCTCGCAAATCGGCGCTGTACGACCGTCTCGCTGAGGCCGGCGCCTATTACGGGGAATCCGTTGGATGGGAGTGTCCGGATTGGTTCGCTCCGGTGGGCATTGAGCCTAAAGTTGAGTATTCCTGGGGACGCCAGAATTGGTTCGAGTACGTGGCAGCGGAACACCAGGCTGCCCGCGAGGATGTGATATTGATGGATTTAACCCATATGTCAAAATTCCTCGTTCAGGGCCGCGATGCCGAAAAGGTACTCAACCGCATATGCGCTAACAATGTAGCGGTGCCGGTTGGCCGCATCGTCTACACTCAATGGTTGAACGAACGCGGCACCATTGAAGCAGACATGACAGTGACCCGTCTGGCGGAAGACGTTTATCTGCTGATATTGGTGGACAAAGCCCATACCCACGTTGAAACCTGGCTGAAGGACCACACACCACCAGATGCCCATGTCTTCGTCACCGACGTGACCTCCGGCTATAACATCCTCAACGTGCAGGGGCCGAAATCTCGCCAGCTGTTAAGCAATCTGACCAGCGCGGATCTGTCGAACCAAGCTTTTCCCTACCTTACCGCGCAAGAGATCGATATGGGCTATGCGCTCGTCCAGGCGCTGCGGATTACATACGTGGGCGAATTGGGTTGGGAACTCTACGTGCCAACCGAGTTCACGCTGCACGTCTTCGATATGCTCGTAGATGCGGGTAAAGATGTCGGCCTTAAACACGCCGGGTTCCAGGCATTGAACACGCTACGTATTGAGAAAGCTTACCGGGACTACGGCTGGGATGTTGACAATACGGACACACCTTTGGAAGTGGGCTTGGGCTTTGCGGTAGATTTCGACAAGCCCAACGGCTTTATTGGGAAGGATGCGCTTCTGCGGCAAAAGGAAGAAGGCATTCTAAAGCACCGCCTCGTCCAATTCTTGCTCGAAGATCCAGAGCCACTGCTTTATGGTGGTGAGCCCATTTTCCGGGGCGATAAACGAATTGGTCACCTCGCCAGCGGAGGGTACGGACACACCCTTGGTGGGGCGGTTGGCCTGGGTTCTGTTAAGAACGAAACAGGTGTAACGGCTGATTTTGTCAGGAGCGGGAGCTACGAGATCGAGGTGGCGGGAGTTCGCTATCCCGCCAGGGCTTCCTTGCGCCCGATGTATGACCCAGAGGGAATAAAGATTAGGTCTTAGGATGATGGGGTAAGGTTTTCGAAATCACGACCAAACAGCACGATATGCAAGGAAAATGTTTAATAAATACTTCAACAGGAACGAGATTATATGAAACTAACTCCCTTTCACCCACGAACATCAGAATTGTGCGATCTATATAACTGGAGCATATGGTCTGGCTGGCTCCTGGTTGACATGTATGCACCAGACCACACCCAGGAATATTTCGCAATTCGTACTGCATGTGCCGTATTTGATATCTCGATGATCCCCAAATATCACATTCACGGACCGGATGCGCTGCGGCTGTTGAACCGTATCGTTACACAGGATGTCTCCCGTTGCGCCGTCGGTCGTGTTTTATACACACCATGGTGTGACGACGAGGGCAAAATCATTGACGATGGAATACTTGCCCACCTGGATGAAAGATCCTTCCGATTAACGACCGGAGATCCCATGCTCTATTGGTTGGAAGATAATGCAGTCAGGTTGGATGTGTCCATCGATGATGTCACGGAGTCATTGGCTACCTTAGCGCTTCAAGGGCCTTTTTCGCGCGATTTGCTTAAACAGCTCTCGGGAGCAGATGTTGAGAATCTTGCCTATTTCGACATCACGAAAACAGAACTGGCGGGCATTCCTGTAGAAATCTCCCGTACAGGTTATACGGGTGATCTGGGATATGAGATCTGGGTACAACCACAACATGCGCTGCATCTTTGGGACGTGTTGTTTGAAGCTGGTGAGGCATATCAGATTCTCCCATTTGGCGATTTCGCGCTCGAAATGACTCGTATAGAAGCCGGGTTGCTGCTCACAGATGTGGATTTCAATTCGTCCATGAAGGTTGTTCATGAATTTCAGAAGTCATCCCCACTTGAATTGGGATTAGGTTGGGCAGTCAAATTAGACAAGGAGTTCTTCGTTGGCCAAGAAGCGCTCAAGCAGGAGAAAGCTCGCGGTCCCGCTTGGGCAACGGTGGGCTTGGAAGTAGACTTGAATTCTTTGGAAACCATTTTCGCTGAATTCGACATGCCGCTCTATTTACCTCCCGAGGCTTGGAGTGAAGCTGTGCCCATTTATTCTCATGGGATCCAAATCGGTAAAGCGACCAGCGGTACCTGGTCCCCCATCCTAAAAAAATCCATTGCCATTGCCAGAGTTAAACCACAGTATGCCAAACCGGGCACAGTCGTGGACATGGAGGTGACCATCGATGCTCAGCGCAAACAGGCAAAGGCGACTGTCGTGAAGCTTCCCTTTTATGATCCACCCCGGAAGAAAAGCATGGGGACTAACTAGGGTATGAATATGGCAAAGAACTATGACGCAATCATCATCGGTGGGGGTCATAACGGTCTGACGGCTGCGGCTTACCTAGCAAAAGCTGGTCGTAAGGTGATCGTGCTGGAACAGCGACATGTCCTTGGTGGAGCGGCTGTAACGGAGGAGATTTTCCCTGGGTTTAAATACACTGTTTACTCTTATGTAATCAGCCTGTTACCACCGAGAATTATTCGAGATCTTGAACTGCCTAAACACGGCCTACACCTGATGCCATTGGAGGGCGCTTTTACGCCCATGGAAGACGGCAACTACATCGCATCCTATGCAGATGAGGACGACACCCTTGACGAAATTCGGCGGCATTCACGACGTGATGCAGATATTTTCCCTTTGTACTCTAATCTTATGTACGACTTAGCCCGTGCAGTGCGGCCCATTCTGACAATGGTTCCACCCGATCTCCGTAGACCGGGCATGGATGGGCTGCGCACGTTCCGTGATTTAGGAAAACATGTACAAACTCTGGGTAAAGAGAAATTTCATTGGCTGACGAAGATTATGACGATGAGCGCCTATGATTTTCTCAGAGAATGGTTTGAGACGGACGTTCTCATCGCGACTCAAGCATCCATCGGCATCGTTGGCACCATGCTTGGCCCTAAGTCTCCGGGCACAGCCTACGTGTTACTGCACTATTTCCTGGGCGAACTGGATGGTGCGTTGTCCAGTTGGGGTTGGCAGAGGGGCGGCACTGGTGGCGTGAGTGAAGCTATTGCGAGCGCCGCGCGCAGCTACGGTGCAGAAATTCGATGCAATGCCCCTGTGGTTCAGGTGATTGTCCAGAATGGGCAGGCTGTCGGAGTAGCATTGGAGAACGGTGATGAGATATATGGAAAAACGGTCGTCTCTGCTTGCGATCCAAAGGTCACCCTCCGTAAACTGGTGGACGAGAAAGATCTACCTTCAGAATTGGTGGAGGCAATTGACAACTTCAAGTACCGGGGCTCCTCCGGCAAAGTAAATCTAGCACTAGATGGTTTGCCTGATTTCCCAGCGCTGAAGGATAAGGCGTTGATGCGAGGTATGCAGGAGATATGCCCTAGCATAGATTATCTTGAACAAGCCTACGACGATGCCAAGTACGATAGTTTTTCTAAAAGACCCTTCATGGGATGCATCATCCCTTCGACAGTTGATCCAACAATGGCACCGCCTGGTAAACACGTCATGTCGATATTCGTGCAGTATGCCTCCTATAACATGCCTGCTCATGGCGACCGTGACCAACAGCGCGATGCTTTTGGCAATGCGGTCATTGACACTTTGGCTGAGTTTGCACCAAACATTAAGGATCTGATCCTGCACAAGCAAGTGCTCACACCATGGGATATCGAACAAGAGCTTGGCATTACTGAAGGCAACATTTCCCACGGTGAGCTCATGCTCGACCAACTCTTTTTCATGCGACCGACGCCTGGATGGGCGAAATACCGAACACCCATCCGTAATTATTACCAATGCGGCTCCGGCACGCACCCAGGTGGGGGTATCATGGGTACTCCAGGACGATTAGCGGCAATGGAGATCATCAAAGATGGAACATAAAACAGCTAAGCGAGAGTTGTCCGGAGCGAAAGAACTGGGAAACAAATATGATGTGATTGTCATCGGGGCCGGGCATAATGGTTTGGTTACCGCTGGTTATCTTGCCAAAGCCGGTCATAAAGTGCTCGTGCTCGAAAAGCGCGAGATGGTTGGTGGGGCTGCGGTCACCGAAGAATTCTTTCCTGGTTACAAGTACTCTTCCCTCGCATCCGGAGCAAGCTCTCTCTCCCCTGCCGTGATAACCGATTTAAATCTTCATCAGCACGGTTTAGAAATCCTTCCCACGGACCCTCTCATATTCTCCCCGCAACCTGATGGAAGTCATCTCACCATCTGGCATGACGTCACCCGCACAGCTGAGGAAATCGCGAAATACTCTCAGGCAGATGCCGCCGCCTATCCCAAATTTATCGAAATGCTGAGGGCCTATAGCCAGATTATTTCTGCTTTAAACAACATACCTCTGCCTGATCTGCCAGATGTCAGATGGGGCGACATGATCAGCTTGCTAAAATTCGTCAAACCCGTACGAAATCTCGGATGGGAGAATGTCGCCCAGGTAATTCGCGTCCTTCTAATGCCAGTATCAGATTTACTCAACGAATGGTTTGAGTCGAACGTAGTGAAGGGTACAATTGCCGCTTCATCTGTCGGCAATATCTCTTGGGGTCCCCAAGAAACAGCTACAGCATTTGCATTGTTCTATAACTGTTCGGTAAGCAGCAACAACCTTTTTAAATTCAGTGGTCGTGTGAAGGGAGGCATGGGAGCCTTAACAAAGTCCTTAGCTGAGGCTGCCAGGAGCTTTGGCACAGATATCATGACCAATTCTGAAGTTGCTGAGATTGTCATGCAGAGCGGTGAAGCGATCGGCATTAAATTAGCCAATGGCGATCTTATTGCAGCTGCGGCTATAGTTTCGGCAGTTGACATGCGCACGACGTTCTTAAAGCTGATCGATCCGTACTTTCTCGACCAAAAGATCGTGAAGCACATCCAGAATATCAAGTATCGCGGCGCAATGGCACGTGTACATTATGCATTAGATGAGATTCCCAGGTTCACGGCTGCTGGAGCTGATTCGCAACAACTCATCAGTGGTACTGTCCAGATCGCGCCGACAATGTCGTACCTCCAGAAAGCGTACGATCCAGTAAAATATGGCCAGTATTCAAAGCGACCTTATCTCGACATTCAGGTTCCAACCTTTACGGATCCCACTTGTGCTCCCGAGGGCAAACATTGCATGTCCGTAACGGTAAAATATATTCCATTCCACTTACGTGAAGGCGATTGGAATGAAATGCGAGGGATTATCCGCCAACTTGTGACGGACACCATTTCAGAGTATGCACCTGATTTTGACCGCTGCGTTAAACACTGCAAAGTCATCACACCCATAGACATGGAAACTGTATACAACCTACCCGAAGGTAATCCGTTCCATGGAGATATGACGTTAGATCAAATCCTGTGGATGCGCCCCATTCCTGGTTACGCTCAATACCGCACACCGGTGAACAACCTTTACCTTTGTAGTGCGGCTACCCACCCCGGTGGAGGGGTGACCGGCATCAATGGCAAGAATTCCAGCCGTGAGGTATTAAAGGATTTGACATAACACAAGGTATCACGGATAAAACACATTAAGAAGGGCGATATGTGAGGGTGTCCCCTTCATGAGGTTTTTTCAGTGGACTCATTTATTAGTCCATCAGTGCGAAGGGATCCTTGAAAGTTCACCTGCAGCTCTATTCCATACTGAGAGAGAAGTTACCCCCCGAAGCGAAGGGGAAAGTGATCTTGCAACTGGAAGAAGGAGCCACGATAGATAGCATCCTCCAAGAATTTGATATCGAACGCAGGGTTGTTGTCAGTGTGAATGGTAAGTACGAACCGGATACCTCGCGCCAGCTGCGGGATGGTGATCAAATTAAGATATTCGCTGGGATTAGCGGTGGTTAATGGCAAGGAGTAAAAATTAACCGATCGGTCAATCCACATACTTAGGAGAGAGAATGATGGCACGTAGCTATAATGGCAAGATTTTGCATGTTGACCTCACCAATGGGGAGTTTCGTGTAGAAGAACCGGGAGAGGGGTTCTATCGCAAATACATGGGCGGCAGCGCTTTGGCGATGCACTACCTGCTCAAGGAAATACCTCCCGCGGCAGACCCGCTTGGGCCTGAAAATGTGCTGGTGCTGGCGCTCAGCGTCCTGACCGGGGCAGCCATCTCAGGTCAGAGCCGCATGACCGCGGCTGCCAAATCACCACTGACCGGTGCGATTGGAGACTCGCAGGGAGGGGGCTTCTTTCCAGCTGAACTCAAGTTTGCCGGATTCGATGCCATTGTGATTAAGGGCAAAGCCGAAAAGCCGGTTTATCTCTGGATTAACGATGGCCGCTACGAACTGCGCGATGCCTCTCATCTATGGGGGGCGATCACCGGCGAAGCCGAAGCGACCATTAAAGAAGAGCTGGGCGATGACAAGGTAGAGGTCTTACAAATCGGTCCTGCCGGAGAAGCCGCTGTGCGCTTCGCCGGTATCTTCAGCATGTCCAACCGGGCCAACGGGCGCACGGGGATGGGCGCTGTAATGGGTTCCAAGAAGTTAAAAGCCGTTGCCGTGCGCGGCAAGAAACGGCCAAAGGTGGCTGACAAGGCTGGTCTCAGCCAACTCGCCAAATGGGGCGTGGACAATCTGGATGATTCCGACATCGCGGGGTTGGCGAAGTACGGCACCGCCGAGACGACCGGCTCGAACCAGACCTCCGGTACACTGCCCACTTACAACTTCAACAGCGGCGTGTTCGATCATTGGGAATCCATCGACGGCACCACCATGTACGATACCGTCCTGAGAGGCGCAGCCGAGGGCAAGCAGGACCGCATAGGGCGGGATACCTGCTATGCCTGCACCGTGCGCTGCAAGCGCGTGGTCGAGATTACCAAGGGTCCCTACCAGGTTGATCCGCATTACGGTGGGCCGGAATACGAAACGACCTCGACTTTTGGTAATTACTGCGCCATCGACGATCTGCCTGCGATCTGCAAAGCCAACGAGATATGCAACAAGTATGGCATGGATACCATTTCATGCGGAGCCACCATTTCCTGGGCATTTGAGGCCTTCAACGAGGGTAAGCTGACCTTGGAGGATACCGATGGGCTCGATCTAACCTGGGGCAATGCCGAGTCGATGGTCAAGCTGACGGAGAAAATCGCCAAACGCGACGGTTTCGGGGACATCCTTGCCGAAGGTTCCGAGCGCGCGGCTAGGAAGATCGGGCGCGGCACGGAAGCGTACCTGATCACCTTTAAAGGGCAGGAGGCTCCGGCTCACATGCCGCGGGTCAAACGCTCTCTGGCGATCATCTATGCCACGAACCCCTTCGGAGCAGACCACCAATCCCACGAGCACGACCCAGCCATCGAAAAAGATTTTGAGTACTATACCGAGCGACTGGCTCTGTTAGGCTTCAGCGAGGAACAAGAACCCCGCTCGTTAAGTGATGAAAAAATCCGCTTCACGGTCGCTTCGCAGCGCATGTACAGCGCCATGGACAGTCTGAACCTGTGCCAGTTCGTCTACGGTCCGGCGTGGCAATTGTATGGACCAGCCGATATGGTTGAACTCGTCAAAACTGTAACCGGCTGGGAAGATGTGAGCTTGGATGAATTACAAAGGGTGGGTGAGCGGCGTCTGAATATGATGCGGACTTTCAATGCCCGTGAGGGGCTCGACCGTAAGGATGATGTGCTGCCCCAAAAATTATTCAAACCGCTCAAGGGGGGCGTGAGCGACGGCTGGAAGCTTGAGCGTGACGAGATCGAGTCCGCGCTAGATAAATATTTCGAGTTTTGTGGCTGGGATGTCAAAACTGGCAATCCCACACGGGCTAAGCTGGAGGAATTGGATTTGGGGTGGGTGGCTGACCAATTGGGTATGGATGGTTAAAGCTGTTTCAGATCTGATGACGCATTAACAACCTCAGCTCCCCGACAATTATTAAGCGGTCTGTCCTTTGCTTCATGGACAGACCGCTTTGTAGTTAAATAAAGCTCACTCCGGGTATCAGCAGCGCACCCTTTTTAAATCGGGATCATACATCGGTCGTAAAGAAACTTTGGCAGGATAGCGGACACCCGCGATGTCAATTTCATAGGAGCCGCTTTTGATGTAATCAAGGGTTACGGTTTCTCCCTCATTTTCTACGGGACCGACAGCGACCGATGCGCCCAATGAGTGTCCATAGCCACCAGCCATTATGTTTCCGACGGGTTTGCCATCACGGTAAATGATTTCACCGTAATACAGCATAGGTTCAGGATCCTCCAGCAGGAATTGCAGCATGCGATATCTAAGCCCGGCCTCTTTACGTCGCAAAAGTGCGTCTCTGCCAATGAAGCCGCCAGGCTTGTCAAAATCCACAAAGTAGCTCAAACCGACCTCCAATGGAGAGTCCGTATTATCGATATCGTTGCCGTAATCCCGGTACGCCTTTTCAAGTCGCAATGTATCCAGTGCTTGCAGCCCCATGTGTTTCAACCCGACATCCGCTCCTGTTTCCAGGATGGTATCGAAGACATGAAGGGAAAACTCAGTGGGGATATAAAGCTCCCACCCCAATTCGCCAACATACGTTATCCGGATGGCCTTTACCAAAGCGTAGCCGATATCGATTTCCTGCATGGTGAGGAAGGGAAATGCCTCATTGGACATATCCGCGTGCGTGACGCGGCTCAAGAAGTCACGCGATTTGGGCCCCTGGATGTTCAGCACGCTGTACGCTGAAGTAATATTGGTCACAAAAACGTGCGCCTCCGCAGGGATATGGCGTCTCAGCCAAGCCTGAACCGCGGTAATCGTGCCATCTCCGGTGAGAATGAGGAATTGATCTTCGGCCAAGCGGGTCACTGTCAAATCTGCCTCGATGGTGCCTGTCTCGTTCAACCATTGAGTATAAACACAGCGGCCTACGGGCATGGCAATATTATTGGCACAGATGCGGTTGAGGTACTTCTCCGCATCTCTTCCCTGCACCAAGATCTTGCCCATCACTGAGTAATCCAGCATGGTCACGTTTTCGCGGGTGGCCTGGTGTTCGGCTGCCGCGTGTACAAACCAATTTTGTCGTCCCCAGGAGTACTCAACTTTTGGTTCAACCCCTTTGGGCGCGAACCAATCCGGGTATTCCCACCCAGCATAGGCACCAAAGTAGGCTCCAGCTTCAACCAAGCGGTCATGGAACGCGGATTTGCGCACATTGCGCGCGGATTCGAACTGTCTATTTGGATACTGTTCTTCGAACATAAATCCAAGCACTTCCCCCGCCCGGACTTTCAGGTATTGGGGCGTATTCTCGAACGGCAGCATGCGGGCGATGTCTATCTCGGTCACATCGATGTCCGGTACGCCGTCCACAATCCACTGGGCCATTACCTTCCCAGCCCCGCCGCCCATAAGAATGCCAAGTGAGTTGAAACCCGCGGCAACATAGAAGTTATCCAACTCCGGTGCCAGCCCCATCATGGGTTCTAAATCCGGCGTGAAGCTCTCCGGGCCGCAGAAAAATTTGTGTATCCCGGCAGTCTCCAAAACCGGAATTCGCTTCATCGCTTCTTCGATATACGGCATCATGCGGTCCCTGTCGGGGTTGATTTCRCCGAAGCTAAAGTTCTCTGGTATGCCRTYCWGCGCCCAGGGYGCYGCGTCGGGYTCGAACAAGCCGAACAACASACCRCCGGTCTCTTCTCGATAGTAGGCATACTTTCCAAGGTCCACCAAWACGGGCARATCTGCGGTTATGCCTTCAATCGGTTCGGTGATCAGGTAGTAATGTTCCATYGGCTGCAAGGGGACATTGACACCGGCYAGCTTGCCGATTTCGCGCCCCCACATCCCCGCACAGTTGACYACGTATTCGGCCTGGATCTCYCCCTTATCGGTGATCACCCCYGYCACYCGCCGCCCYTCTTTCCTYATCCCAGTKACMGGGGTYTCTTCGAAGATCTKGACGCCGKYCATGCGAGCRCCTTTGGCCAACGCCATGGTCACGTCGACGGGATTGACACGGCCATCCCCGGGCGMAAAAAAACCAGCCAGGATATCRTCGGTRTAGGCCAGCGGCCAYAGGTCYTTRACTTGTTYTGSRGATAGYTCCTCYACYGGGACMCCMAAATRWCKGTCAAAAGCGGCAATCCGTCGRAACTCCTCCAATCGAGAGGGAGWGGTGGCAAGATTCAGCGTCCCCACATCGTTAAACCCCGTCGCCAGGCCAGTTTCACTCTCCAGGGCGCTGTATAGCTCCAAGGTATATTGTGTGATCTCAACCATGGTGCTGGAGAAGAACCCACCAGCTTCCACCAACCCTGCGGCGTGCCAGGTGGTTCCAGCGGTGAGCTGGGTGCGCTCTAGAAGGACGACATCCTTCCATCCAAGTTTCGCCAAGTGGTACGCGGTGCTGCAGCCGATCACCCCGCCTCCGATGATCACAACCTTCGCATGCTCAGGAAGCTTGCCCATTGATTTCTCCTCTTCTCGTGGTTGAGCCTTTTTCAGTGCTCTCTGACATGTTATTTTCCAAGTTCCTCGGCCGTTCGGTCAGCGGCGCTCAATATTTGGTCCAGTTCTTTTAGCACATCATCTGGCAAAGGTTCAGGGTGGTGGCTGTCGAATATCCTTTTAAATTCTTCGAGAGCCACGTCCTGCGGTTGGCGCAGATTGCCCTCAGCATCGAGCTGGCGAAAAATGGAAGAGTAACGGAAATCACGTATATGCTTGCGGGTATGTTTCTGACGCAAAAAATGACCGCGCGGCCCCACTTCTTTGATCACGTCCAGGGAAACATCCAGATCTTCGAATTCAAATTTCTTGAAAGTATCAAATACGTTGAGCGCGATCTCGGCATCCAGGATGATTTGTTCGGGGTAAAGAACCATGGAAGAGTCCATCAACCCTAAATAGCCGCAGATTTCACCCCCGGCCAACGGAATATTCACGCCGCCAAAGCCTGCTTCGAAGGCGGACTGCCAACCGATTTCGGGCGCATCACTACTGAAGGAGCCTCCCCCCAGGCTGGGAACGTTCCAGGCGTGAGCGAGTTGTACAGCGATCAGCCGATCCGGCAGGGGAGCATCCCCGATGTACCCGCCAGTGCGCGGGTTCATGAGTGAGGGGATAACCGAATGGAATACTGGCGTGCCTGGATAGGCTAACTGCATCAAAACCATTGCGCTGATTACTTCTGCATCGCCCTCTACGATAGCCCCGAGAACCGAGGCCGGGGCAGTTGACCCCATTGTGGGCATGGCCATAAAGCTGGTTGGGATGCCGGCCTCCGCATAAATCAACGCGGTCTCGATGCCGTGAGCATCTTGGGCCAAGGGCGCAATGGTGCAAATATTAGCGCACACGGGCGGTCTACGGCGCCTCTGCTCCTCGCTGCCAGCAACCACTGTAGCCATCTCTACAATGGAAGGAGCCAGCTTGGGATGAACGGTCGTGCCACCGCGTACGTGTTTCAGGGTGTTCGTCAATCCGGCATGGCATTCGTGCAGAGGCGCTGCTTTGCCGAAGTCTTGGGCGCTCACCAACGGCCAGAAAAAACTGACTGCGGGCAAGGCATCGCTGACTCGCGCCATCATGGCAACATCTGCTTTACGGGAGGCGCGTTTTTCTCGTGTCTTCAGATCGATGACGTGCACACCGCAACCATCCGTCGCCAGGTAGGAGGCCGACCCATCAAGGGTTAAGTCAAAGCGTTCTGCACGGCCTCCCAGCACAAAATTGCGCGGCGCCGTTCCCATCGCTTTTTTAACCAAATCCGGCGGGAGGCGAACGATTTGGTTATCCCAATCCACATCGGCACCGTGGTCCGCAAAAATCGCCAGCGCTTTCTGGGTAGGGTAAAACACCCCCACATCTGATAAAAGCTGCAAAGTCCCTTCTTTAATTGCCTCTAACTCAGAGGCACTTAACACCTCTATCTTATGGTGTGAGGAGATCGAAATGATGTCCGGTGTTTCTGAGTGCATTTTTACTCCTAAAATTTTCGTGTCCTTTTTTTATCTAACGCCCAACGCCCGCTTAGATGCTCAATGCCTGGTCGATGATCTCTTGGGTAATATCTTTACATTAAGTTGGCACGGAACAGAAATCCCGTGCCAACGTGTTTTGCTTCACTCAATTTTTTGTTTAATGATGATCCCCCGCTTCTCCAATTCCGCAAAGAAGATCTCGGGATCGATCACGCTTTCAGGTGGCAGTACTCCTCTGACTTCTATGTCGCCCCGGGCGATCATTTGCGCGCCGATACTCAATGGGATGGCAATATTTTTATAATATGCCGCTTTACCTCCCCACTCTTCCATGGGCGGGTGCTGGTTCCAATGCGTAATCTTGATGTCCTTCCCATCCTTCTTGCCAAAGACATCCACGACCAAGCCGTAAGCCCAGAGTGGGGTTTCCTTCGTTTCGGGTAGCTGAAGCAAGATTTCGTGCATCATCTCGAATGCAGTGGTATCGACCCCTTTTAATGTGATTGACTCTTCACTATAAAGACCTGCTTCCAACATGGTTTTAGCCAATCGCATAGCGTGAGGGGGAAAGCAGCCGCGGACAGAGACGGCCCTCGCTCCCAGGCTCTCGGGCATTGTCCAGGTTTCCTCATGAGGGATGTAGCATACTTCTTGTTCTCCAATGGGGCCGGGAAAGTTGACTGTTTTCAATCCTTTAAAGGGTTCCACCCATACAAACTCGCCGTTCTCGAAATAGACTCGTTCTTCCGTTTGGGGATGAAACTCATAAAGAAATGTGATCAGCAATCCTGGAGCGGGTGCTGGGCAGCGAAAGGCTGCAAAGTTGATCTGGATCTCATCGACATCATCCATTTGGTCCGCAGCGTTTCGGGCCATGACATTCGTGATCCCAGGGGTTGCACCGACGCCAGGGATAAAGATGATGTCTTTCGCCTTCGCGGTGGAATCAAAATCCCATTGTTCTTCCTCAGTTGAAACATCCAGCCCGTTAACCCCAACTTCTACACAAGCTTTGGTAACCGGCAAGTCATACTTCCATGGGAGACCGTTGACAACCACATCGAACCCTGGAAACATTTTGAGCATGGCGTCGTAATCATTGGCATCGATAAAAACCGTCTTCAACCTTTGGTCGTTAATTTCTTCAACTAACGCATTCGAAGCATCGAGGTTGTAATCGGCGACAACGATTTCATCAAAATCGGAGTAATGGGCGAGGTCTCGGGTGGCCTCGTTACAAACCGCACCCGCGCCACCAAGAACTAAGACACGCATAACAAGTACCTCTTTTTCGATTACTCTTTGGGTTTTAGTAGGTTTGAATCCCCTGCCTATGTCTTTGCGGCCTTCACCGAATCATTGAATATATTCAGCGTTTCATTGACATCTTCTTCGCTCAGGGCATAACACAAGAACCAGGGTTCTCGGGCATCGCCATCTGGCTGCACGCCCCTCTGGATCAATTGCAGGGCGAGATTTTCATAGAGTTCGCCATCGCCTTTGAAATAGTCCCTGAAATCTTGAGGTTCCTCTTCAACACCGAGAACGATCCCAAACATGGACGGGACTCCTGGTAGCGCATGCGGGATATTGGCTTCAGTCAGGATTTCACCAATACCAGACATTAACGCTTCGCCACGCTTGTTGATGGTTTCGATGATCGGCTCCGATTCGAGCAGTTCAAGCGTGGCAATTCCTGCTGCAGTGCCGACAGCATTTCCAGAATAGGTCCCGCCATGCGCCATTGCACCTGGTTGAATGGTCATCATGACATCTTCTTTACCCGCGATGGCCGCAATCGGGAAGCCGTTTCCCAATGCTTTGGCGTAAGTCACCAGGTCAGCCTGGAGGTTGAAATACTCCTGGGCACCACCATTCGCGATCCTGAAGCCAGTTTTGACTTCATCGAAGGCCAACACAATGCCATACTTATCACACAACTCTCGCATTTTCTCGAGGTAACCAGGCAAGGGCATAATCCCGGCAGCATTACCGAGCATCGGTTCGACAAAAATGGCGGCGATGTCGCCCCATTGCGCCTCAATGGTTTCTTCCAAACGCTCAAAATCGTTAAAGGGCAAATTAATCACATACTGGGTGAGGCCCTTTGGGATCCCGGAGGTTGCTGGCACGTTGATAGGGCTACGCTTAGAACCCAGCGATCCAGGATTTGAGGAGGCTGTACTGAACATAAAGTAATCGGCCATCCCGTGATATTGTCCTTCGAATTTAATGAATTTCTCCCGCCCCGTATGTGCGCGCGCGATGCGTAAGGCATGCATGGTGGCTTCGGTGCCGGTATTGGTCAGACGCACCTTATCCACTTTGCACATACGCGTAATGCGCTCGCAGAGATCGATTTCATACGGTGTTGTCCAGGCAAAGATAGTGCCTTCTTTAATCGCTTCTTGAACTCTGTTTACCACCGCGGGATAGCCATGGCCTAGAATAATCGGGCCAAATCCCAAACGATAATCAATGTAGCGATTCCCATCTGCGTCCCAAATATAGGTTCCTTCCCCGCGAGTAGCGATCAATGTGTCGTCATCGCCCCAATATCGGAAATTCGAATTTACGCCATAAGGAATAACGGCTTTCGCTTTATTAAAAAGGGCATTGGTCTTTGGTCCTTGAAGACTCATGGCACTCTCCTTCTTATTCGTAGTTAGAATTTACAATCTCGCTGGTTATGATCTAGCTAATGTGAACAAGGCAGACTCCGCCCAATCCCCAGGGATTTCGCCTTGCGGAAAACTTCGGGCAAAATGGCGGCATACTCTCCCCAGATGCCCAGAGCAATAAAGACAATGATATCATCTGGCGTTTCACGACCTGGCACTTTCCCGGCAACGATATCCGGCCATTCTGCGTGGACATTTTCAAAATCGAAACGTTCTTCTTGCTTCAATTGGATAATTTCAGGAATTCGGGGGCTGACGTATTTCCATCGATCAACGATCACTTTATCCGCCTTAGTGATGACGTCATGATCCACTTCCTGATAGGAACCTAAACGAGCGACAAAGGTCCCCGGCTTCAACCAGGCATGTTCGAA
>DUEZ01000092.1 GCA_011174825.1 Anaerolineae bacterium | reverse complement strand
GTTGATGATCAGGTTGCTCAATTGCTCGACGGAATGGTCCGTCGGGAGGAGATGGACATCATCCCACCGAAGTTCATCCTTGAGATGGCGAGAAGTGTAATGTTTGGATATCTTGGGATGCGATCTCCAGACCCAAGCTTAATCAGGGGCGAATCACTCTCAATCTATAGCGTCTTTCGTGATCGCCTGGAGAGTGTTGACGGGCTGAGCGAGAGCGAGAAAGCGGAAATGCTTGGGGCGGCACTGGATGCAATAAATGAGTCATTCATCCCAGCGTATATTGACCTACTGGCATACCTTGATGACCTCGTAAGGATCGCTACCGATGATGCTGGTGTATGGAAATTTCCCAACGGCGATGCGTATTATGCTTATATGCTTCGAAGCCAAACATCAACTGACATGACTCCCGAAGAGATTCACAATCTAGGATTATCGGAGGTCGATCGTATCCAGGGAGAGATGCGCGCGGTTTTTGATGAATTGGGATATCCCCAGGATGCAGATCTGGGAGAGTTGATGGACCGAGTGATTCAAGACGGCGGCTACTACAACATCTCGACACCCTCGGGTAAGGAAAACCTCATCCATGTGTATGAGGAGATGCTTGAAGAGGTGGATCTATACTTGGATGATTTTTTCAACGTTCGACCCCAAGGCGAGGTTGTCGTTATAGGACACCCAGAGTTTGGGGTGGGGGGATATTACGTTTCAGCTCCGATGGACGGCTCACGACCAGCGGCTTTCCACACAGGGATTGGTGGTTCGCAAGCGTACAAGTTTAATATGCCCACTGTGGCTTATCACGAAGCCATTCCTGGTCATCATTTCCAGATCGCTATAGCTCAAGAAATGGATCTCCCACTCTTTCGCAATGATATTGTCCTGAATGCCTATGCGGAGGGATGGGCGTTATATGCGGAGAGGTTAGCTTGGGAGATGGGTCTTTATGATGATGATCCTTATGGAAACATCGGTCGCCTTCATCTGGAGTTGCTGCGTGCGGTGCGATTGGTCACTGACACAGGGATTCACGCTATGCGTTGGGGTCGGGAGGAAGCCAAGGCGTACATGAATCAGGCTTTGGGTGATCCATCAGGTAGATGGTCTCACGAGGTCGATCGCTACATCGTCCTCCCTGCTCAAGCAACGGGTTATAAAATCGGGATGCTGACAATTCTGGAGTTGCGCCAGGATGCAATGGAAGCGTTGGGTGACCAATTTGACATTAAGGAGTTCCACACGGTTATTCTGGGCAACGGCAGTATGCCGCTTGAGATCCTTGAGCGCGTGGTGCAAGATTATATTGATACGAAGTAAACATCTGATTGAATTGGCGCAGCTTTCTATAGACTTTCTCTAAAGGCAAAACCCATGGATAAACTCCATAAATACCTCTCGCTTATCTTGATTGTGCTAATTGCTGTTATTTTGTTGACAGGGTGCAACCCTTCTCCAATTACTGATGCGCCCACAGTCACAGTTACCTCGATACCGACAGTAACCGTTATATCGTCTTCCACAAATACCCCAGCACCTTCGAATACACCTGAACCTACGGACACGCCATCTCCTTATCCCACTACGCCCATCGAGGAACGAGGCGTGCGTATTACGATCGTTTTTAACAACATCGCTTATGACTCCCGCCTGAGGACTTCTTGGGGATTTGCAGCCTTTATTGAATATGATGGCCATGTTGTGCTTTTTGATACCGGCGGGAGTGGTTCCATACTTTTGGACAATATGGAGCAGTTGGGCCTTGATCCTCAAAAAATAGAGGTGATTGTGCTCTCCCACATCCACGGTGATCATACTGATGGGTTAATGGATCTGCTCTACACAGGGGTAAAACCGATTGTCTATCTGCCCAAGGCCTTCCCGGAGACGTTTAAATACACTGTGCGGGTTCACACCGAGGTGATCGAAGTGAGAGAGCCAATTGAAATTCTTCCTGGGGTGCACTCCACGGGAGAATTGGGTGCGATTGTCGAGCAGGCGTTGATCCTGGAAACCGCAGAAGGGATGGTCATCATCACGGGCTGTGCCCATCCGGGGGTTGTACGGATGATTCGTAAAGCACGGAGTATAGTGGAAGGTGATGTGGCTTTTGTTACGGGTGGATTTCACCTGGATGGCAGCAGCCGAAGTCAACTTGAGAACATCATCGAGGATTTTCGTAGCTTAGGGGTCAAGCAAGTAGGCCCATCTCACTGCACGGGGGAGATCGCCATCAGCATGTTCGCGGAGGAATATGGGGATGATTTTCTCGATGCTGGTGTGGGGAGAGTGATCGTCATCGGTCCTGAGCCGACCGAGTGATTCCGTTTATTAAAGAGTATAGCGAGTAGTTTATCAATTCTGAGATTGGGTTAAGAACGTTCGTTTTATTGCTGCCTCTCCATACTCGAAGTTTCTAGTATCTGTTATCACTCCACTTCAGATCCATGAAAAGGTGATTAATTCACGGCATCTACAATGGCTTTCACGCGCTCAGCGGATGTTCGACGGAGAATGTCTTCAGGTAGGTTTGTTCCACCACGAAAAGCGATCTTTGGATTGTGGTACTGCATAAGGCTTTTGACATCTTCAGCAGCTGCGGATCCGACATGGATTTCTGCTACACCGCTTCTCTCAACAATCTGCTTCGCGTTATGGGCGGTGATTCCAGCACCGGCCATGATCATGATGCGACCTCTAGCATGTTTGGATAATTCCGCAAGGAGGTTTATCCCCTCCAGAGCCGAGGTCGCTTGCCCGGAGGTGAGAACTCGATCGATCCCTAGATCCATCAAGGTATCCAGGGCTTCAATGGGATCGCGTGTGATATCGAACGCACGATGGAAGGTCGTGCTCATGGGACGGGCGAGATCAATCAAGGATCTCGTTCTCTCTTCGTCTACCGTGCCTTCTGGGTTCAATAGACCGATGACGACACCATCAGCACCGGCTTCTCCTGCCGTTTCGATATCTCGTTTCATGACCTCCAACTCAGCCTCGGAGTAGCAGCAGTCTCCCCCGCGAGGTCTGATGATCACGTTGATGTCGATGTCTAGGTACTTACGGACGATCGCGATCATGCCTAGACTCGGCGTGGTTCCCCCCTCAAGCAGGTTCTCACAAAGTTCGATGCGATTAGCGCCACCCTGCTGAGCAGCGATCGCCGACTCGACGCCGGATAAACTGATCTCTACTTTGGTCCTCATGAAAATCTCCCGGGTCTTTTGGTTGCTGGTTCAGTTTAGCTTGAATGATTCCGATATGCCAGGAACGAACCAATGGATTTCGTAAACGTTTCGGTCGCGTCATTGTTTCTTTAAAGAGGGTGGAAAGCAGCGAAGCCTATGCCCTTCGGCATGGCTCGGGATGAACTCTACGGTGAAGAATATCGATGATGAAACTTCTGAACACGATGCATCATAGGGATTCCTCACTCGCAGGGCTCGCTGAGAATGACACCCTCTCTTGTGTCATTCTGAGGAACGAAGTGATGAGGAATCCCTATGATGACACTATTGAATTCGATGAATCATAGGAATTCCTTTCGCCTATCGGCCCTCGGAGCAATAACTCCTCTCCTGTCATTCCTGTTACTGTAAGCTAGACAAAGAGAGACCGATAGCGTAAAACATTGTGAGACAATCCATCATCACAATGCCTACCCATCGGTCTCTGGCCTGGGATCAAGGACCCTGTCATTCCTGCGCTGCGAGCGCCAGCCTCGGACCGTCCCCCAGGCCTGGTGGGTGGTACTGTCCAAAGCATGCAGCGCCATGAGCGCCCTAACAGGAACACAGTACCCCACCACGATTGATGGGACTCCCGTGAATGCACAAGGAGGTCCCAATGCAAGTATATATCGGAATCGACTGGAGTGAACAGAAACACGACGTGATTATGATGAATGCGGCAGGTGCCGCGCTTGCTCAGTTTGAGATCCCTCACAGTCCGGAGGGCTTTCTTCGTCTTGACGAAACCCGTTGGCGCATGAAGTTAGCAACTGAAGATTGTGTTGTGGGGCTGGAGACAGCGCATAATCTGTTGATCGACTTCTTGTGGTCTCGCGGTTACAGTAAGGTTTACGTAGTGCCCCCCACCACGGTCAAAAGCAATCGCAAACGTTTCAGCAGTAGTGGTGCCCGATCCGATCCCAGCGATGCGCTTGTTATCGCGGATAGCTTGCGTACCGACCATGGGCGCTTGCAGTCATGGAGCCCAGACAGCTTGCTTACCCGTCAGATACGAGCCAAGGTCAGTCTGATCAACCATCTCACCAGCAGCACGGTTCGTCTCTCCAATCGTCTGAGAGCCGTACTGCTGCGCTATTACCCGGCAGTGCTGAACATGTTCAGTTCGTGGCCGACCAAGGTCGCCATGGAGTTTATCCGTGCTTTCCCTACTCCAAAGCACGCTGAAAACCTGACTTTTGACCAGTTTCAGCGCTTTGCCCGCCAACATCGATATCCAAACCCGAAGAGATTGCCAACTTGTTTTGCGCGTCTGCAGGCGCCACAGCCGGAAGCTGCTCAAGAGACCGTCGAAGTCTACCAAGATGAGGCCGTGTTGTTGGCGACCATGCTCCTGACCGCGATGCGTGCCAAAAAAGGGGCTTTGCTCGAGCTCAAAACCCTCTTCCGCGAGCATCCAGACCATGCGATCTTTGACTCCTTGCCAGGTGCGGGCGACTTCCTGGCGCCGGCCCTTCTGGCCAAGTTTGGCGATGACCGGAAGCGATTTCCAACGCCGGCCAGCGTTCAGGCCCTCGCAGGTACCTGTCCGGTGACGGACCAAAGCGGTAAGCGGCGCATCATCAAGTTCCGCCGTGCGTGTGATCGCGAGTTCCGGGCGATCGCTCAGCAGTGGGCCATGGCTTCTTTGCAACAATCGGCCTGGGCCAATGCCTATTGGCAGCGAGCACGATCTCGCAGCCGTTATTCCAGTCTTGCCTACCGTCGCCTCGCCAATCGCTGGTTGGCGATCCTGTGGAAGCTCTGGCAGACAGGTCAGGTCTATGATGAGGCCTATCATCTTCAGCGTTGTGCACTTCGAAGTAAAAGGCATCGCTGGTCGTTAAACTTTTTCGTTTGAATGTGCATCACGAAGGCGCAGGTGATGATGGATCGTTGTCGTGATGATGGAAGACCAGCTCCGGACCGAAATCTAGTATCGGTGCCGCTGCTGTATCGCGTCTACTTACAAAACTGGGTATTGACAAAGCATGTCCGAGGAACGAAGTGACGAGGAATCCCTATGATGATACTTTTGAATTCGATGTATCATAGGGATTCCTCTCCCCTATCGGCGCTCGGAATGACTAACTTCTTCTATCATTCTGAGACCATCGATCCTTCGATAACCCTTCGGCAAACTCAAGGCAAGCAGCACAGGGTTTACGACAGGGTGCGGAGCAGTCAGAACAAGGCATGCCGAAACCATCACTGAGCATGCTGAGCCCTTCGACCAACTCAGGACAAAGCCTGTCGAAGCATGCTCTGTGGCTACTACGACTGATTTTAATACGAGGCGCTCATAGGATCTTGAGCATTTGACCTTTTTGCGTATTTACTCTAGACTGGAGGCGTGCTCGCTAAAGTCCACGCCGCAGCCATTATCGGGCTGGAGGGGGCAATCGTGGAAGTAGAAGTGGACACCTCCCGCGGGCTTCCCTCCTTTATTATTGTTGGTCTGCCGGACACCGCTGTTCAAGAGAGTCGTGAACGAGTCCAGGCAGCGGTTAAAAACGCCGGTTTGGTTTTTCCGCGCCAACGTGTAACCGTTAACCTCGCACCAGCAGCGTTGCGTAAAGAAGGTCCAGCGTATGACCTGCCGATCGCTTTAGGTGTTTTGGCGGCTTCAGAGCAGATCCACCCCGATTGGCTGGATGGGACGATGGCGGTCGGTGAGTTGTCTCTCGATGGTTCATTGCGTCATGTGCGCGGTGTGCTGCCGATGGCTGCATTGGCTCGTGAAGGTGGATTTTCCCGGATCGTACTTCCAGCGGCAGATGCAGCTGAGGCAGCGTTAATCCCGGAGATCGAGGTCATTCCTATTGAATCACTCACAGCTTTGGTTAATCATCTGTCAGGGGTCGTGCCTATTCAGCCGTATGAACGCCCTGAGATCATGATCGAACATGAGCCAGGCGGGATGGACCTGCAAGAGGTCAAAGGTCAGGAACATGTTAAAAGGGCGCTGGAAGTAGCTGCTGCCGGAGGCCATAATGTTCTCATGGCGGGGCCACCGGGTGCAGGTAAGACGCTCTTAGCGCGTTCTCTACCTTCTATTTTGCCGACGATGACGGTCGAGGAAGCGCTCGATGTCACTCGGATATATTCCGTCGCAGATCAACTTCCCCCCGATACACCTCTCCTACATACAAGACCATTCCGCTCCCCACACCACACGATCTCCCATGCTGGTTTGGTGGGAGGCGGGAACTGGCCGCGCCCGGGAGAGATCTCGCTCGCCCACCGGGGAGTACTCTTTCTGGATGAATTCCCCGAATTTGGAATGCGGGTGTTGGAGGTCTTGCGCCAACCCCTAGAAGACAAGGTTGTCACCATCAGTCGGGCGCGCGGCTCGGCTTCATTTCCGGCGAATTTTATGCTTGTCGGTGCCATGAACCCCTGCCCCTGCGGCTACTTTGGGGATCCTGTGAAGGAGTGCTCCTGCTCTCTCTCGACCGTGACTCGTTATCAGAAACGAATCTCTGGTCCACTGCTTGATCGCATTGATATCCATGTTGAGGTGCCGAGGGTGGATTTTGATAAACTGACCGACGATCGTTTAGGGGAAACTTCTTCTGCGGTTCGCGCGCGGGTTGAATCTGCGAGAGAGCGACAACGCCATCGGTTAGCTTCAACTGGTTTGACCTGTAATGCAGATTTGGGTCCAGGTGATGTGCGGCGTCATTGTCAACTGGACGATGCTGGTCGTTCGCTCATCCGCCAAGCAATGAGTCAGCTTCAGATGACGGCGCGCGCGTTCCATCGTGTCCTCAAGATTGCTCGGACGATTGCCGATCTGGCAGGTGAAGCGGAGATCGCACCTTCTCATCTGGCGGAAGCGTTACAATACCGTCCGAGGCGATGGGGTTGAAAGAATGAGACATCCTCTTACTACCCGTCATTTTTCGTGCCTCCGACAGCTTTAAACCAGATTAAGAAACATACTACCTAAATTCCCTCCATGTGACAGGCAACTGTCGGATTACTTTCAGCCCAATGACCGACCTTCATTCGCAAGTTGGGCTATATTGCATGAAATGGAATCAATGGGGGAAGCTGGAGGGTGATGAAATGAACCAAATCTCCTTGCAACCGAATATTCGATATATGTACAAACTCATCGTGGGAACGCTGATCCTAGGTGTACTCGTAATCGTGTTTAGCGGCTGGTTGGGCTTTGTCATTGGTCGTGAAGAAGCTGGTGTTTCCGGAAGCTCAAGAGGTTTATTGATAGGATCGCTCGTCAATCTGACCTGGCTATTGCCCATGTTAGCGATCATCCCGGCATATTACCGAAGTTTAAAATACGAGATCAGGCGCGATGAGGTCATCGTGAAAGCTGGGGTGATCACCAAATCGGTCAAGCATGTTCCCTTCCGGACCGTTACGAACTTGAAGACGAAGCAAGACCCTCTCGACCGACTATTTGGCCTTGGAACGCTTAACGTCCAGACGGCGGGTATGAGTGGGCAGAGTGGCGCGGAGGAAAGCCTGGTCGGTCTGCCAATCTTTGAAGATGTCTATGATCAGGTCGCTGGTGCGCTGCGGCGTTTCCGAGGATCCATTGCTCCAACCCAAACCGAGGAAGAATTTGAGAGAGATGAGCGTGAAGTGCTTGTAGCTATACTCTCAGAGCTGCGAGCAATTCGTGATGTGATCGAGAACACAGATTGAATATTATGCTTACCAGTCGAACTGAGCGTTGGACAAGAGATCAAACAATGTGTCTTTATTGGGTAAATCTTTCTTGTTCCTAACTGCAATGTATAAAACAACGCGCCATTCAGGGCGAAACAAGCAAGCAAGAAATATCGCTTGCCTGCTGATCGGAGTAGGGGCGACCGGCCGGTCGCCCCTACTTGGTATTCTTCCCACACGATTCACTCCAATAATCAAAGGGCCTTAACGTAAAGTCGCACAAAGGTGTTACCTCTGGTGAAATTTGACTGGACGATCTCTATTTCTACTTATCCCTGCTTAACCATGCTTATTCAGCTCTGGTTTGGAGTGCGCAAGCTCTGCTTGCGCCTCCTTAGACAGGCTCAGGACGAGCCAAAAGCAAAGCTTCTGGATTTCCAACAAGTTGTGAGATTATTATTGGGACGAACAAAATCGCCTAGGAGATCATGGTCACGTCCACCTCAGTATGGCACAAGAGGTTCTCGCACCTCCGCCTAAAGATGTCTGAAGTTGTGGCTGAAGCTCACGGATCGGGGTTGAGTCTGGCAGGTATTCCGCCTACAATACTTCAGAGCAGAACCATCTAATCATCTTGGAATATATGCCGGTGATGTTATCCTGTGTGTTCCTTCCCAGGTGCTGGCGAGGAGAATTCTTTGTGAGTGAATTACCTTCCGATCTAGCGCGCGTCGTGCTTTCTGCTGAGACCATCCATGCCCGCGTCTGCGAGATCGCAGATCAGCTCTCGAAGGATTACGCGGACAAGGATGGTCTTTACATCATCGGCATCCTCAAAGGTGCATTCATCTTCTTGGCCGATTTAACGCGCCAATTAACGCTACCCCACGTGGTGGATTTTATGGCGGTCTCAAGTTATGGCAAGACGGACACCTTCTCGGGGGCGGTGCGCATCATTATGGATCTGCGTGAGCCGATTGAGGGACGGCATGTATTGATTGTTGAGGATATCGTTGACACAGGACATACACTGAGCTACCTGTACCGGACACTAAAAGGACGCAAACCGGCTTCATTAAATGCTTGCGTACTCGTGCAGAAGGAGCGCGATAGCCTCGAAGTCCCGATCCACTATCTTGGGTTTAAGATCCCGGATGTCTGGGTGGTGGGTTACGGATTGGATTTCGCCGATGCCTACCGTACGCTCCCGTATATAGCTGAGTTGAAACGGGAAGAGGGTTAGCTGAGGAATGATGTGTACTACCCGCCTGTTTGTTTGAGGAGTGTCCTGAAAACCAACAGAAATAACGAAAAGATTCCATTCCGAAGATCGTTCAATAAGGACATTCTTCAATTGTTTTAACCGCAGATCTAGGGGGGGATATTCGTGTTTAACAGCCGTGGTTTGGTTTATCGATATGGTTCCTAGAATGAAGCACAAACAACGGCTCTCGCGCTTAACGATTCGAATCCTTATTGTGTCCATGTTTGTAGGGAATGTTCTTGGGCTATCCGCATGCACACCAACAGCTCCCTCTTCGTCTACCAAAACGGAGTCCAACATGGTAGAGGGCACATCTCTTCCGGAGCCGTCCTTGGAGGGTCAACTTTCACTTGAGGAAGCCTTGCTTCAGCGTCGGTCCGTGCGAGAATTCTCGCCGGAGCCGATGTCTATAAGCGAGATATCCCAACTGCTATGGGCGGCACAGGGAATCACCGGCTCCCAAGGCTTTCGGACTGCACCTTCAGCTGGTGCGTTGTATCCCCTTGAGTTGTACGTTGTGCTCGAGGGCGGCGTATTCCATTACAACCCTCATGCCCATAATTTGACTACTGTAAGCGCTGGAGACCTACGAGCGGATTTGTATCGGGTCTCTCTCAGACAAGATGCTATTCTCAAGGCCCCCATGATCTTAGTGATTACTGCAGTGTTCTCCCGCACGGAGGCCAAATACGGTCGCACTCGGTCACCACGTTATATTCATCTGGAAGCCGGGCACGCCGCACAAAACACATTGTTGCAAGCCGTTTCGCTTGGTCTGGGAGCGGTGCCGATAGGAGCCTTTGAAGACATTCGGGTCCAGGAGGTGCTTGGCCTACCTGCGGATCATGAACCACTCTACCTGATCCCAATCGGTCACCCGAAATAAGAAGTCAACCGTCAGGCTAGTAGCGGGGAGAGCAAAGTCCTTCTAAGGTATGATTTATGCAACGGTGTATACAGGGTATACTGAGTGAAAGCTCACATATCTTTATCCTTCGGAGTTAGTGGGTATGATTACATTTCACGAGACCGTAGATATTGCCGAGCGATTGGCTGATTTTCTTAAATCCGCTTCAGAACTCGATACAGCCATAAAGGACGCGACCGAAGATCTGGCTGGTTTCCTTTCTATGATGAAATTTTCTCACGAAAAGGGTTTCAAGGACGCCGAGGAGGCACTTCAATACATTGATAATGTTCTCGTTCCTCAATTACTTGGCATCCGTGACAGCCTCGAGGCGGGTACTGAAGCGCATATCAAACGATTGAACACAGCAAGCGATTTGGCGGAAAGGTTGAAGGTGCGATTGCAGATGTTACGTGATGGCGCTGCAAGCGATTTGCTGGGCTAATGAAATATTGCTTCGTATTGGTTATTAAATCCTGCATAAATCCAGGGAATAGAAAAAGGAGTGCGAGAGTCCGTACCTGTAACCTCTTCACCATAACCCTCACCGTTCTCCCCCTGATCACTGGAAAACCTTGGTTATAACAACGACATCCCTAAACCCCTCTGGTCGCTCTTTAGATTCTTGGAAGACTTAATGGATGATTTCACTGAAAAATGCCCAAAGGGGAGAAAGTGAACGGTATATGTGGGGGTGTGGGCGTAGCCCACACCCCCACATATACCCAATTCCCTCTTGGATCGGGGTTTTTCAGTAGACTAAGGTACGCTTCCATATTCTTTGGGTTCAGTGGAAAATAGTGGGGATTGGCAATGCATATTTGATAAAGCGTGATCAGTCACTCGTTGAAGCGGAAAGGAATCATTTAGCCACTTTCTACTGCTTGACGGCAATCTGTTTATGAGCTAGTTTCATGTATAATCCCGCGAGGTTCTTGGCACCCTTCATGCATCTAGTCTATGAGGTGTCCTGACAGTTTGAGGAATGATGGCGAGAGAACGGCGACCGGCTGAGGAACTCTCAATAGAGGAGCTCGAATCGCTACTGGCGCGCAAGAAGCTCCAGGCGCGCGACGAACGCTTACGTCAATTCAGACGTAGTGGTCGAACCCTGAAACTTCGTAACGAGTCATCTCTGCCCTCACATCTTCAAGAGGTTCAAGCGTTCCCTGGCGCGAATGGAGATGAACCTGAAGATGAGATCCCTCGAGAGCGAAGGGGTGCTGTACGTTCATCCTTTAATAAAGTGTTATTTGGTATTGAAATCGCGGCGGTGATCGCGCTTGCTTTTATTCTCTTCAATGGTGCTGAAGCCTTGCGAACCCTCAATCAGGAAGTAGCAGAGGCGATCGGTGGGGCCATTCCCACCCCAACGCCCTTAATTAAAGCGGTTGTGCTGCCCTCAGGGCATACACCGCCCGATGCAACCGGTGGTGGGGCAAAACCGAACGAGGCGGAAATTCCTGAGAACTTGCGACCTTTGGTTCAATCACTTCCGGCTGTGGCCATTCCCACACCAGGCCCTGAACAAGCTCGTAATATCTACATCCCTGCTCTTTGGAACGCTTCGGTCCCGGTTGTGCAAGGAGACGGGTGGGAACAATTAAAACGAGGGGTGGGGCAACACGTCGGAAGTGTTAATCCCGGTGACGTTGGTAACCTCGTTCTCTCTGCCCACAATGATATATTCGGTGAACTCTTTCGAGATCTTGACAAGCTAAAACCGGGTGATGAGATCCACGTAAGTACGACGACCCGCGAATATACCTATCGCGTGACCGGTTTTCGAATCGTTGAGCCCACCGAAGTGGAGGTCATGGAGACCACTGCCAGGCCCACAATTACACTGATCTCATGTTATCCTTACCTGAAGGACACGCAACGTATCGTCGTTTTTGGCGAGCTCGTTGGTGGGTGATGCAAAGATAGGTGCCTGGTTGAAATACGAGCATCTAGAATAGGAACTTTCTGAGTTATCCTTAGCTGATTTCTGGATTGGAGGAAGTTTGTGAGTAAGAAGCGTCGTCGGAAGCGAAATCGCAGACCTAATCTTCCTGTTGAAACGCGAACCTCACCAAAAGCTAAGTCCGCACCACAATCGCTTCCTGGAGTTGGGGACTTCAGCCCTGATTACACTTATGTCCTGGAGGATCTGAAACGCATCGGGTTCCTCGCAGGAACCTTTATCGCTTTATTGATCGTCCTATCGTTCTTCCTGCGGTAGGGTTGAACTTTCTGAAGGGATACGTAGGAAATGAGCACGACCTCGCCTATCGATCGCCCCCGTGTACGTTTTAGCTTACGGTGGAAGATAACTCTTCCCTTCATGTTCTTGGCTCTGGCGATAGGTTTGGCTGCGACGGTTATAGTCAATCGCGTGCTAGGGGAGGCAGAGGAAGTTCGTTTCCTGCGACAATTAGCCGACAGCGGTCAACAAGCTGCCGATGAAGTGGTGAGGGTTGAGGAAAGCTTGCTTGAGATTGAACGCGCGATTGCCAACACGGAAGGTGTTGCTACCGCAGTCGCATTGAATGATGCGGAGGCCTTACGGGAAAGGGTTTTAGGTCTGGTCTTCAATACGGGTGTCGATGTGGCGGTGGTGCTCGATCGTGAAGGAACGAGTTTGTTGACAGCCAGAAGGAGCAGTCCAGACGCGCCCGAAGGCGATTACATCGTCTTGCGTGGCGAGGGATATTACAAAGACTGGCTTTTCGTACAGCTTGTTCTTCTGTCCGATATTTTCCAGGAGGAAGCAGAGGATCCTATCGGTGTAAAGCAAGCAGACTTACAAAATATTGTGGTCGGCGAAGATGAGCAGGCGTCTGTCTTTTTCGTCGCGGGCCCGCTTGCTGACGAGCAGGGGACGATCCTTGGTGCGGTTTTGGTAGGTGCATACTTAGAAAACCTTATCGATTATCTCAGCGCGGACGCACGAGCCCAAGTCTCAATATTCGCAAGAGACGATAAGCAACTGTTAAATTCTACTTTTGATTCAGAAGAGACCTGGGATCCACCAGGGTTGGCCCTCCCTCAAGATCTTATTGATGCAGCACATTCTCCAACTTCAGAGGATCCCCCCTATCGTGAGATCGAGATTGCCGGTCAGATTTATGGGGACGTTCTCACCCCACTGGTCGTTCGTCACGGCACGATAGAGTTGGGGATGCTGAGTGTCTCATTATTAAAGGGTGAAGGTACTGATACGGCCTACAGCAAGTATATGGAAAATGCGGTCACGGTGATCCGTGTCGGTGCAGTAGCTCTTGTGCTGATTGTGCTCACAGGCTTGGTGATCTCGAACAACATTACACGACCGCTTGTCGATATCGCTGACGCGTCAACACAAGTTGCCTTCGGCAATTTGGACACCCAAGTTATCGCCCGAGGGAGTGATGAGGTCGGTGTTTTAGCTCAAACCTTTAACAGCATGGTGGCCGGGTTACGTGAAGGCGCGATCTATCGTGATTTGCTTGGTCGAACGGTCACACCTGAGGTTCGCGACGAGTTACGTACTGCCATAGATACGGGCGGCTTGTTGCTGGAGGGTCAGACTGCGAAATCGTCGATCCTCTTCGCCGATCTGCAGGGCTTTACCACCATGGCTGAGACAGCCGACCCAGAAGATGTGATGCGGACTTTAAACGATTACTTTTCCGGTGTCGTCCCGATCATCACCCGACACGGCGGAGTAGTGAATAAATTCGATGGTGATGCCATCATGGCGTTCTTTGGCATTTTACCCTTTCGAGTACCACCTCAGGTTAGCGCGTTACAAGCGACCCACGCTGCAATGGAGATCCTCGATTACGTGAAAAATGTGAATGACCGCCGTTCTACTGACTGGTTAGCATCATTGGAGGTAGGAATTGGGGTATCGACGGGCACCGTAATAGCTGGCGGAATAGGATCGAAGGATCGTTTGCATTACACGGTAATTGGCGATACTGTGAACACATCGCAGCGTATACAACAGATTACCCGGGCTCCGGAGAGTGGAAAAATCGTGATCAGCGAGGACACCTATAAATTCTTGGCCAATACGCGTAAACAGTTTGAGTTCGGTCGACGGGGCCGAGCTCAACTCCGCGGCAAGCGCCGGGAGGTCATGGTTTACGAGGTGACAGGCCGCTGGAACCGCTTGGTTGACTGTTCTGACATTCAAGAAAGGAGCAAAACCCAATGGGAGGGTTGGGAAGAGACTGAATAGTTCGACCACTGTCTCTCCATTGCCCCAAGTTGAAGGTTTTACTCTGATAGTCTGAAGTTCCCCAAAGTATTACAAAATTTCGCATACGATTGTAAAACCAACCACTGCTTGGGGTTCAACTATTTAAGTAGTATCCTGAGCTTGCCGAAGGATCGAATGGTGTGTTCACTACGATCCTTTGACAACCCTTTAGCTAGCTCAGGACATTGCCTGAGCTCTGCGAAACGGCTCAGGATGATATAGAAAAAGTGCGCCCCTGCTTTATGTCATTCTGAGCGCCGCAAGGCGCGAAGAATCCCTGCGATGTAGCTACTACGAGAGTTTCATCATAGGGATTCTTCGCTCGCGGAGCCTGTCCTGAGCGCAGCCGAAGGGCTCACTCAGAATGACATACTTAGGGATAATAACCTAAACATTCCTAAAATAGAGTTCCCCCTTTTTTTCGTCAGACTTTCAGTTGATTCAACTCAGTAGGCTTATTATATAGCTTAGGTTAACTTTTCTCTGGTCTTTATCATCTTCATCATCACTCCTTACCTGACCAAGCCGGTATCCCCCCTGCTGTACAATGAACTTACCACTAGCTAATGGAGAATCATTATCTTTTTTGCTTTTAGATACGAAAAGAAAATCAGGAAATAGTTGCAGGATGTTACCAGTTTCATCGAAGATTCTGCTATACTCTCAATAAGCACACAGAATACAACCGATCGCCCTGGGGGGTCCCATGGAACTGCTCATGGAAACCAATGGCCCCTCTTTTTGTACCAGATTCAGCTTGAAATTTGTGGGATCAAGGTCGATCTTCGCGGAGCGGGACCAGGAAGACCAATGGGCTGATTTTTTTTCTGACCTAGCATCGATAAATTGAGAACTCTTCAGGGGAGAGTGAAGGGCATGACGGGACGACGGTGGATTTTAAGTGCATTTTCCGTTTTTATATTCCTCTTGATCGTATGGATATCTGCTGCGCTCTTACTGAACCTGGTTTCTGCAGAGGGTCTTCCCTTCGATCTCGGTTTTCGCAGTCGATTAGGTGCGAATTACAGTCCAGATAACGTAAGTGGTCCGTTCGGAGTTTTTCAGCTTTCTATTGTTGGTGATGCTCTTCGGGATCGAGGGATCTCCCCCGGTGATGCGGAGGATCAAGAAGAAAACGTGAAGGAGGCACTCAACTCACCTGTTCCAACCGCCACGGCTCGTGATTTTCATGGCGAACCACCTTACACCCCGACACCAACACAAACCTTCACGCCAACTGAGACCTTCACACCAACAGCAACCCCAACCCCGACACCAACGAGAACGCCTCGACCAACGAGGACGCCCACGCGAACGCGGACTCAAAAGCCGAAGCCGACAAATACACCAAAACCAACGAATACACCGACACCCGTTGACGACAAGGCCCCTGGTGTCTCTGGTGGAGCGATGGATCCACCACCGGGGGATTTAGGTGTATGTGCGCCTAACATTAATGTGACGAACCTACATGTGACCGATCCGCCGATCTCTTATGGTATGCAGTGGGTCAAGCTGAAATATCAGGTTGAAGGCTTTTCGGGGCCTATCTTCTCTGATGCATTGATCAAGGTCTCCGGAGGTCCAACAGGTGATGGCGGTTGGGACGCCATCTATCAAGGGGATATTGTGTTCGAAATCGACACAGCTTGGGATCCGCCAGGCTCGGGAAAATTTCAGATAAATCTATGGGCAAGGGCCAGAGATAAGGGTGGGAATGAGACGACTTCTTTCCTAGGAGATTACACCATGCCCGGATCATGTGCCGAAGAATGAAATAAAGTTGTACAGAAGCTTATCAAAGGGCTCCGAAGAGGAGCCTTTTTTATTTCTTTGATCTCCAAGAACGGATAATCGTTTAGCGAAATTAAACTTTGTACAAGCACTTTATGCCTACGGTAGTAAAAACCTCCGATCATTCTCCATTGTTGGCTATGAACGATTTAGGAACAGCGGACTGGTTGTATTTAAACCTGCAAAGCGATAATCTGTTAGGGTATTTACGGTGCTCAACAGATCACCTGAGTTACTGGTGATGGAGGTCTGCTGGGTGCGTAGGTATGTTAATGGTTGCCAAGCAAGCGAGGGGTCTTGTAGGACCCTGGACTAAGACGTGAAAGGAGAGGGGAAACTCAGGTATATCAGGGTCAAATAAAATACATAGGAGATCGACGAGGAGAGACCATGACGAGTCGACAGGAAACCAGGTCAGGTCGACGCTGGATTTTAGTTGCCCTCCTCGTTTTTTTATTATGCCTCGTGTTGTGGATCGCGGCGGCCTTGATCTTGAACATAGCTTTCGCGGAGTCCCTACCGTTTTCGTTAAATCTACGCTCTCGACTGGCGGCCAATTATGCGCCGGATGATTTTGTGGGCTCCTTGGGTATATTCCGTCTCTCGATCATCGACGAGGTGCTGCTTGATCGGGGATTGTCGCCGGAGGAAGCGGAAGAGCAGTCCGAGAAGATAAGAATTGCAATGGGCTCACCTGTGCCGACAGCGACCGCTCGCGATTTCAAAGGTAATGAGCCTTTCACGGCTACGCCAGAAGATCAATTAACATCAACGGTTATCATAACTCCGACAGAAACACCGACGCCTACCAATACATTGTTTATCGTAATGACAGCAACGGATACATCAGTGCCAGCCTCGGAGACGCCGGCTGTTCCTTCTAAAACCCCAACCTTTGGACCATCGCCCGCACCGACTGAATGCTTTGTAGACCCATTCATTGAGGTCCTCTATCCACCGGATGGGGCGGTGTACACCCTCGCGGATGAGATCCCCGCGCAAGCCTTTGCCTATGATCCTGACAACGTTGACCCGGATACCTGTCAGCCAGTTGGTGTCTACCCCAGTGACGACGGTGAAGGGATTGATAAAGTGGAATTCGAGTTCTACTGGGTGGATGGGGGCGACGTCCTAGTGCACTCGCAGGAGCAATTCTGGGTTAAATACTGTGGCTTTACTGGCAGTCCGAATTGCGATGACTTCCCTGTTAGCAGCCCGTCTTGGCCTCCAGTGCCAAGTGGAGCGCCGATCAGCAATGGTTTACATAAGATGAAGGTCAGGGCGTGGGATAATGAGGGCGCTTCAAGTGATTGGGTAGAGGTTTATTTTACACTTAATCTCGGGGCTCCGGCGACAGACACACCTACACCGACGCCTACCTATACAGCGGTGAATACATCTACCTCTACTCCAACACCCACACATACGTCCACACCCACCCCATCGCCGACCAGCACAGCGACACGAACCCCGACGCCTACCTCATCACCGACTGCGACATCTACCCCGACAATTGAGACATGTACCGCTGGTACCGTCAGCATCATTGCAAATGGGGATGCTTGGGTTGATGGTTCTATGGTGGGTGCGAATCATGGATCGGATTCTAATTTGCATGTGAGACCGGACGATCGTCGAGCCCTGATCCAATTTGGTTTTTCATCCATTCCGACGACCTGTATGACAATTACGAATGCGACCCTCAGGATTTATCAAAACGATAGTGCGACACAAACGATCGAGGTATTTCGCATCGTCCAGCCATGGAGCGAGTCGACCGTCACATGGGATTACATGCCGAATTTTAGTTCTATTGTATGGGCAAGCTTTAATGGTTCAGTCGCTGTGCCATCGATACGATATATCACTGTGACCTCGTTAGTCCAAGAATGGGTACTCGGAACTTATTCAAACTATGGATTCTTGCTGAAGTCTAACACCGGATCAGGTGAGATCCAATTCTCAAGCCGTGAGGGATCTCCCCCTCCGGAATTAGTTGTCGAATACGCTCCTTAGGACAATACAATCTTGCAGAATTGTTTGGAAGGTTCTTAACCAACTTCTGAATGAAGCTGGTTTTGTACGACGAGCGCTATCAGGGTGATACGAAGAAGCGACTCATGCTGTCTCGCACTCCGTTCGGACCGAGAGCCCTGTTTACACGGGTCAACCGAGGCTCTGTCAAGCCATATTTGATGAGTGCCCCAATCTCACTGTGTTCGCGGGGCAAGCGATCTCGGTTCACCGTTTTTTTATGGGCCATGAATTGCCTTAATGAATGCGATTTTGGGGGCAAAGCACGATCCTTAAACATCGTGAATTGCCCCTACACTCACTATACTAACTGAGCTTTATCGCCGTCGTCTAATTTGTGTTAGAGGGACGGCGATCATACTTATCGCAAAAGCGAATCCTGGGCAAAATGCAATTGTCCCATCGTCGCTTTTGGATCCGACAGGTGTGGGCTCGAACCCGGATGCTTCCTCCCCTTCGTCTTCAATCTCGCTCGGTTGTGCGGGGGGTACTGTTATGGGATCACCTGTGTCTGCGTCACCTACGACCTCATAGGCCGTATCGCCAACCAGGACGATCACCCGCTCACCTAATGCAAACGCGGCACCGAATTCTGACCTTGCGTCAGCTAGTTCAAAGTAATCTGCTGAGAGGAACGGGACCTTTACAGTGATCATCGCATCAGGGTCGAATGCGGTGTCGATCCAGACGCCATCGACAAGACGGAAGGTTTTTGATCCAGCTAACCTCACGATATTCGCTGCATCGCCTGAAATCGCCATGGGGACCTCTGCCTCGCTGATGGCTGACTCAGCTGCGGCGCGCTCAACGGCATCTTGACCAGAGACAGCTGTCGGCGTTCCGAGAAGTTTAGAGTAGGCCTCGTTCGCGATGCCTTCTTGCGCCTCTCTGCTCAGCGCCATCGGCTCGGTCACCAAATAGGATGTGTAGGGCGTAACGATGCCGTAACGAATACTCAACTTTACGATTTGATCGACCAACTCTTCCTCCGGGCCCTGTAATCGAACCTGATTGAGAAGCGCTCCGATCTTTCGGGTAGCCCATAATCGAGGCAGGAATTCTGATCCGCCGGCGCTACGGAATCGCTGTCGGAAGTAGTCGAAGTTCTGTGTCTGACCTTCCACCTCACCAGAGAGTCGTATGGTTGTTGTTCCGGAATCTCGGTAGCGACCAACCAATACCAATTGACTCCCGGTGAAGAGGTCAGGTAAAGGCTCGGGGTAGGTGTCGTAGGTGATGATTTCACCGAAATCGAGTTCCAAATCCGTCAACACCGGTGTGCTTACCTTAGCGTAGAAACCTGAGACCGCTTCGTCGATCGCTTGGCCTGGCGAAACATAGGTCGTGGCTCCGTGATGATCCTTAGCCAGGGTATCCAGCAGGAACGTATCCACATCGTATCCAACGCCAAAGGCGAACAAGCTGACATTCTCCGGAGCGGCTTGGCGGATATTCTCAAGGATGTCTTCCGTTTCGGTGACGCCCTCGGTCGGCAAGCCATCGGTGAGGAAGATGACGATTGTCGCTCGCCGACTATCCGCTTGAGCGAGGGCTTCCAGCAATGCTAAGTTGATATCCGTAGATCCCGCTGCTGATAAGGAGTCGACCCATCGTTTGGCTTCCGAAACCTCCTCGACAGATCGCAACCCGCTGCTATATGACCTCGTACCGGTGCTGAACGCGACGATATTGAACCTGTCCTCAGAGTTGAGGTGATCAAGTACGTAGTGGAGGGCTTCTTGTGCCTGGCGGAACTTTTCACCATCCATACTTCCAGATTGATCTAGGACGATGAATATATCTTTTGCGATTTTGCGGTCGGGATCGATTTCCACGCTTGGCGCAGCAAGGAGCAGGAAGAAACCATCGGGATCGTCCCCCTCGGGATCACGGTAAGTTATCAGGTTGAGACCGATATCCTGATCTGCGATGGAGTAATAAAGCTCGAAGTCTACGTCGGGCGTGATGTCACTGTCCTCGTAACCCACGCTGAATCGGTAATCACCATCGCGGTCGATTGCGATGGGGTGGGAGGGAGAGTAGATCGCCCGGACGGGGTGGGGCGATTCAACACGAACCGACACACTGACTTCCTCAAGCGGTTGGGTCGAGAACTTCTCCGTGTTTAAGGGATAGTCGTAGTGGATCAACCCATTGTCGGCTTCCAACACCTGCGAATATTCCAACTCGATTCTTCTTTCGCCTCCAGGCGGAATGGGGAAGATGGAGGCCTGGACCGCATCCCGATCGATATACTCGAGCAGAGCTGGGTCACGCATGGTTCGAACGATTTCCTCGTAGGTGCGTCGTGCTTCTTCACGGGTAAGGACTTTGCCTTCTACGGGTTCACCGTCAATCCAGAGGGTGAATTGGGTGACGGCAGCTCCATGGGGGAGCGGAAATACGTATGTCCCCTCGACCTGCCATTCGTTGTCATTTCGGAAGACCTGGTCGACGTGTGTGATGGCGACTTGATCTTCGATCCTCACATGAACCCGATGGTACTCGATCGCCAATTGAGAGATGGGGAAAGGAACTGGGCACGGACCAGGGTCACAGATCGGAGGTTCGGGGATGATGATCCCATCGGCATAAGCCGGGTTCACCATAGGCAGAGCGATGGAGAGTGTAAGCAGGACGGTGAGCAGAAGTTTCCTAGTACGCATGGTTTCCTCCGGTAAAACAAACCTTGTTCTGATTTGTAGACGCTCAAATGAGTTTTGAGGTTCCCAAGGACTCCTTGATGATCATTACATCACAGGAATCCTCACCTCTCGAGTACGATATCGCTGCGGTTGATGCATGTCCTGAGTTCAACAAATGGGTTGTAATTGGGAGCTTAATCAATGTAGGGGCAATTCATGCCGTCTCGCACCCTGGCCGGTTTTCGCGGCACGAACGGTGAATTGCCCTACTTCTTTGGCAAGGATGAGCGCTCAGAATGACATCTATTTTGGTATGTCATCCTGAGTCCCTCGGTTTGACTCGGGACTTCGGCTCCTCGAAGAATCCCTAGAACGAGGCCACGGATTTCGCTACATCATAGGGATTCTTCGCGCCGAGAGCCTGTCCTGAGCGTAGTCGAAGGAGCGCTCAGAATGACATCTATTTTGGTATGTCATCCTGAGTCCCTCGATTTGACTCGGGACTTCGGCTCCTCGAAGGATCCCTAGAACGAGGCTACGGACCTCGCTACATCATAGGGTTCTTTGCTACTGGAAGTGCTCAGAATAGCAGAATTATTTCCATTCTCTTTCCCTGAATACAACCAACCAATGGAAGGTCTCCCCCCGAAATACCAAACATGCGCTTGTGATGACAGAGGGACAATGAGAAGCCTCGTTGCCAGTGAGCACCACAGTGATGCTCCTGCGAAGGATGCCTTGCCTGACCGTCATGGTATAATGACGAAAGCCCTCCCACACACACCGTGGGAGTTTATTGTGCCAATACGATGTTAGAAAAACTTGCTGGGATAGAACAGCGCTTTGCAGATCTTGAGGCCGAGATGGCCCAATCAGGTGAAGATTATCAGCGGGTTGCGGAGTTAGCCCGTGAGCGCTCGAGTATTGAGCCGATCGTGGTCGCCTATCGGGAGTATAAGGCCTTGAGCGAACAGCACGAAGAGGCCATCTCCCTCAGTGAAAGCGATGATCCCGAGATTCGACAATTAGCCGAAGCGGAGATCGTGGCGCTCGAGGAACAGCTAACCGCACTTGAAGCAAGCCTTAAGTCATTCCTCTTACCGACAGATCCTCGAGACGATAGAAACGTATTCATGGAGATTCGAGCCGGAGCCGGTGGTGACGAAGCGACGATATTCGCCGCTGACTTGTTCCGCATGTACAGTCGCTACGCGGAGAATCGAGGCTGGGATACGGAGATTCTCTCGCAAAACGAAACCGGAGTGGGGGGGTTCCGAGAAATTATTTTCCAGGTCACAGGTAAGGGAGCTTTCTCTCGATTGAAGCACGAATCCGGTGTTCATCGGGTTCAGCGGGTACCCGTGACAGAGTCACAGGGTCGAATACACACCTCCACGGCAACTGTGGCTGTTTTAGCGGAGGCCGATGAGGTCGAGATCAAAATACCCGAGAAAGACATTCGCATGGATGTCTTTCGTTCAGCGGGAGCAGGTGGCCAAAGTGTTCAAAAAAACGCCACTGCAGTTCGGCTGACACACATCCCTTCCGGTATCGTCGCGCAGTGTCAAGATGAGCGTTCGCAGCTACAAAACCGGATGCGAGCGATGAAGATCCTTCGAGCGCGCCTCTATGAAATTGCTCTTCGCGAAAAGCAGGAGAAGGAGGACGAAGACAGGAGAGCTCAAGTAGGCACGGGTGACCGCTCGGAGAAGATTCGCACCTATAACTATCCTCAATCACGCGTTACGGATCACCGTCTCAATCTCTCATCCCATAACCTCCCAACGGTGATGGATGGTGATCTTGATTATTTCATCGATGAGATAGCCACTCGAGAAGAAGCTGAACGCTTACAAGCCGTTGAAGATTGATCCTTGAGCTACCCACGTACGATCGGCGCGGCGCTTGATATGGGGCGCCGTACTCTGAAACCCACCAGCGACACTCCAGATCTCGATACCCAGCTATTATTAAGCGAGGTCCTTGGTCAAACACGGACTTGGATCTTGACCCATCCTGATGTTGAGTTTGAGGGTACACAATCTCAAACCTTTCTGAGGGACCTCGCTCGATGTGAGGCGGGGGAAGCGCTTCCATATGTCCTTGGTTGGTGGGAGTTCTACGGTCGGCGATTCCAGCTTACCCCTGAGGTATTAATCCCTCGACCTGAAACCGAACTGCTTATCGAAGAAGCGCTGTTGTTTCTAAGGACCCATCCCGATCGCAGGATGGCAGTCGATATTGGGACGGGATGTGGTTGTATCGCAGTAAACTTGGCCGCAGAAATACCCGATCTGAATATCGTAGCGACAGACATTGAGGTAGGGGCCTTGCGCATTGCACGAAACAATGCCTGCGATCATCATGTATTTTCCCAAATGTGGTTTGTTCAAGCCGATCTTCTATCCCCATTAAAAGCTTCCTTCGATTTAATCTGTGCTAACCTTCCGTACATCCCATCGGAAGAACTAGTTGATCTGGTGGTTGCTCGGCGAGAACCAAGATCAGCTCTTGATGGTGGCGAAGATGGATTGCAGATTATCGATCGGTTGATGGTGCAGATACCAGATCTGCTTGCGCCACGTGGGCGCGTATTGCTTGAGATCGGTGCCGATCAAGCCGAGGCGGTCCAAACCATTGTCCAGAATGCAATACCAGCTTCGATAGTCGAGGTCCTTCAAGATCTGGCCGGTCGGGACCGCTTGCTGATGATCGATAGAAGAGGCTAGGAGAAGGATGAAGACTGAGGTCTTATCTGCAGCTAGACCTGAGAATCTTTCACAAGCATTGCAGGTTCTCAAAAGGGGTGGGATGGTTGCATTTCCTACTGACACTGTTTATGGTTTGGGTGTGAGCGCGTATCACGCGCAGGCCATTGCTCGGATTTACGAAGCGAAGGGGCGCTCAAGAGAGAATCCGATTCCCATCCTAATCGCCAGCATGCAAGATTTGAGTCGAGTATCGTTGAGCCCACCACCAATGGCGCGTCGGTTAGCCAAACGATTTTGGCCAGGACCGATTACCTTGATTGTATGGCGTAAACCTACGCTACCTGATGAACTAAGCCCTTTATCAACGGTAGGCATCCGGGTGCCCGATCATCCAGTGGCACAGGCATTGCTTACGATCGCCGGGCCAATGGCAGTGACATCAGCAAACAAGTCGGGTGATCCCATCGCGTGTACCGCCTCAGAGGTATTAAAAGGGCTAGGGGGGAGCATTGATCTTATCCTCGATGGGGGTAGGACTCCAGGCGGTGAACCATCTACTGTGGTCGATTGCACACGAGCCTCGCCTCGGATACTCAGGGAGGGACCGATCAGCGAGGAAGAGATCCATGACGTGCTTACAAAAGGGTAACAAACCTCTCTAAGCAAGATCTTATCTCCTGCTTATCATCCTTTAATGTTGCTCGTCTATGATATTCATAATTCTCCTCTAAAAACCGTGCCTAGGGTTATGTGGCGGCTCTGGGCACGGATGCATTTAAGCGAGGATATCTGATTTAATCTCGCTTGGTGTTATGTTGGGGAGAAAGCACTTAGATTTTCCCCTTCGAGAATTGCGATGGGAACACGGTCTACCACTGCAAGGCATACCAGAGGAGGTATTCCTCGAGATGGGCGGACCAATATGCAGGGGAATGATCTCCTTCGGGCAGTAAGGATGTATAGGGAACTTCGAGTTCATCAAGGAGCGCAATAAGATCTAAAGTCGCATCTCGGAGGGAATCCTCACCTCCGATGTCGATCCAGATTCTCGGCATATCCTCCTTCGAGATCTCCCGAATCCAAAAAGAGACATAGACAGTATCGTAAAAGGTGGCTGGGCTGTGAAGGCCGATGACACCGAAAACATCTGGGTGTTTCAAACCAATTCGTAAAGCCGAACCACCGCCTCGGGAAAGACCCCCGATACCGCGCCAGAAGGGTTGGGGTCGACTGCGGTATGTCTCATCGATGTAAGGTACCAGTTCTTCGACGAGGGCGACCTCAATATCGAGCCCTGTCCTCTGCCAAGGCATGATGATAATGAAAGCTTCGACCCTTCCACTAGTGATGAGGTTATCCGCGAGATTGCTGATGCCTAGGTCAACCCATTGTGAGTCATCAGCTTGTATTCCATGAAGCATGTAAAGTGTTGGGTAATCTTGATCGATGTTCTCCGCATAGCACGGTGGGAGGTAGATGTGGAAGGACAAGGGTTGGTTTGAGATTGAGACATTGATTACTTCTGAGTGAACAGTGCCTGTCTGATCATTGCACCAACGTTGTTCACCAGGGGTTACCGTTGCCTGGGTTTCAATGGGGATCGGAGGGGGAATGGTATTCGGAGTTTGGCTCAATTGAGGAGTAATAGGGATCGAGATCGTTTCCATCGATGGAAGGTGTGGAGTTGGAGTTTGGCTGCACGCTGTTGATAACAACAAAGTAAGTAGGGACAACTTAAGGACAAAAGAAGTCCCGTCGGCTTGCGTGAGATACGCAAGACGACGGGAGCGCCTGTTGATAATAATGTATGTCAATTGGTGGTAGGCGTCAAGTGCATAAAAGTCCATAATTTTGGCAAACAAAGCCTCGATCTTCAGATTTGCAAAGATTTATCCAAATCGTCCCTCAACATAATCTTCAGTTCTTTGATCCTGTGGATGGGTGAAGATCTGTTTTCCAGGAGCGTATTCTATTATTTGACCATCCAGGATAAAAGCGGCGTAATCTGCGGTTCGAGCAGCTTGCTGAATAGAGTGGGGCACAAGGACGAAGGTGTAGTGTTCCTTTAACTCTTGAAGCGATGCCTCGACTTTGCCCGTAGATATGGGATCCAATCCGGAAGTGGGCTCATCAAGCAGAATGACCTCTGGTTCGAGCGCCAGCACTCTAGCTAAACACAGACGTTGCTGCTGTCCCCCAGAGAGGGCTACGGCAGGATCATCGAGGCGATCGGAGACCTCCTCCCACAAAGCTGCAGCTCGTAAGCTTTGTTCGACGGCTTCTTCGAGACGATTTCGTGATCGCTCGCCGGCTAATTCCAAGCCGTAGGTTAGGTTCTGTCGGATGGTCATCGGCAGCACAACAGGCTGTGTAAAGACAATGCCTACTCGTCGTCTCAATGAGATTACATCGATCGAAGGATCGAGGATGTCTATGCCATCTAACCAAACATGGCCTGAAAGTCTGACAACATCAGCCAGGTCATTCAGGCGATTCATGGTACGTAAAAGCGTAGACTTCCCTCCACCTGCAGGACCAAAAAGCACTGTGATTGCATGATCAGGGACGACCAAGCTGACGTCCCTGAGTGACTCCGTACCGTCTGAATAACCTACGCTTAATCCTTCGATAAAGATCTTGTTGTTGATCTCTAGAGCAGATGATGAGGCAGTATGAACTTCTGTGGAACTCACCACTGTCTCCTAGCTCGAGCACGAGAGCGAATAACAGCGGCCACACTATTCATGCCGAGGACAAAGGTCAAGAGTACCACCGCTGTGCCGTATTGAATCTGAATTGGCATCCCTGGAACTTGGGTAGAGATCACGAACAGGTGATAGGGCAGGGCCATCGTTGCATCAAGGATCGAAGTCGGTAGCCTGGGTAGGAAGAAGGCAGCAACGGTGAAGAGGATTGGCGCTGTCTCTCCTGCAGCACGTTCCAATCCAAGGATCACGCCGGTCAGGATGCCAGGTAGCGCTTGAGGTAACACGACACGTCGGATTGTCTGCCATTTGCTACCGCCAAGTGAGATGCTCACCACTCGGAAACTGTTAGGAACTGCGCGAAGGGCTTCCTCGGTCGTGCTGATGATAATGGGCAAGGTCATAATAGCCAGCGTGAGTGAACCGGCCACGATGCTGGTTCCAAATTGTAAAAAAAGCACAAATAAACCCAGCCCGAACAATCCGTAGACGACCGAAGGGATCCCGGCCAGGTTGATAATCGCGATCCGAATTGCGCGTGTCCAATTGGTGTCGGGGGCGTATTCAGCCAGATAGATCGCGGCGCCTATTCCGAGAGGGACGGCGATGATCCCAGTGCCAAGTGTCAACCAAAATGTACCGACGATCGCAGGCAGGATGCCACCGGCCCGCATTCCTTCACGTGGGAACCCGCTTATGAATTCCCATGAAATCGCTGGTGAACCTTGCCAGAATATGTAAGCTACTACCAGAACGATGGGAATGACAGTGATCAAAGCAGCGAGGCTCAATCCTGTGAAGCCGATGCTTTGAACGAGTTTATTGCGTTCGGATGTAGTCCTTAGTCGTTTCATAACCTTAAAATTAACGTTGTATGTTCGTCACTAATACGAATGAGGGAGACAGAATATTTCTGTTCTTCAATCGCTATCTGCCGCTGGTTCGCCAGTTCTGGCTTTCTGATCGTCGTTCAATTCATACCTCAGTATCATTTTGAATGCTACGCGCCGCAAATCATTTCGAATTAAGACAATATTCTTTCTGCACGTTTTCGCTGTCGGAATACGACACTGGCGGCGACCATGTTCACGATCAGGGAGATCAGAAAGAGTGCGATCCCGATCAAGAATAAGATGTGGTAATGCACACTTCCGTTCGCGACCTCTCCCATCTCAGCGGCGATGGTCGCTGTCATTGTACGTACTGGACGGAAGAGACTCTCGATACCGGTCAGTAGTACGGGTGCATTACCGGTTACCATCATGACCGTCATCGTTTCTCCGATCGCTCTTCCGATCCCTAACATGATCGCCGTAAGCACACCCGATCGAGCAGCGGGGAGCGTGACTCGCCAGATGGTTTGCCACTCGGTCGCCCCCAGGGCATGTGCGGCCTCACGATAGGTACGGGGTACGGCATCAAGTGCGTCTTCAGCGACGCTGACGATGGTTGGAATGGCCATCATGCCGAGGATTAGAGCTCCGGTGAAAGCCGTCAAGCCTGTTGGAACGTTGGTCGCAGTTCGGATGAAGGGTGCGACGACCAAGATGCCCAGAAAACCGAGCATTACGGAGGGCAAACCTGCCAGAACTTCTACAAGAGGTTTAAGAATTTCCTTTGCCCAACGTGGTGCGATCTCTGCGATGAAGATCGCTGTTGATAAACCAAGGGGAACGGATACGAGGGTTGCTCCAATCGTGACGACAAGTGTTCCGCTGATCAAGGGTAGGATTCCAAAATACTCCTCGATCGGGTACCAGCGTGAACTAAAAAGCGACGGCAAGGGGATCTCAACCAGTGCCGGCGAACCCTCTCGCAACAAAAAAAGGAATATCAATCCAACAAATATGACCGCCGAATAACCACAAGCCTTGATCAGACGAGTGATGGCAAATTCTCTCCAGTTTATTTCACGCATTGGCACCTCATTGCGCAATGGGGACGAATCCGAGCGCTGAAACGATCATTTGCGCTTCAGAACTGAGGATCCAGTTGAGATAGGTTTTAATCTCGTCGGTCGGCTCACCTGCCGTGTACATGTACAAATCGCGCGCGATTGGATAGTCCTGATTGTCCACTGTCTCGGCTGAAGGGATAACGAAGTCTTCAGCCGTATCACTGTATACAGCGATGACCTTTAAATCTTCGGTGACATAACCTAGACCATCATAGCCGATCGCGTTGGGGTTCTGACGGATTTCAGCGCTGATCCCTTCTGACGAGGGTAGAAGGAGCGTATCGGTTGAAAATAAGGTCTTGTCGTTCTTGTCTCCCTTTCGAATGACCTCTTCCAGGAAAAAAACATGTGTTCCCGAATTCGTCTCTCGAGACAGTCGGACGATGGGGCGATCTTCCCCACCGACTTCCAGCCAATTGTTGATTTTCCCACTGTAGATATCTGAAATTTGATCGATCGTGAGGCGGTTGACAGGGTTATCAAGGTTAACGATGATGGCGATCGCATCCCTTGCAATAATATGTTCTACCGGTGTGATGCCATTAGCCTCTGCTTGGCTCTGTTCCTCAGGCTTGATCCTGCGTGAGGCGTTAGCGATATCTACCGTTCCATTGATCAGGGCAGCGAGACCGGTGCCTGAACCGCCACCAGTTACGGATAAGCGAACCTCGGGGTGGATTTCCTGATAAGCTTCCGCCCAAGCTAGGGCAAGGTTAACGATCGTATCGGAACCCTTGTTTTCGATGGTTTTTACAGAAGAAGAATCGGGGAGATCTTCTGCTTGTGATCGTCGGCACCCACTCAGTAATAGACATACCAGCAGGAGGAGTGAGTACATGCGAAGGTGCTTGCCGCAAGGTTCGACCATCGCGTTGAATTATACTTCTCCTGAGACAAGAAACCAGGGTTTTAAGATATTCGCCCGCAAAATTTCCCTCCCTATTCTTCGAGGGCAAATTTCTTTAATCCACTCAAGAATCTCGGAGCAAATTCAAATGGAAAAGCTACGCTCGGCATCCATTGGATGATGTTCTGGTGTACAATGCCACAAATGGTGGACGATAATCATACACAAAAGATGCTCATACAAGATCTGAATTTCTATTATGGGTCCCTGCGCGCTTTAAATATGATCTCGATGGAGATCCTTGAACGCGAAGTCACGGCCTTGATCGGTCCATCTGGATGTGGGAAAACCACTTTCCTGCGTTGCCTCAATCGAATGAACGACTCGATTCCGGAAACACGCCTCGAAGGAGATGTTCTACTCGATGGAGAGGATATCTATTCGCCTGGTGTAGACGTGGTTGATTTACGGCAACGGATTGGGATGGTATTTCAAAGACCGAACCCTTTTCCACAATCGGTCTTCGATAATGTGGCTTTTGGTCCGAGAGTACTTGGCTTGACAGGCGGGCGAGGAGAATTAGAAGCGGTTGTTGAACGATCTTTGGATCGAGCAGCTTTGTGGGATGAGGTAAAGGATCAATTGAAATCCAATGCACTGGAACTTTCTTTAGGTGAACAACAGCGCTTGTGCATCGCTCGAGTCCTCGCTGTCGAGCCGGAGGTGATCCTGATGGATGAACCCACATCGGCTCTCGATCCAATCGCTACACTTGAAATTGAAGAACTTATGAGGCAACTTAGAGAACGATACACCATCGTTGTAGTAACGCACAACATGCAACAAGCCGCGCGGGTTTCTGATAAAACAGGATTGTTTTGGTTAGGTGAGTTAGTTGAGTTTGGCAAAACCGCTACCATATTCACACGACCGGAGGAGGAGCGAACCGAAGCGTACATCACAGGAAGGGTCGGTTAGTAGGCGGGCGGTGAGGAGGTTGAGATGTCTCAAAGCCTTAGAGGTGAGTACGACCGCCAATTTACACAAGTGCGTGAAGATCTTCTCCGCATGGGAACGATGGTCGATCAGGCAATTGCCAAAGCCCTCGAGAGTCTCCAAAATCGTGATCGATCGTTAGCTCAAAGAGTAATCGAAGAGGATGAAAAAATAAATGATCTGCGTTTCAAGATCGAGGAGGCCTGCCTGGCGTTAATTGCCACCCAACAACCCGCGGCAACGGACCTTAGGGCGGTTGTAGCTGCGATGAGCATTGTTGTTGAGATGGAACGAATGGCGGATCATGCTGCTGGGATTGCCAAGACAGTTATCCTCATGGGGGATGAGCCATTACTTAAACCACTGATCGATATACCACGGATGGTAAAGTTGGCTCGAGAAATGCTTCAAAAAAGCCTAGAAGCTTATGTTATCTGTGATCCGAATGAAGCTCGTAAGATTGCTGATCGCGATGACGAAATGGATCTTCTTTACCAGGCGGTCTTCGAAGAGCTGCTTGAAATCATGGCAAGTAAACCAGGCAGCGTGCAACGGGCAACTTATCTCATGTGGTGTGCTCACAATTTAGAGCGTATCGGGGATCGAGTGACCAACATCGCCGAACGAGTTGTTTTTGTAAGCACGGGAGATTTGAAGGAGTTGAATGTGTAGGTATTCGGCCAATGAGCGAGAAATTACGCCGAAAATGAAAATATGTTCGATTCATGATTTGGTTATCTATGACCTAAGGATGCGGACTCCTTTGTATAGAATCCATTGAAAATAACATCGAGTGATTTCTTCAATGAAACTCATTATTCAAATTCCTTGCTATAACGAGGCGGAAACCCTGCCCTCAACGATCGCGGATTTACCCAAACAAGTGCCAGGCTTCGATGTGGTTGAAATTTTGGTCATCGATGATGGCAGCACGGAT
>DUEZ01000091.1 GCA_011174825.1 Anaerolineae bacterium | reverse complement strand
TGGTGAATGTGGATTGGCAGGGGACGAAGATCAACCCTCAGTGGGAAAGAGAGAGACCTGTATGGCTTTAATTCAGGCTCGCTCCCCGACCGTTGATGTCCCGCCGGAACTGGACCTTAATAGCTTGGGTGAGATATTTTTGCAGGTGTTAGGGATGTCAGATGAGGAGGCGGCACAGTTCAGTGAGAAGGTGGATTGGCTAACCACGTTGGTGCTGCCCATTCCAGCGGACGCGCAGTATGAGGAGATTGCGAACGTCGATGGCACCCCAGGTGTCCTGGTCAAGGACCCCTACGGGGAAGATATGGCATGGTATACACTCGTTTGGATCAAATCGGGTATTCTTTATGGATTGATGGGGTTTGACGATCCCGGCCATGCGCTGGCTGTGGCGGATTCGTTGAAATAAAATAGGATACACTTGTTTGATGTTAGGATGAAAATGATGGCTTCCAGAAAGAGAAGCCATCCTGAGCCTGTCGAAGGATGACTTCTACTCATTGAACGCACCCTTCGACCCTTCGGCATGCTCAGGACAATGCAGGCTCAGGGTGCTTCTGTGCAAATGAAGTTTGAATTGTGGTTGGCTGGATACTAGAAAGGATAGGAACAAGGTAGACAAGGTTCCTCACACTGTCTACCTTGTCCTTTGCCTTGGAGAAGCGCAGATCTTAATGGATACACCGCCAGTCATCGAGACGGATCACCTCAGTAAACACTTCAGTGACGACATCGCCGTGGCCGATCTTTCACTTCGGGTTGAGCGCGGGGAGATCTTTGGTTTCCTGGGCCCCAACGGCGCCGGTAAGACGACCTCGATGAAGATGCTCCTCGGGCTTATCACGCCCACAGCAGGGGAGGGATACGTGTTAGGAGCGTCTCTTGGTGATCACGAGGTGAGAAGGCGTATCGGTTTCCTGCCAGAGCACTTCCGTTTCCACGAGTGGCTTACAGCGGAGGAGTTTCTCGGCCTCCACGCTGATCTCTATCATATGGAAAGAACGCATACAACTCAACGTATCCAAGAGTTGCTCGAGCTCGTTGAGTTAAAGGCGCATGGTCATCGCAAATTGAGGACATTTTCGAAAGGCATGCTCCAGCGGATCGGTTTGGCGCAAGCTTTGCTCAATGATCCTGAGGTGGTCTTTCTGGACGAGCCCACATCGGGGCTCGATCCCATGGGTCGTCGTTTGGTGCGGGATATAACCCGTGACCTGCGTACAAAGGGCACAACGGTGTTTCTTAACTCCCATTTCCTCAGCGAAGTGGAGGTCACTTGCGATCGGGTGGCTTTTATTAAGGAAGGGATCATCGTCCGAACAGGTTCTCTCGATTCATTGATGAACGGGGAGCTGCAAGTCGCCATACGCGCTAGAAACCTCACGCCTGAGAATTGTCAAGGTTTAACCCGTTGGTGCCGCAATGTACAAGTTGAGGGTGAACAACTTACCTTCAAACTGGATTCGGAGGACCAGCTCCCAAGCATCACTCGTTATCTTGTTGAGAAAGGGGTGGACGTGTACACCGTGCAACCTAAGATCATGGCACTTGAGGATCTTTTCTTAGAGATCATTGGGAAGAGCGAGCGTTTGGTGGATCAAGAAGACCCAGAACATCTAGAGAGCTAGCGGTTAGGGAAGCATGCGATCTATCTTGGTCATCACAAAATTGACCATCCGAGAGGCTTCCAGAAGGAAGATTCTCTGGGCGGCGCTGATTCTGGGGGTGCTGTTCCTCACCATTTATGGTTTAGGTTTTCACTTTGCCAGAGTGGATCTTGAGAAGAGCATGCAGCAACGTAGCGGTATGAATATCGTGTTGCTTCATGAAATGTACAATTTCTTGCTGCTCGCAGGATTGTATAGTGTGAACTTCATGATCATTGCCATGAGCGCACTCATTTCTGTGGACACACTTTCCGGTGAAATCAATTCCGGTACGATCCAGACGCTGGTTACGAAACCGCTCCACCGTTGGCAAATCGTGATTGGGAAGTGGTTGGGCTTCGGCGCTATGCTCACCCTCTATCTGCTCTTAATGGTTGGCGGGACGATGGGCGTGGTCTATGCAACATCGGGATATCTTGCGCCCCATTCTACACAGGGTTTGGTTCTTCTCTGGCTGAACGGCATGCTCTTTCTCAGCCTCTCGTTGTGGGGAGGGTCTTTCCTTTCCACATTGGCGAATGGGGTCGTGGCCTTTGGTCTTTTTGGCGTCGCTTTTGTCGGCGGGTGGATGGAGCAAATCGGAGCTTTTCTCGGGAACCAGGTGGCCGTAAACATCGGCATCATTTCGAGCCTCATTTTCCCCTGTGAGGCGGTGTGGCGGAGGCTCGTGCACAACATGCAGTCACCATTGGTGACGAGGCTGGGTGTCTCTTTCTTCTCCTCCTCCTCCGTCCCCAGCCAATGGATGATCGTCTACGGCGCAGCGTATGCCGTGGTCTTGCTGTTCAGCGCGGTGCGGCGCTTCAATCGACGTGATCTTTGATTCGATCTGATCAGAGGTAGGAGCAATCCCCCCAAAATCATCAACCGTTTAAGGTTCTCCTGTCCTTTTCGTGTTTCCTTTATACCTACTAGCTATGATGAACACTCCCAAGCCAACCAATGTCATAACGGTGATAATACGAAATAGGACGGTCATCCCCACCATGTCATAGAAATACCCTCCCATAAGCGCGCCCACAATCGGACCCAATCCGAAGGATACTGTAGCGAGTATGGACTGACCTGTGGTCCTCAGGCTCTTTGGCGTATGATCGTTGATGTAGGTAACACTAGCCACCAGAAATGTGGAGAAACTGAGGCCTTGTAGCAATTGGACCGGGAGCACCCATCCTGGGGTTTGGATGAACGAAAAGAGCAACCAGCGAAGCGCATAGGTGATAAAAGCTATGCTCAGCATTCCGTTCACTCCGATCGTTCTCAACAAGGTGCCGGAGTAGAGCATCATAGGTATCTCTGTGGAGGCTGAGATCGACCATGCCAACCCAATGGTACCCTCGTTCGCACCAAGTCCATGCATGTAAAGACTGAAGAAGTAATCCACTGTACCCACTGTTATAGCAAGGAGAAAGACGCTTATTAAGAAGAATATGAGTGTCTGACGGGTTAACAGTTGACGCAAACTTTGACGAATGGAAGGGCGGGGAATTTGACCTCGAGCGGGTTGGGTGAGAGAAACGAGGAAGGTAACCCCAAGAAGTGCGATATAGCTATAGAAGAGCCAAAGGATACCAAAGCGATCGATAAGTATTCCAACAACCCAAGTGGAGACGATCCATCCGATGGTACCCCATACCCGCATCCCACCGAATGTTCCTTTATTCGTATCAACAGTGTCGAGAGCCGCGGTATCTAATAGGGGTGTTATCGGAGTAGCGAAGAATGCATAAATCATAACGACGGGTATGAGCAATTCGTATTGCGAGGTTTTAGAAATCAAGTAAACCGTACAGGCGGAAAGGAGTAATGAAAAACTAAGGATCCTGCGGTGAAGGCGAAGCGTATCCGCAAGCACTCCCCAGAAGAGGGAGGTGGATGAAGTCACAATCAATGGAAGGGCAGACAGCGTGCCGATCTGGACACCGCTGAGACCTATCTGTTGGTAATAGAGATTGATGAAAGGGAAAAAAGCCCCTAATGCCATATAGAAACATAAGTATAAGAGGCGAGTTTTCAATATCTGACCGGATCCCCGGTTCTTTGGGTTATGTTCAGATGCCATAAAGATAGGATTCTGTGTCGTATCGTTCCAAGGGTCGTGAAGAATAAAAAGTATTTTAATTAATTTCCAGATCATGAGTCATGTATTAAAAAAAGGCGTGAGATGTTCAGGAAGGTCGAAAGTACAATGGCCCAATAAGGGAAAAATCTCACGCCATGGGAAGCATACCACTAAGTTGAGGTTTTCAAAAGCGACCTGATGTTTTGCTGCAGGGTGGTCGCTTATTTCCCTTTGCAGTCTCCCAACCTCGGCAAAGGGGTCATTCTGTGGGAAAATGTCAACCGGGATATTCTCCTTGCGACATCTACCCCTAGGATAAGGATAACCATCATGCCGGAAAATGCGATCTTCGCTGAAAATCTCACCTACTGTTACGGTCAACTGACTGCCGTGGATCATATTAACTTTCAGGTAGCCAAGCAGGAGATCCTGGGTTTCCTTGGACCCAATGGAGCGGGAAAGACCACAACCGTAAAAATGCTCACCGGACAGGTTAAACCCAAGGAAGGACGTATCACTATCTTGGGGGTCGATGTAGCCCGGCGCCCTAAGCAGGTACAGGCGCAGATCGGTGTCTGCTTCGAGGACAGCAATCTGTACGAACAGTTAAGCGGCGAGGACAACTTGAAGCTCTTCGCCCGCCTTTTCGGCGTCAAAGAATTCGATGCGCCTAAGTTGTTGAAGCGTGTCGGGCTGGACGGTCGTGGACAGGACCTGGTGGAAAGCTACTCTAAGGGGATGAAGCAGCGCTTGATGGTTGCGCGCGCCTTGGTTAATCGACCGAACATTCTTTTCCTGGATGAACCGACGGAGGGGCTTGATCCCACCTCAGCTGTCGCGATTCGAGAGATTATTCTCGAAGAACGTGCGCGGGGAGCGACCATTTTCCTCACCACGCATGACATGATGGAAGCGGATAAGTTGAGCAATCGAGTAGCCTTCATCGATCAAGGTCAAATCGTTGCCTTGGATACACCCCATAACCTCAAGCAACAATATGGGAAGCGACTGCTCCGTGCTGAGGTGGCAGTGCCTGATGGGACGCTGAAGGTGCATGAGATCATGCTCGATCGACCGGAAACAGGGGGTGAGGTTGAGCGGCTTTTTCAGCAGGAGCGCGTGGTCACGCTTCATACAGAAGAAGCCACTTTAGAGGATATCTTCATACGGATCACGGGACGGGGATTGGACTGATGAACCCACGTATCCTGAGTACAATCGTCATCAAAGATCTGAAGCTCTTCTTTAAAAACCGTTTTTTCGCCCTGATCACAGTCCTCGGATTGGTGGCCTATGCGGGTATTTATTTACTCATGCCGCGCGAAGTTGATGAAATGTTGGAAATTGGTCTGGTAGCCCCAACATTGCCATCCACCTTCGCTGATCAGCTTCGGGATGAAGGCTTGATCCTGCAAGTGAAGGATAGCGAGGATGCCCTCATAGAATCCGTCTCAACCGGCGAATTGCTGGTCGGGATCGTCTTGCCTGATAATTTCCTGCCCATGTTGATGAGCGGCGAGAAGGTGCGAGCTCACATCTTTTTCTCAGCCGAGTTGCCCGAGGAAATGCGAGACATCTATCCCCTGTTGGTCGAGGAGTGGATCTCAATGATAAGCCGTCAGTCACTGGCTATAGAGGTGACGACGGAGGTGCTGGGCCCTGACATGGCGGGGGAGCAAATTCCAACGCGTGACAGGATGTTGCCACTCTTCGCCGTTTTCATCCTCATGATGGAGACCATGGGATTGGCCAGCCTGATCAGTTCGGAGGTTGTTGGCGGTACGCTACACGCGTTACTCGTGACACCACTACGCGTGGAAGGACTGTTTTTGGGTAAGGGAATCACCGGCGTGGGTTTAGCCTTCAGCGAGACAGCGCTTTTTATGGCAGTTACCGGAGGGCTGAGCCATCAACCCCTCCTGATCTTGACCGTTTTGTTGTTGGGCGCCGCGATGGTTACTGGAATCGCTTTTCTGGCTGGAGCATTTTCAAAAGATATGATGTCCGCCATGGCTTGGGGCATCTTAACGTTATTGCTGCTGGCGATTCCCTCCTTCAATGTGCTCCTACCAGGATTGACCTCCGATTGGATTCAAGTCATACCTTCGTTTTATCTGGTGGATGCTGTCCATCGAGCAGTGAACTTCGAAGCCGGTTGGGCTGAGGTAGGCGGGGATTTACTCGCTCTGCTTGCATTTGCCGGAGCCTTTCTCACCCTGGGTATAGGGGTTCTCAGGAGGCGTTTGCGATGAATCTCCGACGTGTCCTAGTTCTACTAGGGAAAGAGGTTGTTCGTGGTCCGAGGAACTTTATCTTTATCTTGGCATTTTTAGTACCCATCCTCCTCACGTTGGTGTTTTCCCTACTCTTCGGCACTTGGTTCTCGGATAGGGCTAAACTTGGTATCGTTGATGAGGGACGCTCGGAACTCCCTCTTTTAGCTGCTGAGATCGACTCGCTAATTGTGAAAGAATACGAGACAAGCGTCGAATTGACGGATGCTGTATCAGCAGGCGAGGTTGATGTCGGTGTGATCTTACCTTCAGATTTCGACAACCGGATTGCATCACGGGAGTCCACGGAACTCAAAGCCTATATTTGGGGCGAGAGCCTTCTAAAATACCGCGCTGTATTAGGAACGACGCTCGTTGCGCTGATCCGCGATATCGCCGGCCAGGCTCCACCAGTGGAGATCCTCACCACAACCTTAGGCGAGGCGCAAGCGCTCCCGTGGGAGGACCGCTTGCTGCCCTTCATCGTAATGCTGAGCCTCCTCATTGGGGGTCTAATGGTTCCAGCCACCTCGATGGTGGAGGAAAAGCAGAACCGAACTCTTACTGCCCTAACCGTGACCCCTACCACCTTAGGTGAACTCCTGATGGCGAAAGGTTCCTTAGCCGTCCTGGTAAGTGTATCTATGGGCGCAGTGACTTTAATTTTGAACCGTGCATGGGGTGGGGAGCCGTTGCTGTTGTTCGTCGCGTTGGTGTTGGGTGCTATCATGGCTGCAGGTGTCGGTCTGCTCCTGGGTGTCTTGGTGAAGGACATCAATACGCTCTTTGCCACCATGAAATCCTTGGGCATTGTGCTCTATGCGCCGGCATTGGTGTATATGTTCCCAGAGATCCCTCAGTGGATCGGGAGGATCTTCCCAACCTATTACATCATCCAGCCTGTGATCGAAATCGTTCAGAAAGGGGCTTCCGGGAGGGAGGTATTACCAGAGTTCATAATCCTCGTCGCATTGATCGTCGTTTTATACTTATTGGTTGCGTTTGTCGGGCGTCGAATTACACAAGAGGGTTGATAGCGGTCTCGATTGCAGGAGTTCACCCGATCAGAGTAAGTATTAACTTCTGATAGATATCATCAATATGCGTAGGGGCGGTTCGCGAACCGCCCCTACACCGTTATAAATCGTGCTCACTTTTTGTAGGGGCAGGGTTACCCCGCCCCTACATTCGTGTTGTAGAAGTGGGTGGCATCGCCACCTATACTGCAATTAATCTTGATCGCCCTCCGGGATGGATTCCGGTGTGGGATGAGGTGGCCAAGGGATGAGCACCCACTCCGTGTAGCCATGCTTTTCCGCCGTGTAGATCCTGGCGCTGGAGGGTTGCATGCATCCTGGTTCGTCGGTTAGGAAAGCAGGGGATGCCCAGAAATGGAGAGGGGTGAATCGCAGCTGACCGTCCTGACACAGCCAGGCTTCGATAAGGTATCCACGATCGTCGTCTAAGCTCATTGGAACGAGATACCAGGTGACCATGACCTGAGCACCGATACGGCTGGCCTGCACATTGGTGGGCGGCCAGTAGAACTCCGTGTAGGGAAGCAGCGTGCGAATTTGAGGTACAGCAGTCACATCTCCGTCGAACTCCAGGAACTCGGTTTTCACCCAGCAGTAGTCTATGTAATTCCAAGGATCCACATAGACCCAACTAGTATCCTGGTTGCGGCCGAGCACCGTAACTCGGTTCCTTGGGTAAAGACCCCATTCGTAGAGGTAAGCTGAACCGGGGCCGTAACGACAGTTGGCCTGAACAAGCACCCTGCCTCGGATGATCGGGGTCGCGGTGGGTGTGGGCGTACGACTAGGCGTCGGTGTAATGGTCGGGGTATCGGTGATGGTAGGTGTGAGGGTGATGGTTGGTGTGTCAGTTGAGGTCGATGTAATGGTCGGTGTTGGCGTGTCTGTCGCTGTGAGCGACGAGGTTGGTGTCTTTGTCTGAGTAGATGATGGAGAAGGCGTCCCTGTCTGTGTTGGTGTGGTGAATGGCGTGGGTGTTGGTCTGCGCGACCACGCAAGACCACTGCCGAAGCCGACAGCAAATAATATCAATCCCAAGGGTAGGATGAGCAGCCAACGTTTCATCGTCTTGATTCTTAACTGGGATCGAAATCTGCGCAATGGGTCTTGGGTATGGATGGTGAGTAGTTGAGATCAATTATTTGGTGTACCTGTAGCCGCAGGCTTTAACCTGCGTAACTTTGCGCACCCTTTAGGATGCGGCTACATTGGAATAACCTCCCCGCGAGCTCAAAGCTCGCGGGGAGGTATCCTTTGGGATATCCACAGTCCCCCATACGGTTACTTGTAACGTTAGATCATAGTAGGGGCGCACGACCGTGGTCATCTACCTCTGTTGAATGTCATTCCGAGGAGCCGTGCGGCGAGGAATCCCTGCGATGGTCCTTTTGTGAGCGATACATCGTAGGGTTTCTTCGCACCTATCGGCGCTCAGAATGACATCTGGGGAGGTGATATTTCTGCAGCCGCAGGCTTTAGCCTGCGTATTTTCACGCACCCTAAAGGGTGCGACTACATATAGCTGGCCTGCACCTTTTGATTGAACAACCAAGCAATCTGATGTATCCTTTACCTATAGATTAAAGCCTCGGCGGGTTGGGGAGCCAGGCACCTACATCGGAACAAGAAACCCGACTTTGTATGAGGTCGGGTTATTTATATCTACTGCACAACCCACACGATCGACTTGAGACATGATTCTTCAATGAGGCTGTCGTAATCCCAATGGGCTCGCATATATCGCAGCACCGATCTCAAATCAGGACCTGCTGAATGGATGACTTGAGCGGCCAGGTTATTCGAGGCTACAAGCTGATCGAACGCATTGGTGAAGGTGGCTTCGGTGTCGTCTACCGCGCCGAGCAATCCTCGGTCAATCGCGAGGTAGCGATCAAGGTTATCCTGCCAGAGTATGCTAAACACCCCGAATTCGTGCAACGCTTCGAAGCTGAAGCGCGAATGGTGGCCAAGCTTGAACATCCTCACATCGTACCGCTCCACGACTACTGGCGTGATAAGGAGGGCGCCTACCTGGTTATGCGCTGGCTACGAGGGGGCAGCCTGCGGGAGGCGATCGAGGACAGTCATTGGGAGGTCGACGCTGCAGGTCAGCTGTTGGGACAGATCGCGGAAGCGTTAAACATAGCTCACAAGCAAGGAGTAGTACATCGGGATTTGAAGCCCGAGAACATTTTGCTGGATGAAGATGGCAACGCTTATCTCACGGATTTTGGGATTGCGAAGGACTTGGCAAGCGACGGTCTGACGCAGCCGGGGAAGATCGTGGGGTCGGTGGATTACCTGGCGCCTGAGCAGGCCAAGGGTGAGGAGATAACCCCAAGAACGGATATTTATGGGTTAGGTGTAATGCTGTATGAAATGCTGACGGGTGAGCATCCCTTCCCCGGGTTGACGCCGGTGCAGCTACTCCAGAAGCATCTCAATCAAACCCTACCGTCGATAAGAGAATCTCACCCAGAACTGCCTGCAGCCCTGGATCATGTAGTCCAGCGAGCGACTGCCAAAAATCCCCTAGAGCGCTATTCCGATGCGTTAGATATAGTGGAGGCCTATCAGCACGCCCTGATCTCAGAAGAAGCTCCACCACCTCTGCCCTACGAAGTTCGTATCCCAGCTTTTCTCAAAGTAGTCGAAGAAGAACTTGAGTTTGAGCGACCTGCCTTCGTTGGTCGTGAGCGTGAATTAGCGCAGCTTGACGGCTACCTCGATAAAGTGCTCGCGGGTCATGGGCAGGTGGTCTTTGTCACGGGTGGAGCAGGGAGAGGGAAGACAGCGTTGATCGATGAATTCAACCGTAGAGCACAGACTACGCACGATGGTCTGATTGTTGCCATAGGGAACTGCAACGCTCAAACGGGTATAGGTGATCCTTATCTACCTTTCCGCGATGTCTTCAGTATGCTCACGGGAGACGTGGAGGGGAGGTGGGTTTCAGGCAGTCTTACAAGAGAGAATGCACAGCGTTTGTGGGAGGTGCTCCCTCTTACGCTAGATGCTTTGTTGGCGCGAGGTCCTTTCCTTGTTGATGTATTCATACCAGGTGAGATTTTGTTTGCTCACAGCAAAGCACGGTTACCTCAAGGGGCGGAATCGCTGAAGCGGTTGGAGGATTTGCTCGCACAAAAGAAATCTGGGGTCAGTGAACTCGAACAATCCCTGCTCTTTGAGCAGTGTGCCAATGTGCTCAACATCCTATCGAACCAGCGTCCTCTGTTGTTGTTCATGGACGACCTTCAGTGGGCCGATGATGCATCCCTTAGTTTATTGTTCCAACTTGGACAAAGGATCGAAGCGAACCCGATCTTGATCCTCGGCGCTTACAGACCGGATGAGGTTGCCTTAGGTAGAGGGGAGGACCGGCACCCGCTGGAAGGGGTAGTGAATGAACTTAAACGAAAATACGGGAACATTCTCATCGATTTGGCCACAGAAGTAGAGGAAGAGGGTCGGACATTTGTTGCGGACTTCCTCGATACCGAACCCAATCAGCTTGGGGCTGATTTTCGTCTGGCCCTTTTTGAGCGTACAGGTGGACATCCCCTCTTCACAGTTGAGTTGCTGCGGGCGATGCAGGATAGGGGGGACCTGATCCATGATGAACAAGGAAGATGGGTGGAGGGACCCGGGCTGTCGTGGGGTAAGTTGCCGGCCAGGGTGGAGGCAGTGATCGAGGAACGTATAGAGCGTCTCGATGAGGATCTGAGGGAGATGCTCTCCGTTGCTAGCGTAGAGGGGGAGGAATTCACGGTCCAGGTCATCGCTCGGGTCCAGAACATGGAGGAACGCCTCCTGCAGCGAAGGTTGTCACAGGAGCTGGGGAAGCGACATCGTCTGGTACGTGAGCGAGATGAGTTGAAAGTGGATCGAGGGGTGCTGACCCGCTACCGTTTCTCCCATCAGATGTTCCAGCGTTATCTTTACACTGATCTCAGTGTGGGAGAGCGCAGGTTGTTGCACGGTGAGATCGCAGCGGTGTTGGAAGACCTTCATAAAGAAGAGACCAGAGGCATAGCCGTTCAATTAGCGCATCACTACATGGAAGCGAATGACACCAAGAATGCCGCGAAGTATCTGCTGGAAGCTGCTGAACTCGCTCGAGAACGAGGCGCGAATGTTGAAACATTGAAATCAATTGAGCGGATTTTAGCGTATGGATCTGATGTTGATCTGGTAACCCGTCTACGTACTTTGGAAGTGAAAAGTGATGTCTTGAACAATCTGGGTGATTATGAAGCCTGCCTTTCGAACGATGAAATATTATTGCCACTCGCACAGAAATCACAGGATGAGAATCATCTGGCAGAGGCCCTTTATATCCATGGTGTGACATTACATGATTTGGGAAATCTTCAAGGGGCGATGGAAGTGCTGGATCAAGCCGCGGATGCAGCGAAGCGCGCAGGGAATCAGCAGATCGAAGCGAAGGTGCTTGGGTACAAAGTGGTTCCGCTCACTCGATTGGGTGAGATCGACGCTGCGGGAAAGCTAGCAGAAGAAACCATCAGATTAGCCGAATTGGCCGATGACGATCTGGTGCTGGCTAGAATTCTTACCAATGTATCGTTCTACTACGGAGAAACGGGTGACTTATCGAGAGCGGTGGAAATGCTTCGCCATCAGCTTGAAATCACAAAACGAATAGGATCCCTAAAAGGAAGAACACTGGGTTTAGGAAACCTCGGCTGGAATTATGTGATGCTCGGCATGTACCCTGAAGGCATTTCCAATATTGAGCAAGCCATGGAGATTTCATTACAAATTGGATACCTCGCTCAATGCGTTCATAACCGATGGAATCTTTGCCTCGCTAACCTACGGATGGGCAATCCGCAAGCCGCTGTGCAAAATCTTGATCAGATAGATATTGATGTAATCGGCAAAGGTTTTTTGGAAGCCTATCATTTGTGGTATAGCGGGTTGGCAGAAGAGGGGGTTGGGGATTATACGAAAGCGAAGGCGGATTTCGAGGGTGGTTATGAGGAATTCCTGGAAATGGATTTTAAAGCGAATGCCTTTGATTCATTGGCAGGAATCACCCGCTGTTCATTGAATTTGGGACAGCTTGATGAAGCGAAGCAGTGTGCTAAGGAGCTTTGGAAATATTTAGAGAAGACCGGATCAAGCGGCATGGAACTGCCCATTCTCGCCTACCTCACTTGTGCTGATGTGTTTCAAGAGGTAGGAGATGGTGAAAATTACGCCGCTGCAACCCATGAAGGCTATGTAGTGTTGATGGAAATGGCGGGCAAGATCAGTGATCCTGACATGCGCCGATCGTTTTTAGAGAACGTTCCGGAGCATCGCACGATGGTTGAGATGTGGGACCGGATGGGCGGAGAGTTAGACTAAGAATAGGGAGGAGAGGATCATGGCAAAGGTTAAAATCGTAGATTTTCCAGATCAGGGAGTGATTGTCACAATACCTATACAACGAGTTTATAAGAATGTCTATGTTGAGGATAAAGAGTTAAAGCCGAAGGAAGAATATCCATCAAAACCCGGTTTTAACCGAATTAAGATGGTAATCAATATTGCCTTCTTTGTTATAGATGAGGAGACAAAAAAGAAAAAATACGTAAAGGATTTATATCCTAAAGCCACGATTCGAGTTTACTACGATTCGTATGTTAAAAACAAAGCTCAAGGGAAAAAGAAGAAATTGGCATGGTGGGACGGTAACAATTGGGTGGACTTGGGATCAAGGAATACGAGCTCTCGGTCTAAGAAATGGGAGGGTTATGGTGAAATTGAGACCTCCGGTTGGCCCGACCCACCCGTCGCATGGGGTACCTGAGGTCCTGAGACCAAAATCACATAGGACCATCGTGTATGTGATCTCCTCTCCACTTTCTCGCGTGGAGAGGAGATCTTTTTGCCCTCTCCCCTGTGGGGAGAGGGTCAGGGTGAGGGGAGGTTTACTGACTCAATTCACCCTCACCCCATCCCTCTCCCAAAAAGGGAGAGGGCGCTTGATCTATTCTCTTAAGGAAACGGGAAGAGAACGAATTCTTAGAATGAATAATCCCCTCAGAAACACCTATCCAATTCCCACGTTCCTGCAAATGATTATTTTATTTTCTGCTGTGACGTCCAGCTCTACTTGCTCTCCCGCTCGTCTTTATAGCGAAGCATGAAGGTGATGTTCTGGACTTCTTCGGAGTCGGGGATCGATTCGCCGAATGCATCAGACAATACGTCTAGGACGGTGTCGAAGAGCTTCGGATCTTCCAGGTCATCACGATCTAGCTGAAAGAAGGTTTCTCCTTTCCCCTTTTCCTTCTTTAGAAAATACCTTTTCGTGCGGCCTTCTTTCATGCGGAAATCGACCAACCCAGCGTCTTGAAGCTGGGCGAGATGATGATACAGATTGTACCGATTCTCGCCTGTGAGCTCCTCCAGCTCTACGGTAGAGAGATCTTTACTCTTCAGGTTCTTGAGAATGATCTGGCGCGTCGGGTGAGCAGCCGCCTTGACGAGCTGATCGGTGTACGAACGTTGGGATTTGGGCGTCTTCTTATTTCTTGCCATTGTCTTTTTTACCCTTGCGACGTCGGCGATCGTGCTTCCGTTTGGATAGCAACACGCTGGTGATCATGGTCTGAGAAGTGTACGCGCTTTCCACGGAGCCGGTGTCCAAATCATCGGTGCCCATCTGCTCGTATTTATCCATCAAATCCTTTGATATCCCTTTTTGTTTCAGATACTCCGCTGAAGGGGCAGCATGGCGGACGGTGCGGGTTTCAGTTCGCTGAAGGTAGAAGTGGCTGATCATGTGGTAGATCTTGCCCTGACCATACTCAAAGGTTATGAACACAGGTGCCTCACCATATCGCTCTTCAATGTCCTTCGATGTTATGAGGACCTTCACTTTCTCATTATCAAGAATCCTGATCGGATAGCTGCTGCCCTCGAGCCACCACTGAGGGTCGTCCTGTTCATCGAGAACCGATGTGAGGAAGGGATCATCGGTCTCGAGCACATCGATGCGAACGACCTCGTCATGGGTTGGGCGTAGATTGTATTCCACGAAACCAGGGAAAGCTTTCTCCAGAACATTTTTCAACGCCCAGTCGGTGGTGAATAGGAAACCACCTTCTTCTACGAAAGTAGTAATTTTCCGCAATCCACCTGGGGTTAACTTCCCGGGACAATTCACAAAAATGATCTGATCGGGTCGCAGTTGAGCCTTGCCAAGATCCTCTGGATTCACCGCTGTGAATGGTGTACCAGCATGATCGAAGACATCTTCGATGTGATCATGTATGCCGCGAACGACGATCACATCCGCAGCGTGGATCTGCTCCAATTCTCGCAACGTTTCTGGGGAGGCGTCTTTTAGGCGATCTTTCAACAGCTCCTGAGCGACACGATAAGCGCTGTTCATGGTTTCTTTCGTCATGAGATCCTCCTCGGCGGTGCAATTCAAAATTCTCTGAACTTATGTTGAGATGATACAACAAAAATGCAAATAAGTAAATACTTACTTACATCCTATTTGTTGGAGGTTTTTCAGATATATTTTCATCAAAGGAGGGATGTTGAAGTCTGTGGGGATGGGTTTTGCTATCAACGAATAGAACTGGCATGGGGGCCCGTTCAGCAACGCTCAAGACCGAATTGAATTATTTTCACGGTTACGAGAAAAAGAAGTCTTGTGTTTTGTTTCCTTTTATTCACATCAAGGCTAGGAGGAAAGCGGTTAAACCTGCGATCAAGAATCCGCCTGCCGCAATACGATAGCGGAATCTGTTACGCTTGTTGATGGACTCTAAATAGCCATCGAATTCTCGCAGGAACTCGGAAATGGTCGGATCATCATCTAATCCACTAACATTCGTCTCCTCAACCTCGGATTGCAGACGGTTCGCATAGGATCTTATTGGATCGTTCCCAAAATGCCAAAAGACAAACGAGAATGAGAAGAAAATCAACGCGGCGATGAGCCAGGGCACAGTGAGCATGGTTTCACCTAATCTGTTACGGATGCAGTTAATCGCAATCCGCATTCTTGATACAACATCCGGCGTTATATTGGGAAATAACGCTAGAGATTTCCCAGAACATGATATACGAAGACGTGCACCATTGCAGTAGTATTTTGTGGGGAGGTAGATGGTCACACGAAAATCCAAGTTATTATGGAACTTTAGCAATAGAGTGATCCTTCTCCGATTGATAATCTTAGATGCTGTATAGCGAATGCCTGATCATACGAATGTGTGATAAAACGCCTGGAGACACAAAAAGGAACCCTCTGCCACCAGAGGATTCCCTTATGTTTCGTCAAAGCTGGTGAGCTATTAGAGATGAATCGGGCTGCGTTTTAAGAATTGGCCGGCTCCTACTTCGCCCACGAATTCGTTATCTCTAACAATGACCTTGCCCCGCTGCAGCACCATCGCAGGGTAGCCTTTGACGGTGATGTCCTCGTATGGGCTGTAGTCCACGTTCATATGCAAGTTCTCTTGAGTCAATTGGAACTCCTTATCCGGATCCCAAATGACCAAGTCTGCATCGGCACCGATAACGATGGTCCCCTTGCGGGGTAGCAAGCCAAAGAGCCGTGCGGGTCCAGTGGCGACGAGTTCCACGAAGCGGTTAATGGAGAATAAACCCTCATTGACCCCAAAGTGATAAATCAGTGGCAGACGGGTTTCGACAGCAGGCATACCATTGGGGATCTTTGAGAAGTCATCTTTCCCCATGTCCTTCTGACCGACAAAGTTGAAAGGGCAGTGATCCGTGCCTACAGTCTGGAGATCACCGCTGGCGAGTCCTTTCCACAGCGCTTCTGCGTGTCCCTTTGGACGCAATGGCGGCGACATGACATACTTGGCCCCCTCGAAGTTTGGTTCCTCATACTTTTCAATGGAGAACATCAAATACTGAGGGCATGTCTCACCGAAGACGTGAAAACCTTTCGCCCGCCCCGCTTTGAGTGCTTCCAGCGCATCGGCTGAAGTCATGTGGACCACATAGAGTGGTGCGCCAGTCATGCCTGCCAATACCACGGCTCGGTGTGTTGCTTCAGCTTCCGCTTCGGGAGGGTGACTCAAGGCATGCCAGATGGGTTCTTTCTTGCCCTCTGCTACGTGCTTGTTGATCAGATAATTCAGCACGTCGCCATTCTCAGCGTGAACGGATATCAGCCCACCGATTTCCTTGGCCCTGAGCAATGCACGATACAGGGTCTCATCGTCGACCATGAAGACGCCTTTATAGGCCATGAAGACCTTGAAGCTTGACACGCCGATGTCTACCATGTCCCCCATCTCTTCCATGCGCTCATCGTCCATGGATCCGATGGCCACGTGCATCCCGTAGTCAATGCACGCCTTGCCTTCAGCCTTCTCCAGCCAGATATCCAGTGCCTCCCGTAAGGTCTGACCTTCACCTTGGATGGCAAAATCGATGATCGTGGTGGTCCCGCCACACGCAGCGGCAACGGTTCCGGTACGAAAATCATCGGCTGAGACGCTGCCCATAAAAGGCAGCTCCATGTGTGTGTGGGGATCAATGCCCCCGGGCATGACATACATCCCCTGAGCGTCAATAACCTCATCCCCTGATAAGTTCTGTCCGATCAAGGTGATGGTCTCCCCCTCGATTCCGATATCGGCTTGATAACTCTCGCTAGCAGTAACTACCGTACCGTTCTTGATGACCAGATCCATGATGACCTCCTTCCGAGCTGTTTCATTGGGTTGAGCAACATACACTCCATAATGACGATTCCTTCCAGGATGGTTGTTGTGGCTAACGAGGCACCATCGTGATACTTCCCAAAGGACAGACCATAGCACACAATGCGCATCCGTCACACTTGTCGCCGTCGATGGTCACGACCTCGCCCTTGATGCCTGTGATGGCTTGGAAGCCTCCATCAGCGCAGGAGGTGATACACAGCATACAGCCATTACATGTATCATCTACACTAGCCCGGACGCGAGGTGCCAGCGGCATCTCTGGGAACCCTACGATTTTGGGAAGAGCCGCGCCGATGAGGGGGTGCAAATCGCTAAAGCCTTTTGCGTCCAGGTAGTCATCCAATCCCTGCAGCAACTTCTCGATGATGCCGTACCCCTGCCACATCACAGCTGTGCATATCTGCACTGTGCTTGCGCCGACAGCCATAAACTCAATGGCATCTTGCCACGCGTTCAAACCACCGAGGCCTGCTACGGGCAGTTCAGTGGCTTTAGCGATTTGTGCAACACAGCGTAAGGCGATGGGTTTGATGCCGGGACCCGAGTAGCCACCATAAGTTGAAACACCGCCGACAGAAGGCATCGGGGTCAAGGTGTCCAGATCCACACCGATGAGCCCCGATACGGTGTTGACGGTGCATAAAGCATCGGCCCCATTTTCCTTGGCTGCTTGAGCTACAAAGGCGATATCGGTCACGTTGGGGGTCAGTTTAACCACGACCGGCACTTTGGCTACTTTTTTAACCCACGATACAACCTTGCCTGTCAGTTCGGCATCTTGACCAATGAACGCACCCATACCCTTGGAGGGCATACCGTGTGGGCATGAAACGTTGAGCTCCAGCGCGTCGATGCCGGCTTCACCCATAGCCGCAGCCAAACGTTGCCAGTTACCCTCTACAGGTGCGTCCATAATGCTGGCCCACAGAGGTCGCTCAGGGTAAGCAGCTTTGACATCGGCAATCTCCTGCTGCCACCCCTCTACTGTCAGTTGAGTGGTCAACTCAACGTTTTCCATTCCGATCTTACGTTTGCCATGGCGCAACGGTTGCAGGCGGGGTTGAAGGTCATCTGCCGGGTCGAGAGCGATGCTCTTCGTAACTGCTCCGCCCCATCCAGCGGCAAAGGCGCGTTTGATCATCTCTGCCGTCCGCGTTGGCGGGGCCGAAGCCAGCATGAAAGGATTCGGGAAGTGCATCCCGGCGAAAACAATACTCAGATCTGCCATGAATTCCTCCTCGATGCAGGAAAGAGGATACGATTGTATGGATCAGATACTTACCTTGTTATGGCTTAACAATGTCAGTGTACATCTCAGGTCGGCGATCACGGTAGAACTGCCAGACATTACGCACCTCGCGGATGAGATCCATGTCCAGATCACGCAAGATGAGTTCTTCACTGTACGCGTCACCCACCTCACCTACGAATTCACCACGTGGAGTACAGAAGTAGCTCTGACCGTAGTAATCATTAGGTCCGAGCTCCTCTTCAATGCCCACGCGGTTGATGGTACCCACGAAGTAGCCATTGGCGATGGCATGACTTGTTTGCTCGATACGCCAAAGGTGTTGTGATAGTCCGCGTGATGTTGCCGAGGGAATGAAGACGATCTCAGCGCCCTTAAGCCCCAGCATGCGTGCACCCTCGGGGAAGTGACGATCGTAACAGATATAAACTCCCACCTTGCCAACGGCCGTGTCGAACACTGGATAACCCAGGTTGCCGGGGCGGAAGTAGAACTTCTCCCAAAAACCACCAACCTGGGGTATGTGGGTCTTGCGGTACTTTCCCAGATAGCTGCCATCAGCGTCGATGACAGCTGCGGTGTTGTAATAAATACCCGTGACCTCTTCTTCGTACATAGGAACGATCAGGACCATACCCGTTTCCTTAGCCAGGTCTTGCATGCGTTGGATGATAGGACCGTCTGGGATCGATTCAGCTAGAGTGTACCACTTGGAATCCTGCTCCTGGCAGAAATAAGGACCGTTGAACAGCTCTTGGAAACACATGATCTGTGCACCTTGTTTAGCGGCTTGACGAGCGTATTCCTCGTGTTTTTGGATCATGGATTCCTGATCGCCAGTGTATGTTGCCTGGAGCAAAGCGCCGCGGATAATGCGAGCCATGAGCACCCTCCTTTAGGTTTGGTGATGCGTGAAACGTGAACCGTGAAACGTGATGCAAAAAAGGATGATCTCTATCCTTGATGAAATCATTATCGCGCAGAAGTAAAACGATGTCGTCAAAACCCTCGCTTGATCTACAAGATATTCTTCTTTGTATTCCGTCAAGATTACACCTCGTAGCAGGAAGTGGGATTGAAGCGAATTAAAAGAATCCCCTTTTATGTATCAAAACCCATCAAATATATTCCATCGAATACGTGAAATCCGTTGAACTTTTTATAGATAATAATCGTAGCTTGGATGAGTAAGAATCCATCATCGGATTAGCACTCGAAAAGGAAGCACAATCCGCGATTGTGACGATCGTGGATTATTCACCTCAGCACGAACGACGAATGGTATCATTTCCATATACTTATAGCTTTATTCAAGTTGTGGTTTCCCGACATCATCTTGCTGTGATCCACATACAAATTAGAATCAGCAGCAGTAAAAGGTGTTAACCATGACCGATGTAACCTCCTTTTCCAAATGTCTCATTGCGAATATCGAGCACACGATTGTAGGAAAGCAAACTTCGATCGAAATGGCTGTCATTGGTCTTCTATGCCAGGGGCATCTCCTAATCGAGGATGTGCCCGGCGTAGGTAAGACGGTGATGGCACGCAGCCTAGCCCGTTCGCTTGGGGGGTCGTTTAGTCGTATCCAATTCACCCCAGATATGTTGCCAAGTGATATCCTAGGGGTTTCGATTTATAACCAGAAGGACCAAACTTTTGAATTCAAGTCGGGTCCAGTGATGGCAAATATTGTCCTTACCGACGAGATCAATCGCGCCACGCCTAAGACTCAATCTGCCCTCTTGGAGGCGATGGAGGAACGCCAAGTCACCGTTGATGGCGTGACACATCCTTTGCCCAGCCCATTTATGGTCCTTGCCACACAAAATCCCATCGAGTACGAGGGGACCTTTCCACTTCCTGAAGCGCAGTTGGATCGCTTTCTGCTACGGATCAAGTTGGGATACCCCGATCCAAATGACGAAGTCATCATGATGAAACGACAACAATATCGTCATCCTTTGCAAGACCTAGAGCAAGTTGTCTCGTTAGAGGAACTGAAGAAGTCACAAGAAGCTGTAAAGGCGGTTTACGTCTCTCCAGCAGTGGAGAGCTACATCGTGGATTTGGTCAACGCAACTCGACATCACGCGGAAGTCTTGTTAGGTGCAAGCCCGCGAGGTAGTTTGAGTTTGTACCGAACCGGACAAGCGCGTGCAGCGATGTTGGGTCGAGAGTATGTGTTACCTGATGACATTAAGGCCATCGCTGTTTCCGCATTGAGCCATCGATTGATCCTCAATCCAGGAGCCCGACTCAGAAGCCTAAACTCCACAGATGTTGTACATCAAATTTTAAAGGAGGTTCCTGTACGAGGAGGCGAAAACAAAGGCATCCTCGAAAAAAAAGATCCACCTGATGTTGATAGACCCGCCTCGTAAGTCTTCTTGATAGGTTGAAGTGGAATGTCTCACTTGTAGAGGTTTCATCTTCTAATGCCAAAGATTACGCAAAGATTAAATACACGCCTGATGCCACTAATAGTGGGTGTGTTAGTTTTGGTTCAACTTATTGAACCTTTTAAAGGTTGGCAGATTTTATTGGTGGGGCTGGCAGGGGCATGGTTTCTGGGCTATTTATGGGCTCGTTCTTTAGCCCGAAGTCTGCGATTGACGCGTGAGATACGTTTCGGTTGGGCTCAAGTTGGCGACCGATTGATAGAACGCTTCACACTGGAGAATATAGGTCGCCTCCGAGCGCTATGGGTTGAAGTTGCTGATCATTCTTCGCTGCCCTGGTATCAGCCCAACAGGGTAGTGTATATCGAAGGAGATCGATCCATCCGGTGGTTCAACGAGGCAGTCTGTGCTCATCGAGGACTCTTCAGACTTGGACCAATTAGTATGCGTACGGGTGATCCTTTCGGGTTATACACCGTTGACCTCGAATATCCGCTATCCATCCCGCTCTTGGTCATGCCGCCTGTCCTACCGTTACCTACCATTGAAGTGGCGGCTGGTGGAAGGCCTGGGGAGGGACGTACGAAAACCGATGATCTGGAGCGCACCGTTAGCGTATCTCATGTACGTGAATACCAACTTAACGACCAATGGCGATGGATCCACTGGCCGACCTCTGCCCGACGTCAATCGCTCTATGTCCGCTCTTTCGATGGCGCTCCTGCTGGAGATTGGTGGCTCGTACTAGACATGCATCGTGAGGTCCATATTGGCCTTGGACAAGATTCGACCGAGGAACATCAAGTGATCTTGGCAGCTTCTTTGGCAGATCGAGGCATTAGATCTGGACGAGCTGTGGGTTTAGTTGCCGCCAATGAGGAGTTGATATGGCTTCCCCCGCGCGGGGGTGAGGGACAGCGTTGGCAAATATTGTATTCGCTAGCTCAGGTTGATCTTGGTGACCGACCTCTAGGTGACTTGTTGACAAGGATGGGTCCAAGTTTGGGGAGGAACACCAGCTTGGTGATTGTTACGCCGTCTGTCGATAGTAAATGGATCCAGGCACTTATTCCTTTAATAGACCGCGGCGTCATTCCTACTGTGCTGTTGCTTAACCCTCGAACTTTTGGGGGTTCTAGTGAACCTGTTGAGATTCAATCATCTCTCATCAACCTTGGCGTAACGTACTACCTTATTTCACGAGATCTGCTCGAAGATACCACAACTCGCTTTGATGAACCGGACAAGATGTCCGGCATCCATGAACCAGTACGTGAAACTTGGGAAGTCATTTTGTGAACCAAATAAAATCTTGGATTTCTCAGATACTGGATCGTCTACATGTACTCTCCCTGAGTATGGTCCTGATCACACTGTATGTCATAGCGCGAGGTTTGGTGAAGGTGGTACATGGGTTGGAACCATCGCTGCTAACGAATATGGTATGTTTTGGCACCCTGACAGGTTGGGCCCTGGCTTTAGCACCTTTAAACGGATGGACAGCAAGCCTACTTAGTTTGTTGACTGGTATTTTCATTATCTTACTTCGCATTGGAAGGATTGGTCCGGAGTTATTTAACCTGTGCATCAATATAACTAAGTTAATAAAGCCGATGCCCTGGTGGAGCTTCGATCTTCAGCCGCGTAATTGGGCATCAGTCACCGCAGCTTTTATGGATCTTAAGGATTCCCTTGATGTTCTACTAATCCGTTTGCGCGATTGGACGCTAGCTTTGGTGAATGGCGAGTCGATATTTGATCCAGTCTCAACAGCAGTTGTTTGGAGCTTAGCCATTTGGATTGTAGCGGTTTGGGCTGGTTGGATTGTCCGCAGACGCCAAAAACCTCTGCTTGCATTGATCCCCGCCGGTGTTCTGATAGGAACGACACTCGCCTTTACAGGCTCGAGAACCACGAGTCTTTTCTGGTTGTTGGGCACAATGTTACCAATGTTAGCAATCGTGAATCATGAAATTAGGCAACGTCAGTGGAGAAAAATAGGATTCCAATTTTCGCCAACCCTGTCGCAGAACATCGCAGTTTGGTCAATATTGCTGTCGATGGTGGTTGTCGTTATCGCTGCTCTAACGCAATCCTTATCGATCAAAGGCATCGTAGATTTTACGCGGCGGTTAAGAAGTTATGAGACGACGCAGAGAGAACAAGTAGCTGAATCACTTGGCATGGAGTTACAACAGGCGAATCAATCTGGTCAAATACGATCGCAAAGTAATGCAAGCGTACCCGGTTTAAACTGGCAACACCTTATCAGCTTAAGCCCTAAATTATCCGATCAAGAAGTGATGGCCATTCGCATAAGCCCTCCAGTTGGATCAGGTGAAGACAAAGAGGGTGATATGGTTGGCACAAGTATCTACCTGCGTAGAATGACCTATGATCGTTACACAACTCGAGGGTGGAAAACTGGGAATACAGAAGCTGAAGAGTACGAAGCCGGAGAACAAGTTTCCCAAATTGATCTTCCAAGTCATCGATTAGTTAAACAAGAGCTTGTCTTTATTGCTGAGCCAAGCCAAGCGGTATATGCGATCGGCACATTGGTCACGACAGATCAGGATTTCACTGTAGAGTGGCGATCCGCAGACGATGCTTTTGGGGCTTTTTTCTTGGAGCCCACGAATAGAAGTCAGGTCGTCTCGCTCATACCCGTTGTGAGTGAGGATGAACTACGTGCATCGGGTAGTGATTATCCAGATTGGGTAAAAACTCGTTATCTCTCGCTTCCAGGTACGGTGCCTGGGCGGGTGTTGACCTTGGCTCGTGATCTAACGGCCACAGCTCCGACCCCCTATGATCGGGCTCACCTGATCGAATCCTATTTGCGTGAAATTCCTTACACATTAGACACGCCGATTCCGCCGTTAGGACAAGATGTCACCGACTATTTTCTCTTTGACCTGCAAAAAGGATTTTGTGACTACTACGCTACATCCATGGTTGTCTTGGCTCGAGCAGCTGGGATTCCTTCTCGCATGGTGGTTGGCTACGTGAGTGACAGATACGACCCTGATTTGGAGGCGTATCTTATCTCGGAAGATCAGGCACACTCATGGGTCGAGCTCTACTTCCCGGGATATGGATGGGTTGAATTTGAGCCTACGGCTGGATTGCCAACACACGAACGACAAGAATTTTATGTAGGGATCGAGCAAGACGAACTTAATCGATTGTTGGAAATGAAAAATGGGGAACGATTATGGCTGGATCTTGATCGTGTGACACAAGACCGAAATTGGAAGTTGGCGATATCAGTTAGCCTCCTAGTGATATTTTTAGGAAGTGTTGCTTGGTTCGTGATCGACCGTTGGCGTCTCCTTCGTTTACCTACGGCGGAGGTCGCATCAGAGGTCTACAGCCAGATCCAGCGGTATGGTAAGAAGCTTCGGATCAAAACAGATATTGGAATCACTCCTTATGAGCTTTCAGACGCTGTCGTCAATCATGTTGCTCAAATGACTCGGAAAGAATTTTGGGGATGGGCCTTAGCTCCGGCTCAAGGGGAAATAAATCTTCTAACCAACAGCTACGTACAAGTAAGCTACAGCCCGCATAAGTTGGGAGATGATGCCAAAGGAGAAATGATAAGATCCTGGTGGAAGCTAAGAAGGAGGTTATGGATTGCTTGGCTCAGAACGACGTTTGGACGAATAACTCCTTCAGAATAGATCAAACCTTACTTGCTCATACACCTTCTAGTAATCTCTCTAATTCCAAGCACAAAATTCCCCAAGGTAAATATCTTTATCATCCTTGTTTCGAGGAAAATTTCTATTCAAGCAAGCTAAACGATCCTTTGTTTTACCTTTTCGATACCTCCAGGTATTCTATCATTTCGATATCATGGATAGAAATGGGAAGCGAAAGTGGATTCTTAGTTAGCAAACTCAAAACCCTTGTAGAACAAAAATCTCAATTCCGCGATTAAATGCTTATAGCTGCTTCTTTCGAGATCATTCTGCACCAACTCCCGCAGGAAACATCCACCATTCTTGTCCTTGGTCTAGAAATCGTATATTTCTCATCCGACTCAGCTAAGAAATTCTCCCCCTGTGCAACTTTTCTTTCAAGTTCTACCTGGAAGGTTGGTCACTTTTCAACTTAGAGATGATCTTTCTCGACAATTACACACCAACAAGGAAAATTGTGAGTAGTGGGATGAAATGGAATACCGCTGCAAGTATCTACAATGTAAGGTCACCTTGAGGAATAGGTAATATAGCCAAAATAGAACCTAGAGGCTTGAGTAGTGCGAGACATGATTGCCCTCATTTTAGTTAGTTGAAGCGTGTGATCGATGGAGTGGGTCGTAACGGAAATTAAAAGGATCTGTTGTCTCAATCCAACCATTTTCACGCAGAAGTTGAACGATATCGCTTAACCAATCTCATTAAGTGGATAATAACTTTGTATAATTTAGTGAGATAAGTTGCACATTTAACCCTTCGTAGAAACCTCTCATCATCGACAATTCACACTAAACAAGCAACGAAACCTCATGAGTTAGAAGGGGGTCGCATGTTATTGACCATCACCCTTATCGTGAACTTTCTGGGTTTGATCATGGCTCTGTGGCTCGGTTTCTACGTGATCACACGAAGCCCAAGAAAGCCGATTGCTTGGCTCTCTGGTTTAGCGCTTTGGTCACTTTCAGGAAATTTCCTCAATATCCTGCTTGCTCTGAACCCTCCACCAGTACTGGAGCAAGTTCCATCATGGTTCCGTATCTATCAGGCATTTATCGAAGGCAATCTTGCGAAGGGGGCTAACAGTTGGCTCGAGGGGTGGTTGTTGGTGCCGTCCATTATGTTATGGCATCACGTCACAATGCTCATGCGACCAGGTGGGATGAACCTATGGCGCAGGATCAGAGTCATATTCGGTTATCTGATCAGCCTCTCCGCGATCTATCTCCAGGTGACCACACCCTATTTACTGGTCGCGGATCCTGAGGGAGATCCACTGTATATCAACACACTTAACGCTGGCTCGCTGTATCCAATCTTCTTCATCCTTCTACTTGGTTATATCTTGATGAGCGCCATGAACTTACTGAGATCTGTGCAAGATACAAGTTCCCGATTAATGAGAAAGCAGCTTACGACGTTGGTTATTGCTACTCTGATCGCTGGAATGACCATTCCCCTCTCATTTCTTGGCTCCCTTATAGGGATCCGTATCCCCGTAGCGATCCCCTCGGCATTGCTGATACTCACATTAACAGCAATTGGGGTTGGAGTTACTCGGTATAGCGCTTTGATGGAAGGGCGAACACTTCGGAAGGACTTTCTTTTTAATGCCATTACGATGGCCGGTGTCACGATCTTATATGTCTTAGTCAGCTTGCTATCGGTCTGGTTCTTTGGTGTACCTCCAGGTATTTTTGTGTTTGTCATCATGTTTGCGGTCATCACACACTCGTTGGTGGATCTTGTGCGGCGTAGCGTTGATGTGATCGTGTATCGTCATGAAACTAGGGAATTAAGAGAGAAGCTTATAGGTCTAGCATATTTAATCAGCGAACGTGGCGGAATGGCGGAGTATCTCCAGAGAGCACTTAGGGAAATCTGTGTCTCTGTCAAAGCCACGTCGGGGATCATCGTTGTATTTGGAGAGGATGAACTTCAGGTAGCTGCGAGGCATCTTTATCAAGGTGATTTAAACCATTTATCAGAGGAAGATCTAAAAGCAGATGACGTCTTACACATTGAAGGTGATCGGTTACCCATGTCGATGAAAGTGGCACTCCTAGTTCCCCTCTACGCAGAAGGAAAGCAAGTTGGAGCGCTCCTCTTAGGTCGCCCTAAGAATGCAATGCGTTATTCCAACACGGACATTGATCGACAGCTTTATCCCAGTGATAAATTAGCAGATGTCATCAAGGACATGACACGAGAGCCCGAACGTATCGCGCTTATAACCTCGCTTGTAGAAAAAGAAGCTATGAAAAGGCGAGAGGAGGTGGAATTGATCGATGTAAGCGTTGTGGAGGACGCTTTGCGGAATCTCTCAGATTATGCATATCTTGGGCATAGTTCGCTTGTTAGCTTAGAGTTAGTTACCGTGAGCACATCCGAAGATCTTGTAACACATATTGATCGTGGGAAGGTGTTGAGAAATTTGATTACGGACACCATCGAGAAATTGAGACCCAGTGACGAACCTCCTGGTGAAATTCCACCCAGGGAGTGGCATCCTTATGTCATTTTGCACGATGCTTATGTAATGGATATTCCGAATCGTGACATCATAGCAAAGTTGTACATCTCAGAAGGCACATTCAATCGAACGCGTCGATCAGCGATACGAGCTATCGCTCGGGCAATGAGTGAGATGGAGGGAGCTGTAGAAACTGAGACTTAGATCTTGATTTGATCTCGACTTTCGTTGCGAAGGGGGATGGGGATGATGTTGTTAGAATCAAGAAGCATACGCAGGGCTTATCAATGAATCCTGCGTTTTTCTTTTAAGAATGGTGAGGCGACCCTTTCAGATGTTCAAATTGACTCTTTTTGGCAGTTTCCCATCTTCTATTGGCAGTTTTTATCTCCCACAATGGAGGCATGAAATGTAGAGATGGAATCCAGAGATACAGGCTAGGGGAGTCTACCTATGGCTAAGGGTCAGGCAGTCCATGTTTATGACAAGTTCATGGATCTCTTTCCATTTGAGGTCAAACTTTGGATCGGTCGCAATTGGTATGAGCTCATCTCTAAGCTTGATGGTGGATTCCAAATGCCGTTTATGAATTTAGGTTACGCGTTTCTAAATCCACATGATGGAAGGATCGATCTTTCGAGTGAGGATGAGGAGCATCGCTATTGCATCCAGCTCTATCATCACGTCGCGAGCGCCATAAGCTGGATTGGAGTTGACGCGTTGGAGTTGGGATCAGGTAGAGGGGGCGGGGCTGCCTACATCGCAAAACAATTCAAGCCAAAGTCCTATATTGGTATAGATATAACCGCCAGTTCAGTAAATTTCTCTAACCAACGACATTCAATCGAGGGGTTATCCTTCCGTCAATGTGACGCCGACAATCTGCCGTTTGAGAATGCTTCTTTTGATGTAGTAATCAGTGTGGAAGCTTCAGGGTTATGGAGAAATAAAGAACGCACATTCAGAGACATTGCCCATGTACTAAAGCCCAACGGGTATTTCCTTTACACAGACATGCATCGTTATGGACAAATCCATATATGGAGGTCACAGCTCGTGGCTTCGGGGCTGCGGCTTGTCGGCGAAGAGGATATCACTCCAAATGTGGTTAGGGCTTTGACATTGGATTACGAAAGGAAGTGCAAGCTGATCAACCAATATATACCGCGGTGGTTTCGAAGGATTTTTTGTGAATTCGCCGGGATGAATGGCGCGGGGCTAGCGACAGGAACGCCCAGGTTTGGGGACCGTGTTTATTACAGCTTTGTGCTGCGCAAAGATGACGTCTCGAAACCGGCAGTTTTGCATGAATAAGGAGGTAAATCCATGATTAAGCGCCTTGTACGGCTCAGCCCATTATTCCTTCTCATTCTACTGACCGCTTGCGGACCTACAGCAGACGAACTCATCGCTCAGGGGATGAAGTATCAAAAAGAAGGTAATACGGATTTGGCAATAGAACAATTCAGTCAAGCCATCGATCGGGATCAGGGTAATAGTGAAGCATATTTCCAGCGAGGGATTGCTTTCCTTGCTCAAGGTGATCTGGAAAACGCTGTTTCCGACCTAGGATCCACGATCTCCCTCGACCCACAGAACGCTGAAGCCTTTCTACAGAGAGGGATTGCTTACCGGACATTAGGCGAGGGGGATAAGGCTTTAACCGACCTAGACTCTGCTATCTCCATCGACTCGCAGAAAACCGAAGCGTATCTTCATAGAGGACTCCTGCATTCAGAAACAGGCAATTACGAGCTCGCGATATCGGATTTTACCCAGGTGATACGCAGCGATATTAATCATGTGGAAGCGTTCTTACGTCGCGGAGAAGCCTATTTGCAACTTGTTACGAATAGAGAAGTGTATCAAGGGATTTGTGGAACCACACATGAAAAGGATGACCGCCTTGAGTTCGCCATCGATGATTTTAATAAAGCCATTGAGCTCGATTCCCATCTTTCTGAAGCTTATCGATCACGGGGACTAGCCTACATCATCCAAGGTGATCTTAATCGAGCTCTTTCTGATCTAGACGAGGCTCTCTCCATCGATCCAGGGGATGGATATGGATACAATGGCCGAGGGATAGTCTATCAAAGCTTAGGGGAATTCGAAAAATCAAACACAGATTTCGATAAAGCAATCTCCCTAGAGCACGACGAAGCCAGTTTCTATGTTAACCGCGCGATTACGCTCTGGAATATCGGTGACTTGGAGCAGGCTATAGCAGACTGTGATCGCTCTGTCACTCTTGATCCACATGATGTCCACGCGTACACGGTGCGTGGGGTTATCTATCAAACTCTTGGAGACATTGACCATGCCCTTGCGGACTACGATCAGGTATTGAAAATTGATCCCGAATACGTTAACGCTCTCATTAATCGCGGAATTTCCTTTAGAGCTATGGGAGAACCGGATCGAGCCTTAGCTGATTATGAAAAAGTCATTTCTTTGGACCCTGGGATCGCGGATGCGTTCTTCAATCGCGGAAATGTTTATTGGGATCAAGGTGAATATAAAGATGCGATTACGGAGTATGCAAAAGCCATCGAGATCGATAATGAATGTATTGATGCCATTCTTGCACGCGGGATACTTTATGCCTGGATAGACGAGACAGATCATGCCTTAATTGACTTTGGAAAAGTTCTTGAAATCGATCCCCAAGCCTCAGAAGCCTATTTCCATCGGGGAAATCTCTATTTTGATCAGGGTGATTTCAGTGCTGCTCTCTCAGATTACGATCAAGCGATTAAATTCAACAACCAGCATACAGAGGCTTTCTACAAGCGTGGCCTTTGCCTAGCCATCTCGGATGAGTACAGGGATGCAATACTGGATTTCGACAGAGTCATTCAACTAGCTCCTGACAACGCTAATGCGTACTACTTTCGGGGGATCATCTACTATGAACTCAACGAATTGCAGACAGCTGTAGCCGACCTGGAGCGTGCTTTAGCTTTGGGTTTGGAAGCTGAATTTCGGTCCTATGCCGAAACTTTCTTAGAGGAACTATATGCTGCTCTTGATGTCAGCTACTCATCGGAAAGCTGTGCGTGGGTTTCAATTGAACCTGTACAAGGTGCGTGGGTGCCTACCTTCTACTATGTTGCAGAAGGATTCGCGCCGTTTGAAACTCTCATCGTATCTGTCAATGGCTCGATGGAAGGCTCTACCACTTTTTCTCTTACGAGCTCTGATTTCAGAGAGAGTGATCATCGAGGAAAAATTGAGGGAAACGCAGCATTTAATATCATCATGAGTGAACCATTGTCCGAAGATTATATGTTGAAGATCGAGGGGAAAGTTAGTGAATGCGTGCTCACTGAAATCCTGATTTGGCCATAGTGACTTATCCAATTACATCTTCAGATCATGTCGAATTCCGGTGACTTTAATCCTGAGAATAAATGGGTCAATGCTGAAAAATATATATCTCTCAGAAATCGACGCTGCATGATTTGATACAGCCTTGAGCCTCAGCAGGTTCTGTAATACGATGTATACACACAATTCCTATCCCCGTCTTCTTATGGTGAGTAATGGCCTCGGCGTTGAGGGGAGCCAGGCACTTTCATCGAAACAACGAAGCCCGATTTCGCTTGAGGTTGGGCTTTCTTTATTCTATCGAGAACTCGTTTCATCCGAATATAGCTAAACGATAACTGATTTACATATAGAAGGTTATAAATGCGTGTATCATCTTTCAAATCACGCTTCCACGCTTTACCAATTTGGATCTTTCCAATACTTATCATTACCACGATCCTTCTTGCATCTGTCGCATTCCAGTGGTCCTACTCCCCGCTTCTTCCGATGGATGATACCTATATTCATTTTGTCTACGCTCAAAACCTGGTAGAGCATGGACAATTAATGTTCAATTATGCGAGCGAAAAGGGAGTGGGTAGTACAAGCTTATTATGGGTATTAATGCTTGCTAGTGGCTATTTATTGGGATTGCCTATTCATGTAGTAGCAAAAGTGTTGGGAATTGGATCACTCATCATTGTTGGTATCGCATTATTCCTTCTGCTGAATTCCATCTGGGGCTCGACGTTAGGCCTTGCCGCTGCTTTTTTGATAACACTCTCAGGAAACATGCTTTGGTTTGCACTCAGTGGGATGGAGACCATGCTGTTCTTAGCACTAGGTATTTTAGCGTTATTGGTCTACAAAGCTGAACGATGGGTCCTACTAGGTATTGTGCTTGGAATGCTCATCTTAACCCGTCCTGATGGACTAGCGTTGGCAATTGCTATTGGGTGTGTTGACTTAATCCGGCATAAGACTATCCAAAAGGGTATCTTGGTTACAGCAGCAGTTTGTGTTGTGGTTTGTGCGCCATGGTTTGTTTATCTAAAGTGGCGCTCAGGGTACTTTCTTCCATCTAGCGTGATCAGCAAAACGTTGACCTTCACGGTTGGCAAATCTTGGATGATGGATAGAAATGAATTAATAAATATAGTTGGTCGATTCCCTCCCCTGACCTACGTTGCTATGTGGATGATCTATTTTCTAGAGTTCAGCCTAGGCGGTATGGCATTTCCATCCCCACAGATCGATATAAGTACTGTGGCTGGCATGTCCGGCTACACCTTATCCCTTTGGGCTGTTGTAGGATTGGTAGGCGTGATACTTCCATTAGTCATTTCATCCATTAAACGCGTGCCTCCAATTCGAAAATGGTCACATTGGCTTCAGAAACAGGCACACCAACCAATGTTCGTCCTTTTGGTTTGGACAATCTTACAAAATGCAGGATATGCCATAATTTTTCCCATCCCAGGCACAGCCAGCCGGTATGGAGCGTTGAATCACATTGTCCTTTGGTTATTGTTGGTCAATGGGTTTTTATCCATTGGCGGCCGCCGGCGTCTTTTAATTTGGTTAAGTATTGGCACGATTTTCATCGCCACATCGAATACGCTTTATTGGAGTGGTGTATACCAAGCTAATATTCAACACATGCAAAATGTGCGAAAAAAAGCTGCTCACTTTGTTAGTGAGTATTTCTCACCAGACGAACTTTGTGCAGCATACGATTTGGGTGCAGTTCGCTACTTTAGTCAGAGACCAATTACGGATATGGCAGGATTGATCGACCCAATTGCTGCTAAGCGAATACAAGTAGGTGAAGTTGACGAATACCTTATCGAAAATGGTGTCACATGTGTGGTTTGGCCGGGCAGGATTGACACCATGGGGAAAGGATCGTGGTTCAATCTAGCTGAGATCATGGGCCTTCAGAGCACTTCTTTGTTTAAGATGAAGGAAGTTGCGATGTTCGAGGTCGATTATCACCAATGGCTTCACGGTTATTTACCAACCGGTAATTACCAAGCTGAGGTGACCATATACCAGCTTGAAGAACCAGCTGAATCAAATGAATAAGAGCCATATATCTATAGTCTGATGGTTAATGCTTTTGTGACTGGGGAGTTCTGCATTGAATCGGTGAATTTAAATTAAAAATAAGCAGCCGGATCATAATTCTGGTGGTAATGGGCAAGGGTTCTGAGAAGTGAGACTCAGAACCCATTTTATTTTTGGTACTTTGTATGAAAGAAGGTTACTTCCTCCGAAAGGCGTTCTGCACCAACTCCGGTTGAAAGTACCCGCCCGTCTCGCCCTCGGCCGCGAAGCGATATACAGCAGCGGCATAGATCCCGCTCAGTGTCGAACTGACCAGACCGATCAGAACCAGCACAACCACAAGCAGAAAGCCCATCACGATTAATAAAGCAGGGTTATCTAGGGCGATCATGAGATAGATAGAGGGCCCAACGATTAGAAGTATCACCGCGATCGTCAGGGCGCCAAAGAACATGCCGATGCTCAAATTCCCGACGATCTGCTCACCCCAGGTTTTCTTGAGAAGCTGCGCGCTTCGTTTTACGGCCTCGAAAGGTCCGGTCTCTTCGACGACCAGCACAGGAACGACGAGGAAGGTCGCCAGATTCCAGACGAGACCGATGAGCGAGACAACGATTCGAC
>DUEZ01000090.1 GCA_011174825.1 Anaerolineae bacterium | reverse complement strand
TTTAGGATGAATACGATGGAGTATCTTCTTTTCCATTCTATTTCCCCCTTTGCCATGATGAACCTAAGAAATCTTAAATATCTACTACGAAAATCGGATTCATAAAAGATACAATAATACAGAAATTTATTCGATTTGATCCAATCTAAGGAACAACACAAGCTACAAAGATATATCCCGTATGGTCACCTCCCCTCACACTTTCCCTCTCCCCAAAGGGGAGAGGGGATTTTAACCCATTCCCTTTTAGGGAGAGAGGGTCAGGGTGAGGGTTGGACATCTGTTCTGAGAACCTTCTCTCACACTTTCCCTATCCCCAAAGGGGAGAGAGGATTTTCACCCTCTCCCTTTCAGGGAGAGGGTCGGGGTGAGGGTTGGACATCTCATATTGCAATGTACCCTCACATACACAACCTCCTCATTGGGAGATAGCACATGGTTCACGACCACCTACGACACATCCAAGCGTCGCTCTCGAGAACTGGGGATGATAGTTGAGCCATGCTCCTTATAAAACCGGCCAAACGCTCCCCTTGTTCAATTCCAATGGATACAACCTGATCAAACCGACCACCCAAATGGGCAGCGGTGCGGTAGGTAAAGAATCCTCCCGCTCCACGAATCGCGACCCGCCAGCCGCGACCTGCATATGAAACCCATAATTCATCGATATCTTCTAACTCAAGGGTAACCTTACGCACAGGACTTTGATAAACCACTTGCTTCGGCGAGAGCGTTATAAGGGTATGCGACTCCATCCAATTGCCAAAAGAGATTAAAACTGCGGACACGAAAAAGAAAATCAGAAGAAAGATCGCCAAGGATGAGATGTGTCTACTCTGCCAGAATACGGCGCCACTGACGAGCCCAATAACAATTGCACAAGACCAAGCGATAAACTCACCCCTTCTATTGGGTGGCATGGGACGAAAGATCTCCTCGGAAGAGAGGATGTTATCTTCGTCAAGAAAAACTGGGTATTGATCCTTCATCCTGTCCATATACTTTGGATGTACATCATCGCTGCTTTAAATCATACAAACAGAGAATGGCTAACTTCAAATCGCACACAATGTTATTGTTTAATCAGACATTGCCCACAAAGAGCGTTCCACTCATGAAACGAGTCACCAGAGAGATCCTCTACACTCGTTTCATTACCATTCATGAGTAAGCAACGTTGACCACTTGCCAACATCGTGGATACTCCATTAACCACAATGCTTTTACATCGCCCTTGAAGACAATCTATACCCAGTTTTTCTCCATTGTCCCAAACCCCCAGAGCGCCAACGCCTTCACCTATAAGCACCGCAGTGATTCCATTCCATGTAATACGTAGCTCACGATCTCCCTCGCCTCTGACAAACATTATCCTCCCGGATATTAGATTAACAATCGTCATGGTCTCACTCTCGAGCTCATCCTCACGCGATGAATCCTTATGTGGATCAAGTGATCTCAATTGAATCTGAGCGTCACGATCGAGATAAAGGGACGTCCCAGAAAGATTGTTTATCCCCTCGAATGTAGTCTCCAAAACAAGTCGAATATTTTCATGCGAGACGATCCATGAATCAGCTGGGATTGTAGCTAAATACCCCACCGTCTCCACTATTCTCGTTCCCTCCTCGTTCATCAATCCGGCTGATCCTTGAACCAATACAGCATAGCCATAATCCACAAGAGGTAGCGTACTCTGAATTCGCAGTCGAGATATGCCCAACACTCCAAGGGTGATTATTAAAGCGAGCGCGATCAAGGCGGTCACGGGGCGTATTCTCATCCTCTCACCACGAACCTGTATCACAATCACTGATACGTTGTCATCAACATCACGTCCTAATGCAAGGCTGATTAAGTGGCGTGCCGCATCTATCGGCGTGCTGCCCTGGACATAAGTTGCAATCTTGTCCCTCCCAACGAAGGGGGAGCCATCTTCTGGGCTAATACGGGTTAGACCATCCGAGGCAAGCACCACACGGTCCCCTGCTTGAAGCGCGATCCCGCGCGGATCACCAGTTTGTATTTGCGGCGTTTCGGAGTTGCCAAGCAGGCGCTCCCCTGATCTTGTCATTTGAGTCGTCTCTCCCTCTCTGACAAGAACAGCCATGGTGTGACCGCTGTGAGAGAAAAATAGACGACCGCGATGTATGGCAAGTACGGTGACGCCAACCTCTCCGATCCCCTCCCCCATTCTGTTAGCCCTGAATAAGGATTGAGCTCCCTCCTCCAACTGATTACGAAGCAGGGCATTGAGATCCCGATCAACGGATTGAGAAATCCCTGAAAACAGCTTTTGTGTAATGATTTCAGCTGCATCGCCGGCTTTAGGATGTCCGTCACCATCCACGACGACTGCAAGAATGAGGTCCAACCCACCTCTGGTTCGTATCTCCTCAACCTGTACCCTGTCCTGCTGAGGAGCTTCGGGTGAGACAGTTCCGGGGCTCTGTTCTAAGGCGTAGGCTACTCTTGAACGATGTGCTGACATCCTTTGTCAACCTTGGGTAAGACAATCGGAATCAACAATTCAATGACTAAAACAACATTAATTTGAACAGCGGACCCTCCAAAATTTCCGCTTGTTATAGCCCAACCAATACGATAACTAACAATCATTAGTAGCTACACCAATTACTCTGTTGGTATCACTGTCGGCTCAGATGTATCCGTTGGGATAGGTGTCCTCGTTGGTGTTCTGGTCAACGTCCTCGTCGGTGTTATCGTCGGAGTACGGGTAAAAGTATGGGTTGGTGTAGGTATGGGTGTCCGTGTACGAGTCGGGGGCGGAGTCGTCGGGATAGCGGTTGGTGGCACAAACAGAGGTCCCAACGGCGTTCGGGTTGGTGTGATCTCCTGGGCAAACAGCGTGGAAGCCGTCGCAGCCACTGTCGGGGTTAAAATCAATCCACCGCAAAACTCGCCAAAAGAATAGAGGTGATTGCGGGTCGTATCCGTGGGACTTATATCTCCTACTGGATTCACCCAGAGATGCTGACCCGATTCCAATCGGATTCCGTCTCCACCATAAGCCTCATGAAAGACTTCACATCGACCCTCAAAACAATCCACATCCAATCGCTGTTCGCCTGACGAGGTGATCACGCCCATGACACCAGATGCTATTTTTGCGACAGCTCCTGAAGGCGATCGAACAACGGTCGAGGTCGCCGAATCACTCCTTCGATCCAATAAGATAATGCCAGTCATGAGTTGAAGTACCGTCTCGGGCCTGGAGGTTTCCTCAGCAATGGTGCGGATTTCGATTTGCGTGCTGGGTCCAAGATAGAGGATACTCCCATCTGCTAAGCCCAACCTGGCGTATGATTCTCCCTCGTGGATGGTGACGTAGACACCCTTCCCAGAAGCGATGAGGTCCTCCACCTTTAAGTCCTGCCTTCCCCCCCCCGGGCTGAGAGCCTCCGCCCTCCCCTCTAGATTGGACACGAACGCAACGCCAGAAGGCAGCGGAGGGATGGTCGGCGATACCCCTTGATCCGCACTTGACAATTGAAATTTGGGTAAAAGCCATACCCCTACAATGAAAAGGAGTACAGCGATTGATGCAACACCGATGACTGGCAGAAGTGTCCGTGGAACCTCTATACCCCCTGGAACCCGGAGGATCACAACTGAAACATTATCATCGGCCTCCCGCTCTAGCGCCCGTTTCACCAACAGCTCGACAGCTTGCTCTGGCGAGCGCCCCTTGGTCAGGCTGACCAATTCGCGCTGCTCGACATAATGCGCGGAAGGAAGGTCATGACGCGTTTTGGTTAATCCATCTGAACATACAATGACTCTATCCCCTGGCTCCAGTTGCATTCCCTGAGCTGAATACGCAGCGGACTCCGATTCTTGTCCACCATTGATCCAAACGCCAAGATCCACATCGATATCAGCATCGTATCCAATCGAGCGAACGATTTCGTCCTTGCGAGGATGTCGAGCGATTTCTTCAGGGGTCAACTTCCCGGACCGAAGGGTCTCGTACTCCCAAGTGTGATCAACCGTAAGTGGCAAAGCCTTCCCGCCTCGAACAAGATAAACACGGCTGTCACCAACGTTGGCCATATACAGCCGGTCCTCAACAATGGCAGCGACGGCCGCGGTTGAACCCATATTCCTTTTCCGTAGACTACGCCTGGCATCGGCAAAAACGCGCTCGTTTGCCGTTTTAAGCGCCTCCTCCAACATCTGTGGGACGTCTTGATGGCTTGAACGTTGACAGTAGTCGATAATCGCGTTGACCGTCACCTCGGCCGCGCGCTCACCCGCATTCTCGCCGCCAATTCCATCCGCCACCACAGCTAAGGTCATCTCCAATCCACCTGCCGTGGTTAATGTCTCCGCTAGACAACGATCTTCCAGGAGTACTCGACGCGGTGAAGCACCGATGTGTGAAAGGACAGCATGTTGAATTGCGTTTCTTGAACCTCGCGAAGTAGCTTTCATCGACAAACCTGAACCCGTCTCACTCAAATAGAGCTAAGGAAGCCAAGAGAAACGTTTTCTCTTCTTCGGCACCCTTCGCACGCGACGGTCGCCAGCGTAATATTTAATTACCCGGTTGAATTGCTCGATCGAAACCCGTAAATCCGGATCTTTCGAAAGACAACCATCTATGATGTATTCATCGAGTTCTGCGGGAATATCTCGTCGGTCTTGCGATAAAGGTACGGGCATCGCCCGTAGGATTGCGGAGGTAATGCTCCGATCTGTGACACCCAGAAATGGTTCCCGACCGACAATTAATCGATAGAACAGGATACCCATGCTCCAAACATCAGCTTTAGCTGGGTCATATTGTTGTACAACCTCTGGAGGGCTCGGATCACGTGCTTCCTGCAATCTTTCTGGCGCCATGTAAACTACAGAACCATCAAGCTGATGCTTGATGAGTTTGGCTGCTACACCGAAATCGATGAGCACAGGGTCAAAACTTCCACCCACTTTCAATGGGCTTCGAAAAAGGACATTATCAGGCTTCACATCATTATGGGCAAAACCCTGTTTGTGGATGTACGCGAGGGTGATCCCTAACCGATGGCAGATCGCAGCCGATTCGTCAAGCCCCAACGGACCCAGTGTACGGATATACCCCTCCAGAGATCCACCCCTAAGACACTCCATCCCAAAAAACCAAGGACTGCCTTCGATCTCGACGGCTCTTTCCTTAAATGGGTTCTTCCCTCCAGAAACTCGCTCAAGCCTCACTACACCTTGATGGTCAAGTTTTTGTAGGATTTCGACTTCCTTTTGGATAGCAGCAAAGAAGAACTGTTGATTTGGACCACCAACCCGGCTGATCTTCAGCGCCACCTCGGAGTCCCTCTCTGCTTTATGCGCAGCTCTGACAACACGTGCCATACCGCCACGTCCCTCAGGGTAAACCTCAAGTACATTAAACTGACCGATAGGGTACCCGGGCTTGACATCAGAAAGTCGATAAAGTACCAAGATCACTCCAAATTAAGCTTAGTTAGATCTGATAAGATGAGCACATTGAAAAAAAGCAATCACCAGCAGGAATAAAGGGCGACGGAAGAGGTGTGGGCGTTATCCACAAACCCACACATAGCATCCTCATGTTCGCTCATGGGCACTTTCCTGTGCAGTCATGAGAACGAACCTCAATTATTTTTCCGGCGTGGTTTTGTACGACGAACGTCATCCTCTATCTCGGGGAGCACTCCATCAAGACCCACGAGTTGAAATAGAAAGCGGAGTCCTCCCCTTTCAAGAGGTGCAATATCAATGACATCACCATCTTGAAGCATCAAGGATTCTAAGGGCACTAGCTTTTCATCATTAACGAGCGTTCCGTTCGTGCTATCCTCATCACGTATAGCGAAGTGATCATCCTCATCCAGGATAGTACAGTGGAGCCTACTGATGGCACTATCCTCATCACCGATATGGAAGAGCAGATCCGCATGACGACGAGAGCGTCCAATAGCTGTGGTTCCATAAATCGCGTAGGGTTTGGATGGAAGCCTGTCGAACCCTTCCAATGGGACCAGGTAGGCCCGGGCTACCATCGCCGTCCTCCTACCTGTGACTCTCTCTACAAAGTCGACGAGGTTTTCCCCTGCCTGTTGGAGTACAGGCATGACGCGTGAACGGTTGAGAATGAGATAAACGCCAAGCCCTACCGCGACCACAGCGAAACCTAAAGAAACGTATATGAGGATCGATTCCGAGGGTTTGAACCCAGTAGGAGGTGGAGGGACATATTCGATTGCAATCGTAATTGGCGGAGAGGTCCCTTGCAGACCAAACTCGTCTTCTACCTGTACCTTCAACTCTATCGGCACCTGACCCTCTTCATGATAAGACCGAATGTCCCAAGTTAGCTTCGTTCGTCCCTTATCCACCTGAGATTGGCTGACAGTGATACCGTCCGCTAAAAGCCTTGCTTGTCCTAACCGTCTCGAATACGCTTCTTTCCATGTCACCTGTGCTTCAACTACAATGAAAGTCGGGTCAGCTTCTGCAGCAGACTCATGTCCTTCTAATCCTTCTCGGCTGAACACATCTCCTGCATGAGGAAATGTGATCTCGACCTGTGGGGCATCAATCTCTACCGTATATTGGCTATGCGCATCGTAAATTTGCCCATCACGATGCAGCTCAAGGGTGATTTGCCTCATCTGCCTCGAAGCGGAAGCTGACCTGTACGTTACAATGTATTCTCCCTTTTGCGCTGCGATCGATTCAAAAAGGGGTTCTAACCCACCCGCTTCATAGAGCGCGATGAATTCTCCACCTGTGACACCTGCCAAAGGGCGTAACGCTTCATCCCAATATTGGATCTCTTCTGGTCTGGCCATGACAACATGAATAGGGACACCTGAGTTGATCGCGCGTTCTGCAACTTCAGCGAGATCAGCTCGCGCTCCTGGCGTGAAAAGTACCAAGGCCCTCGGTTTGTTTTCATCGCCGGGTGAATAGAGAAGTTCGTCCAATGCGAACTCCAGAGCTGCTTTTGTGAAGAAGCCATACTCCGGTGCACGGGAAAAATTAATGTCCGATGGTGGCGTATACGCTGTGAGGGCATCATTTACCGCGAGAGGGTCGTCTCCCATGGGCGATAAGAGGTTGGAGTCCTCACCTTCTTGAACGATGATTGCAACCTCATCCAGGCCAGCAATCATCCATGGTCGACCCGTAACATAAGTTTGAATATATTCCTTTGCCTGCTCATATACCTTTGACAAGCTGACACCAGTGTGGAGCACGCCGTCTCCTGTATCAATAACAAATGCCACCCGTACGCCCGCATCCCGCGGTTCAATCGACACGATCGGCAGTTCCACTCCGTCTTCCATGACCCGAAAATCGGTTCCAGTGAGAACGTCAATCGATTGACCGGATGAATCTCTTACGGCGACCTGCAACTCTACCTGGGGAAAATCACTAATCTTGACATCACGGATTTCAAAAAACCCCACCTCCCCTTGTGAATAACCAGCGACAGGAAAGAGAAACCAGATGAATGCCAGTACGAGAATCCATCCGGCTTGCTGGGTGAATTTACGACATCTTGTTCTGTATGGAACGCAATCCATCAACAACCTCTCAATGGTTCCATCTTACACTGAGCTAAATCATTAATTCAAGGTGGAAACTTCAGTTGAACTTCAATCTAATTTAAGGCCTTGTTCAAAAGCCCTCACTACTTTGTCAATGGCTTGATCGTCGATCCAGAAATGAACCACCAATCGCATTCGACGAGGTCCTAACGCGCTAAGCTTGATCCCCTTCTCTGAGCACATCTGCGCTAGCTCAGGAGCACTTATGGGAGCATCCTCAGCGAATTGTACATATACCATATTCGTCGGTGGTCTTTCCGCCTCTAAGATCAATCCAGGTATCTCTCGAAGGCGTTCTGCTAATATCCCAGCTCGCTTATGGTCTTCAGCCAAACGATCAACCATATTCTCCAGTGCTACAATACCTGCCGCAGCTATCACGCCTGCTTGACGCATCCCCCCACCTAATTGCTTACGCACCCGACGCGCCCGCTGGATGAAATCGCTGTCACCGCAGACAACCGAGCCCACAGGTGCGCAGAGGGCTTTCGATAGACAAATCATAACTGAGTCCGCAGGTGCAGCGAGTTCAGCTGCAGGAACATTGAGAGCAACGGCAGCATTGAAGATGCGAGCACCATCGATATGCAGTTTGAGTGAGTATCGACGAGCAAGATCGCCAACTTTGCGGGTGTATTCAGAGGTTATTGGAACGCCTCCACATCGGTTATGAGTATTTTCGAGGCAGATCAGCCGACTGATCGGAAAATGGGGGTTGTCAGCTCTTATCGCTGATTCGATATCATTAAACCGGAGTGTCCCATCCGATTGGTTGGGAATAGTAAAGGGGTGGATACCACCGAGAGCTGACATACCACCTGCTTCAAAGAGGAAGGTATGCGAAAGATCCCCTAGGATGACCTCATCTCCTCTGCCACAATGCGTTAACAACGCAGTCAAGTTCCCCATGGTTCCCGACGGAACGAACAAGCCTGCTTGTTTCCCAAGACGTTCAGCCATCTGTGTCTCAAGACGATTTACTGTGGGATCTTCACCGAATACGTCGTCCCCCAGCTCAGCATAAGCCATCGCCTGGCGCATCTCAGGTGTAGGCAGTGTTACGGTGTCTGAACGCAGATCAATCCATTCCATGTTCCCCTCTTTTATGATTTTCTCAGCTGATCAAGAACCATCTCCAATTCAGATGGTAGTGGCGTTTCAAATCTCTGCGCTTGATCATCCCCAGGTAGGGTGAATGTCAAAGCCGTTGCGTGAAGAAACATCCTATCAACCGGCAATGTTGGCTTTCTCAGACCATAGTCTCGATCTCCCACTACAGGGCAACCAAGGAATGCAAGATGAACTCGAATCTGGTGGGTACGCCCAGTCTCGGGATTTACTTCCAAAAGTGTGTGGCGCGAAAAAGATTCGCGCGTATGGAATATTGATATCGCCTCTCGTCCCTTTCCGGGTGGGAGGACCTTCATCTTTTTTCTATGCCCAGGATCCCGTCCTATAGGCGCTTCAATTCTCCCCGCAGGCGTTGGTGGTTGTCCGTCGACGAGTGCTAGATATACCTTGCCTACCTCGCGCTTCTTGAATTGAGCCTGAAGATCGTTATGGGTAGTGTCATTCTTGGCTAACAAGATCAATCCCGAGGTATCCTTGTCCAGCCGATGGACCACACCAGGGCGTTTCTCGCCCCCCACTCCCATGATATCTGGTGCATGGGCTAATGCCGCATGGACTAATGTACCTGAAGCATGGCCCGCAGAGGGGTGGACGACCATACCGGCTGGTTTGTTGACCAACATGATATCTTCATTCTCGAAAACGATATCTAGAGGGATTGATTCCGCTTTTAGGGTCGATGGGATCGGCGGTGGGATGATAACCTCCACCGACTCGCCCCCATCCAGACGAAAACCCGGCTTGACAACGACCTCGCCATTAACCTTGACATAACCTGAGCGTATAAGTTGTTGTAGTCGACTACGGGAGAAGTCAGGAACTTGTGTGACAAGGGTCACATCAAGTCTACCACCCAGTGATGAGGTCTCAAATCGAAGCCTTTGTTCCTTCACCCAGCAAGGCTCTCCCCTTCTGTGGCTTCATCTTCATCCCCCCCTCCCGGCGTGAGATCTTCAACAGATTCGCTCCTTAAACGCCGCTCCTCAATCCACATCGTCGCAATGAGAATAGCGGAACCTATGGAAATGCTTGCATCTGCAATATTAAATACTGGAAACGATCCCACGGAGATGAAGTCCGTAACAATACCATGGACCAGTCTGTCGGTGAGATTCCCTAACGCTCCCCCTAATTGAAGCGCAAGGGCAAAACGCAACGCAACCTGCGAGGAAGGTACACGAGGATAGTAATAAATAATAGCCACGGACACAAGAATGGCTATTATGGTAAAAATCAAGCCACCGGATTGGAAGAGGCCGAATGCTGCTCCTTTATTGGTCCAATGGATGATGCGAACATAGGGTAACAACCATTCGAAGGGCGACCAAGCTTCGCCCCTTTCCAGATGGGTACGTACGAGGTACTTCACCCACTGATCTGAAGCGATTACCAAACCCGCTATACCCAGCAACACGAAATAATCACGTACTTTCGACAAAAATTCCTCCATTAGGCCACTTGACAATCGTCACGCGCCAACAGATTGTACCTTATCGTTTCAAGAGTGCGAAGTGAAACATTTAATCGTTCTATATGACGCCATTGAAAGAAGGTCAACCGCGAGAAGAGGACCGGTATACGAGAGGGTGCGGGCTCCGCCCGCAGCCCCTCGTATATCCATCCCCATTCCTCGAGGGTGGTTTTTCCGTGCACTTACGATCTGTAAATCAAAACGCGCCTCTGCGAGGCTATTTCTGATTTAGACTGCACGAAGAGCATTAGAGAGGTTCTGATCACAAATCACATAACTGGTGAAACTTCCTACGAGCGATCAGCTTGTGGGGAACCGCTAGATGCTCAAGTAATCTGATTCTTTACTTTACCTTGGGCACGAGTCGACGTTCCACAGCATATAAAACATTCTGCTGGAGAGTGATAAAGTGTCAATCGATCCAGTTTCTGTGAAGGTCAGCATCTGGTTCATGCAAAGGGTTTGATTATGTTGCAGATCTTTGCAGCGCGATCTCCAGCTCCTCCCCATCGAAGGCATGCTTTGATGAGATTTGGCCAGCAGGTTGATCGACCTCTTCCAATCTAAGCGCTAGCGTCTCACCTACGATGTATTCGCGATGGTGGATAACAGCTTCAGAGAGGCGGTCGGTGGCGTTATAAAAGAGGTCAATCCGTTCATCGACTTCGAGATCGGCTGCCTTGCGTAATTCTTGTGCCCTACGGACAAACTCACGCGCTAAACCCTCCAGCTCAAGCTCAGGTGTTAACTCTGTCACCAATGCGGCCAAGTACAAACCCTCGGACGCAGCTGAAAATCCTTCATGGGCATCCATTCTGATCTCGATTTCCTCTGGAAGAATGTGAAACGATTCGCCATCCGACTCAACCGTAATGGATTCTCCCATTTGCAACCTCGCGGCTGCCGTTTGGGGCTCTACTTCGAGTATCGCATCTCTCAAGCCAGGGAAGCGTGACCCATACTTTTGCCCCAACTGTTTCGGCAAGGGTTTCAGCTGGTAATCGACGACTTCCACAGCCGTGTCTAAGAGGCGCACCTCCTTGACATTGAGTTCATCACTGATCAAGTCAGCATATCGGTCCACGATTTCACGTTCTTTTACCGTGCCCACCACAAACGCTGCTTCCTTGAGCGGTTGTCGAAGCTTTCGGTTCGCCTTGTTGCGGGCTGCGTGACCTAACGAAACAAGGCGCATAACTAATGCCATCTCTTCGGTTAATTCAGGATCCAAAATCTTTGGGTCGACCTCCGGCCACTTGCAATGATGAATACTCTCATGAACCTGAGGATCGAGATTGCGCACCAGGTTTTGGTACATCTCCTCGGTAATGAAGGGTACAAATGGGGCAAGAAGCCTAGAAATCACAACCAGTACGTGGTACAGAGTCGTGTAAGCGGCATGTTTATCAGCATCAGATGCTTCACTGGCACCTGCTTTCGCCCAAAACCGACGCCGACTGCGTCGTAAATACCAATTGCCCAAATGATCCAGAAAACGTGCCACCTCAGTCGTTGCAATATTGGGTTCATAGGACTCAAGCTGGAGCGTAACTTCTGCAACTGCCTCGTTCAATCTTGACAGGATCCACCGATCCAGCAGGCTATAGGTTAATGGCTTCGTTCCATCAGGTACCCACCCGTCAATGTTTGCATAGGTAACAAAGAAGGAGTAAATGTTCCATAGTGGAAGTAGGAAATGCCGTCGGACCTCATCAGCTCGATGGTAACCGAAAAGTAAATCTTTCTCCGGTTTGTGATCGCAATAAAGCCAACGCATGACATCGACGCCCATTTTGTCTGCGGCTTCGTTGAATTCGATCGCATTCCCCCAGGATTTATGCATCTCCCTGCCATCCTCAGCTAGAAGAGTTCCATAAGTAAAAACATGTTTGAAGGGCGCTCGCCGTTCGAGGATCGTACTCATCGTCAGGAGACTATAGAACCAATTACGGAATTGCCCAGGAAAGCTTTCGCTAATCCAATCTGCCGGGAACCATTCCTTCCAATACTCTCGATCTGTGTTGTAGCGCAGTGTGCTCATCCCTACAATCCCCGCATCAAGCCAAGGATTTCCTACATCCGGAATTCGTCTCACATGCTCACCACATTGGCTGCATTCGATCTGAACCGCATCAATAAAAGGTCGATGTGGTGTGTGACCATCAAACGAATCCCACCCCGCTACGGCTCGTTCGTGCAGCTCCTGCATACTCCCGAAGATCTCAAAGTGACCACAGCGTGAACATTCCCAAATTGGTAAGGCGAGTCCCCAATAGCGCTTCTTGGAGATCATCCAATCGTCCATGTTACGCAACCAATCTAATTCCCGCTCTAAACCAAAGGACGGATACCAATTGGTTTCGTTGATCACCACCTCCATGATTTGGTAGCGAAGATTTTGGGATTTCTCCTCCTCCGTTACCTCTTCATAGGGTTTTCCTAGGTTCTCACCCATGGAAATGAACCACTCATCAACGAGCCGAAATACGAGCTCCTCGCGACAACGCCAGCATACAGGATAGCGATGGGTATAGTCCTCCAGCTTATAGGTCAACCCTTTCTCCGTTAGGTTAGCGAAGATCGGTTGGGCTACGTCGTTCACGCTCATACCGGTTAACCAATCGAATCCGTGGATAAAAACACCATCTTCGGTGAGAGGTGCGATTACCGCCAATTCATATTCCTTGCTTAGTTCGAAGTCCTCCGCACCGCACCCTGGAGCGATGTGTACAATACCTGTGCCCTCCTCCTCGCCAACATCGTCCCAAAGGATCACACAATGCTTGCCTACGGCACCACTCCTCACTTGAGCTGGCAGCTCGTCAAAGGGTCCTTCATACTTCCAGCCTTCCATATCAGCTCCCTTGAGCTGCGCTTCAACTTCATAGGGACCTTTGAGCATGTGCACCGTACCACGACTTAGGTAGAGGATCTCCTCCCCCTGACGCACCTTGACGTATTCCAAATCTGGGCCGACCGCCGCTGCTACGTTACTTGTCAGCGTCCAGGGAGTCGTTGTCCAAATAAGCAAACTCTCATTGGGACGGTCAACGAGTGGAAACCGCAGAGTGATGCTTGGATGCGTTATCTCTTGATAGCCCTCGGTGACAATTTCATGTTGACTGAGACCGGTCCCACAACGGGCGCACCAAGGCATCACATCGGTGCCTTTGTAGACCCACCCACGCTCATGGCAGGACTTGAGCACCCCCCATATTGTGTAGTTGTTCTCATCGGAGAAGGTGTAATAGGAGCCTCCAAGCTCAGGCATGCCTAATTGACCGACGATCTGCTCGATCGTACCGCGGACAGGACCCTCTGCTCCATCAACGGTGATCAGCTTCGCTGGATCTTTCTCAATTTCGTCGTGAAGCAACCGTAAAAGCTGAAGATCATCCCAATCCATCCAATACCCCAACCGGATGCTCTGTTCGGTTTGGATGGCAGCATATTTCAGGACTCTTTGTTTACAGAGAATCACGAATTTAGCTAAGCCATAATCCTCGATATCACGTTTGGATTTAAACCCCATATCGCGCTCAACATTGACCTCTACCCAAAGACCTTGACAATCGAAACCATTCTGATAACGAGTTTGAAATCCCTGCATGGCCTTAAACCGATGATAAAGGTCCTTATAAGTTCGACCCCAACCATGATGAATACCCATGGGATTGTTGGCTGTTATCGGGCCATCGATAAAGGACCATATAGGTCCATCCACCCGTAATTCTTTCAGCTTCTCAAAGGCTTGGGTGTCCTCCCAGAATTTGAGGATCTCGTGTTCCAGTGCAATAAAATCCGTTTTACTAGGCACAGGTTTGAACATCATTCACCTCATGCATCAAGCTCAACCACCAATCGTTTATTGATGGCGCCTTTACTCTTGTAATCAACGATCCTGATCTCTCCTACCTCTTCTGTGTTCGCCACATGAGTTCCACCGTCCGCTTGTAAATCAAGCCCCTCGATCTCAACCACACGCACAACTTCGATAGATGGTGGAAGCAGGTTGATCTTGGTCCGAATTAGATCAGGGATCTTGAACGCTTCCTCTCGAGGAAGAAAATGTACCTTTACTACTCTCGAGGCTTGAACTTCCACATTGATCTTCTCTTCAATCTCCTGAACGAGCTCCTTTCGCATTGTTTCGAACTCAAAATCCATCCGACCGCGTAAGGGCTGCATCTGTCCACCCGTTACGCTGGCGCTATAGTCACGCCATATGACCCCACAGAGGATATGCATTGCGGTATGTGTACGCATCAGCTGATAGCGTCTCTCCCAATCGATCTCACCCTTTACCTGGTTACCGACGGTCGGCAGATCACCTGCCAAATGATGCCAGACATCGCCTCCTAGCTTCCGTACATTCAAAATTGACCATGTAGAATCAGCAGATAGTAGAGTGCCGTGATCACAGGGCTGGCCTCCACCAGCAGGGAAAAAGGCCGTCGAGTTCAAAGCCACAGCATCTTCTCCGACATCAGTAACAACGGCATCGAATGCTTTGATATATGCGTCATGCTGATAGAGTAACTCGGTCACACCACTCACTCCTGTTCACACTTCATGGTTCAAATAAAAGGCTTCACGCAAGGAGGACAATTAACTCAATCCTCATTTTTTCTTTTAACTTCTCCGTATTAACGAAATAACCCTCGTCCCATACAGGGACGAGAGTCGAAGGCGCTCCCGCGGTACCACCCTGTTACCTGCCTTACGGCAAGCTCTCTGTCGGGTACGACCAAAATGCTTGGCTTATACCCGCGCCCTTGATAACGGTGGGCGAAGCCGGCTCCCTTACTCGTAGTTCACACTTTCAGTTCGCAGCTCCAGAGTGATTTTCCGCCCGATTACCTGACCCGGCTCACACCCACCCAGGTTCGCTGACAAGCTTCTTCGGGTGTACTCGTCTCTATCATCGCCGATGAAGTTAATAGATTGGCCCGATTATGCCACAAGCATCGGAGCGGGTCAATGGCCTAGAACTTCAACTGGGACATCGGTATTGGTGGTCAGGGTATTTTAATGCATACTGCTCCACTTACTCAGGTCAGGACCACACATTTCCCACAGAAATATTACCTACCGCATGCGATCCAAGAGCGCGTACAGATTACGCACATGTAATTCCTCAGCTAAGCCATTTAATAAAATACGGCTTTTACCACACGATTCCACATCGATCTGAGCGAGGTAACCTTCTGGATCCCGTCGACGAGCGGCTTTTTTTACATGGCGATGGATCGTAGCTAGATAATCCAAATTATCATTTACTGCGGATTCCACCTCGCCCCTTAAAATGACCTCTCCATGACCTTGGACAAGATTCTCGAGGTTCATTTGAGGTATTCGTTTGAGATTTTCAATCATAACGTCGAAATCCCCATCGACCACATATGGTAAGGGCATCATGATGTCGCCTGAGAATAAAACCCGATCCTCAACCAGCAAAACACCTATCCCATCCTCGCTGTGCCCAGGAAGGTAAACCAACTTCAAAGTTCGCTTCCCCACCCTCAGGCTGATCCCACCTTCGCTGTAATTGATGTCGGGAGAGATAACTTGAACGTCCAACAATTCACGATTTAGTCGTTGAGCCTCGCTCAATGCCTCGCGACCTTTGGTTTCAAGCAACCGACGGCAGAGAGAATGACTTATGACAATCGCGTCTGAAAACCAACAAGTGCCCAGAGTGTGATCCGCGTGATGATGAGTGTTGATGATATATCGAATGGGGCTATTCAACCGATTTTCAAGGAAATCACGGATTTCACGGGCTTCCTCGGGATAAGCCAGGGTATCGATTAAAACCGACCAATCCGGGCCCACGATTGCCCCAGCATTTACCTGAGCATACAACTCACTCGTAAAGATATAGACATTGTCACCAACCCGTTCGCGAATCATCCATCCTCCACCAACTAACCGTGGAAGGAAGGATAGCACACGCGAAAGATGGATGTCAAGATTACTTTACATAACTGAGCTAAATACTGCTAGAATTGTCTCGCCAACACCTTCAAGTGGGATGATTTGCTGAACGCTTTTCCCCCTCACAGCACATTCTACCCCACCCTGCTCCAAACTTCGCCGACTAACCGTAAGCCTTATCGGAAGACCGATTAAATCAGCGTCGGTGAATTTCACCCCGGGAGAGACCTTTCGATCATCATGGAGCACACTCAAACCAGTGGCCTCTACTTCTCGTGCAACCTTTTCCGCTTCCTGCGGACATTTCAGCTCGACAAGGTAAACATCAAAGGGTGCTAACCGAGATGGCCATATCATTCCCTGATCGTCCTTGTGCTCAGCAAGTAGTGCTGAGAGTATGGGCTCTAAGAAGAGCGTGCCTAGACCGATCTGTGTATATCGATCAAGCCCCTCATCACTTGTATACCGGATGGATGCCTTTAGCCGTTGCCACCCTCCCAAGAATATCCCCCGAGTTGCCATGAGCGCTTCACCACACGTCGGACAACCATCGCCCTCCTTGGCAAGAGCGACATCCGCAATCAATGTGACCACATAGTCGCGCGGGTAATTAACACCACGCATATGAAAACCTGGCTTGTTTGCTCCGGCAACGAAATTCACCCCATGCTCGATGGAGAAATCACCGATGACCAAAAGTCCTTCATCCTCCATGGATGTCTTTACCTCTAGTCCAATTGGGCTGGCATAGCCGGGTTCCGCACCTCCGGAACGGATGATCTCCTCACTGGCCGCACGAAGAGATCGAATACCTGTCACATCCGAAATCTTAGGCAAGCTGACATCCAAATCCCCACGGATGACAATTAAGACCAATTGCTCCTCATCCCCCGTTAGGAATAAAGCTTTCAGGGTCTTTGCCTCTGGTATCGAAAGCATTTCTGCTAACGCCTGGATTGTATCGGCCCCGGGTGTGGCAATGGGTGTCATCTCTGTGAGATTCTCTTCTACACCTGACTGACGCCTGAACTGTGCTGCCTCTGACCTTCCAATATAGCTGCAAGTTGTGCAAGAAAGCATCTCATTGGGTCCACTTTCATGCACATACGACCACCCAAACTCATTAAGCCTCCACTCCGACCATCGAGGTGCTAAACCAATCTCACTCCACGCGGCTTCTACGCCTTTTATCCACTGGCCTTGATAGTTCCTGAGGTCTTCTTCAGTGGTGCTCATCCACAACCATTGCATAGCTCTTCGCCAGGGTGGTCGAGCTAAGCCCTTAGCAGGTTCGATTGATTTCACCGTTCGTCGTGTGAATAATGTTATTGGTAATTGGCGGTAGGATTGGATCTCATCATGAAGGAATTCTAACCATCCTTCATCAACCAAACCCGGTCCCAATCGGATTTCTTGAGCAGGCGAATGGGTGGATCCTAATAAAATCTTCAGGCGAGCGATGGCTCTTTCCCCTAATGGAAGGAAAACAACCTGGCCGTTTATAAAACGAATGAGAGCCGCGCGGAGTGCAAGCTCCGTCCATGGATCAGGCACCAGTGGGGTTTCACGTAGAGTACGACCTAGGAGTTGGCTGCGTTTCATGCTGATATTTAATAACTCTACTGAAAAAAGGTCAACTGCGAGAGGATGATCGGAATATATGGAGGTGTGGGCGTGGTACACGCCAGCGAATTTACCCCTCCCTATTATTCGAGGGTAATTTTTTTCGTGCACTCATTGAATAGATTATAGATCGGGAGGTTTGGTGAGATCTACAGGCGTTGGAGTGGGTTCTACATTAAATCCACTGCGCCCACGAAAGACGATGAAATTCGTTTGACCTGGGTAAAGGTAGAGTTGAGTAGAGAAGGATCGACCAGCGAAATCGATCCGGATTTCGTATGGGCCAGCGGGTAAATCACTGATCACGAAATTTTCCCTATAGAAATCATCCGCATGGATGGTTCCTTCTGCATAGGTCCATACATCCCAACGTTCGCCGCTCTCGATTGAGAAGATCTGCACAAGGTATTCTTTAAGTAAATTGCCGAAGGTATCTTCCACCCGCCCTGCTAACACACCCCAACCAATGGGTGGTGTGATCCAGAGTTCGGGATTGAGGGTGCTCCAATATCGGTTATCCCCTAACCTGATCTCGAAATGTAAATGAGGCCCTGAGGCGTGACCGGTATCGCCTACAGTCCCGATAATCTCACCTGTTTCAACCCTCTGTCCCTCCCAAACAAGAATGGATTGCATATGAGCATATACAGTGTGCAATTGAATACCGTGGTAGCCATAATCATGACTGATGGCTACGGCAAGACCGTAGGGGTCGGTCTCATCGTAAATTCCCCGATAAAGCCCATAACCGGTCCATACCACCTCACCTGGCCCAGCTGCTAGCACCGAGGTGCCACGCTCAGCACCCAAGTCAACGCCAGTATGGATATTCTCCTCTCCAAATAAAGTGCTTCCGTAACGGTACCTCGGGTTTGGCCAGTTCACTTCTCCCGAGGGAATTGGCCTATCGAAGTAAAAATGATCCTCAGGACGGATCGCCCATGGTGCAGGATAAGGAGGTGGTCTCCAGTCAGAGGTGGGGACAGGAATGGGTGTAGGGAGTTCCACTGAGATAGGCGTTGCAGCAATGTTTACGGAATCCCCTCTTTCCATCAGGGCTAATTCATCACTGTCAGCATAGATTAGCTCTACAGTCGGGGTTTCAACGATGGATATTTCATCCTGCGGTGCCTCAGCACCAACAACTCCACAAGCGGCAAGTAGAAAACCACTGATCAATAATCTCGCAGCAGTGTAGATAGTGACGGTTCTCATGGCGAGCTGGGCGTAGGCGTCCGCCATCGCCACCACCACGGCGTGGCTGTTGGCCTTGGTGTACGAGTCGGTGTTGGTGTTGGTGTTTGAAAAGGTGTAGGTGTCACAATGGCTGATGCTGGATAGAGCTCAAGCATCGCTGATGTCCAATCCAGGCCATCGGTCCGCACAAATTCGTTGAACCGAGCACTCGGATAGAATGTCCGCCAATCAGTTAATGCTGGCAGACGGTCAAAACCATAATCCGCTGCTAATTGAGTAAAGTCGACATAATAGCCTCCTGGGATATTTTCACGCAGGGAGCCCCCTTGGTCATATGCGTGGGGATCGACTGTGTGCCTTGTGCTGAAATCCCAAGGTAAGGAGCGCAGAGGTTCTCCTTGTGAACCATCCTGGATCGCGGTGCGCACAAAAACGCGCCAATATGTTTGGCCACCATAATCCTCGCGAACAAGCTCTACCCAACCAGCCTGTACTGCGGTCTGTTGGAATGCGAAGGCGCGCCCCGTATAGAGCCAATCGTTATGTGCATAGCCAGGAGGGAGAGGATCATTGATGCCGACGAATGCATTTTCTAAGTTTCCAAGAAAATCCCATCCCAGTTCTGCTACCGCTCTTATACGAAGGGCACTGAACGCTTCATCGACTGCATCCGAGAGAGCAGGAATGGGCGCATCGATATCGGAAAGCTCGACCAACGACAGCCGTCCTGAATCCTCGGGAATGGCATTGATGATAAAAAGAGGCGTGGAAGAGGCGTTGTTCGACTCTCGTACATACACTTCACCAGGAAGGCCATGCTCAGTCCAATAAAGACTTTGGATTCTACTTATTGGAGGATATCCGATCGCATGCGTCCCTTGGTCGCCCAAAGCGTTCACTTGAAGAAGGGTTTCAATTGAGTTTGAGAGTACTGTCGCAATGAATTGCCCATCAGGTGACCATGCGACAGATCGTGCTTGGCTGACGGTATCAGGTGGTTTGGATAGGTCATTGAGATCTTGGACAAGGATCAAATCGAGACCGTGTGAGTTTATGGAGTATGCGACACGGGAGCCATCTGGGCTGAAGGCCGGATTCCTCTCGGCAATTTCGGGAGTTCTTGTAAGGTTATAGAAACGATTATCTGGGTTATCTAAATCGGCGATAAAGATATCCGGATCTCCATCTCGGTACGAGACAAAGGCGATACGCCGACCGTCTCCCGAATGATCCCAGGATGGGGAGAGGTCTATTGCGGGGTGGCTTGTTAATTGAATTGGTGATGGACCTCCACTAACAGGGATGATCCAAATATTAAAATTGCCTTCGAAATAGACTTCACAAGCTAACCAAAGGCCATCGTGAGACCAAGTAGGATGTCCTTCAAATGCTAACGTATCGGTTAAACGTCTTAATCCCCCTGTCCTCAGTTCTAAAATGTATAAATCCCAAGCTCCATGACGGTTTGAAGAGAAGGCTATGTATTTACCATCGGGACTTACGACAGGATTCCTGTCATCCCATTCACCGTTGGTGAGTTGGACGGGAGATGAATCACCCGGCGTATATGCCCAGATGTGAGAGTACCCATCATTTCGAGCGGCGTAGACCAATGTGCCAAGAGATGAATTACGTGTAGGTGCAACGGTGAAGGTAGCTGAGGGGGGCGCTGTAGTGGGACTGATGCTGGCGGTAGGCGTATATTGAAGAGCAGTTGCTAGGGCTAGTAACGTGGGATCAAGTGGTGTCGGATCGAGTTGCGTCCTCATCCGTATCCCAGCCCACCCTAAAGCAACGATGATCATCAAGATGATCAACAGGAACAAACGAAACACCCAGACGCGCCAAAGCCGATTGGTTAGATATCGGCGAGTTTGGGATCTTACCTCATTTCCCTTCAAGTGCCGCTAGCCTCAAATGTGAGATTATACATGCTGTCTATGTTTCCGTCATGTGGTGCAAGGAAGGTGCCAGGTTCGTATAGAGCAGGGGATCGAATGCAGGGTAAGGGAAATAAGCCGGCTTTAGAGCCGGCTTATCCTTGGGTGTGATCTAGGATTCAACTTGTTTGATCAATAGCGTGGAAATCTTCCCAGCGCTGCAAGGCGACAAAAGGAGGAATAGCGAAGGTCTTTGAGATACCACGTGCACGTCCTCCTTGCTCGTGGTAGGCCTTCAGCATCGTTGCCGGGGCAAGCAAATGACTAGCAAAGTACTCTGCTGATTCCCTTAGGTGTGGCAGCAAGAGATCGAAGAGACCCATCGCACGACCTTGCTTACTCGTGATGAGCGCACTCAATGTTTCCCGTGCAAGAGCAAATCGTCGTTCTTCTGGATCGAGATCGATACGCACAAAGATACTACCTCTCTGACTAGGTGGACGTGCAAATGTAGCATCCCATAGATTGGAATACATATCTACTACACCGAAGTCAGAGTCATACAACGGCGGCGGATTCTTGAGAAGGTCCTCGACCGGCACCGGTGGTTCTTGGACCCCGAGATAGTCGATCAGGCCCTGCGCCAAGCTCCGTAAGAACCACTGGCGCTCTTCTCTTGTGATAGGGATCATGCCGCTTGTTCGTCCTCAGCTCGCTTTTGATCAGGCAACAAACCTTCGAGCGGGGAGGGCAACTGGATACGAACCTCACGCTCTTCGGCAGCCTTCACGTAACGATAGGCAAGTACGGCATATTCCGCCCATGACTCTGCTTCTATATGCGAAAGACGGTCACATAATTCCGCAGAGAAATCGAGTTCGGAGATCACCTCTCCAATCCGTCCAGTAGAAAAAGCCTGGACTACACCTGGGTCGATAATGGACCTTGCTACGAGTTTATTGAGGATTTCCATACTCATGTCTATTTCTCCTTGCAGCAGATTTCCACCAGTTATCAAACAAAAAAGGCAGCAGGCAATGCGCCTCGCTGCCAGGCGTGTTTCAAAATTTATGTTGCCAAATGATGCACGGTATCGTTAATCTATTAGTGCACCATCTCTAGGGCAGCGGGTGCTGACCATGGCAACCTCCTTTACTTACTTCCCTCTCGTCTTTAGGATACAGAATAAGTCTCAATAGATTCTCAATGAAATTCTGCTCACCTCGAACTATCTAGATATTTTCCTGAAATCATGATTCTCCCCGATGAGCAGGCACTAAATTTTCGATCTAGCCATTCTCTACACCCGCCCCGGAGAAGTATTGCGAAGGAGGATCTCAGTCGATTAATCGCGCGTACAGCTCCCTCACGGGCTCAGGTGGGTCAAGGCCAAGCTCATCGGCCAACAAGCGAATATACCGTTGGTAATGCGAAACAACTTCACTTCGCCTTCCAAGACGACCTAAGGCTTCGAGGAAATATAAATTCGTATCATCTCGATAGGGATCAATTTGTAGGGCTTGACGGAGCGTATTTACCGCACGTAAAGGCTGATCGCGCACCAGAGCTTCTTGGGCATGTTGCGCCAGGAGGTCGAGGTAACGCATCTCGAGATCGCGGCGACGTTCCACGATCCAATCAGACGCAAATTCGGCCAGAAATGGACCACCATAAGAATTTATGGCTTCGGTTAAAGCGAACATCTTGCGCGGGTCTCCTGGCGGTAATCCTTCCGCGATCGAGGCCGCACGTTCAAATCGGATAACATCATACTCGATGGGTAGCTCGGGATTGAGACAGTAAACCGGACCTTCGTGGAGTATGACCTCCCGACCAAGTTCACGTCGAAGGTTATAGACAGTGGTGTGCAAATTTGCGACTTGACGGCCTGGTGGATGGTGCGGCCAAAAGGTTTCCAGCAAACTATCGCGCTCTACACGTTGATGATCCGCTAAATGGAAAAGCACCTCCCTGGCGAGAGGTTTAAGATCTGACAGACGTCTTTCTTGACAATGGACACTGCCCTCGCCGAGCGCAAACAAGGCGACTTGAACCGCGGCGTCCGCATCCTCCGGTGTCTCCTGATATAGTTGGGCAATCCCACGCATGGTCTCGATCCGTCGGAAAATCACAGAGAGCACAGGGTGACTGCTGAGCCTGAGCCTAGAAAATTCTCGAAAATCCGAGTCGAAGGTTAATTCCCCGGCTACGAATTGCTCCGTGCCGTTTCCCCCACTCCAGTCGAGGGTTTGCTCTAAGCCAGCCTGTGCATCATCAAGGTCACCAGCCTCAAGCGCCGCTCGTGCCGCGAAGTAGAGTGCCAGAGTTTTTTCAGACGCATCGAGTCTTTTTTCTTTCCGCAATAGACTCGAGAGTGTATTGCGGGCTTGCTCAGGTTTGGCCATTGCCTCCAAGGCACACATTTGGATCGTTACAGCAGGTGGGGCGACGGATCTCTTTTCTAGTTCCATTGCGCGCCCCAACCATTCATGGGCGAGCACAATTCCCCCTCGCCGTCGGTGCAATATGCTTGTCTGAATACAGCCATAACGGGTTAGGCTGAGGTTGTCCAACCGTGCAGCTATGTTTAAGCCCTGTCCATAAAGTTCGGCTGCTTGTAAAGCCAGATCAAGATCGGCGAAAAGATCCGCCTGGCTAAAGAGGATATTGGCTTCACGCGCTGGACTAGCAGCTTGCCTGGCATACTTCAGTCCCTCGTTATACAACTCCAGAGCCTCCTCATACCTGCCCTGGAGATGGGCATCGTACGCCAAGTTATTGAAGGAAACGGCAAGCTTGATGGGTCCACCTACCTCTAAGAGTATCCCGTGGGCTTTTAAAGAAGTAGCGTGAGCCTCAGCCGCTTTGCCTAGATCGAGTTGGATATTCGATAAATCAACCAAGGCATACGCTTGTGCACTCTTCAGATCTGTTTGATTGAGGAGATTAAACGCCTTTTCTGCATATGTCTCAGCTGAATGTAGGTCACCTTTTCCTAGTGTCGCTAACGCCCTCAACCGGTGGCAATTTGATTTGCGTTGGCGACTTCCACGAGAACCTAGCACTCGTTCAGCATCATCAGCTGCCTTTAGGACCTCATCATATTGACCACGACGATATGCGATATGGCCTCGCAAGATTTCAGCATAAGCTTGGATCGATTTTGTCGCTCTCGGATTTAGCATCTCACGGCTACGCTGCAACGACGAGTCGGCTGCCTCGAGATCCCCTTGCTCAGTGTAGCTCGCCGCTAAATAGAGGAATACTTTAGGCGCAACTGCTTTGCTTTCCTCAAGTCGGTGAGCCCAGGATTCTAAAGTTATCCACCTTCCGCTAAGATGCATCTCCTCAGCACGTCTCTCAGCCAGAGTGGCTGCACGTGAGTATGCGCCCGCCTCAGAATACAAATCGACTGCATATTCTGGAGATCCATGATCAGCGAGATAATTGGCTGCTCTCACAAGGAGCCGCCTATACCTTCTACGATCGGCGCTCTTAAGTAATTCGAGCAGAAATTGACGGAATTGAGGATGATACTCATACGTTCTAGGAGTCTCATCCGTAGCCATTACGAACATACCACCGCGGACTAAGCGGCGTAAGAATCGGATACTTTGATCCTGCCGCAAAACGTAATCGCATCCCTCAGCAGTCATTACCGGGAAGACACAGGAGTCGAGCATGAAGCGACGCAGATCATCTGGTTGGCGATTCAGCACTACCGAAGCAAGGTATTCATAAACCATCGGTCGCGGATCTTGAACAAGAGCACTCAACCCACTGCCAGTAAGCTTTCCTGAGAGCACCACTCCTGTAATCCATCCTCGGGTTTCTTCTAATAATCGAGTGGCCTCCTGACTTGAAAGTTCAACACCCGCTTGTATCTCGGCCAATTCAGCAAGTTCAGTTCTTGTAAGCGCCATATCCTGCGGTCCGAGGCCTGCTAGACCGCCTTCAGCCATTAGCCTGGCCAATGAGACTTCGAGCACCTCGCGACCTGAAGCAAGAATGGTCACTTGTTCCGGTAGAACCTCAAGGAAAGCATCAATAAACGTTGTGGTGGGCTTCGAGCGATTAATATAATGGACATCGTCAAGTGCAATAACGAAGGTCTCGCTTACATTTGCATCAATGACATCCGCAAAAGCACGGGCCAACGCCTGGGGAGACGAATCAGATAACCGGTCAAGATCGAATTTCCCCCCCAAGCGGCGGAATCTTCTCTGAAGGGAGGTAGCCAATACATTGGCAAAACGCATCACATCACGATCAGCTTCAGTGATACGTACCCAGCAGACAGGGAGCTCTGTCTGAGCGCTGAAATTGGCCAGCAAGGTCGTTTTACCGTAGCCGGCTGGTGTAGCGACAACAATCAATTTGCGCGGGATATTGGCGTGAATGATATCAACCAGGCGCTCACGGTTGAGCTTTGTCTGGTCGAACGCCGGCGGTGTTACCGCATGCCTAAGCACCGAGTCAAGACTGGTCATAGAGCCTTCACTCCGGAGTCGATACATGAGGGATCGAATAACCTATCACCTTTTGATCCACCAATCCCTCATCATGATATGTCAACGAAACCTTCGCTGTGCAACTCCTCGCCTTTGTCGGCTCACGGATATGCAAGGTAAACATCGAATTATGGTTTACCAGACCAATGACACTGCTACTAGCGACCGCATGACCTTCTTGATCTTCAATAAAAATTTCTGCGTCGGGAAAAGCATTAAAATCCGTAATTTCGGGGAAGCACTTTAACCTTCGACCATCCGGATATGGTTCCCCCGCAAATGAACGAATACGGGCAGAATCCGGCAGATATGCAATATCAGCAGGAACGTCAAAACGACGGTCCATCTTGACCTTGATTGAACGGGACCTAAATATTTAGTATAGTGAAATCTATAACAAATTTCAGTAGCCCTTATGTCCTCCCTCTATTCAACATCGTTCTTTTTCAACCTACGACTCGACATATATCGGCTCGAATCATAGCGGTCGTATTTGGCCCAAGATCTTCCCATCCAGCTCCCAAAACCTTCTCGAGGGTTCTTTTACCGGACGATCAAGGTTTGAATTAGGAATTAGAACGAATGTAATAGCCTCATCATAGGGACTGCTTGTCGCGGAGCCGAAAGTCCCGAGTAAAGTCGAAGGGCTTCTCGGTATGACATAAACAAAGGATGACGCAGCTTCCCGAGAGTCTAAAATTCGTGGGAAGCTTGTTTCCTAACATTGTTAAGGTGACCGAGCAGTTGCGCTTACAGTATGCCCTCAGGTTGCCTCTATTATGGGGGCGGGGTAACCCCGCCCCTATAATGGATTCAGCTAACATTCTGAACCTGAGCAAAGCGGAAATGACATCACTTCCAATGATGGTAGAATAAACAAGTTCTGTGACAACCGACTGAATTCTTTCATCACCCGGATTTGTTGGTTATTAAGTTCGAAGGGAACTAGCTGCAGCTGATGATCGTTTCTTCCCTACAATCACACCGATAGCTATCTCTGACAAACCTATTTGCGACCACCCCATCATATGGAGACGAAGATGCCTGATCTTGAAGCAGCCCTCGCTTATGCAAAGGATCACCAAGCGGACTTCCTTGAAGAATTCTTGTCCTTCTTGCGTGTCCCTTCCATATCCACGCTTCCTGACCATCAAGAGGACATGCATAAGGCAGCAAATTGGATCAAAAAGCAACTTGAGCGTTTTGGTTTCGATTCTGTTGCCGTGATGCCTACCGGGGGTCATCCCGTGATCTATGGAGAGTGGATGAAAGCTGGAAAGGATGCGCCAACGATCCTTTTCTATGGTCATTATGACGTGCAACCACCTGACCCTCTCGAATTGTGGATCAGTGAACCCTTCGAACCCCAGATTCGCGGCGAGAATCTCTTTGCCAGAGGAGCTTCGGATATGAAGGGTCAGATCGTCGCACACCTCAAGGCGGTTGAATCCCTACTCTCCACCTCTAGTCTTCCAGTGAATTTAAAATACCTCATTGAAGGAGAAGAGGAAATTGGCTCTCCGAATCTGGGTGCATTTATCACTGAAAATAAAAACCTTCTCTCCTGTGATCTATGTTTGAACGGCGATTCAAGCATTCTTGCGCCTGACATGCCCGCAATAAGTATTTCCCTTCGTGGATTGGCATATTTCGAGATTCGCGTTCAGGGTGCAGCTGGAGATCTTCACTCAGGCACATTCGGTGGCGCAGTTGATAATCCGGCCATCGTCCTGTGTAAGTTGATCGCTGGGATGCGTGATGACCTTGGTCGTATCACGCTTCCTGGTTTCTATGATCACGTGCGTCCACTCTCTAAAACCGAGCGTGCTGAAATGGTTTCCATGCCAGACGAATGGTGGATGGAACAAAGCGGCGCAGCTATGCTCTTTGGAGAACAAGGTTACTCGCCAACAGAAAGGGCAACGGTGCGACCGACACTTGATGTTAATGGCATGGTAAGTGGTTTCATTGGAGAAGGGTCGAAAACCGTTCTCCCGGCTCAAGCGATGGCGAAAATCTCCATGCGGTTGGTCCCCGATCAACACCCGGAGAGGATCAAAAACTGCTTGGAAGAATATTTGAGGACGAACGCCCCACCCACGGTCACGTGGGAGCTCGAGGCAATGGCCACTTGTCCGCCAGCGATCGTAGAACGGGATTCAAGTGCTGTCCACGCTGCCAGCCGAGCGCTTGAGGCGGTCTGGGGCGTGAAACCGGTTTTCCAACGTCAGGGTGGAACGGTACCAGTTGTGGGTTTGGTTCAAGACCTGCTTGGCGTTGATAGCTTGATGTTGGGGTTTGGTTTACCCGATGATAATTTACACGCACCAAATGAAAAAATGCATTTGCCGAATTTTAGGCGTGGTATTGAAACGTATATCCGATTCATGCTTGAATTTAGTTCTTGAATGATCATTTCTATGGAGTTCAAAGTTGAAAGAGAGACTAGCGGCGTACGGTGGGCAAGCTGTGATCGAAGGGGTGATGATGCGAGGCGCACAGGTTTGTGCTGTCGCTGTCAGATCCCCTGATCAATCCATTGTTATCGAAACACAACCTTTAAGCGGTATGTATCGGAGCCGTATTACGAAGATCCCCTTCCTACGAGGCTTTCTCACGCTATGGGATGCGCTTGTTCTAGGAATGCGAGCGCTAACATATTCGGCCAATATGCAGGTTGATGAGGATGAGCAGCTTGAGGGAGGTCAGATGATCCTCACTCTCATCCTTTCACTGACCTTGGGTATCTGCCTCTTCTTCTTATTACCCGCCGGTGTGGCACATCTGGTAGAGCGATTCGTCCGCTGGGGTGCATTTTGGTCGAATCTGCTTGAAGGTTTGATCCGATTAATCCTCTTGGTGGGTTATATCTGGGCGATTGGTTTTTTACCCGACATCAAACGGGTATATGGTTATCACGGCGCTGAACATAAAACGATCAGTGCTTTCGAAGCAGGTGCGGAGCTGGGAGTCGACACCGTCAAACAGTTCCCTCGAGAACACCCTAGATGTGGGACAGCTTTTTTACTAACCGTAATCGCATTTTCAATCTTAATCTTCACTGCCATAGGACCCCAACCGCTACTGCAGCGTCTAGCTAGCCGTGTGTTATTGGTCCCAGTCTTGATCTCACTGGCATATGAATATATCCGCCTGACAGGAAAGTTGATGCGTTTCTCATGGGCACGTCCCCTCGTTCTTCCCAATCTATGGCTTCAGCGCCTAACCACTCGCGAGCCCGATCCTCAAATGATAGAAGTGGCTATCGCGGCATTCAACTCAATGAGACTTCAAGAAGAGAAAGCGGATATCTCTCACGATTTGAGCCTACCTACAGCTACCTGAATTCCTAAAGCAACTTTAGGAGAAAACGAAAATCCTTGAATTGGCGCATGAAATCACCCTCTGCTGGCAGGTGATTCTCCAAGCTTGTAACATATCCGAGAAATCTTCTTTTTCTCTGCTGCGATTGACAACACCTGATAAGAAGAGATCTTAGTGATTTCTGTACCATCTTATTTGCGTCTTCTCCATTGACGCGGCTTGACCCGCTTGGGTACAATCGCGCCTGATCCGAGGATAATATGGCCGTTCGATTGACGTTACGTGATAAGGAATACACAGTCAACCCTGGAATGACCGTTCGACATGCCTTAAAAACGGTAGGGATACAGCCCGAATCTGTGATCCCAACGCGAGACGGTGAATTAATCACCGATGATGAAGTATTGAAAGACGGTGAGCATATTCGTTTAATCGCGGTCATCTCAGGGGGAGGTTTTTAACCTAGTTTGGTCGTTCGAAGGTGATGAGATGAGATGTAGGAAATGCGGTGAGAAAGCTGCAATAAACATGAGACAGCACAAGCTTGCTCTCTGCGGCACACATTTTCTCGAGTGGATCCCAGAACAAACTCAACGATTCATTGAAAAATATAAGATGTTCGAAGAGGACTCGCGGATCCTCTTAGCGGTCTCCGGGGGTAAGGATTCACTAGCATTGTGGGATGTGCTCCACCGACTCGGATATCAAACCACGGGTCTTTACATTGACTTAGGCATCAGCGATTATTCAATTCAATCTCAGCGGATGGCAGAAAAATTCGCGACTGAGAACGACCTGAAATTGACCCTCGTGGACGTAGCCGAGAGTGAAGGCGCGACGATCCCTGAAGCAAGCAAGCTCACCGAAAGAGGTAAGGGTAAACCATGCTCTGTTTGTGGCCTGACGAAACGACACATCATGAATCGCGTTGCCCGAGAAGGGGGCTATGATGTGCTCGTCACGGGCCATAACTTGGATGATGAGGCCGCAGTCCTGTTTGGTAATACAATAAATTGGGCTGTCGGCTATTTGGCAAGACAAGGACCTGTACTGGAGGAGAAAGCCGATGGGCTGGTTCGTAAAGCCAAACCCTTCTGTCGATTCTACGAACGCGAGACCGCGGCATACGCTCTTCTCCGTGGAATAAACTATATCTATGACGAGTGTCCTTATGCCGAAGGTGCTACGTCGATCTATTACAAAGAACTGCTAAACCAAATGGAGGAAGTTCGCCCAGGAATGAAACTTTCATTCTACCTTTCCTTTCTCCGAGCTAAGAAATTTGGACTCTTCGTCCAAGAATCGACGATCGCGCAGTCGAAATTGGTCAATTGCTCCACCTGTGGCCAACCAACCACTGCCCCTGATCAATGTGCTTATTGTCGCACATGGGATAAAGTACGTAGCCGCCAAGCAGCCGCTTGAAGGGGAGGTACCCAATGACAAAAGAAGCTGATCTGGAGGGCCTCACTTTACTTGGGAAGGATGCTAAGCCGAGTAAAGAATTAGAAACTTTCCCTAATCATCATCCTGATCGACGCTACACCGTTAGGCTTGAAAGTGACGAATTCACTTGCCTTTGCCCAGCCACTGGTCAACCTGATTTCGCAAACATCACAGTTGAATACATCCCCAACAAGAAAATCCTTGAATCCAAATCTTTCAAGCTCTATCTTTGGTCCTATCGCAATGAAGGCGTGTTTCATGAACATGTGACCAATACAATCCTCGACGATCTCATAGCCGCATTAGATCCCCATTGGTGTCGGGTGATCGGAGGTTTTAACATCCGAGGGGGCATTTATATAACCGTCGAAGCCGAACATGGTCGCCGGGAGGAAAAGGGCTAGATGCGCGGTTCCCGTTGGTATCCAATTATATTGGCGGTCTTTGTTACTACACTGATCGTCTCAAATATCATCGCGGTCAAACTCGTTTCTATCCTCGGCTTCACACTTCCAGCAGCTGTAATTCTATTCCCGATAGCCTACATCTTCGGTGATGTGCTCACCGAGGTTTATGGTTACTCGCGAGCGCGTCAAGCGATTTGGATCGGCTTTGGGTGTAATTTATTGGCTGTGAGCGCAATATGGCTGGGAGGCATCCTCCCTGCTGATTCTCACTGGAACGCAGGTGTCTACCTCGGACCGGACGAAGCCTCCCAGGCATATCAAGCCATCCTCGGCTATTCGCTGCGTCTCCTTACGGCCTCATTCCTTGCGTATTTAGTTGGAGAATTTCTTAACGCTATTGTGTTGGCAAAATTAAAGGTAGCGACTCAAGGTCGTTTGCTGTGGACCCGGACCATCGCATCCACGCTGGTAGGTCAAGGAGCTGATTCGATCATCTTTATCTCGATCGCATTCATTGGAACCATACCCGGAGCTGTTCTCCGCTCCGCCATTCTTCACCAATGGTTGTTTAAGAGTACATACGAAGCGCTTGCCACACCGTTGACTTACGTTATCGTCAACGCTCTAAAACGGATTGAGGGTGTCGACCATTTCGACCAAGAGACCGATTTCAATCCGATCCAGTTTTAGCTAAATCTACAGATGGTGAAGACATCTCAAGCAAGATTTGACCCATCATTTCTTTACATTTAGGGGCACGTCAACAGCCAATTATGAGGCTGTAAACGAAATTTTACTTATAAAATCTATTAGGGTTGATTAGCGTTAAAGAAATCTCCCAGGTTTCCCTTGCCCTGGTAGATTTTCCAGTTTAAGCTTCGTCGTTTTTCGTCGATCGTGACCCACGCTTCGATCAGCCAAACGAAGGATACCTTTTACATATGCAACGAATATACATCAAGATCTAAGCAGTTTCCAAATAGTATTCGACCTCCCAATCCATCACCCGCGTACGATACTCATCCCATTCTGAACGTTTCGCACGCACAAAAGCCTTATAAGCCTCCGGACCAAGCGTGTCCTTGATAACCGGATCGCGATCCAGCTCGTCAAGCGCTTCACCGAGCGAACCTGGCAACTGTGAAATCCCATGCTCCTCTAGTGCCGCTTCACTCATCTCGAAAATGTTTAATTCATTGACTGGCGGAGGACAGGAGAATTCTCCATCAATGCCATCCAGACCTGCGCTAAGCATAACTGCGAATGCCAAGTAGGGATTGCAGGATGGGTCAGGGAAACGTAGCTCAGCTCGAGTGGAACTCTCTCTTCCTGGAGTAAAACTCGGAATACGGATCATGGCTGATCGGTTGATTTGCGCCCAACAAACATATACAGGGGCTTCATAACCCGGGACGATCCGCTTATAGGAATTGACTGTAGGGGCTACGATCGCTGCCAACGCACGAGCGTGCGCCATCTGGCCAGCGATGAAGCCGTATGCAGTACTCGAAAGGTGATAATCATCTTCAGGATCAAAGAAGATATTTCGACCCTCAGAATCGAATATCGACTGGTGCACATGCATACCTGAGCCGTTGACACAGAAGATGGGTTTAGGCATAAAGGTAGCAATAAGGCCTTGTTGAGCTGCCAGTGCCCTTATTGTGTATTTTAGCGTCACAACATTGTCGGCAGCGCGCATTGCATCCGCGAAGTGAAAATCGATCTCGTGCTGTCCACGGGAGACTTCATGATGACCCGCCTCAATTTCCAAGTCCATACTTTCAAGGGCCAACATTAACTCCGTCCGGACTCGCTGAGCTTCGTCACTAGCTGAGAAATCAAAATATCCTCCGACATCGTGTGGAACCGGATGGATCGAATCAGGCGCATGTTTCCGCAACAGGAAAAACTCGGGCTCAGGGCCAACGTTGTAGCTCCATGCGCGATCCTTCAGCCTTTGCAATGTCCGTTTTAGCACTCCCCTAGGATCGCCAGGAAATTGCATTCCGTCGGGCTGATAGATGTCACAAAATACCCTCGCTCTCCGCCGTTCTGGTTGCGACCATGGAAGCACGACATAGGTATCGGTATCAGGTATTAAACGCATATCGCTTTCCTGAATTCGTGCAAAGCCCTCAACGGATGACCCGTCAAACCAAACGCCTTCCTGTATGGCGGTCTTCAGCCGTTGAATCGGGATGTCCACACTCTTAACCGCCCCAGTGACATCGGTAAATTGCATGCACATGAATTTCACATTGTCCTCTATGGCTCGTTGTAGGATTTCCTGTGACATGTCTAGCCTCCTCAAAACCCTTCTTTTCGGTAGAGTTCCTGTGCGGTCTCCCCCTATGTATTGCTACCTCATCAAATTAACGCCTATAGGCAGAATTTCTCAATCGCCTCACACGGCCAAAATGGCTTCCTCATATACAGCGAGCATTTTATTTGTCGCCACTGAGATGGCGTACCGTTGTGCCAAGCGTAAAGCCTCCTCGCCCATCTCCTTGCGACGGATTTCGTTCTCTAGAAGAGTAAGCACGGCTTGAACGAAGGCATCATCTTCCGCAGGCACTAACAAGCCGCCTCCCTCAGCTAAAACGTCGATGGGACCTGGGGCCTCAACAGCCACGACAGGAACGCCAGCGGCCATTGCTTCAACCAAGACCAAGCCTTGTGTATCCGTTACAGAAGTAAAAACAAATAGGTCCGCTGCGGCCGCATAATCAGGTATCTCTTCATGGGGGACAATACCAGTGAAGATAATTTTGCTTGAAAGACCATGCCTCTCAACTATGCTCTCCAAAGGTCGCCGATAAGGTCCATCCCCAACAAGCAACAATCTGGTTTGAGGACGCTCAGCGATAACCTTGGCGAAGGCTTTCACTAACAAATCCAAACCCTTTTCCTTTGCCACTCTTCCTATGTAGAGCAGCAACTCGTACTCATCCAGGCCAAACTCCCGCCTAATCCTTCTCGAGTCTCTATCTTTATAACGCGCCAGATCGACTGGTGAAGGAACAACGGATACAGGCTTTTCAACAGAGTACTCACGCAAGATCAGGTCACGGATCGCAGGTGTTGGTGCGACGATATGTGTACATTGCCTCATATATCGTTTCACAACCTCCTCAGCAACCATGCTTGCCAATCCCGCCAACATAGGGACGTAACTTTGGGCGTATTCATCGTAACGAGTATGGAACGTAAAAACGAGAGGAATCCTTAATTCGTGCGCAAATGTCACAGCAAGATCCCCCATCCAGACAGGATGCTGACTATGGATGATGTCAGGCATGATCCCGCGAACCGTTGGTTCAATAAGTGGCTGAAAGGGGAGGACCAGCGATATATCGATACGATCCGAAAGATCGAGAGCCGGAAATCGAAAGATATAAGGCTCCGTATCGACAAAATCTTCGTAATGTGGAACAATCAGATGTACCTCATGATTTGTGCTCATTAATCCTTGGCGGAACAGAGCCACTGATGTAACCACGCCGCTCGTCGACGGCTTATATGTATTGCTAAACATAACGATTCGCATTGTGGGGAACCCAACCTGGTTATAAATCGATAAGCGCTACTTACGTCGTCAAACCGAGATATCCATGTCACATCTTACTATGGAATACAAGCCCTTCTAGCAGGAATTCAGTTTTCATTGTCAAGAGAGATCCAATCTTCACCAAATGCGTTCTCAAACCTTTCGTGAATCTCATCCTCGAAACCACCCGCAAAACGATGGAATCGCTGAACTAGATCTTTAGCTTCTGACGTCAGTTTTGCCCCTCCTCCACCCACCCCCCCGACCTCTGTCGTGACTAAGGGAACCCCCAACCGTTCTTCCATCTCACGTAACCTTTGCCATGCTCTTCGGTAGGGTACGCCCATTACTGCGGCTGCTGAGGTAATAGAGCCCATCTCCTCGATGGACTCCAGAAGTTTCACTCGCCAGACAGAGAGCAGCACCTCGCCCCTGCTCTCCAGCCAAAGGTTATATTTCGGGATCATTTATCGCTCCCTTGAGGTCGCTTTAAACGTATAACGGTTACCTTTTGTGTTGCCTCTGTAATCCGTGCATCATGAGACATCCGCAAACCTACCACCCATAACACGTGATCCCCACTGACCACGAGGGGCCAGCGAGATCGCGCAGGCTTAGGAATGTGATGGTTGACAAGCAGATCAGAGACCTTGGTTCTCCCTTCCATACCCAATAAACGGATACGATCACCAGGCACCAAAGGACGAAGTGACAACGGCGCACCGATGGACCGCTCATCAAAAGCTACTACCCTTCCAGAGGTCTCAGTCATCAATTCGGCTCGCGTCGTTGAAGCGAGTTGGGTAGATGCCGTCTCAAGTGTCCATCCATATGCCAATTGAAACTGTCCGGGGACAGAGATCGTCTCTTCCTTAACGGAAAGTAGCTGTGGGTAATGTTGAAATTCAATTGAAGCCCCAGGATCTTGAAGTAGCACTTCTTCAGCACAGTGGAGCATCTCAAGTTCGCCAACAATCGTAAGACGGTTTCCTCGTTTTGACTTAGCGATGAATTTAATCGCATCCTCAATAATCTCGAAACCAATGTCGCGTAGGGATGGTCGAAGTCTGGCAATAACCTCCCGCAGCAGTGCGCGCTGTAGCGCGACCGGTTGTTCCAAGAAGAGAGGGACATCTAGAGCTAAAACGCTCTCACCGCGGGAATGAATGATTGACGCCCAGCGGTCAGTGACCAAATGGGCTACCAGCTCGGCTTCTCCTGCCATGACCTTTCCCGTTCGCCTCAACACCCGCCGAATTCCCGGGTTATATGTTTCAAGTAGTGGAATTAATTGATGACGAAGACGATTCCGTGTGAAAGACATATCGAGGTTGCTCATATCCTCCTTTGGTTCAAGGCCAATTGCCGCACAATGAGCTTGGGTTTGGTCCCGTGTGATTTCTAATAAGGGACGGATGAGAATCATACCCTCGGCTTCCGGAATGCCAACCCAATCGTCCATTCGTGTGAGGGGGAGCATGCCTCGCAACCCAGATGGTCCGGCACCGCGCAAGAAATGCATCAGGATCGTTTCAACCTGATCATCAGCAGTGTGGCCGGTCGCGATATGGTGGAATCCCCTCTCTTTGGCCGATCGGGCCAGAAAACGATAGCGTGTGAATCGGGCCTTTTCTTCCAAGGAACCGCTTGAACCCACGATATCCGCACGCCCGACGAGTGACTCTAGACCATAGGATTGGGCGACTTGTTGAACAAATCGTGCTTCCTCGGTGCTGTCAGGTCTCAATTGGTGATCGAGGTGTGCTACCAAGACTTGATATCCCAATCGGTAAAGGCAATCGAGTAAGCATAAACTATCGGGGCCACCCGAGACGCCAACAATGAGCTGTTGACCAGGTTCAAGTAGCCGTTCACGAGAGATAAAATCCGCTACTCGTTGATAAATCTCCATGTCGCACCGATTATAGCACCCCCTCAGTTGGGTGAAGCTGAACCTCTGTTGTGCGACTTTGTATGTGTAACGAAGGAGGCGTACCTTCATCCAGAAAGGGAGTGTCTCGGAGGACAATCTGAGGTTATGAGAAGAATAGCTACCTCACATTCTCAATCTAAATGAGATGGCACGCTTCCCTCTATTTTCCAGCTAAGTGGCAGCGGTGACGGTGGTATCCACCTTCGACAAGCTCCCCTCACCCTGTCC
>DUEZ01000009.1 GCA_011174825.1 Anaerolineae bacterium | reverse complement strand
CGGGGAGGTATCCTTAGAGGCATCCGTAAATCGGAGCGACCGGTCGGCTTCGTCGTGTTCTTGTCGAACGGTCACCCCTACATCCTTGGAATATCATCCTGCGTGAGCCTCTCGACTTGTATCAACCGGTGTTCCGACCTTATGGATAAGACAAATTGACGCTTCCAAACACAGGTGTTAGAATCCACCGGTTGTTGCCGGAGGAGTATCGTGGCAAAGCGATCAACCGGCGTAGTGCGCTGGTTTGATGGTTCCAAAGGGTATGGCTACATCGACGCCGAGGACGGGGAAGGCGTCTTCGTCCATTACACAGACATCGCCGACGAGGGTCCCCCTTTGCTCTTGGAAGGGGATCAAGTGGCTTTCTTCATTAAATACACTATGGTCAGAGGCCCTCAGGCGATCGATGTCTCCCGCCTGAATTAAGCAACAGTTATGGCACGACAGGTCCCACGCCCCGCCTGGCGCCACGCCCGACGGGGCTTTGATACATAAGGGGACCCCTCCGAATGTAAACAACGAAGGAAAGAGGTTAAATGGCAAAAAAGAAAGTAAGAATAGTCCCCCTTGGGGGACTGGGAGAAGTTGGCAAGAATATGATGTCTATCGAGTACGGCGAGAATATCCTCATCGTCGACACTGGCATCATGTTCCCAGAAAACGATATGTTGGGGATCGATTACATCATCCCCGATTTTCGCTACTTACTCGATAAACGTGATAAGGTGCGGGGTATCGTGATCACCCATGGTCACGAGGACCATACGGGCGCCATCCGGCATGTGCTCGAAGAGATCGAGGCGCCCATCTACGCCACGCGGCTCACGCGTGGTTTACTAGAGGTGAAGCTCAGCCGTGGTGGGATGCTCAAGAACATCGATATCAATACCGTTCAAGCTGGCGAACAGGTACAGATCGGACCTTTCGGGATCGAATTTTTCCACGTCTGTCACTCCATCCCGGATGGTGTCGGATTAGGCATCACCACCCCAGCTGGTCTCGTCGTGCACTCAGGCGACTACAAATTCGATCATACCCCCGTGGATGGTTGGCCAACCGATTTCGGTAAGCTGGCCGAGTTTGGCGCGCGCGGAGTTTTAGCTTTATTGGCGGATTCCACCAATGCGGACAAGCCTGGTTGGACTCCCTCCGAAGCCTTGATTGACCCCGCGCTCGATGAGGTCTTTACAAACGCCAAAGGCCGAATCTTAATCGGCACCTTCGCGTCCCTGATTTCCCGCATGCAGCAGGTGGCAAAGGTTGTGTCCCGCCACGGTCGCGTCATGGCTTTCGTCGGAACGAGCATGATCGAGAACGCCAAGATGGCCGGTAAGCTGGGATATATCGATCTGCCCAAAAAATCGATCGTCACTCTCGACCAGGCACTGACGATGCCGCCGTCGAAGGTGGTCCTGATGTGCACCGGCACGCAAGGTGAACCTTCCTCGATCTTAGGACGACTTTCAACGGGTACACACCGCAGCCTCGAAATCCAACCCGGCGATACGGTCGTGCTTTCATCGCATCCCATACCTGGGAACGAAGAGATGATCCACCGTACGATCAACCGCCTTTTTCAGCGCGGTGCGCATGTAATTTACGAGGCCATAGCTCCGGTACATGTCTCCGGTCACGCCAGCCAGGAGGAGATGAAGTTCCTGCTCCAACTGGTGCGACCGGAATATCTGATCCCCATCCACGGCGAATTGCGTCACTTAAAACAACATGCAACGCTCGCACGTGAGATCGGTATCCCTGGCGAGCGTATCGCCGTGGTTGAAAACGGAACCGTGATCGAGTTTCAGGACGGGAAAATGAAGGTCGGGCAGCGAGTACCTGGAGGATACGTATTCGTCGATGGTAGCGGGGTTGGTGACATCGGACCGCGTGTAATGCGCGAGCGCGAGGCGCTGGCGCGTGATGGATTCGTGGCGGTTCACTTGAGCTTCGATCCCACAGGCAAAGTCCTGCGGGGTGAACCTCAATTGGTATCCAAAGGTTTTGTCTTCGTTCGTGATGCAGAAGAGCTATTCGAGCATGCACGGAATATCATCCGCGATATCGTGTCCAGCAAGGGCGAGGATGATCTTGAAAGTCGCATCGAGGGTGATCTTTCTAAGTTCTTTTATGCGCAAACGAAGCGCCGTCCGATGGTCTTCGTTTTTACTTCCAAAACCCGATGATACTTTGGTGAGTTAACCATGGGGGAGTACCCAAACATGTATGCCGTATAACATGCAGCGGTCTCCCCCAGCTAACCCACCCAAGAAACCCAAAACGAGGCTTGGATCAATGCGATTTCCCCAGGCTCGCCGAGTGATCGAGTGAAACAACCTATGACTAGGGATATATTGCGTGAGGTCCTACGGTAGGTATAATGCCCTCGGCCATGACCACTCGCTGCCATTCCCTGACCGGCTTACTGGTCGCTGCCACATTTCTTGCAGGCTGTGGCCGTCCAGCCGAACCTACACTCAGTCCTACGCTCCAATCTCCAAGCGTCACCCCTGCCATCCCCTCTCCTTCACCTGAGCCGCTGGCAGCACAGGTTAACGGCGAGCCGATCTTGATGGCGGACTTCGAAGAGGAGCTACTCCGTTTCGAAGCGGCACAAACGACTTCTGGCATTGACCTTGCAACCTTAGGAGACTACCAGAGCCAGGTCCTTCAAGCGTTGATCGATCGCCGCCTGCTCGCACAAGGTGCGCGAGCGATCGGCGAGGAGGTGGACGAACTCTCCGTGGACCACAGATTGGAACAACTGGCTTCCGAACTAGGAGGAAGCGAGGAGATGGGCACCTGGCTTGCCGTAAACGGTTATTCGTTAGAAAGTTTTAAAACCGCTCTGGCTGAAGAGATGTTAGCAACACTGATGATCGAATACATCGTGGCCCAGGTTGGTGAGACGGTTGAGCAAGTACATGCTCGCCACATCCTTGTGGCCACCCAGGACTTCGCCGAGAGTTTGCGTGATCAGTTGATCGAAGGGGCTGATTTCGCAGAAATTGCACGCATCTATTCTATCGATACAAGCTCCCGACCGGCCGGTGGTGATTTGGGCTGGTTCCCTGCAGGATACTTGTTGGTACCAGAAGTCGAAGCAACTGCTTTCGACCTAGAATCCGGTGAGCTAAGCGAGGTCATCGAAAGCGATTTAGGCTTTCACATCGTTCAGACGATCGAACGGGGGGAGCGACCGCTTGCGCCGGATGTTTTGAGACAATTGCGCGAAGAAGCGGTAATGGACTGGCTGGTCGCTCAGCGTGAGATAGCCGAGGTCCAGATCCTCATCGCTCCTTAGCGAGGGTTCAGGAGGCGAACATCATGGACAATGAATACGGGAGCCGCCCAGGCATAAGCGCTGGACAATTGGGTAAGCTGATCCTTAACTTACTCACGGTTTTGGCCCTACTGGCCACAGTCATCGTGAGTTTAGGCTTCATCGTTACCTTCATCAATCCCTATTGGGGGATCAATCCTTATCCCCCACCCACTATACCGCCTACCCTCGGGTCCCCGACGCCGACGGTCACACCGGCTAAGACCCTGCCTCCAGCCTGGACGTTGACACCGACCAATACACCGCTAGCCAGTGAGACGCCTGAGCCTACAGATACCCCAATAGCGACCGAAACGCCTGATGTGACCGAAACACCGGTCGCGGTTGAGATGCCCTTCGCTCTGCAGGTCGGAAGCCCGGCGCGAATGCCGAATTTCGTCAACGACGAGGGGTGCAATTGGATGGGCATGTACGGCCAGGTTTTCGATCTCGATAATTCGCCGATCCTCAATTTGGGTGTCCATCTTATGGGGGAACTTGAAGGGCTTGAAGAAATTGATCTGTACGCGCTCACTGGTAGCGCGCCCGATCTGGGACCCGGTGCCTACCTCTTCAATATCGCCGATCAACCCATCGCCAGCGAGGAAGACCTGTGGATTCAACTGGATGACGGTAGCGGTGGATTGCTTTCTGATGTGATTTATATCGATACCTCGGACAGTTGTGAAGAGAATCTCATTATGGTGAACTTCCGCCAGATACGAGAGCCCTAAAACGCAAGGGGGAAGATCAACCCTCCCGCGAACATGATGCTCACGGGAGGGTTTTTTTGTAACGCGGTTGCTACTCAAACCGTCATCATTGTAGCCACAGGCCTTAGCCTGGGTCTCAATGCGCACCCTAAATAGCGCGGCTACATTTGATTACAGAAACACCAATCCTGGTCGCAGAGCATGTAGGGGCTCACGGGCAGGGAAGATCACCCTGCATCTTCGACCGTGCGCCCCTACCTCTGTTGAATGTCATTCCGAGGAGTCACGCGACGAGGAATCCCTATGTTGAAACTTTCGTGATAGATACACCATAGGGATTCCTCGCTCATGGTACTCGCTCGGAATGACAGATGGGGAGAACCTTTTTTTGTTTACCCACAGGCTTTAGCCTACGTATCAATGCGCACCCTAAAGAGTGCTACATCTGGCCTTGATCTGTCAGGCCAGACCACGTAGGTGCGGTTCGCGAACCGCCCCTACGCTAATTCAAAACGCATTCTTTCTAAGGTGTCTCTGAGCCTTTAATTACCCTTGTGCCTCGTAATAATAATTCTAATGAATTGTCATTCTGAGCCGGAGCGGAGGCGAAGAATCTCGTTGTTCCAACTGCAGAATTCGTTTCAACGAAAAACGAGATTCTTCGTCGCGGAGTTTATACTGAGCGTAAGCGAAGTGCTCCTCAGAATGACATTAACCCATCATAATTATTATGTCGTATGGCTAGCCCTCGGTCTTATCCTCGACATTACGATAGCTGCCAAGGCGATGAAGAGCGCGCTGAACAACCAGATCGCGCTGTGACCCGCCAGATCCATGGTCCAACCGCCGAGGATGGGACCCGTGATGGCGGCGGCTGAGGAGGAGAAATAGTAGAGGCCGGTATAAGCTCCGATACTCCTCTCGCTACCGAGGTCGTACACCATCGGTAACGAGTTGATATTCACCAGCGACCAGAAGACGCCCATGATCGCCAATGTCACCAAGAGCACGGTTGGGTTAAGGATGAAAAATCCGACGACCAAGCCCAAGAACATCCCCACCAGTCCGGTGAGGATGACCGGTTTCCGACCAAAGCGAGTGGCGATCAGACCGCTGGGAATGGCGAAGATGATAAACGTCCCGGCGAAGGCGGTCAGCATTTGGGTGCCGGAACCGACATCAATCCCGAGCACATTGCGAGCATAAATGGTGAAGAAGGCCTCCATCGCGTTCCAGCCTACGAACCAAAAGAGAATCGCACCCAGGAGCAGCAATCCACTTTTATCAGGACCACTGGTGACCTGGCGCAGGTTCTCCAACAATCCCGGTTGGTCCTGCTTAGTTGACTCCTCTGCGCCAACCTTTGGTTCCTTCACCCAAATCAGGACGATGAGGATGGCAACCAGCATCACCCCTGAGCCAATAATAAAAGGAAGCGGTACACCCAGCTTATAGAGCGCCCCTCCGGCGAAGAGCGCGATGGCACTGGCCACACCCCCCATGAGGTTGATGACACCGTTGGCTTTACTGCGATCCTCAGGTCTGAACAAATCACCCAAGTAGGCGATCGTAGGAGCGCGGAATAAGGCCATACCGACATTCGTGCCGAGGATCATCAATGCGATTAAGACAAACTGCTCGCGCACAAATGGGACGAGAATGAAAAACAAGGCGGCCAACGGCGCGCCGGCCATCATCCATGGTTTCCGTCGCCCGAAGCGTGTATGTGTGCGGTCAGAGAGACTCCCCACATAGGGTTGGACAAACATGTTGATGATGTTGTCCCAGGTCATGATGAAGCCAACCACGACGGCCGAGAGTCCCAGGTCCTCGAGCATGGGCGGAATGAGACTATTAAAGAGGGGCCAGATGATGCTGATGCCGAAAAAACCGAATCCAACGAGGAAAGTCTTGCCGTAAGAAAAGCGGTCCATTGGAATCTCCATAGGGGGATGAGATGGGGTGATTGTATGCTTGGGCGAAAGGAGATGCAAACCCTAGAGCCGAAGAGTTTTTGTTTTATACTATCATTGACGCTTTGTGATACCATATATAGAATCGGAATACCACACACAGAGAGTGTCAACTGAGATATTTGGGGATGAGATGGAGGACGTGTATCTATCCACTTGAATTTTCCCATTAAGTTGATCGGAAGGAGGTGAAGACCGGGGATACACGATATATGCTTTTTCGATCCCAAAACTACGAATATTCTTCAAGGAGGAGAATTCCGTGAAACGCAAAAAACTAATTTTTCTTGCATCGTTCCTGATCGTTGCAGCCGTCATCTTAGCTGGTTGCGCGCCGGCTGAGGAAGAGATCAAGACGATGATCATTGGTGTAACCGACGAGATCTCAAGCCTCGACTTCAGCGATGCCTACTCAACGCACGACTGGGAACTGATGCGCAATGTAAACGTCCCCCTGACAGACTTCGTGCCCGGAAAGGCCGAGGTCGGCGCCGGTATTGCTGAGACTTGGGAGGTCAGCGCCGACGGTCTGAGTTGGACATTCCACCTCAGCGATGGCTGGAAATACCCCGACGGCAGTGAATTGGTCGCGGCGGACGTCGTGCGCACCGTTGAGCGCGCCCTGGCCTTGGATGGTGATATCCACGGTGTCGTGGAGGGGTATATAACTGGAATCGAAGCACCCGATGATAAAACCGTAGTCGTCCACCTGGTGAACCCGCGCGGCGATTTCCCACAGATCGCCAGTATGGCCTTCACGATGCCCACGCAGGAAGGCGTCTTTCCCGCGGAGGAACTTGTGTTCTTCCCTGAGGAGGGCATCGTGGGCGTAGGTCCCTGGCAGATGGTGGAGTATGACCCCGCGGAGCAGGTGGTTCTCGAGCGCAATCCCAACTACAAGAAGGGCTTCGGGGCGGATGCACCGGATCGCGTGATCGTCAAGTATTACGAGGACGCCACTTCAATGGCGCTCGCTGTCGAGAACGGTGACATCGACGTCTCCTGGCGCATTCTTGGACCACCCGAGGTTCAACGACTGTCTAAGGTAGAGGGATTAACCGCAGTCAATACCGGCGGCGGCGGCATCCGCTACCTGGTCCTCAACGAGGCCAGGGAACCGATGAACGACAAGAATGTCCGTCAGGCCTTGGCCTATCTGCTGGATCGCGACGAGATCGTCGATCGTGTGATGCAGGGCACGGTGAATCCACTCTACTCCATGGTTCCGCCTGGGTTCTTGGCCTCAGGCGAGTATTTCGTCGACCGCTTCGGTGCTGGCGCAAACGTCTCTGCTGCTGAAGATTTGCTTCGTGCTTCAGGGTACAGCGAGGATAGTCCACTTGTGTTTGACCTCTGGTACCCTCCGGAGCACTACGGTACGCATGCAGCGCAGATCTTCCAGGTACTCGAGCAGCAGTTCGAGGCCACATCGTTGATCCAAGTCAACCTACAGTCACAGGAATGGGGAACCTACGTCAAAGCTTGCACCGCCGATGAATATCAGGCCTGCTATCTGGGTTGGTTCTTCGACTACCCCGACACCAGCAATTACCTGGATGTATTTGCTGAATCAGCACAGTCCGACGATATGGGTATCTTCTATGCGAGCGAAACTATGGACGACCTACTCCATGCCGCTGGGGCGGAATCTGACCCGGCTGTTCGCGCGCAGCTGTACACAGATGCACAGGAGCTCTACGCAGAGGATGTCGTGACGATTCCGATGCACATGGAGGCAGAATACGCCATCTTCCGCAACGAGACCATCAGCAGCATCACCATTGGGCCGGCGCTGGTCTTCGACTATGAACTGACCGTGATGAAATAAACCATCAGGTCAGGAATGATAATCTGCCGGGTCCGTGCATACGGACTCGGCAGATTACAATCTCTGTTAAAAGTTCATCTGCCTATTCGTTGCTTATCTGAAAGCACGCATTAATCTATAGATAATCGGGAAGCTAGCATCATGAATATTTCCCCTCTGTCAGGAATCTGTATTGGCTCGCTGGGGATCGCTTTGGTGTTTGTCATCTTCGCCTTCCTTCGAGGAAGCCCGGGGTTGCGAAGTTATATCCTCACGCGGGTCGTGCTCACCCTGCCGATGGTCTTCATTCTCGTCACGGTGATCTTTTTTATCATGCGCGTCATCCCTGGAGACCCCGTGTCCAGCGAATTGGGTCCACGCGGTTCGGAAGCCCAGCGCGAACACATGCGCGAGCAGTTGGGCTTGAACGACCCCATCATGGTGCAGTATGTCAAATACTTGGGGAAGATCGTTCGACTTGATTTGGGAGAAGCCTTGGTGCTTGGCAATCGACCGATCGTGGATGAGTTGAGTGAACGTCTACCTGCAACCCTCGAGCTAACGTTTCCGGCGATGGCCATCGCCGTGGGCTTCGGCGTTTTAGCAGGAGCTTATGCTGCTCAACATCGAAAAAAGGGCGTGGATTACGGTCTGCGACTTTTCAGCATCGCAGCCTATTCCATACCCGTATTCTGGTTAGGCTTGATTTTGCAGGTTGTATTTGGCATCGGATTGGACATCGCCCCCATCGCGGGTCGTATCGATCCTATCATCAATATCAGCCTCGATCGAATGACCAATATCCTCACGCTCGATGCCCTCATAACTGGTAATTGGCGTGCGTTGGGGAGCGCTTTGCATTATCTCTTTCTTCCTTCCCTAGCACTTGCCACGGTATTGACGGGGGTTTTTTTACGTTTGAGTCGAATCAATGTGATTGAGTCGTTGGTAGAGGACTACATCCTGGCGGGACGAGCGCGCGGAATCCGGGAACGGGTGCTCGTGTATAAGCGTGCACTGTCCAATGCCTTGATTCCGATCGTCACCTTGATTGGCCTACAATTCTCTGGTCTCCTTGCCGGCGCCATTCTCACGGAAACGACCTTCAGTTGGCCCGGCATGGGCTTATATCTGGTTGAACGCATCGGTCAGCGCGATTACACTGCGGTTCAGGGCGTGATCCTGGTCTTCGCACTGAGCGTCGCCATGATCAGTTTGTTAACCGATATCATTTATGCATTCATTGATCCACGAGTACGGTATTAACACGTGCATGCACTGAAAAAACTGCTCGCGAGAAGCAGAGAGGGGTATATGTGGGGGTGTTGGCTGCGCCCACACCCCCACATATACCGGTCCTCCTCTCGCATTTGACCTTTTTCAGTGGATTCACAGGTGAATTCAAACAAGGAACCATAATGACATCCACCCAAGAGACAAGCGTTGAAGCCCCCCGGTGGCAAGAGGATCTCGATCAGGTAGGCTTTGTCCGTCGATTATTTCTGGCACGCCGCTGGTACGGAGCTGATTGGTGGTTTGTGGCCATTGGGTTAGCCCTGTTGGTCTTTATATTCAGCATGGCTTTCTTCCCCGGGTTTTACGCTCCTTACGACCCTCGCGAAGAGGTGGGACCGGGATTATTAGCGCCCGGTGAGCCTATCCCGTCCTTTGTGTTGGTCGGCAGGGTGGGTGGCGCCACCATGTTGGACGACTTGATCGGCGACGATGTGAGAATCGGGATTGTGATTGGTAGTCAAGCGAGTTCAGTCTTCCGAGAGGTGTCGGAAACCCGCCAAGCCGAGTTGAGGGCACAAGGACAGGACGTCACGTTGAGACCGCGCCCACAACGTTATGACACCCTTGAAGAGGCCTTGGATAGTGTAAGCGCGGGCGAAATCCCGACTGCGATCGAATTGCGATCAGAGATCGAACCCCTGCTCGAAAATTATCTTGACTTAGAAATGGGTGAAACACTATCGGGGGCCATTCAGAAACCATTTATCCTGGGCACCAATCAGATCGGGCAGGACATGCTCAGCCGCGTGATCTGGGGAACACGGATCGCTCTCCTGGTCGCTTTTTCGGCCGCCATCTTCGCATTACTGGTTGGTGTACCGCTGGGGTTGATCGCCGGTTTTTGGAGCGGTCGTCTAGAGCGCGTGCTCACCCTGGTGATGGACAGCCTCTATTCTTTCCCTGGGCTGATCCTGGCGATCGCCATCGCCGCGGTGCTAGGCCCAGGCATCATGAACGTGATCCTTGCCATCGCAACACTCTATGTTCCAACTTACTATCGCATCACACGTGGGCAAACCTTGACCGTCAAGCAATCCCTCTACGTCGAAGCCGCGCGCAGCCTTGGCGCTAAGCCGGTCAGCATACTGTTACGCTATATCCTTCCCAATGTCATCCCTTCCTTGGTGGTTATCTTTTCTGTGAATGTTGCGGATGCAATCTTAACCGAGGCGGGTCTGGCGTTCATCGGTTTAGGTCTACCACCGGATGTCCCCGATTGGGGGATTGATTTGGCTTCCGGGCAGGATTACCTTCGCCAAGCGTGGTGGTTGGTCACCTTCCCCGGCGTCATGGTCACCGTGGTCACACTGGCTTTCAGCATGCTGGGCGAAAGCCTATCTGAGATTCTCAATCCACGATTATCGGAGCTGTAGAGTCATGACGGGTGAGAACAAAAAAGTACTGGTCGAAATTCGCGATCTGGATGTCAGGTATCAAACTCGCTTGGGCCCGGTCAGCGCGGTTGACGATGTATCTTTCGACATCTTCCAAGGCGAAATCCTGGGCTTGGTCGGGGAAAGCGGGTGCGGAAAGAGCACCATGGGAAAAGCGTTGATGCGCTTGCTCCCTCCTACGACCGAGATTCGCGGCAAGGTAATTTTCGATGGTGCGGACGTGCTGACGTTTAATGAGGACCAAATTCGAGATTTCCGTGGTCGGCGCATCAGCATGATCTTCCAGGATCCGATGACTTCGCTCAATCCGGTGCAGCGTATCGATGAGCATCTGGTTGAAACGATCCAGGTTCATGAGCCGGAAATAAAAAAACCTGCTGCCCTGGATCGGATTCGAGGGCTTGTGGAGCGGTTAGGGATCCAGAAGGAACGCATTGAGGATTACCCCCATCAACTTTCGGGCGGGATGCGGCAGCGTGTGATGATTAGCCTGGGATTGGTGTTAAACCCCAGTCTCATCATCGCCGACGAGGCAACCACCTCCCTGGATGTGATTGTGGAGGCAAAGTTTCTGGACGAGCTACGTGAGATCATAGATGAGTTCGGCGTGAGCATCCTTGTGATCACCCATAATATCGCTCTGGTAGCCGAATTGGCTGACCGCATCGCGGTCATGTACGCGGGCCGGATTGCGGAACTTGGCTCCATCTATCATGTCTTTGACAACCCGGTCCATCCCTATACCAAGGGTTTATTACAATCCGTGCCGAGCATCAAGTTGGACGAGCGTGAAGTGCTTTATAAGATGCCCGGCGAGCCACCGAATCTAACCCATCCACCCTCAGGATGTCGCTTCCACCCTCGGTGCCCCGAAGTCATGCCGATCTGCTCAAATCACATGCCTTCATTGTTGCACGTGACTTCCGAACAGATGGTGAACTGCTGGCTCTACCAAGACCATCCTGAAAAAGATCGGCCCACGATTGAGGTTGCCACATGAACGACCAGATCAACGAAAAACCCCGATCGGATGGAACTTTGGTAGAGGTCAGGGACTTAAAGAAGCATTTCCCAGTTCAGGCGGGTCTTCTCGAAAGACTCATGGCCAAGCGAATCGAATACGTGCGAGCCGTGGATGGCGTGTCGTTTGTTATCCACAAGGGAGAAGTGCTTGGCCTCGCTGGAGAAAGTGGTAGTGGCAAGACAACAACCGGCAAGCTTGTCATTCGCCTCGAGGAGCCAACCGAAGGGTCGGTGAAATTTGATGGCATCGATTTACAGACACTGGGTGACGAGGAGATGCGAAGGCTCCGCCGGCGAATGCAGGTGATCTTCCAGGATCCGATGGCCTCCCTCAACCCACGCATGACCATCGGACAGGCTGTCGGACATCCGCTACAGATTCATTTCCCGGAGCAGGCCGGCTCACATCGGGAGATGATCTACGAGATCCTGGATAAGGTTGGGCTAAGCCCGCCGCAGTTCTTTATCGATAAGTACGCACATCAGATCTCCGGCGGACAGCGACAGCGGGTTGTGATCGCCCGCGCATTGGTCACGCAGCCAGATCTTGTGCTTGCCGATGAGCCGATCGCCATGGCGGACGTTAGCGTGCGAGCCTTATTGCTGGATCTCATGATCCAACTAAAGAACGAATTCAATCTGACTTATCTCTTTATTACCCACGATCTGGCCACTGCGAAGTATATCTGTGACCGTATTGGGATCATGTATTTGGGAAAACTGAGTGAGGTTGCAGAATTACGAGAAGTGTATTCCCATCCTTTACACCCCTATACACAGGCTCTGTTAGCGGCCGTCCCGGTCCCGAATCCACATAAGCGGCGTACGCAACCGATGCCCGTAGGGGAAATTCCCGATGCGATCCACCCTCCCTCAGGATGCCGTTTCCATCCTCGATGTCCGATCGTGCGACTGGATCATTGTCCAAAAGTAGAGCCAGAGCTGCGCGAGCTCCGTCCGGGTCATTTTGTGGCTTGCCATTACGCGGAGCAGTTTTTGTAGTGATGAGGGGCGGGCTTCGAACATAAATCCTTACAATTTGATGCCTGACATGACGTAGGGGCGGTTCGCGAACCGCCCCTACGTATTTTTGGGGCATCATTTCTCGGGCAATTTGTGAATTGCCCAACACATTACCGGGGTTTTCAGTTTACCGCATAGGGGCACACGGGCAGGGAAGATCACCCTGCATCTTCGACCGTGCGCCCCTATCTCAATTGAATGTCATTCCGAGGAGCCTCGCGACGAGGAATCCCTGTGATGCAATTTATGGCATCGAACCGTCATAGGGATTCCTCGCTCGTATTACTCGCTCGGAATGACATCTCAGGAAGATTTTTAATTACTCAAGTTTTTCATATATATTCATACGCACCATGACGGGTACGAATACTATGGGCTTCGAAACCGTTACCTTCCACACAGGCTACGTAGGGGCGCTCAACAGCTATGACCGAGTGCCTTCCGCCATCAAAATCGTGCGCGTCGGATAAGGCATCTCGATGGCTTGATCTTCGAAGGCCTCTTTGATCGCCCGAACGCCCTCATCCTGAGCCTGAAGAACCCCCGCCTCACCCGTATCAATCCAATAGAAGACTTTAAAATCAATGCTGGACTCTCCAAAGTGGGAAAACACCACTTGCGGCGCGGGGTCAGTGAGAACGCCGCTCACGTTCTTGGCGATGGTGTCCAGCGTTACACGTGCCACACGATCGAGATCTGAATCGGGCGCCACCCCGATGGAAATTTCTATGCGTCTGCGCAGCGCGCGGCTGAAGTTGACGATCGGGCTCACGAAGATGTCCCCATTGGGGATGAATACCCGACGTCCATCTCGGGTGCGCATTTCCGTGGCGCGAAGGGAAATGTCCAATACCGTTCCCAAAAAACCGGCGACATCTATCTCATCGCCAATTTCAAAAGGTTGTTGGATCAGCAGGAGGATCCCGGCGATAAAATTTTTGGCTACATCTTGCAGGGCGAAGCCGATGGTAAAACCAGCGATCCCCAGTCCGGCGATGAGACTCGAGAAACGACCAGGAGCAAGTTGCTCTAGCGCGAGCACGATCCCCAAGGCAAGGATACCCCAGCGGGTGAGCATTTCCAGAAGTACAATGATCTCTTGCTCCCGCTTCCGCGCCTCCATCGATCGTCGGATAAGCCGTGCCGCTGAAGAGGAGATCAGACGGGCGATAAGAAAAACCAGAATGGCGGTTCCAAGTCGAGGCAGGAATCCCAAGATTCCGGTTACGATGTTATCGAGAGTGAATTGAGATAGGTCCATGACAAACCTCCATGCACAGGGAGTTCGTGGGACCGATGATAACACGGCAGCGCCAACGGTGTCGGTGCTCATGCCCTGTTTCAACGCAGCGGACACAGTGGATGAGGCATTAGACTCACTTCTCAATCAAACACGACCTGATTTCGAGATCGTGGCGGTTGATGACGGTTCTACAGACGCTACTGGGGAGCGACTCGCAGATTGGGCCAAACTCGACCCTCGAGTATCTGTTTTGTCAATCCCACATGGGGGGATCATCGAGGCGTTGAACGCAGGTATAAACGCATGCAATGCCCCGTTCATCGCTCGCATGGACGCCGACGACTGCGCTCACCCCGAACGCCTAGAGAAACAGATTGCCTTTCTCGAAGCGCACCCTCACGTCGCTGTTGTCGGGTGCT
>DUEZ01000089.1 GCA_011174825.1 Anaerolineae bacterium | reverse complement strand
TTACTATATAACCAGCGAGGGTGGTGCTCGAGGAGGAGGACCCCTACGAATGTCTTTCCATTTTGTACGGTCAATCCGCACGTTTTGCGATCGCGCGGTCAGGAGGCGCGCGATCACACCGCGCATGGTAGGAAATGAGAGCCCAACTGGTATAGACTGATGATAGACCTGACCAGAACCTCCATTAGACAAAGAAGATGCACGCGATGAACAGGGGGATTGACCGAAGCGCAATTTTGATTGCAGGACTGGAGGGGTCATTTGCTTACCCATGGGGAAACCGGCCAAGAGGTCGGTTTCTTAGTTTTTATCAAGTTCCCCACGAAAACACATCACTAACTTCGCCCTTTCAACAAAAGGTACATTTGCCATGCCTTCACTGAAGATCCGTCTCTTTGGCAAATTTTCTATTCATCGTGAAGGACAACCTTTAAAGGGGCTCGATTCCGGGCGCGCACAGGAGCTGTTCTGCTACCTCCTGCTCCACCGGGATCGTCCACATCCCCGCGAAACGTTGGCCAGCCTGCTGTGGGAGGCCAGCTCCTCCGCTCAGGCGAAAAAATACCTGCGTCAAGCTATTTGGCAGTTACAGAACGCCCTCGCCCGTCCAACCGATAAAGACGGCGAAGGCGTGCTGCTGGTTGAGCCTGAGTGGATCTGCATCAACCCACATGCTGACGTATGGCTCGACGTGGCGATTTTTGAAGATGCCTTTACCATGGTTCGAGGACTCCCAGGTGATGAGATGGATGCTGACCAGGCGCGCGCATTGAACCTGGTTGTGCAGCTTTACCATGGGGATCTACTCGAAGGCTGGTACCAGGACTGGTGCTTGTACGAACGCGAGCGGCTCCAAAACATCTGGCTTGCCATCTTAGAGAAGTTGATGGCTTATTCTGAGTCCCATGACGCTTACGAAGAAGGTATGGTCCACGGCAGGTGTGTGCTGCGGTTCGATCGAGCACACGAGCGCACCCATCGCCGAATGATGCGTCTGCAATACCTCGCAGGCGACCGAACAGCCGCCCTTCGCCAGTACAAGCGATGCTGCACTGCACTGGACGAAGAACTCAACGTGAAACCCGCCAAACGTACCGAGAGCCTCTATCAGTTGATTCTCGACGACAGCTATGATAGAACGACGCCCCCTGAAAAGAGCGTGGGGACAGGGGAACATGCCCTGCTGCCCAACGTGGTCTCTCGCCTCAACCAGTTAAGGCGCATGCTGACCGACGTGAAGAGTCACGTGAGTCAGGATCTGGAGACGATCGAGCAGGCTTTGGATAAACAATAGGTATCCCAATTCTTATAAGTGATAACGTACTGCGAAAATGGTGAGAGGCCTCCCTTGGGGAGGCCTCGGTCTTTGGTTTGAAGCTGGGCGCCTCCCTTTTTCCCCTTGCTGTCCATGAGTTGGTGTCATGGAAGGCAAAAAATGTAGTCGCACCCTTTAGGGTGCGCATGGGTTCGCAGGCTAAAGCCTGCGGCTACAGGTTGGACTATGATGTAGGATCTTGCCTCTGAACAGCATCTCACTTTTTTTACCTCCCCCCATCACCAATTTCCCCCAACTCAAACCATAGACCCCACGCTAGATCGCTCAAATCCCTGACGCCACGACAGACACTCCTGAGACGCCTCGAAGGACTCCCTTCTGCTATACACAGGGAGTGAGAGAGCCAAGGTTTATGCTAGGTCTCCCCGGATCAACCCGCAGACGGGGTTTATATGGACCTGCTTGAATTCAACACTCATTCCTTCATTGTCAAGATCTGGCTCGAAGAACCCGCTGTGGATAATCGCCGAGCGACGTGGCGCGGGCATATCACGCATGTGCCCAGCGGAGAGCGGCGTTATTTGAAAAACCTTTGGCAGATCGTGGCTTTCATCGCACCTTACCTGATCGCGATGGGTGTCAAGCTCAACCTTTATCTGCGCCTACAGGGATGGCTACAGCGCCGAAAAGAAGAGGACATCGGACGTGAACAGCCACAAAGCGACGAAACGACAGGAGAGGTTATCCATCCGACCATCAGATCCAGTGGATAACGAGGAGGGAGCCTATCGCGGAACGATGAAAACGAATTACGGAAGGACCAGTCTTTCGATCGAAACCGATGATTTTCAGTCATGTGAGGAGGATTTACCATGTTTAAGAACATCAAGACCTGGCTGGCTACTCGTGAGGAAGGACAGGACCTGTCTGAGTATGCACTGCTCATCGGCCTGCTAGCCCTCGTGGTCATGGTCGCAGTGGATGCCCTGGGCTTCAATCTCACGGCAGTCTTCAACAACATTGCGGCTGAGGTCCAAACCTGGTTCTAAGCGGGTGGCTGGGGACGCCTGGGCGCGTGGGGTAAGGCCACCATCGATGCTCACCGGGAGACCAGTGGCCACCCCCGCCCTCAGGTGGACCATAGAATGCCGTCCCCAGACAGAGCATGGTCTAGCCTATCAGTAAATAGATCCTGCGTTGATATAAGGAAGAAGACCTTGTCCTGCTCCAGCACACACCCAGCCACAGAGCGCGGGCAGGAACTGATCGAACTTGCCATCCTGCTCCCTTTGCTCCTCGTGATCGCCTTCGGCGTGCTTGATCTTGGGCGCCTCTATCACGCTGCCATCACCATCACGAATGCAGCTCGTGAAGGCGCGCGCTACGGCACGTTCTTCCCTGAGGATGCAAGCGGCATCATCAACGCCACTCGGGCTGAGGCGCAGGCTTCAAGCATTGATCTGAGCACCAGTGTGATCCAGGTGAGTTGCCCTGAGGGCTGCGGCAGTGGTCTGTCCATCCGGGTCACTGTGAGCTACAACTTCCATTTGATCATGGGCTTGGTCCTTCCGGATCCAAACCTCGAATTGATCCGCTCCGCCGAGATGATGGTGCCATGATGGTCAAGCGCCGTTCACACGAACGCGGTCAAGACCTGGTCGAGTACGCGCTGCTCTTGCCCATCTTTCTACTGCTTGTGATGGCCATCGTCGATCTGGGTCGAGCCACGTATTACTACAGCGCGATCCACAATTCGGCCCGCGAAGGCGCACGCTACGGTGTTATCCACCCCGATGACCCTGCAGGGATTGAAACCGTCGTGCTCACCAAATCGGTGGGGCTGAATCCCGCCTTCCTGACCGTCACTACGATCTTGCCTGATGAGAAAACGATCCAGGTCACCGTGACTTTTCAGTTTCGGGTTGTCACCCCAATCGTCGGCGCGCTTATCGGTTCAAACGAGGTGACCCTCGGCAGCCGGGCGACCATGCGCATCGAGGGGTAGCTGGGTCGATGGAGTTTGGGAATGATCCAGCTGTACTGCTTGACGAAGGAGCTTGCAAGATGAGAAACCCCACCCATCGTTTGTCACGCGGCCAGAGCATGGTCACAGTAGCACTTTTAATGTTTATCTTCATCGCTATGCTGGCTCTCGTGCTTGACGGTGGTTATGCTTATCTACAGCGACGTGCCGCTCAAACCGCGGCCGATGCCGGTGCGCTGGCTGGCGCTCGTGAGTACTGCCTGACGGGCGATGCTGACCTGGCGATCAGCACGGCGCTTGAGTACACCCTGGATCGAAACACCGCCCTCGAGGCGGAAGCTTCAGTGGACGCGGACGGTGTCGTCACCGTAGTGGCCCATATCCCCTTCACCACATTCTTCGGCCAAGTGCTCGGTCAACCAACCATCACCTCATCCGCCATCGCTGCGGCAGCGTGCTTTGTCCCTGGTGCTGCAGTTGGTATTCTGCCTGTTGCTTGGAACTGCTCACCTCCCATAGAAGGTTTTCCATCAGAGAGCGATGATTGCAAAATTATTTTTAACAAACCATACGTCATCATGGACTCAAAATCATCTGAGGAGGATTTCTATTGTCAAGACCCGCCAAACTCAGGCTTGCCACCGGGAACCCTTGACTGCGATTACGATGACGATGGCTTGGACGATCTGCTTGCTGGGGGCGATCGTAGTTGGCTGGATCTCGATGGCGGCGGAGGCGGAAGCAGTGAATTGGTGGACTGGATCAATGGAGGATTTGGAGGCACAACCAAAATCCATACCTGGTACGGTGGGCAGTCTGGTGTGGCGAATGACGTCTTTCAAGCGGCAGCTGGTCGAACAGGTGACTATGTTTTATTCCCGGTGTTCGATGCGTACTGCGATGAACCTGGAGCGTTGCCCGAGGTATCCTGTCCCGATCTCTATCACGCCCAGGACACGACTGTGCCCAGCGGAGGCGCTTCAACCCTGTATTACCACGTCATCACTTTTGCATACTTTCGCATCACCTGCGTGGATGCGCCTCCACACGGTCCCTGCCCAGGCCACGAAGCGGCCGGGTTACCAAATCATGTAAAAACGATCGAAGGTTATTTTGTCAAAAAGATCCCACCGGGTTTGAGTGGTAAGCCTGGTGACGGGAAGGATGCTGGCTCTTATACATTGTATTTAATCCGTTGATGTCACTCGCATACAACACAAAGCACACTAAGAAGGAGCGAGAAGTTGAGCAGACGAACAGGAATAATCATAGCCGTGGTTGGAATCGTTGCCGTGGTGGCAGGTGTTTTCCTCATCTCTTCGATCCTAAGGCAGGGCATTACTCCCCTGCCACAGGCGACACCTATCCTACCAAGTACGGAGTCCGTGGTCGTCGTCACCCATGATATCCCCATAAGGGCGTTGTTGAGGGTGCAAGATCTAACGCTCATGGAGGTGTCCGTCGAATTTGCCCCACCAAATGCGTTGAATGAGATCAGCGAAGCGCTCGACAGGATCACCAAAATCCCGCTCGTCGCTGGTGAGATTGTCATGGAGCATCATCTGGTCGATCCGACGAACATCAAAGGAGACCTGGCTTTCGTCATTGGGGACGATCAAGTGCTCATGGCTTTCCCGGCAACCGACCTGATGAGCCAGATTGATCTCCTCCAACCAGGCGACATCGTTGACATACTGGTCTCCATCGAACAGCCGGTCTTACCTGGCCAAGCTGGGTCGGGAGGCATGTTCGGTGAGGAGGCGGAAGAGGAAGATGAGCTGTTCACCTTCAGTGCGCTACAGCGGGTTGAGATTTCGGCGATTGTGGTAGAGATCAAACTGGCACGACAGACAGGTTCGACGACAGCGAGTACCGCGAGTGTCAGTTTCACGGATGCTGAGGCTAAGGCCACACCACAACCAACACCTACACCGCAACCCTCGGAGATCGAACCACAAGCGATCCTGTTGGCGCTTTCACCGCAAGACGCATTGGTGCTGAAACACCTCAAGGACGCAGGGGGGGTGATCGACATTGTGTTACGCGCCCCGACCTCGGAACTGCTTTATCAGCTTAACCCCGTGATGTCGGAATACCTAAAAGATCGATACGAACTGGTGATATCACGGTAAGGACCGCCATTCCAAGGCATATAGCCAACGAAGGTTATGGAAAGGAAGTTGAAAATGCCCGAAAAGAAAAAACCAATCCCAGTAGTGGCTATTGTCGCTAACGAACCCACCCAACAACAAATTACCTCCGCTCTCAGTTCACAGGAAGAGTTCCAACTCGTGGCCGTGTTGGACTCTCAGGAAAAGGTGATCCAAGAGATCCCACCCCTCGAGCCAAAGATTGTGCTCATTGACCATCAAGTCGATTCGCGAAACACACTGGACACCATCGACGAGTTGGCCTTCACGTTTCCTGAAATAGCCACCGTGGCCATCATTCCGGTCGACGATCCGATCCTGGCACAGCAGGTGATGTTGGCTGGTGTGCGCGGGTTCCTCCTTCAACCTTTCACCCAGGTAAATCTGTTAAGCACGCTCAGGCGTGTGCGTGATCTCGAGGCTCGTCGACTTCATTCTCAAGGGGCAGCCACCGACACGAAAGGACAAACCAAACCTTTGCACATTCTAACCATCTTCAGCCCAAGAGGTGGTGTGGGTTGTTCAACCCTGGCAGTTAATTTAGCTGTCGCAATCCACGAAACTTTTGATGATCGGGTGTTGCTGATGGAGGGAAAGCTACTCTTCGGTCACTTAGGATTAATGCTCAATGCTCGTGCTCACAACACCATCGCCGATCTCATTCCCCACGCCGGCGCGTTAGACACCTCTCTTGTAGAGGAGGTCGTGGTTGAGCATGCTACCGGCATCCATGTGCTTCTTGGTCCTACGGATATACAGGTCGCACAGGGCATCCGCCCTGACGATATGTACAACGTCTTAAGATGCGTGAGCAAAATGTATGACTTCATCGTGATCGACGCTGGTAGCTATCTCAATGAAAACACAGTGACACTCATGGATGCGGCTGACCGGATCCTTTTGGTCACCACCCCTGACCTAGGTGCGTTGCATGACACCAGCCGTTTCCTCCATCTCAGCCGATCGTTGGCTTATCCGACCGGAAAACTGCTCACCATTCTCAACCGGGCTGGCATGCCAGGCGGTGTGAAGACGAAAGACATCGCCACTGCTCTGCACCATGATCTGTATGCTCAGATCCCTGATGACAATTCAAACGCGATCCGCAGCTTGAACCGCGGGATCCCTTTGGTCTTCAAGTATCCGCGCAGCCCAGCCAGCCGAGCTATCAAGCATTTAGCCCTTAACCTGGCCGATATCGGTTCGGAAGAGCCATTTAAAGCCATTTCCGGTCGAACTACGTTATCAGCTAGGGTGCGGGGGCGATTGGCGTCAGTCCGTGCTGGTTAGTCGGAGTCCATCAAGAACAGGGTGAAGCGATAACAATGTGAGGTATGAAGCAGCATGATTACTGGATTTCCATCGATCATCATTATCGGATTATTCGTCCTGCTTGCTTTTGGACTCTTCTTCTGGGGCATGACCCGCACTTTGGCGACCGGCGACGGAATGCAAGAACGCATTCATGCCTATGCCATTGTCCCTAAGGAAGAGCCTCGACGGGGACGTGGTCGCAGACGAGCTATGCTAGCACGTCTGCGAATCCGGCTGAATGCGATGCTTTCATCGCTAAGTTCAGAGAAGATCAGTCTCCAGCTCATGCAAGCCAACTTGCGTATCAGCGTTACGGAGTTCCTCCTGGTGCGTATCTGGCTCACAGTGGTCGGTCTACTTGTTGGCTGGATAACCTCCGGGACAATAATCTCAGGCATTGGTCTGGCGATGATTGCGTATTTGATCCCAGAAATCTATCTAAGACGTCGTATTAGCAAACGGCTGATCCAGTTTGAGAAACAACTTGTAGATGTGCTTGTGCTTATCAATGGAGCCGTTCGAGCCGGCTTTAGCCTGCTTCAAGCTATCGAGGTTGTGGCGCGTGAAATGAAGCCACCGGCCTCCGAAGAGTTTAAACGGGTGGTACACGAGGTCGGTTTAGGTCTGGCACTCCCACAAGCCCTCATTAATCTTGCCGAGCGGATGCGGAACGCTGATCTTGACCTGATGGTGACCTCGATCGAAATTCATTACCGGGTGGGCGGTAACCTGACAACCATGTTAACAGCGGTCACCGAAACCATTCGTGAACGCACACGGTTATTTGGTGAGGTCCGCGTGATCACAACCCAGCAACGATACACCGGTTACCTGCTATCCGTCTTGCCATTTATCGTCGGCGCTTTAATGTTCATGATGAATCCGGAATACATGAAACGGCTTTTTACCCCAGGACCACTTCTGTGTATTCCTTTTGGCGCCATCGCCGGCATCTTCCTGGGTCATTTTGTGATTCAACGAATCGCACGGATCGAGGTCTAGTTGCATTCAACTGACGGGCTTCCATATTTTGCCCCGATCAGTACCAGGAAGCGATGAAATGCAATCAGTGATCATGTCCATAGTGAGTTTCGCCCTCGTCGCGGCGGGTGTGTCCTTTTTCGTGTTAGGTTTAAATTCCTTCTCAGTAAACGAACTCGCTCAACGCCTCAATGAATATGTAAGCCAAGAAACAGAGGTGCGAAAAACTCGTTCAACGATCATTTCCCATCGAGCCGGACTTTCGGGGTCGTTTCGCACACGAATTATTGCGCCATGGCTCAAGCGGCTCAGTCGACTTATCGGAATGCTCACCCCTGGTCAATTGTCTGCCAATGTGGAGCGCGAATTAGCCATCGCAGGTAACCCGATGGGGTTAGGTCCTCGGGAGTTTTATAGCATCCGATTCATTTTTTCCCTGATCGGAATCTACCTCGCTTTTCAGATCTTCCAAGGGAACATTCTCCAATTTGGCTCATCCTCTGGTGACGCAGCATTTTCTATAACAAGATTGAACGTGGGCACACATGGAACCGGGTCTTCGATCAACCTGACCACCTTGTTCGCCAGCGTTATCACTCTTTTCGTGGTCTCCAATCTCCCAAAAACCTGGTTGCGCCGCAAGGTGCGTGCAAGAAAAGACTCGATCCGCAAGGGTCTGCCTGACGCACTCGATATGCTTAGCGTGTGTGCTGATGCTGGATTGGGTTTTGACCAATCCCTGCAACGGGTGAGTGAGTATTGGAAGACACCAATGGGCGCAGAGTTTAGTCGGGTGGTCGCCGAAATAAGCATGGGGGTACCACGCCAAAAGGCACTGCGTAATCTGGCGGATCGTGTGGATGTGCCCGAGTTGTCTAGCTTCGTGGCGGTCATCCTTCAATCCGATCAGCTAGGAATGAGCATTGCCGACACCTTGCATGCTCAGGCAAAGCAAATGCGAATAGAGAGGCGTTTCCGGGCCCAAGAACAAGCCCGAAAAATGCCCCTTAAAATGCTCTTTCCTCTTTTGTTATTAATATTTCCCGCAATGTTAGCTGTGATCTTAGGGCCAATGATCCCAGTTATGGGTGAGCTCTTCACAATGCTTAGGAGCACTGGCCGGTGATGCCTTCATGTGAAAGGGCACAAAGGAGTCCGTATGTCTGCTGACACGGCTGATGCGTTACAGAACCATCCTCGATATCAAATGGCTCTGCACCACCTGCAGAAGGGCGAATGGAAAGCGGGGATATCCCATGTGGAACATCTGATGGTCCAATTCCCGCTCGTACCTGAGCTGCGTACGCTGCGCCAAGATTTCTTATTGCGAGCCAAGTTTGAACGCGATGAGAGGACCGATTTAGCGATCGAGAAAGCTCTTCGCTTTAGGAAAATGGTTACTCGTATCATCACGGTATCCCTCATCGCTGTGATTGGTATTGGGGGCATATACACTTACTCTAGTTGGCTTGGTGAAAAACTGGATCTTGCACGGCAGACGGTGGAACATGAGATCCAAATGGCCCAACTCTATGCTAAAGCGCGTGAAGCACAAGGTTTGCTGAGCGTGGGGCGGCCAGGAGAAGCGAAAATTCTACTCGATGAGATCGCCAACATCAATCCAGATTTCCCCGGTTTAAAGGAAACCATGGCTCAGGTTGAAGTAGCTACTTCGCTCGAGATACTCTATCTCGAGGCGATGGATCTCATCGCGCATGAGAATTGGACGAATGCAAGAACGATCCTAGAGAACCTTGTGGCTCTGGACCCGAATTTTCGCGATATCGAATACCAATTGAACTACATCGAGAAAGTAACTTTACTCAACGACATCTTCGCACAGGCTGAGGTGGATTTCCAATCCGAGATGTGGGAGGCGGCCGTTACCGGTTATGAGAGTGTGCGAGCCCTCCACCCTGAGTTTCGATCAGAGATTGTCGAGGAGCGATTGTATTTTAGCTACGTGAACGCAGCGAGGGAAACACTCATCGACCAGCCGGACTCGCTGAAAGCCCTTGAGATCGCCGAAGGCTACTTCCGAAAAGCTCTCACTCTTCGACCGCAGGATTCAGAGATCAAAGCGGAGCGTGAATTGGCGCGTCTCTACCTGACCGCGCAAGAGGGTTTCAGCAACGGTCGTTGGAGCGAAGTGATCGAGGCCTTAGAAGCCGTTTATGCCGTAGATCCTGAGTATGCATTAGGAACCGCTCAACAAACCCTATACGATGCCTATGTGGCGCGCGGCGAGAGCGAGGTGGTAGACGGTGAATACGACACAGCGTTGAATGATTTTCAACGAAGCATCGCTCTTGCCGACCAGGATTCAGATGCTGTGCTCCGTCTTTACGAAGCCCAAATTCGAACAGCCGAGGTCTTGGGCATCTTAGGCAATTACCAGGTCGCAGTGGGGCACTATCAAGTTGCCACCGAGATAGGTGGTTTGAAAAGACGTAATGCTCGAGAAAACCCAACTTTGATCGCATTGCTACAGGATGCGGAGTACTACACCACTCATGGAAACTTCGGCATGGCGTTCGAACGATATCATCAAGCGGTGGAATTCGCGGATACCACCCAGACCACCGTCATCCACGTGGTTCAAGAAGGTGAGTATCTCACGATGCTGGCAAGCCGCTATGACTCAACAGTACGCGCGATCGCTCTGGCCAACGGAATCACCAATGCAAACTTGATCTATGTCGGGCAGGAGTTAATCATCCCTATCTTGCCGTAGTTGGGGAACGTACGCAAAACCATCCTCGAGGAAGGTTGAGATGTTCAACAATCGTCCAGCGCTGAATCATCACACTGACGAAACGCTTGCAGAAGATTTGGCATCGATAACGATGTCAAGCGCCCGCGCCGAGGGGGTGAACGCGGATGTCTATCACATTCGAGATAGCGTCCAGAGGAAGCTATTAGCCGAAACCGAGGGGGAGATGGAACTCAGCCACCTCCCTCAAATGCGTCAAATGATCGAAACCTTCTTTAACCAGGTCCTGGCTGAGGAGAACCTGCTCTACACCCGTAATGACCGCACACAACTGTTGGATTGGATATTGGCGGATATCCTTGGTTATGGACCTCTTGAACCTTTTCTGCAGGATGACACCATCACCGAGGTGATGGTGAACGGCCATGATAATGTGTATATCGAGCGAAGGGGTTTGATCGAGAAAACCGACGTCGTCTTTGAAAATGAAGCTCACCTGATGCGCGTTATCGATCGAATTGTATCGCCCATAGGTCGAAGGGTGGACGAATCATCACCGATGGTAGACGCCCGTTTACCCAACGGTTATCGTGTTAATGCCACCATTCCGCCTCTTGCGCTCGATGGGCCGGCTCTCACCATCCGCAAATTCGCCCAATCACCCTACACTGCACAAGACCTGGTCGCCAACGGCACCCTGACCTCAAATCTTTCCGCTTTCCTAAATGCCTGTGTAGAAGCGCGGATTAACATGATCATCTCAGGCGGTACAGGAACAGGGAAGACTACCCTATTAAACGTGGTCTCAGCTTTCATTCCAGGGAACGAACGTATCGTCACCATCGAGGACACAGCGGAGCTGCAGCTCAAGCAGGAGCATATCGTCCGGATGGAATATCGACCACCGAACGTTGAAGGCAAAGGTGAAGTAACCATCCGCAGATTGGTGATCAATGCCCTGCGAATGCGACCCGACCGCATCATCGTAGGTGAGGCCCGCGGGGGTGAGGCTTTGGACATGCTTCAGGCGATGAACACCGGCCACGACGGCTCACTAACGACCATCCACTCTAACAGTCCACGCGATACCTTACGACGAATTGAAACGATGGTCCTCATGGCGGGTATGGACTTACCGCTTCAGGCCATTCGAGAACAAATTGCCTCTGCCATTGATTTGGTGGTGCACCTGGATCGCATGCGAGATGGGACACGTAAGGTCGTTAAAGTATCTGAAGTTCAAGGCATGGAGGGGAAGAGCATTGTCATGCAGGATCTCTTCATCTATAAACAAACCGGCTTTCAATCTGGTCGGGTTATCGGATCGCTCAAATCAACGGGGTTACGACCGAAATTCGCTGACAAGTTCGAAGTAAACAATATCGAGATGCCGGATGGTGTGTTCACCCTGGAAGAGAGCGCGACGCCTTTCTAGATCGTTGACTCAAGAAACAATTGCGGTTAGATAAATTCCACCTCATCCCCAATCGATATCGTGTCCAGGAAATCGGGAGTGGTCTCGAGGACATAGCGTGCCGGAGTAGGCGAGGCGTAGTAGGGTCGCCAGGGTTTCGCCAGTTGCGCGCTTGTGATCACACCCTGACCATTGATCCATACTGCGGCGATCGGGAAGAAGACGAAGAACATGTGGATGGATGTGCTGCGGATGCCCTCCTTTGGGTGAACCAGGATCAAGGCTTCACCTGGGCTTAGAGTCGTCCGAAACTGAAGGCCTCTAAGCTTACAAAACCAGCTATCGCACCATCTTACATGCTCGAGAAGCGTCTCCCCAGTCCCTTTACGGACAACGTTGACGGTCGTCGACATTACCAAACACCCTCCCTCTTCGTCTCATTCACACGGATTTAAGTATACTGTCTTGTCACTTCGCCTGCATTCACAGGGGTGAGAGAAATAAATCTACGTATCAATTTATCCATCCTCCAGATCACCCAAAATCAAACTTGACCCTGGAAGAAGGTTCACCAGAGCACCTCATCATTGAATCTTAAACTCGTCCACTCTTCGTGCCCCCATATCGTCTGAAACGCTTGGCATCTGTTCGCTCTCGGGGCATACTTCCCGTAGGAGGATCAGACTTGGATAAAGACGTGCTCCCTTTCGCGTCCAGACGCTCACCGGTGGTCGGCCGGCGCGGGATGGTCGCTACGTCCCAACCATTAGCTGCACAAGCTGGGCTTGAGATTCTCAACCAAGGCGGCACTGCCGCCGATGCGGCTATCGCCACCGCAGCAGCCCTCAACGTGACCGAGCCGACCTCGACCGGCATCGGTGGCGATTGTTTCGCGCTATATTTCGAGGCAAGCACGCGCAATGTGACAGCGCTCAATGGCTCTGGACGTGCCCCGGCAGGTCTCTCACTCAACCTGCTTCAGAAACAAGGGTTCGATGAAACGCTTCCCCCCTTCCACGCCCATACGATCACTGTTCCGGGTGCTTGCGCCGCCTGGTGTGACCTTCACACCAGGCACGGAAAACTTCCTTTAGCGGACGTGCTAGCTCCTGCCATACATTTGGCCGAAGATGGCTTCCCGGTCGCCCCAATTACGGCTTACTTCTGGGCACTCGGCGCCAGTCGGCAATTATCGACGGCACTTGGTGGTGAGGAGCTCACGATCGATGGGCGGGCTCCACACCCTGGGGAGATCTTTCGAAATCCAGGCTTGGCCCACACACTTCGTGAAGTGGCTGAAGGCGGTGCGAATGCTTTCTACCAGGGCCAGATCGCTACCGCCATCGCAGAAGCTGTTCAAGACGCTGGTGGGGTTCTCTCCGAAGAAGATCTTACCAACCATTGCAGCACCTGGGATGAGCCGATCTCCACGACCTATCGCGATTACCGCATCTGGGAATGCCCTCCCAACGGCCAGGGCTTGACCGCCTTGCTGGCGCTCAACATCATGGAAGGTTACGATTTGGCAAAGATAGCACCATTAAGTACCAAGCGCTTACATCTGATCATCGAAGCGCTACGCTTGGCTTTCGCGGACACACGCTGGTACATCGCCGATCCAGTATTTTCCCCCCTTCCCCTTGAAGAATTGCTCTCGAAATCTTACGCAGCTGAGCGCCGTGGGCTGATTAACCCCCAGCAAGCAACCCTAGATCAACGATATGGCACACCCGTCGCAGATTCCGATACCGTCTACCTCACCGCTGTCGATGAGTACGGAAACGCGTGCTCCTTCATCAACAGCAACTACATGGGATTCGGCACCGGTATTGTCCCCAAAGGTTGGGGGTTTACCCTTCAAAACCGCGGACACGGTTTCAGCTTGGATCCCACCCATCCCAATGCGCTCGCTCCTGGGAAACGCCCTTACCACACGATCATCCCAGGGTTAGCAACCCACGAGGACGGCTCCCTACTCGCTAGTTTTGGGGTGATGGGAGGCTTCATGCAGCCACAGGGGCATCTCCAAGTTCTCCAAGCCTTGATCGATGACGACCTCGACCCTCAAGCCGCGCTTGATCGACCACGTATCTGCATTGTCGGTGGGAACCCTGAGGGCAATGTGGCGCTTGAGGAGGGGATCCCAAGCCGTATCTTGGCAAACTTAACAAAGATGGGACACCACGTTGAGAAGATTCGGGGCTATGAAAGAGCGCTATTCGGGCGTGGTCAGATCATCCTGGTCGATCCCGAATACGGCGTCCTATGGGGCGGGAGCGACCCTCGCGCGGATGGCTGTGCATTAGCACAGGTTTAGCCGTATTGTTGACCACTTTAGAGTAGATGCAAATCAACAAAAACTTTGGTGAGTAACTTTGAAGCTGTTAGCCTCTTCACTCATAAATTGCTGCCAACGCGCCACAATAGCTCCACATTCTCGCTGGACGATCACTTACGCCCGTGGTATTATGCCGCGTGGGGTTATTGATGGCAGCAAAGCGTAAAAAGTCACCTCAGCTCTCACGACGCCAAAGGCGTCGCATAAGCGTCCAACAAATCATCTTTGGTATCATCGCATTGGTCGTGATCGCCTCATGGGTGATATCGTTGATCGCATAACGATATATTCTTCTTTGGACTCCCCTGTCCCTACCCTACGAGTAGCATGATCCTAGGTTCCACCTTCCCTGTTTGGTTCAAGACAAGTAAGGACGACCGGCCGGTCGCCCTTATACGCTAAACCTGCTACTAAACTCACGCTGGATACGCTTGAATACTCCTCAGAATGGCTTATGAGAATACGTCATTCTGAGCGCCGAAAGGCGCGAAGAATCCCTGTGATGCGAAGAATTCAAAAGCTTCATCATAGGGATTCCTCGCTCGCACGGCTCGCTCGGAATGACATGAGGGCAGGTGTCATTCTGAGCGTCGCTAGGCGTATAAAATCCCTATGATTCGCCAACCTCAACAGCCTCATCATAGGGATTCTTCGCTCGCTTCGCTCACTCAGAATGACATGAGAGAGTGCATTCCTCTAAACTCAAAATGCCTATGTAGGGGCGTACGGTCGAAGATGCAGGGTGATCTTCCCTGCCCGTGCGCCCCTACACAAGTACTCACTCGAAATGCCGAAGGGATAAGGGATTGGGGATCAGGATAAATATACGTCCAGATCCCTGATCCCCAATCCCTTATCCCTTAATCCCAGATACCCTACGGTTACCAATGTTTCCATCCTGTAAGGCGCTGTAAGGAATTGAAAGGTGTTTGTAAGGTGCAACAGCTTGATCATATGATATTCTGAATTCGATGTTACAAGCCTGTAAGTTCTAGCGCCCAGGCTATCCCTGTTGAAAGGAGGTGAGATCAGATGTTGTACTCCCCGAAAGAGCGTGGTCAGGGTCTTGTAGAGTATGCTTTGATCCTTGTCTTGGTTGCTGTCGTCGTGATTGTGATTCTAGCTCTGCTTGGACCTGCAATCGGTAATGTGTTCAGCAACATCGTCTCCAATATTTAAGCGGGCCGTTGGAAGAAAGAATTTCTTCCATTAGCCGGAGCCCTATTCGAGAATAGGGCTCCGATCATTTTTTAATCTCTCTTTTTCCCACACACTCACACAGCGCGGGGCATCGTAGCTCTCTCTTCTGAGCTTTTTCGCCCCTCCACCCTCACTTCGTAGGACTACCCAGTCTTCTTCATGAAAGGTCAATCCCTAGGCGGGAAACGGGAAAGCACCGTAGCAGGAGTGGGAATGGCCACTTGATCCCCAATGCTTAACTCTGCCGGTGCTATCCCTGCTTTCTTCGAAGCGCCTTGAAAGATCGCGATCGGCGTGCCCTCAGTCGTAAACTCCCGCTTGAGATGTGCTTGCCCAAGCAGATAACCATCAAGATCTACGGCGCAGGAGGTCACAACGCCGATCACCCGACCCCGACGATCGACGACCGGATCGCCATAGTGTGCCATGCGGACACCCTTATCGTTGAAGCGAAAACGGGCTACCTCGGATTTGCGTGCGGATTCTTGATCCATGAACGCCGAGCGCCCAATGAACCACGGCTTATAGGTCTTAACATAGCCAGCGAAGCCAGCATCCCCTACCCCCAAGCCCAACTCGCCGGCCATCTCTTGTCCGTGGAGCGGCAATCCCGCCTCAGTTCGTAACGAGTCGCGCGCGCCAAGTCCGGCCGGTTTTAGGCCGAAGGGCTCGCCCATTTCGAGCAGTGTCTGCCATAACGCTACGCTTTTCTCCGGATGGATGAACAACTCATACGCCACGCGCTCACCTGTGTAGCCAGTGCAGCTTACGATCAGATCAAACCCACCAAAAACACCTTCCATCAAACCAGCCCAGGGAAGATCTCTTAAACGTGCGGCAGTCTTCTCGTCACAGCCTAATGCTAGGAGTATGTTGCGGCTCTGGGGACCCTGCAATGCAAGGTCTACAAGCATTTCGTCTCCCTGTTTGGGATCCCGCATGTTGCGCAACGTACATCCACGACCAAAAGTCAGTGCCCACGGTCGGTTATGATCGACGCATACGCGCCCCTCGCGCACCGCGTTTAACCAAGCCCAGTCCTTCTCGTCATTGGCAGCGTTGACCACCAAGAGGAATTTCTCTTCACCTCGCCGGTAGATCAACAGATCGTCAATCACATTCGCATCTGGGTCGAGAAACTGAGTATAGAGAGAGCTGCCAACCCTTAATCGACGTGCATCATTACCACATATGTCATTTGCGCAAACGCTGTCCAAGAACACAGCCGCATCTGGTCCTTCGACTTGAAATACACCCATGTGAGCGACATCGAAAAGCCCAGCAGCCTCGCGTACAGCGACATGTTCGTCATAAACAGACGTATACCACACTGGCATATCCCATCCGACAAAAGTAACCATTTTTGCGCCTATCTCACGATGTGTCTCATTGAGGGCGGTGCGTTTGGGCTTGACGACATCGGATTCTTCCCAGGTGAAACCTGGAAGAGCCTCTCCTGATCCTTTTCCAATCCCAATGTAGAACGGTTTCCATTGTCCAATCGGATTCCCATCCACCACTGGTTCGGCGGCGGTATTCGATTCCTGAATCCATACCGGACCTATACATTTCCTTCGGATATCATCATCAATCCTGACATAACCATCTGAAAGCGCCCGCAGCCAGGTTCCCGATATTGCGGTCTCTTCCGCAGGAACGCTGATTCGATACATGGTTGAGGATTCACAGGTCAGTGTTCCATCAACGGCACCTCGAGGAGTGATCAGGCGTGTAGCCTGGCTTTCTCCAGGGGTCAACGCCTCTATGTCACTTGTCAAAGCGTAATTCAGGAACGGTCGGACTCGATCCCCGCCGATATCAAAAGCTGTCCGGTTGCCGTTGCTTGTTGAAGCGTCATTGATCGTATAGAAGTGAGGATAGCCTGAAAGGTTTGGTTCAGGTTCTATCCCAACCTGCTCACATAAATCGATCACCCGAAGCTTCGAATTCTCCAAAACCTCAAAATCTACCTTACCTCGGAGTTCTTCTTGTTCCATGCCTTGCCAACAACAGGGTATCGTCGCTTGGAGGGTATCAGCAATGATGTCAGCCAGCATAGCCGTTTCTTTTTCACCAAACCCGAGTTGGGTGATCCATGGGGTGCCCATACGAATGCCGGAAGCCTCGTACGCAGTCTCATCGCCTGGAAGGGTATTGCGGTTAACGACAATCCCTACAAGATCCAGGATGCGCGCAGCCTGATCGCCAGATAACGGTGTGCCATCAGGTCCAACCACCGATTTACAATCTAGGTTCATCAAGTGTGTGTTTGTACCTCCATAGGCAATCCGAAAGCCACGCGTTTCCAATTCACCTGCAAGAGCTACGCAGTTACTCACGATTTGGTGTTGCAGGGCCCTAAACTCTTTCGTCTGGGCAAATTTAAAGGTCAGGCATAATGCAGCAAATACATTGACATGTGGACCTCCTTGTTCACCCGGGAAAACTGCCTGATCAATTAACAAAGAAAGCTCAGGATCGGTGGTCATGATGATCGCGCCGCGCGGACCATAAAGCGATTTATGTGTTGTAGAGGTGGTCACATGGGCATATCCAATGGGTGAGGGATACGCGCCTCCAGCTACCAACCCGGCAACATGGGCAATGTCAGCAAGCAAATAGGCCCCTACAAGGTCGGCGATCGAGCGAAATTCACCCCAATCCACGGCCCACGGATACGACGAATAGCCCCCAATAATCATCTTGGGTTTATGTTCGAGCGCTAACGCCCTAAGCGTCTCATAATTAATCTGCTTTGTTTGTGGGTCAATGCTGTAATGTACGATGTTGAAATACTTGCCCGAGCGGTTGGCGGGCGAACCATGAGAGAGGTGCCCGCCATGGAGCAAATCCATACTCAACACCGTATCCCCAGGTTCCAATAAGGCATGAAATACGGCGTTATTCGCTGGTGAACCCGACAGCGCTTGCACATTGACATAGATGTCATCGGCGCTGAACCCATTTGCGGCGAAAGTTTGCGCACATCGACGGCGGGCAAGAACTTCAGCTATATCCGCGTATTCGACCCCTTTGTAATAACGTGGGACCGAATAACGTCGGTAAAATGCTAATCGTGTCTTGTAATCCAAGATCTCAGATTCACTCAACCAGCGAGTGTATTCGTTGGGATACCCCTCCGCATATAGGTTTTGAAAGGTTGACCCTAACGCCTCCCGGACAGCGAGAGGCGCGGCACTTTCACTGGGGATCAGGATGATCCGTCTCCTCTGTCTTTCAGCTTCAAGCTGGATTAGCTCATGCACATCCGGGTCAAACTCTTCAAGGGGTATCTGGAACTGGGGATATAGCATTGGGTTAACTCCTCAAACGAGCCCTAAGCAATGGTCTCTCAATGTCTGGGCGTTGAGATCCCCGGCAAGCAGATAGATGAAACCTGGCTCTTGGATTTTGCCAGATCCAGCGCGCAGCCTGAGATTCTCCTGCTTGTCGGTCAAAGATACGCGGTACATTTTTCTTTAAAAGTCAGTCCCTAGTATAATATTTTTAAGTCACACCAACATAAACCAGTAGATTGACCCAGAACCGTGACGACCACACTCACAAAATACTTTCTATCAACCGAATACATATCTATTCAAAGGATAAAACCATGACGAAAAAGCATAATTTTAATCCGGGTCCGGCAGTTATGCCCCCCTTCACCGTTGAAAAGACGATTGAAGCTTTGAAGGACTATGGTGGAACAGGCCTATCCATCATCGAGCTATCGCACAGGAGCAACGAATTCAAGGATATTATGGCCGAGACTCAAGCGTTGTTTACGGAATTGCTTGAGATTCCTGAAGGATATTCAGTACTTTTTCTGGGAGGCGGCGCAAGTACGCAGTTCTTCATGATTCCATACAACCTGATGAAGAATAAAGCTGCTTATCTGAATACCGGGTCGTGGGCCACCAAAGCGATCAAAGAAGCAAAGTTCTTCGGTGAAGTCATCGAGGTAGCCTCGTCTGCAGATCGTGACTTCAGTTACATCCCCAAGGATTATGAGGTCCCCGCTGATGCAGACTATTTCCACATTACAACCAACAACACCATCAAGGGGACGGCTATCTTTGAGGATTATGATGTTGATGTTCCATTGGTGGCAGATATGTCCTCGGACATCTTCGGTCGTCGGTTGGACGTATCGAAGTATGGGATTATCTACGGGGGGAACCAAAAGAATGTCGGTCCGGCGGGTGCGACATTTGTGATCGTCAAAGAAGATATCTTGGGGAAGGTGGACCGCGAAATACCCACCATGATCGATTACCGAACCCACATTTCAAAAGACTCGATGTATAACACACCACCGGTCGTGAATGTGTTCAGCGCTCTCCAAACATTGAAGTGGTTTAAGAGCCTGGGTGGTGTCCCGGAACTTGAAAAAATGAACATCAAGAAAGCTGAACTGCTTTACAACGAGGTGGATCGCAACAAATTATTTGTCGGTCCTGCGGTAAAAGAGGATCGCTCCCGGATGAACGTGTGCTTCATACTGGAGGACGAATACAAACACCTCGAGAGTGAATTCCTGGAATTTGCAGCACAAAAGGGTATGGTGGGGGTTAAAGGCCATCGTTCTGTAGGGGGCTTCAGGGCATCCATCTACAATGCCCTGCCAATCGAAAGTGTACAAGCATTGGTAGACTGTATGCAGGAGTTTGAAGCACAACACTAGCCAATCGAAGAAGAAACCAGGGAGTCTGCTCCCTGGTTTCTTCTTCAACATCAAGCATCTTAAAAGGGGATGAGGCAATGACAACCGTATTAGTCGCAACTGAAAAACCGTTTACTCCTGTGGCGGTTGAAGGTATTAAGAAGATTGTAAGCGAGGCGGGCTACGATTTTAAGCTTCTTGAAAAATATGCTGATAAGTCGGAATTCATTGACGCTGTAAAAGATGTAGACGCTTTGATCATTCGAAGCGATAAAGCCACCCGAGAGGTCATTGAAGCAGCCGACAATCTTAAGATCATCGTTCGTGCTGGCGCAGGTTATGACAACATCGATCTCGAAGCGGCTACAGAAAAAGGCATCGTGGCTATGAACACGCCAGGACAAAATTCGAACGCGGTAGCGGAACTCGCCTTTGGAATGATGGTCTACCTTGCGAGAGGTTTTTACAGTGGTAAAGCTGGCACCGAGTTAAAGGGGAAAAACCTGGGCATTCATGCTTTTGGTAATGTTGGAAAACGCATAGCCAGCATTGCACAAGGATTTGGAATGCAGGTTTATGTTTATCGGCCCACACATCCGGAGGAAGTTGGTGAAAAGGACGACATGATTTTCGTGGGTTCAGCTGAAGCGCTTTACAGCACCTGTCATTACGTTTCATTAAACATCCCTGCAAATGACCAAACCAAGAAATCGATCAACTATGAACTACTTTCAAAAATGCCCGTGCCTGCAATCCTGGTTAACCCCGCCCGAAAAGAGATCATTGACGAAGACGATTTGTTAAGGATGTTTGAAGATCGAGAGGATTTCGCTTACATCACTGATGTCGCTCCCGATTGTAAAGATGTGATCGAGGAAAAGTATCCCGGCAGATTTTTCTTCACACCAAAGAAAATGGGTGCCCAAACAGCAGAGGCAAATATCAACGCCGGTATCGCAGCAGCAACGCAGATACGCGATTATTTTGTAAAGGGGGACACGACCTTCCAGGTCAATTAATCGCATCCAGTAATTCGAGTCTGTATAGATTGGGTTTACAAAGGAGCCTGAAAAATGGCAACTCTAAAGCCTTTTAAAGGCTTACGTCCGCCAAAAGAATTTGCGAAAGAGGTAGCTGCTCGACCATATGACGTATTAAGCTCCGAAGAAGCCAGAGAAGAAGCAACCGAATATTCGCTCCTGCATATAACCAAACCGGAAATAGATTTTAAGCCCGGCATCGATGTTCATTCTCAACAGGTTTACGACAAAGCCAAAGAAAATTTTGAGAAATTTATAAACGAAGGGACCTTACTTCAGGATAAAGAAAATCACCTTTACATCTATGCACAAACCATGGAGGGTCGCACCCAATATGGTTTGGTTGGCTGCGCGAGTGTAGAAGATTACATGAGCGGGAAAGTCAAGAAACATGAATTAACCCGCCCCGATAAAGAAGAAGATCGAATGAAGCATGTCCGCATTACGAATGCGAACATGGAACCCGTTTTCTATGCCTACCGAGCTGTTCCTGAAATCGACGAAATCATTGAGACCATCGTTCAAACACAGGACCCAGAATACGATTTCACATCTGAAGACGATATCGGGCATCATTTCTGGGTCATCAAGGACAGCGGAACGATTAATAAGCTTGTCCAATTGTTCAACGAACTTCCGGCGACTTATATCGCCGACGGTCACCATCGCACGGCGGCAGCAGCTCTTGTCGGAAGCGAAAAGAAAAACGCCAATCCAAATCACACCGGTGCTGAAGAATACAATTATTTCATGGCGGTACACTTTCCGGATAATCAGCTCCGGATCATGGATTACAACCGTGTGGTGAAGGATCTGCATGGTTTAACGGCCGAGGAATTCCTAGAGTATTTGAGGAAGTCCTTTATCGTTAATGAGAGAGGAACTGAAGAATTCAAACCCGAAAGGCTGCACACTTTCGGTATGTACTTGGAAGGGCAGTGGTATGAATTGATCGCCCATGAAGACACCTACGATGATCTCGACCCCATTGGCCGGTTGGATGTCACCATCCTCACGAGATCGATCTTGCATCCCATCCTCGACATTAAAGATCTCAGAACGTCAAAACGGATTGATTTCGTCGGTGGAACTCGAGGTTTGGGTGAATTGAAAAGAAGGGTAGACAGTGGTGAGATGAAGGTTGCCTTCGCACTCTTTCCAGTTTCCATGGACCAATTGATGGACATCGCTGACACTGGAAACATCATGCCCCCGAAGTCAACGTGGTTTGCTCCAAAACTACGCAGTGGATTGATCGTCCACAGTCTTGAGTAAAAATTCAATCCTACGGATAGGATAAAGCCTCAGCTAAGCTGAGGCTTCTAAATTCTGTGGGTTTGCAAACCCGATCAGCTTGTTGAGCAAAGGCTTCCTTCTATAGCTTAGGAAAGCGACGTAATATTGTTGCCGCAGTGGGGATAAATATCCGATCACCGGGTTTCAAATCGGGTGGTGATTCTCCATCAGCTTTCATCGGTATTCCTTGAAAAAGGAAAATAAGATTGCCTTCTTCGCAATACTCTTTGTAGATATAAGCCTGCCCAGTTAAGTAATTCATACGATCAGCTGCGCAGCTTGTCACGGCGCCGATCGTAAGTCCGCGTTTGTCCAGCACCGGATCACCATAATGCACCATCCGGACGCCCTTCTCATTACATCGGAAGCGAATAACTTCGCTTTTGCGTTTCTCTTCACGCTCCAAGAAACGATCACGTCCGATAAACCAAGGTTTGTATGTTTTCACATAGTCACCGAATCCAGCGTCACCCACACCTAGGTTCAACTTCCCGCTCAGCTCCTGCCCATATAGAGGCAGCCCAGCTTCAATGCGCAGTGAATCGCGTGCTCCCAGTCCAATAGGTTGTAACCCCATCGGCCGGCCGATGTCCAGGAGCGCCTTCCAGAGAACGACAGATTGATACGGGTGGACAAACAACTCGAAGCCGATTCTCTCACCCGTATAACCTGTTCTGGAAACGATCAGGTCGATCCCCCCAAGCGTTGCTTGACACAATTCAGCACGTTCGAGCTTGCGAATGCGCTTACAAGTAGCATCATCACATTGCAAGGACAGAAGGATTTCACGAGATAAGGGACCTTGCAGCGCGAGATCCACCAACATATCCTTTCCCTCTGCCGGATCTCGCAAGTTACGGAGCACTACACCTCGTCCAAATGTAAGAGCCCATGGGCGTGTGTTGTCCACACGAATTTTGCCTTCACGTACCGCGTTGAGATAAGCCCAATCCTTGTCGTCATTCGAAGCATTCACCACCAGCAGGTATTTCTCTGGCGCACGTCGATAGACCAGCAAGTCATCGATCACATTTGCTTCCGGATCCAAAAAATGCGTGTACACGGACTGACCAACCTTGAGATAACTTATGTCGTTAGCGCACACACTATCTAAAAATGGGGCTGCGTCAGGGCCTTCTGCTTGGTAAATCCCCATATGAGAGACATCGAACAAACCCGCAGTTGTGCGGACGGCTTGGTGTTCCTCCCTTACCGAGGAATACCAAAGAGGCATATCCCATCCTGCGAATGACGCCATCTTTGCGCTCAACTCATGGTGGATGGCATGTAATGCTGTCCGCTTCAATTCAGTTTCTTGCTCGTATTTTTCCCAGGTGAATTTTGGTAATACATCACCAGACCCTTCAGCAATGCCTTTGTAATATGGTTTTTTATGATATGTTCGCTCTCCATCAATGAGTGGTGAAGGCTCATCGATAGATTCCTTCACCCATACGGGACCAGGTGGTTTTGCCAGCAGGTCTTGGTCATTGATACTGACATAGCCATCGGAGAGGGAGCGTAACCAGGCAGCCACAAGACCAGCGCTGTTCGACGGCACACTCAATTGAAATTCATAGGGCGATTTGCATGTTAGCGTGCCATCAATGTCATCTTGTGGTGTGCTCAGCCTTGTTGGCTGTTGCTGATGGGGCTTTAAAGCCTCAATATCACTGCTCAGGGCGACATTTAAAAGAAGCCGCACACGTTCACCCCCGATGTCGAAAGCGGTCAACTCGCCTTTACTTGAAGGCTTATCGTCAATGTAATAGAAGTGCGGATAACCGTGAACGGTGGGATCAAAATCTATCCCTGCACTCAATGCCAATTTCCTTACACGAATTTTTGCATCTTCCAGCACGCTAAAATCCACTTTGGCGCGTTTGTTATTCGTTCTGCGTGATTCCAGCTTGTACGGTGTCGTCGCTAAAAGAAGGTCTGCAATAATATCCGCTACTTCGGTCGTTTCTTTTTCACCAAATCCTCGCTGGGTGATCCAAGACGTGCCCATACGGATGCCAGATGGATCCAGTGCGGATTGATCCCCAGGAATCGTATTTCGGTTCACGACGATACCCGCCAAATCTAATATTCGAGCTGCCATATCACCAGAAAGATGCGTGCCATCAGGACCCACAACATGTTTACAATCCAGATTCATAAGGTGGGTATCCGTTCCACCGAAAGCAATCGGAAAGCCGCGCTCCTCCAATCGTTTGGTGAGCGATGCACAATTCTTGATGACTTGATGCTGAAGCGTACTGAACCTCCTCGTCTGGGCCAATTTGAAGGTGAGTGCAAGTGCCGCAATCACATTTATATGGGGGCCACCTTGTTCACCAGGGAAAACCGCGCGATCAATCTTATGAGAGAGTTCATGATCATCGGTTATGATAATCGCTCCTCGCGGTCCATTCAGGGATTTATGTGTGGTTGATGTAACGACATGCGCGTATCCGATTGGAGATGGGTATGCTCCGGCCACAACCATTCCAGCGACATGAGCAATATCAGCCAACAAGTACGCTCCAACGGATTCTGCAATCGCTCGGAAACGCGCCCAATCGGCAGACCACGGATAAGACGAATAACCTGCGATGATCATTTTGGGTCGATGCTCATTCGCCAAGTCTTGAACGGATTGGTAGTTGATTCGTTGAGTGGAAGGATCAACCGTGTAATGAACAATGTTATAGAATTTTCCTGAGCGGTTAACCGGGGATCCATGGGAAAGGTGCCCGCCATGAAGCAGGCTCATGCTCATCACAGTGTCACCAGGATCGATTAATGCGAGAAATACCGCGTTGTTTGCTGGAGAACCCGATAACGCTTGTACATTCACGTACAGATCATCCGCAGTTACTCCATTGGCCGCAAAAGCTTCAGCGCAACGTCGTCGAGCCAGCGCTTCAATGATGTCCGCATATTCCACCCCTTTGTAATAACGCGGATCCGAATATCGTCTGTAATGAGCTAAGCGAGTTTCGTAATCCAAGATATCTTCTTCACTCAACCAGCGAGTATCCTCATCTGGATAGCCCTCTGCATACAAGTTCTGAAAAGCTGAATCTAATGCGTCCCGCACAGCAAGAGGAGAAGTGCTCTCGCTCGCAATTAGAATTAATTTTCGGTATTGCCGCTCTGATTCTAGTTGAGTAAGTTTGTACACATCCGGGTCGAGCTCAGCAAGAGTTCCTCGAAAGAGAGAATCCGGCATTGAAACCTCCCTTCACTCCAATTCATGTAATCAATGGGCTGCATACTTATAGATATTCAGAGGACGCACGCCATGGCGGTGCGCGTCCTCCGACGTCAACTTAAAAGATTCCCCGCTAGTTAGGGCGGTGCCCCTTCGATGTTTAACGAATATCCAGAGGAGCTGTCAGAGAGAGTCATAGCAAGAGTTCTGCCTCATCGCTGCACTTCCTCACAAAACTTGCCCCTTCAGTACTCGTCTTGGTCGGATATCTTCCCTATTCAGGTTGTTTGTGAGCTGATTCTAAGAGTGCGACAAAGGGGAGTCAAGCCACGGAAAACCGAAGTGCGCTTCTACTTGGAAACAAGGACAAACCACCTGCGAAGACCCATATAATATGAAGTATTAAAATTCTTGCTTTCGAGAGGGTTGGTATCTACTCAACTTTAAGGCACCGGAAGTTCGCCCCCTTGATAAACCCAAAGATCAAAGAGGGCATCAAGATCGCAACCGCAGGCCTCCTCGGCCGCAGTCTGAAAATCACCAGATCCAACAAATCCGTATCGATATCGCTGAAAGTACATTTGCAGGAATTCAAAAAAAACTTGATCGCCCAACTCTCGCCGCAGCGCGTCGAAGAATAACGCACCCTTGTAATAGATGAAAAGCTGATTTTCCCCCCACGTCCCATACTCGGCTACGCTGAGACCGATCGGCTTTGACGGATCAGGATGTTGACGGAGCATATCACGGAGGTCGGTTAGAAACCCTGTGGCCTGACCGACACCGACGACGTGCTCGTAATACAATGCCTCGGCATAGGTGGCGGCTGCTTCATCCAACCACGGTTCGTACAGTTGATCATCGCCGATCAAGCCATAGAACCACTGATGTGCGACCTCATGGATCGTGGGTCTGATCACATGCAAGCTTCCCATCGTACCGATGAACACCAAACCGGGATATTCAATCCCACCATAAGCTCCAGGCGCGTCCACCAGATCCAACTCCACGTAGGGATAAGGACCAATGAGTTCACTTAATAATCTAAACTGGACCGCTGCAGCATCAAGCACCTTGTCTAGGTCATCGACGTGCTCAGAAATAGCCCACACTTGGAGGACGACATCGCCAACTTTCCGACTTTCCATCTCCAGATCACCCAATGCGAAAGCAAAATCTCGCATCGGTCCTGTGACATAGAGGACACGCTGTGTACCCTCCTCGCTCTCGTCTCTCTCGATCTCTGTCCCAGATGCGACGAGGGTCAGATTTGCTGGAGCCGTGATCTCAACCTGGTAGAACGCGGTATCGGAGTTGGTCCGGTCCCCCATCGCGGGTGGTGCCTCCACCTGCCACTCTCCATCTACCAGTCGTGGGACAAGCGGATAGAAGGTTGGGGCGACGAACACATCCTCTGCGATCCCAAAACGCTGTGGAGATCCCCGATGCATCTTTCCTGCTTCGATCCAAAAGGGGATGCTTATGTCAAGACTCCCTCGCGCGGGAAGCGCATGCGGTAGATCCATCCTCAATGCCAACCCATCTAATACCTCTTCACTCGCCACCAGTTGACCGTCGATCAGCGCTGGGCCAGCGGTCATCGTTGCCTGGTATTGTGAATCGTTAGGCCAAAGCATTAAAACCAGATCCTGCAAACCTACATCGAGCGGATTGTGAAAGCGAATGCGAGCCAACCCCATCAACCTGGCTTTCTCCCCTGATGGGTCAATATCCACGGTCACCTCGATCCAATAACGCGTCGCGTTGGGGAAAGATTCAACATCCTCTGCGAATTGTGGCTGCAGAGCCATGGTCTGGTCCGCAATTTCCGCTTCTGGAGTCGGAGGGAGGGTGGGCAGCGGTGTCAGGGTGATGGTCGGGGTTGACTCAGGAGGTAGCGCACGAGTTGATATCGGTGTATTGAGGTCACCCATTTCGGTTTGCGTGGCTTCGAGTGAGGGCGTCGAGAGAGAGCAAGCTGAGAGGAAAGCCACAATCATGAGGCTAAATACCGTGTTGCGAGCCGACATCAACGCCTCCCCTGATGAAAGCTACGAAGGGCGCCGTATCTGGCGCCCCGAGTGGGCGGAACAGGACTCGAACCTGCGACCTCTTCTGTGTAAGAGAAGCGCTCTTACCAACTGAGCTATCCGCCCACAACGGTGATTATAGTCGTCACCCGTCTGACGGTCAACGCGAGGAGCCTCCCTCAATCTGTCATTGCCAGGAGCTCGTCCGGTCGACGAAGCAATCTTATCGTTGAGGAGATTGCTTCGCTCTTGCGGGGCTCGCAATGACATACGGTATGTGTCATTCTAAGTGAGCGATACAGGAAATTCAGCGAGGATCTTACAGTGAGTTTAGTGTGTAGGGGCGCACTGCAGTGCGCCCCTACAATGTCTAAAGATGTATGTCATTCTGAGGAGCCCTTCGGCTACGCTCAGGACCTTCGGCTCCGCGACGAAGAAGCCCGTTGTTAGGAGAAAACGGTTTCCCAATTCGGAAAACGAGATCCTTCGCTTCGCTCAGGATGACATACTGCAGAGAAAACTTTCTTACAATAATAGTATCATTCCGAGCGAGCTTTGCGAGCGAGGAATCCCCATGATGAAGCTGTTGAAGTTGTGGAATCACAGGGATTCCTCGCGCCGAGAGCCTGTCCTGCCTGTCCCGAGCCTGCCGAGGGGAGCTCGTTGAAGGAGCGCTCGGAATGACATACTTTAGCGCGTGTATCAACGTGGGCTTAGCTTGTAGGGGCGCACGGGCAGGGAAGATCACCCTGCATCTTCGACCGTGTGCCCCTACTCAAAAACAAACCGCCCCTCTAGGACGCCCGAAATAGTAGGTTCCTCTTTGCCCCTCTTCGGCGCTTGTGCTATATTGCCACTGCCTTCGCAATTACCGGCACATTGGGTGGGGAAAAGCCCTTCCGCCGTCCTTTCGATGATGTAGGAGAGGTGCGATGACGTCCTATGAAACCAGGATCCATAAGGCTCGCTCTAGTTTTTCTCCCAGTTTCGTCCGCCTAGCTGATTTTATGCTCGACTCATACAGACAGGCAGCTTTTCTCACCGCGACCGAATTAGCCCACCTTCTCGATCTCGATCCCGCCACCGTCGTTCGTTTCTCCCAACTCCTGGGCTATCGTGGATATCCCGAATTCCAACGAGAGATCCGTGAAAAGGTCAAGAAGGACCTGCTCATTGAACGAAAGGTCGAGCCCGGCACAGTGGCGGAAGCTGCTGAGAATGCCCTCAGGGAGCTCGTACGCAACTTGGAGTTTACACAACGAACATTTCCACTTCAGGTCGCCGAGGAACTCATCGCCGCTCTGGACGAAGCCGAACGTGTTATCGTATTGGCCGAGGGATTAGCGATCTCCTCCGCGCGTTGCCTCGCATCATGGCTTGAGGCTGTCGGCTATACCATTCACCTCGCGGGTGGGAGTCCCCCAGAGTTGGCCCGAGCCGTGGCTGGTGCCCACAAGCGCGATCTTGCCATTGCAATCGAGATCACGCAGGAAACACCTTTTGTCGCCCAGGCACTATCTAAGATCAAGGAAACCGGTGCTTTTACTGCAGCGATATTCGTAACCCCCTCATCCGAGATCGCGCATCACGCGGACCTCGTCTTAACCGCCTCGGTCAACCCAAAGCCTGGCGTGGGCCAAATCCTTTTGGATGCTATGGTCTACACTTTGATACAGATGCTGATACACGCCAGACCAGGTCGGTTTGAAAAGACATACGACCGGGTCCGAACCATTACTCAATCCATGATCGATGGGAATACGAAATGACCATCTTTCACACCCATATCTCACGAGGTTGCCGGCTGCGTAATAGCCGGTGACGCTGGACGGAGTGCCAGCGTTTTTTCTTCCTCTATGTGGCTACTTATCCTTCTCCTTGGAATATTGATCCTCCTGATCCTTTGGGAGCTTTGGGTGTGTGAGGGTACCCACCTCGGTCGACGCTTCGTGGTCTGGTTGTATGATTTGGCAGCGTTCCGGTACGATCGCATCAAGCAGTTCGACCCGAGTTGGGAACGGAGTTTCTTGGGCGAGCCGATCAGTACTATGTCCTCCGGATTTGATCATCCGCGATTGCTTGACATCGGTGCAGGCACCGGCCGTGTCGCTCGCAGCCTCTGTCCACTTCCCTCGTTCCACGGGACCCTTATCAATCTAGAACCATCGAAGCGTATGCTCGCCATCGGTCGTCAAATCACTGCCGGTGATGGTTCAACCTGGATTCGAGCATGGGCCGTGCCTCTACCGTTCGCTGACGGTTCCTTTGACATCGTGATCAGCTTGGAGCTCATCGAGTTCACCCCCAAACCGAAGGACACACTCGAAGAGATGATGCGCGTGCTGCAACCAGGTGGTTGGCTGCTCGTCACCAACCGCGTTGGACGTGATGCGCCCCTTATCCTAGGAAAGATTTATCGACGTGATGATTTCCCCAGGGTGCTGGAGAATGTCGGTTTTCAGGACGTGTCCGTGTATCCGTGGCAGGTCAATTACGACTTGGTGTGGGCACGTAAAAGTTGAAGCGATTCGATATGTAGCTTTTCAACAATAAACCATTATGGAGTACGCAAACAGGGCTTGCGCCTCCTTCGAGATCTGATCGTGAAAACCTGACGGCAATATGGTACGATGCTCGTCCGAGAAATCGCACGACCTCATTGCCCAAGATGGGGGGGCTGTGAGTTACTGCGAAGAGGGTGGAGCAATATCATGCGCATTGTACGCTTCAAGAGAAATCCAAAGGAATCACCAATATGGGGCTGGATGGCCGATGACCGAATAGGCGTGTTGAACGGATCACCATTCGATGAGTTCCGACGCGAGGAAGCCCGTCTGCCACTCGAGGAAGCTCAACTGGTCGCGCCGATAATCCCTGGAAAGATCATCTGCGTTGGTCGCAACTTCGCTGCCCATGCTGCCGAGCATGATGCCGAGGTTCCTGAATTACCTCTTATCTTTCTCAAACCACCCAGCACTGTCATAGGTCCCGATCAAGCCATCTTGCTCCCGCCGCAGTCTCAGCAAGTCGAGCACGAAGCCGAGTTAGCTGTTGTCATCAGCCAAAGAGGACGATGGATCCGACCTGAACAAGTCATGAAATATGTCTTGGGCTTCACATTGGCAAATGATGTCACCGCTCGGGATCTTCAATTCCGTGACGGTCAATGGACACGGGGAAAGAGTTTCGATACTTTCTGCCCCCTTGGCCCATGGATCGAAACCGAGTTCGACCCCGCGGATGCGCTGATCACCTGCTCGGTCAACGGACAGATGAAGCAAATGGCCTCGACCCGGGACATGATCTTCACCGTACCTCACATCGTAGCCTTCATCTCCTCGGTGATGACCCTCGAGCCTGGTGATGTTATCCTAACTGGAACACCTTCAGGGGTAGGACCACTGACCGATGGGGATGAAGTCACAGTTGAGATCGAGGGGCTTGGCACCCTGAGCAACCCAGTCAAAACGGATCTTAGAGGGTTGTGAGCCGTAGATCGTTAACGAGGAGGAACATTATGGGGTTGAAGCCAGATCATTGGATCATAAAAATGGCGCGTGAACACAGGATGATTGAGCCCTTTATAGAAGAGCAAGTACGCGATGGTGTGATCTCATACGGCGTTTCGTCGTATGGCTATGATATTCGTGTTGCTGATGAGTTCAAGATTTTTACCAATGTATATTCGGCTGTGGTAGATCCAAAGGAATTTGATAAGGCGTCAATGGTCGATTACAAAGGCGAAGTGTGTGTCATCCCGCCAAACTCCTTTGCCCTGGCACGGACGGTTGAATATTTCCGTATCCCACGCAACGTGCTCACCATCTGCGTCGGAAAATCAACTTATGCTCGTTGCGGCATCATTGTCAACGTGACGCCCTTCGAACCTGAATGGGAGGGCTATGTTACGCTCGAGATCTCTAACACCACTCCCCTACCGGCGAAGATCTACGCCAATGAAGGCATCTCCCAGGTGCTCTTCTTCGAGGCCGATGAGGAGTGCCTCTCTTCTTACGCGGATAAGAAAGGGAAATACCAGAAACAACAGCAAATCATGCTGCCGCGACTGTAACTAACTTTAAGAAATCTCAAAATAGTTGGTGTAGGGGCTGCTCGCGAATCGCCCCTTTATAGTTTCTCAGGTGTGTATCTCTCTATGATTTCGATTTGAGCTCAGAAAGCCGGTCGCCACTCGTTACCAGATCGAAGGGTTCGTTCGGGGTGATCATGAACCGATTTCTCCACCAAACTTCTTTCAAGGCCTTTGGCTTCCCCTTGACATGATAGAACATATGTGCTAGTATCGGCTTATATCCAGTCCTTATACCCAAAGGATTTATAAAATGTCTGAGCACCCGATTGTCCACATCGAGCTTTCGGCCGATGATCCGAAGGCCGCAGGTAAGTTTTATGGAGAAGTGTTTGGTTGGGATATTGAATATATGCCAGAGATGGACTACGTAACTTTTGGAGCGAAACCTGGTCCTGCAGGAGGCTTCAACGTAGTCGATAACCAGATGACGAAAGCTGGTGACGTCCTGATATACATCCAGACGGGTGATATTGAAACCACCTTGAATAAGATTGAGTCCCTCGGGGGACAAACCCTGTTACCTAAGACTGAGATTCCCACCATTGGGTGGTTCGCGGTCTTTACCGATCCAACTGGCAACCGTGTAGGGCTTTTTACCGGATTGGAGAGCTGAGCCTAATCCCATCTCCAGATCCATTCAGCGCCGGCTGTTCTCCTGATCGAACAGCCGGCGCTCACCCATTTTCAGTCTTCAACATGATTTTCCATCGGTGTACAATGGCACCATGGATGAGACATCCGTTGTACTGGATCCCGAGCGTCAAGAACGCGCGGACCAATATGCGCGCATCCGTCGTCGTCTCTGGGTGTTGAACCTCCTGCTCAACGGCCTTTATCTTGGCCTATGGGTTGGTTTAGGATGGGCTGTCGAGTTGCGTCAGACGCTCGTCCCATACGCTGCCGAGAGGTTTGGCATCACGCTACCGTGGTGGGTCGAGCTGGTTTTATTCGCTGCGATCCTCTTTGGTCCTTGGACCCTACTCACCCTTCCGTTGGATTACTACTCGGGTTTTGTCCTTCCCCATCGGTTTGACCTTTCAACGCAAACGCTACGCGGATGGATAAACGACATGGTCAAGGGGGCGGTACTTGGCATGATCATCGGTACGCCTTTGCTGATTGCGTTCTACGGCACGATCCGCCTCGCACCGAAGACATGGTGGATTTGGGGAGCCGGAGGTTACACTCTCGTCACAGCCGTCCTAACCGCAATTGCTCCTATCCTGCTGATGCCGATCTTCTTCAAGTTCAAGCCTTTGGGAGAGGAACATGCCGAGCTCGAGGAACGATTAACCCACCTGGCTCGATCTGCTGGGACCCATATTCAGGGTGTTTTTGCTTTCGACATGAGCCGTAGAACGCGAGCTGCCAACGCCGCATTGGTCGGTTTGGGACGCACACGCCGGATCATACTCGGCGACACACTTCTTTCTGAGTTCACCTCGGATGAGATCGAAACCGTCTTGGCGCATGAATTGGCACACCACGTCCATAAAGACATCCTCATATCGCTGGTGGTCCAAACCTGCTTCAACTTCCTGGCCTTTTACCTCTCTGCTGTGATGTTGAACTCGGCAGTAAGTCAGACCGCGCTTATTGGGGTTGATGATCCTGCTGGACTACCCTTCATCGGGCTTCTCCTTGGTTTCTTGAGTCTTTTTACTATGCCCATCACCAACGCCTTCTCCCGATGGCGCGAGTCCATGGCGGACGACTACGCGCTAAAAGTCACTCACAAACCTATGCCTTTTGCCAGTGCTATGACGAGGATTGCGAACCAAAACCTGGCCGAGGTTGACCCCGAGCGCTGGGTGGTGCTGTTGTTGTACTCCCACCCTCCCCTTAAGAGCCGCATCGAAAAAGCCCAACGCTTTTCTTCAACCATTGTCTGAGCGCGTACACTCTAGACGCCCTCAAAACGATAGCCGCTGGTATACGTCGTTTACTGCCGGAGATCAGGGTTGTGTTCCTTTATCTTCCATTGAGCGCACTGAAAAACCACCCTCGAGGAGTAGAGATTGGTATATATAAGGGGGTGCGGGCGATGCCCGCACCCCCACAACAACCGGTCCTCTTCTCGCGGTTGACTTTTTCAGCTGAGTCCAATCCTTAGATCTTGAACTCCCCAGATTCGTAAAATAATTCGCCGTCGACGGTGATCTGCCCTCCGTCGCGCATGTCACATATCATGTCCCAATGGATGGCGCTTTTGTTCACTGAGCCGGTCTCAGGATACCCAAACCCTACAGCCATATGTATCGTGCCACCGATTTTCTCGTCAAAGAGAATGTTTTTGATGAAGCGATTGATTTTCTTGTTGGTGCCGACAGCGAACTCCCCCAGATAACGTGCACCAGAATCGGTGTCAAGCATCTTTAAGAGAAAATCTTCGTTCTTCTTCGCCGAAGCCTTAACCACTTTGCCGTCCTCGAAATGGAGCTCAATCCCCTCCACTTCGCGGCCTCTCAACACGGCAGGATAGGTAAACCGCACCCATCCACTCGCTGTTTCTTCAACAGGTCCGGTGAAAATCTCTCCACTCGGCATGTTTCTTTTCCCGTCCGAGTTGATGAAAACACGGCCCTCAATCGAGAGCGTTAACTCAATATCAGGCCCTCTCACTTCCACGTGCTTCTTACCGGCCAACCAATCCACCAGACGCTGTTGCTCATCGTGGATCTTACCCCACATGGCAACCGGATCCTCCGTGTCCGCATACGTCGTACCGTAAACATAATCCTCGAACTCCACGAGGCTCATTTCCGCATCCTGAGCGTAAGCCTGTGTCGGGTACATCGTCCCAACCCACATAAGCTCCCTAGTAGCGCTTCGTTCAGCGAAGGTATTACGCAACTCGGTCCTGGCTTTGGCATGGATTTGTTGGCGAGTTGGATCGACATTGCTCAGGGCGCGCGTGTTTGATTGACTGCGCATTGAAATCAAGGCTTCAAATTCCTCATAGATCAGCCTCTCGAAAGGTGAGATGTAGTTCAACTGGTCGTCGCTGGCCTTTGAGAAGAGCAGGTATTCCATCCCCTCCAATTTGAGCATCAGGTGAGGGTGACCTCCAGCGCGCAGCACTTCACGGTAGACCTCTCGTATGAGAGGCGCCGCGGGCGGTTCCCCTACGATTGCTACGCGATCACCCGGCTGTATTTCAGTCGAATACTGGACCAAGGTTCGAGCGAGGTTGGTGATGCGAGGGTCGGTCATGGATTCGTCTCCTTGGGAATGATTTCCAGCCTGGGTTAAGAACAACTAAATCTTAAATTCCCCCGATTCGTAGATCAACTCACCATCGACAAGAATTTGACCTCCGTCGCGCATGTCACAAATCATGTCCCAGTGAATGGCACTCTCATTAACCGATCCGGTTTCAGGATAGCCAGACCCCACCGCCATATGAATCGTTCCGCCAATCTTCTCATCAAAAAGGATTTCCTTAATGAAACGGTTGATCTTCTCATTGGTGCCTATGGCGAACTCACCGAGATATCTAGCACCTGGATCGGTGTCCAGCATTTTTAGAAGGAAATCCTCATTTTTCTTCGCCGAGGCCTTGACCACTTTACCCGCCTCAAAGTGAAGCTCGATCCCCTCCACTTCGCGACCTCTCAAGACGGCAGGGTAGGTAAAACGAACCCACCCATTAGCTGAGTCTTCCACTGGACCGGTGAAGATTTCGCCATCCGGCATATTGTTTTCACCGTCACAGTTTTCGAAGGTTCGGCCCTCAATCGACAGGGTTAGATCCACGTCGGGACCTTTGACTTCAACGTGTTTTTTCCCGACAAACCAATCCACGACGGTTTGTTGATCATCATGGATCTTTTGCCACATTGTTACAGGATCATCCGTATCAGCAAAGGTGGTGCTATAGACGTATTCTTCAAACTCGGATAGGCTCATCTCAGCATCCTGAGCATAAGCCTGTGTGGGATAAATCGTCCAAACCCATTTGAATTCTTTCGCAGCACCACGTTCTAAAAAGATCTTCGTTATTTCAGAACGCGATTTCGCACGCAGGCTCTGACGAGAAGGATCAATGTTGCTTAAGTCGCGTGTATTCGATTGACTGCCGATGCCAATCATCGCTTCGAACTCCTCGTAAACCATCTTTGTAAACGGTGAGACATATTGCAGTTGCTCGTCGTTCGCCTGCGCAAAGAAAAGATACTCCAACCCTTCGATGGTAATCAACGAATGAGGGAATCCACCAGCATTGAGCACCTCACGATAGACTTCCCGAATCAGCGGCGCCGCAGCAGGCTGGGCAACGATGCAAACCCGGTCCCTCGGTTTGACCTTGGTGGAATAGTGGACCAAGATACGAGCTAGGTTATTTGTACGAGGGTCGGCCATCGTGTCATCTCCTTGGAAGGCTGCTTATCAAATTCAGCGATCGGGAGAATTATACACCTGGGGCAGTATGAGTAGACGGATTTAGGAGCCTGCGCGATCAGATCCTAAAGCCTCCCAGCAACGCCTGAGAAAAAGAGACGGCGCGAGGATTATTCTTCGTTTCAAAGGAATAAAAGCGAGAGGTTTAGATGAATAGATCGTGGTCTGTTATTTCAGGAAACCCTACCACGTACCTTCAATACTGCATCCAACATCGAAAGCGATGCTCATTTCATAACCTCTGAGACCCGGTGCCCACAGGAACTTGAACGAGAGAATCACGGGAGAATCTGGCTCAACGCTCAATTCCACCCCCTCAAGCCAACGCAAGATTTCTCCTCCCTCGTACTCACCCTCCCAGATGAGTGTGTCATTCATGCGCACTTCTTCGAGGCGACCATTGCCTGCTGGCCAAGCCGCGAGCTGCACGTCCAAGATTTCAACGGGATCCTCTCCCCCATTGTCCACCAACCATTTAATAGTATTGCCATCAATGACCGGGGGGTGGAGCGTGATCCCAGGGCAGGCGTCTGAGGTGATTGGTGAGAGGGGCGTGTTGGTAACCTGGGACAAGGTCGGGATATGCACCGGCGTTCCGCCAATGACAAGGATCTTGGTTTCTGTCGGCAGAACCGTTGTAGCCGAATTCCTCGTTGGTGTGCTCTCCCCAGATGACCCGAAGACGGATGGAAGTGCAAGGGCTCCCGCTGCGATCACCGCCACCAGCAGCACAGGCAGAATCCACCATGGGATCCGCCGGCGTTCCAGCTCCGGGGCCACGATTTGTGTATCAAGCGGGGCAAAGGCCTCCCGGCGCGGCATCGTCATCGTGGCCGCAGGTGGTGGTAGATCGAATTCAGGCATACGTCGACCAGCGAGCGCCGCTTGGTAAGCCTCGTTGAGCTTACTCAGATCCTCAAAACGATCCTCGGGACGTTTGGCCAAACTCTTGACGATGACTTTCTCCTCCCCTTCCGAAAGATCCCGATTGAATCGTCCCGGACGAGGGACCTGATCCTGAAGGTGCTGCATCACGATCGCCATGGGCGCTTCGGCCTCGAAGGGAAGCCGACCAGTTGCGATCTGATACAGAATGATGCCAAAGGAGTATTGGTCGGAGCGTGAGTCGAGCTTCTCGCCTCGTCCTTGCTCAGGTGACACGTACGCTGGAGTTCCCATCAACATCGAACCCGTCAAGGTATTCGAGCCCTCGATCTCGCGCGCCAGGCCGAAGTCCATCAATAACGCATCCCCCTCATCCGTGATCATGATATTCGAGGGCTTGATGTCCCGGTGGATGACCCCCTTGCTATGCGCGAAGTCCAGCGCTTCGGACACTTGCCCGACCCAACGCGCTTTCTCCTTCTGTGTTAACAATCCTCGAATCAGGCGGTCGTGAAGCGTCTCGCCTTTGAGGAACGGCATGACCAAGTAGATGTACCCCTGTGCTTCACCGTAGTCCACGACCGGCACGATGTAGGGATGATCTAGGT
>DUEZ01000088.1 GCA_011174825.1 Anaerolineae bacterium | reverse complement strand
CTCGCGGGGAGGTGTGTATGGAATCCCCATCCGATACAATCCGAAAATGTAGTCGCAGGCTAAAGCCTGCGAATTAATGCGTACCCGAAAGGGCGCGAATACAAACATCACTTTCAACTCAAAATCGAGGACGCAGGCGATAGCCTGCGTCCTCGTGTGTAGAAGCGGTGTGGTGATATCTGCTTTGAAAACCGTTACTTGTCGTCGAGATCCTTATGAGGTGTTATTAAAAGTCTCTTCTGAGAACCCCGTGCGCGATCGTGCTTGCATTACGAGGCGGTCTCGGTATCATCGTCTTTCACTTTCCGACGGCGATGGATCGTTCGAACCACAAAAAATGTAGGTAGCCCAAGGATCACGCCGATCGGTACAACACATATCAAACCCCAGATAACGGCATTACCAAGAAATTGCAGTGCGCTGATTAAAGCCTCGAGGGCAGCCTTTGCAGTGCCTTCTGGCTGCCAACGGCCGATCTGAAGCGGTCTGGCAGCAACATCCGGGATGATCTCGACGCTAATCGCTGACATTCGAGCTGATTCTTCATAATACTGAATACGACCCTTGGTGATCTCGATCTCATTTCGGACCTGCCGCAGATGCTCAAAAACATCCAGCACATGTTCAGCTTCCGTTGAGGCATCCATAATCTCGAGCAGTTCTTCTTCCGCGGCTTCGAGGTTCCGCAACTGGGATTTCAGGTCAGTGTATTCTTGTGTCACGTCCTGCCCGGAGATGTTCTCATTGCGAATCTCCATCGCATCGTCTTTGATTTGGCTCAGCGCCTCGTCGAGGCGTTCGGCAGGGACTCGAATAGTTATCGAAGCCCTAAAGGCCAAGACAGTATCATCAAAAGTGGTTTGATAAATATTTGAGGAAACCACAAAACCTCCCATCTCCTGAGCCATTTGACTGATGTCCTCAACAGAATGGCTCGGATCGAGGACCACGATTGTGAGATTCGCGTTACGGATCACCAACCTTTCGGTGACCACCTCTGGCGAAGCGAAATCGGATACAGTTTCGGAAGAAGGAGCACCGAAAACTGTTTCGTCCACAGGGGCTTTTTCAACTACAGGAGCTTCAATAGGAAAGCCTCCTTCGCTCTGTCTCATTGCTGGGGAAGCACACGCTGCCGCAGCCAGACTTAACAACAGCAGAAGGGAGATGGTGATTAATCTATTCATAGGAATCACCTCCAAATCTTATTTATTCCATTTTTAGGACGTTATATAGGCGTGAGATGTTCCCTCTTACCACCCTGCTGCAAGGCGCAGGGCTTGTCGTTCAGGGAGGCCGGCATCCAAGATACGCTGTTGTACCTCATGGATATCATAATCCGTGCGCTTCATCTCCCAAGTATTCGCTTCGATGTCAAGTATGGCGAATGAAGGACGTGGGTCTCTATCACGTGGCTGTCCAACCGAACCGGGGTTGAGGATCATTTTCGGTAGGAGATCCATCGCTTGGTTCCAATCAACATATTTCTTCACAGTGAAGTTGCTTTCTGGCGGACGATAGAAAATAAGGGGCAGGTGGGAATGGCCGACCAAACAATAATCGGTATTGAAGGCGGCGAAACTGCGGTCAGCGCTGTGGGTGTCGAGGATGTATTCCCAGACTGGCTGATTTGGGCTTCCGTGTGCGAGGGTGAATTGATCTAGAGAAATCTTGCTGGCCAACGATCTTAAGTAGTCCTTATTCTCCTCCGTCAGTGTTTGCTGTGTCCAAGCCGCCACTTCACCGGCGTCGCGATTGAACCGCGAAAGAGGGATCATATCTAAGGCAGCTTGGTCATGGTTACCGATCAAGCAGAGCAAATCTGGCAGAGAGCGGACCAGCTCAACACATTCATTCGGATCTGGTCCATAACCCACAAGATCACCCAAGCACCAAACTGTATCATAAGGCAAAGCAGCGTCTAGGACCGCTTCAAGAGCTGTGATGTTTGCATGAATATCAGAAATGACCAAGACGCGCATGGCTTAGATGGTAGCACGGAGGGGGAAGTAAGGGAAGGGGAAACTATTCCTGATTAATTAAATGGGATGATCGGATGAATGAACCCTTCATTGTAGTAAACACGTGCAACTCGCTGATAATAAACAACTTCAGAAACAAGTCATAAAACTTAATATCAATGATATTTTCTCAAGCAGCTACGTTCGGTCATCATGTTGGGATGTAGATGTGGGCATTGATTGTTGGGAGACCTCAATGATAGGTAGGATGATTGTGTTGTGGGGCGGTGTTAACCATCCGAACTGGACGATCTACCTGCTGGATTTCTGATAGGCCATCTTATGAAATACACACAAGTCTTTTATATGCCTTGTGGGGGCAAGATCGCTGACGTATAATGCGTCGCGGCACATGCCGATATTGGATGAACGTAGCCTTGAGTTCCTCAGTCACAGCCCTGAGCAGACCCAGCGGCTGGGAGTTCGCCTGGGAGAGCTGCTAAAGCCGGGTGACCTCATTTGTCTAGCGGGTGATCTGGGTTCAGGTAAGACAACCCTCGCTCAGGGTATCGCGCGCGGCTGGGGTTCGTTAGATCCAGTTACCAGCCCGAGCTTCATGTTAATCAACGAGTATCGAAGAGCGGACGCAGCCAGATTATTCCACTTCGATGCATATCGGCTGAGTGGAGTGGGCGAGGCGATCGCGCTTGGCATAGAAGAATTATTGGAAGGGACAGGACCTGTGATCGTAGAATGGCCCGAGAGGGTAGCTGAAGCACTCTCACTTCAGCGTTTGTGGATCAGCTTACGCTGGGTAGACGATTTGAGGCGTGGTATACATATTGCGGCCAACGGTCTTCGATACGAGCGAATTTTGCGTCAATTTCGCCAGGCAGCCTTTGGGGGCTGATGATGTTACTGGCCTTAGATACTGCTACTAAGATGATGGGCATTGCGTTGCATGACGGCTCTCAGGTTCTCGCAGAGTCGATATGGTCTGGTGTCGGTCACCATACGATTGAGCTTGCTCCTGAGGTCGCACTCATGCTGCGTAGGATTGGTGGCACAACAGCCACCCTCTCAAGCATCGCTGTAGCGCAGGGTCCGGGTTCTTACACCGGTTTGCGTATTGGTATGGCCTTGGCCAAAGGCTTGGCGCTGACACATAACCTCCCTCTCGTCGGTATACCCACGTTGGATATCCTCGTGAAAGGTCAGCCAAGGCGGCCGGAACCACTGCTAGCGGTGATACAAGCTGGTCGGAACCGGATTGCTGGGATGTGGTACACATGGGGACCTAAGGGCTGGACATCCAAAGGTGAAGCTCAAAGTCTAACTTGGATCGATGTGCGAGAGCGCCTTGAGGAGAGGACGTATATTTGTGGTGAGCTTGATCCGGCAGGACGAGAAGCCCTCGCAGAACAACCACACGCAGTCCTTGCGCAACCAGCACAATGCGTTCGTAGGCCAAGTTTCCTCGCGGAGTTAGCATGGGAGCGTTTACGTGCGGGGATGACTGCCGATCCGACCACATTGATGTTGATTTATCTGAAATCCCAAGTAGAGCATGCATAGTGAGGCAAGAAACAGCGCAAATCCTCATTCGAAAGATGAGTTTCGATGACTTGCCAGTCGTGTTGGAGATTGATCGGATGTCATTCCCAATGCCATGGCCGGAGCGCTCCTATCGATATGAATTAACGAAAAATCCGGCCTCAAATCTCCTCGTAGCTGAAACCGATAGCGTATTTCCAAATGAGGTGATTGGCTTTATCGGATGCTGGTTAATTGCGGATGAAGTTCATATCAGCACAATTGCGGTTCATCCCTATTACCGTCGTCAAGGAGTGGGAGAGAAATTAATTTTAACTGTGCTTGATTGGGCAGTAGACCAAGGGGCACAGATCGCTACGCTTGAGGTGCGTGTTTCTAATCAGATGGCAATTGATCTTTATAAGAAGCAAGGTTTTCTTATCGAGGGGAAGAAGACAGGATATTATCGTGATAACAATGAGGATGCGTACCAGATGATATTAGAAGGTTTGCCCAGTTGGTACATAGAGCGAAGTGGGGGTGACCGGTGAAGCCGGAAGAAGAACTCGATGCGGTAGCAGCTGAGGTGGTCGTGTGTAGGGATTGTAAATTACATCAGTCTCGAAAAAATGCGGTTCCAGGAGAAGGCCCGGTTGAGGCGGACTTGGTATTTGTTGGAGAGGGTCCAGGTTTTCATGAGAATGAACAAGGGAGACCATTCGTGGGAGCCGCAGGACGATTTCTCGAGGAATTGTTGGCGAGTATAGGTTTGAGTAGAGAAGAAGTATTCATTTGTAACGTTATCAAGTGTAGGCCACCAGGCAATCGCGATCCTCAAGTGGATGAAATCCAAGCTTGCTCGAACTACCTCGATCGTCAGATACAAGCCATCAATCCAAAAGTCATCATAACACTTGGGCGATTTTCCATGGCACGTTACTTTCCGAATGCGCGCATCAGTTCTATCCACGGTCGAGCAGCTGTGGTTGACGGCCGACTGGTAGTGCCCATGTATCACCCGGCTGCAGCGTTACATCAACCCTCCTTACGCAGGGTGGTTGAAGAAGATTTCGCGCTCTTACCGGATCTCATCGCGCGTGGTCAGAAAGTACGTTCTCCTGAAGAGAAACCTCCCGCGGATCCCGAACAACTGAGTATGTTTTAACTTCTCCCCCTACCTGGAGTAAAATCATTTTATGAGTGCATTGAGTGAACTACCCTCGGGAAGTAGGGTGGGGTACATGAGGGGGTGCAGGCTGCGCCCGCACCCCCTCATGTAGCGGCGCTCTTCTTGCGGTTGACCTTTATTCGTGGAGTTATTCTATGTCTAAGGAAATTGCGAACTTACCACCTGCCGCGCAGTTACTCATCGATCGATTTATGAATCGTAGGGCGCACGTTGGCGTTGTGGGGCTGGGATATGTGGGACTTCCTTTGGCAGTCGTGTTGGCCGAAGCGGGTTTTCAAGTCATTGGAATTGACCTGGATCCGAATAAGGTGGAATGTCTGACCCAAGGGGAGAGCTACATCGAAGATGTTCCTCATAATCAAGTAAAACCGTTGATCGAACAAATGAAATTAGAGGTCAGCGAATCCTATCAAGCCTTAGAGGGTGTAGACGCGGTGATCATATGCGTCCCCACTCCTTTACGAAAGACAGGTGACCCAGACCTGTCATTCATTATTGAGGCGACAAAGGCCGCACTCCCCATCCTCCATGAGGAGATGTTGGTCATCTTGGAATCTACGTCGTATCCGGGAACCACGCGCGAGATGGTGCAACCTGAGATCGAGGCCGCGGGTCTCCAAGTGGGTAAAAATTTGTTCCTGGCTTTCTCACCAGAACGGGTTGACCCCGGTCGGAAAGATTGGACGACGGTGAACACACCGAAGGTGATCGGGGGCATAACTCCAGCATGCACTGAGGTGGCCGCCGCGTTTTATGGTCAAGCCATGGAGAATGTTGTCCGTGTCTCGTCAACAGAAGTCGCTGAGATGACCAAGCTGTTGGAAAACACCTTCCGTGCAGTGAACATCGGTCTTGTGAACGAAGTGGCGCTAATGTGCAACCGATTGGGGATCGACGTTTGGGAGGTCATCGATGCCGCAGCTTCGAAACCATTTGGCTTCATGAAATTCACCCCAGGACCTGGCTTGGGAGGACATTGCATTCCGATTGATCCACTATACCTCTCGTGGAAATTAAAGAGCGTCAAATACAATGCTCGCTTTATCGAGCTTGCAAGTGAGATCAACACCAGTATGCCACGTTACGTCGTAGAGCGAATTCAAGATGCGCTGAACGATCGAAAGAAACCGTTAAAGGGTTCTCGGATTCTCATCTTGGGTGTAGCTTACAAGCCCAATGTTTCAGACACGCGCGAATCTCCAGCCCTCGATGTGATAGGATTGCTGCGCGAGAAGATGGCAGAGGTAAGATATTATGATCCGTATGTCCCATCTCTAGATCATGAAGGTTGGAACTTGAAATCAACACATGATGTATTGGAGGCGGTACAGCAAACGGACTGTGTTGTGGTCATTACCGATCATGATTCGGTGGACTATGCTGCGATAGCTGAGATGGCGGATATGATATTCGACACACGCGATGCGTTTCGGAAGGCAGGGATCGAGGATCCGAAGGTCGTGAGGCTCTGATGGCACATTACTTACTCCCTGGCGCGGCCGGTTTCATCGGTGCTCGGGTTGCGGAGTTTCTATTAGGGGATGGCCATCAGGTTATTGGTGTAGATAACTTAAATGATGCTTATGATGTTCGTTTAAAAGAATGGCGTCTTGAGTCTCTTGAGCGTTATCCTGGTTTCGTGTTCCATAAGCTCGATATCGCAGATGGTGAAGCATTAAACAATCTGGTTGAGAAATCCGGATCCTATGATGCTGTGATCAACATGGCAGCAAGGGCCGGCGTACGACAAAGCGTTGCGAACCCGAGGGAATACGTCGACACGAATATCGTAGGTACGCTGAATTTGTTGGAATTGTGCCGACATCATGGGATTACTAAATTCATCCTAGCATCAACTTCCAGCATCTATGGTGCAGATGCGCCCCTGCCGACACCGGAGGGTGCGGAAAGCAGTCTCCCGCTTCAACCCTACGCAGCCACCAAAAAAGCGGCCGAGGCCATGTGTCATGCTTACCATTATCTATTCGATATTGATGTAACCATCTTGAGGTATTTCACCGTGTATGGTCCGGCAGGTCGCCCAGACATGGTTGTGTTTCGGTTTGTACAAAGGATTTATGAGGATCAGCCTGTTACTGTATATGGGGACGGAGAGCAATCACGCGGATTGACGTATGTAGATGACATTGCCCGTGGAACCATATTGGGTCTTCAGAGGATGGGTTACGAAATTATTAACTTGGGTGGTCACGAGGTGGTAAAGATCAACGATTTGGTCAAGAAACTCGAACGGCTCATTGGTCGCAAAGCGGAGGTAGAATATCAAGCTTTGCATCCCGCAGATATGATGGCCAATTGGGCACAGGTTGATAAAGCTGGCCAACTACTGGGCTGGGAGCCGAGCGTGTCTCTCGAGGAGGGACTTAAGGCTACAATCGATTGGTACATATCTGAACGTGAGTGGGCTTGCCAAGTGGATACCTCGGCCTGAGGGTTATCATTGCACGAATCTTCGTCTTCATTCCTACGATCAGTATTAAAACGAATAACGCGAAATCCCTTATTGCAGCGGGTTTTACGAAATACGGGATATCTATTTAGCGCCCAAACAATTTCCGCTGCCATGAGCATGGGTCAAGGAGTGTTAGCGGCGCGTTTGCTAGGGGTGGAGGGGGCAGGTTATGTGGGGATCATCACCCAATTCTCCAGCAACATCAACCGTCTGACATCCTTTCGTATGGGTGAGTTGGTCATCAGTTACGTCGGAGAGTTCAGCGCGAATGGACGTCGTCGTCAGGCCGCAGCAGTCTTTAAGGCGGCTATGCTTGCTGAGATCGCTAGCTCACTTTTAGCATTTACATTGGTCGTGGCGCTTTCGCCGCTCGGAGCTCGCATCTTTGCTCACGCTCCTAATCTGACCGGACTCTTCATGTTTTATGGGCTCTCGGTCCTTGCCAATCTAATGTATGAGAGTGGCAGCGGTTTGCTTCAATTTTTTGACCAATTCAGAATGATCGCCATTATTTCGGTAGGACAAAGTGTGTTAACTTTGCTGCTTATCGTGGGTGCCTTTCTGATGCGTGCCGGCTTGGATATGGTAGTGTTTGCATATCTGGTTGGAAAGATTGCCCTCGCCTTGAGCATCTCAGTGGCAGCCTTATGGCAAGCACGAGTTGTGTGGGGACCGGGCTGGTGGCGAGTGCCACTTTCAGTCCTGGCCGATCGCCGATCAGATATGGTGCGTTTCGCTATCAACACCAACCTCTCGGGCACGTTGAAACTCATCACTCGTGACAGCGAGATGCTTTGGTTGGGCGCTTTTAGCACACCGGTGCAGGTTGGGTATTATAAAATTGCCAAAGCGATCACGAACTTATTGATGATGCCAGTCTCGCCTCTCATTACAACCACATATCGTGAGGTGGCTCGTGAGGTTGCAGGCGAACGATGGCGAAATGTTCGCTATCTCCTTCGAAGTGGGAGTATACTCTCGGCCACATGGACCTTGCCTCTGAGTCTGGGGCTGGTCATCTTTGGCCAATGGGTAGTCGCTATTTATGGCCTCGAATTCCTGCCAACATCGTATACAAACCTACTCCTTCTCTTGATTGGCGTGATCGTGGTCAACATCTTTTACTGGAATCGGTCCGTTTTGCTTCCATTGGGGATGCCGGAATACCCAACCAAGGTATTGTTCATTGGAGCGATCTTTAAAATTATCGGGACGATTCTCTTTATCCCTCGTTGGGGTGCCAATGGTATGGCGGTTCTCTTGACGGGCTTCTTCTTGTTTACAACTAGTGTGCTTGTCTGGAAGACTTTGCACGAAATCAGGAACGCTGAGCTTACGCCGGCGATTTCTATTGTGGATTAATCAAACATGCGAATCGCTTGTATTGCGACCTCGGAGGTGCCTTCTCGCAAGGCGAATTCGATAAGGGTAATGAAGGTCTGTCAGTCTTTCATCGATCTGGGGCACTCCGTACGCCTTTGGCTACCCGGACGAACCCCGGATTTTTCATGGACGGATTTGATCGAACATTATGGAATACGGGACCGATTCCCGATCCGTTGGCTCAGGGGTGCCATCACGCTGCGTAGATATGATTTTTGCCTCTTTGCTGTGTTGGATGCGGCTATCTGGAAAGCGGATCTGTTCTATATTTGGCCCCTGCAAGGAGCTGCCCTAACATCTCGATTGGGTTTATCAACCGCGCTCGAGATCCACGACCTTCCAGGAGGCAGGTTTGGTCCATGGTTGTTCCGAAATTTCCTGCGCGGAACGGGTGCACGTCGTTTGCTTCCCATCACAGATGCCCTCCGAAATTGGCTGGCGAGGGAATACAAGACCTCCCTCGATGCGCCATTCACAATGGTATCGCCTCTGGCTGTTGATCTAGAACGATACGCAGATTTGCCTACAGCGGATAACGCGCGGCGAGAACTTGGATTGGAGGAGGCATTCACTGTTGGCTATACGGGACACCTGTATCCTGGAAGGGGGATTGATCTGCTCATGGAATTAGCCAGACGTAATCCTAAGATGCGTTTCCTCTGGGCGGGAGGTGAACCGGTGGCCATTGAGCTGTGGAGCAAACGCCTGTCAAATGCAGGCGTAAACAACGTTCGTTTGATGGGCTTTGTCCCGAATACTCAGCTTCCTCTGATACAGGCGGCGTGCGACGTACTGATGATGCCTCATGAAAGACGGGTAAGTGCAAGCGGAGGGGGGGATATCGCCAGATTTGCCAGCCCGATGAAGATGTTCGAATACCTTTGCTCGGGAAGGGCAATCCTCGCCAGTGATCTACCGGTGCTGCGCGAGGTTTTAAACGAGGACAACGCCGTCTTGATAGCGCCGGAGGATGTCGATGCTTGGAACGGTGCACTGCGTGTACTAGAGATCCATGAGGATCGACGTCATGCTCTAGGAAACCAAGCTCGCATCGATGCGGCGAAGTATACCTGGGTTGAGCGTGCACGACGTTCTCTTGAGGGCCTAACGGAATGATCTGAGGCTATGATCATTCAGGACATCTAAGAATGAAGCGATTAAAACCTTGGTTGCCGTGGGCGGGTGGTGTAATTGTGGCGAGTGGGATCGTGGCCATCCTGGACAGACAAGGATCGTTGTCCTCAGGCTGGCCTGCCTACTTGGTTTTGTTCGCATTTATGGCAGTTATTGTTTGGTTATCTTGGCGTTGGGTTACTGAGGGAGAAGGTCCTCGCTTCCTCCTCGCGGCAGTGGCGGTAGCAATCATCCTGCGATTGGGGCTAGGGATCGCATTCACGTATGCCCTTCCTCGTTTCGGCTATGATGAGGAACCGCAACGTGCTGGGTATGTCTATAGCGACGCTTTCACACGGGATGTTGATGCCTGGTTATTAGCGGACTCTGATCAGAGTCTCTTGACTGCATTTTCAGAAACTCGGAGCAGTGATCAATATGGTGGTTTGCTCTTCCTGAGTGCGTTCACCTATCGTTTTTTGAGCCCGGATATTCATCGCCCTCTGCTCATCATCGTCATCACCGCAACCATATCTTCCCTTGCGGTCCTTTTCACTTGGCGATTTACTCGGATAACGTTTGGGGGAAAGGCGGCAATTCTTGCAGCCTGGTTGATTGCGCTCTATCCAGATGCGGTCTTGTTGGGGTCTTCCCAAATGCGTGAGGCTTTCATCGGTACGGCATTTGGAATGGCATTATTTGGTTATGGAATTCTACGCGAAGGTCGGCTAAAGCCCGGTTTGCTCACGATTATCCTGGCGACGATTGCGCTCGCATTACCCATATCACCTCCTTATGCTGTTGCGATCTTACTCACGGTTGGTGTAGCTTGGCTTTGGGAGGGCAGAATAAGGGTTGTGCGATCAAGATGGCTTCTACTTCCCATTTTAGGCTTAGCACTTGTGGCAGTGTTTTTCGCAATAAGAGCATGGTCTGCTATTGGCGGTTTATCTGGCTCCGGAATTGAGGTTTTCCTGGAGTGGTGGAAATCTGTTGGAGGTCAATGGCAGCGAAACGAACTTTTGCTTCAATCTGATTGGATCAGACGTTTATTCCGCGCTACGCCCGAATGGTTTCACATCCCATTTTTCGTTGTTTTCGGGCTGATTCGACCGTTTCTTCCGGCGGCATTGATCGATAGCGGTTTGCCCATATGGCGATCGATCGCTGTATGGAGAGGGTTAGGTTGGGTCCTGGTCTTGCCCTTTCTTCTCTATGCGCCATTGGCTGCAATAAGGAAAACAAGCTGGCGTAGTCTTCCTGCCTATCTCTCTGTTCTGGTATGGTTTACAGCGCTTCTCGCCTCTTATCGCGGGACTGGTGATCAATGGGATAATCCGCGCTACAGAGCGGTTTTTCTCGCAGCACAAGCTGCATTAGCAGGGTGGGCATGGATTCATGCCAGGAAGACTGGTTCGCCTTGGTTGAAACGGACCTTTGTGTTGGTCGGTGTCAGCACCACTCTTTTTACGTTATGGTATGGCTTCCGTTACGATTTATTGCCGACCTTCAGCGTCTTGCATGCCGTTGGGGTCGTTCTAGCATTTATCGTTTTCTTCCTGTTGGGCTCCATCATGTATGATGTGTACAAGGCGCGCAAACCAGAAGCTTGACGTACTATCACTACGAGGTATAATTCAACAATTGAATTTTGGTTTTCCCAATGCCCATAATTAAAGGATTTCAGACACATGAAGAAGTAATGAATCCATGGGGTGTGGGTAAAACCTGCAGACCTAAATTCACCACTTTTTCTCTTGGCTTCTGTGGTTTTTCTAAAGTACAGAGATTCAGCACATTGGAGATATCATGCCCAAAGCATTGATCACCGGAATTACTGGCCAGGATGGTTCATACTTGGCGGAACTCTTGCTCAGCAAGGGTTATGAAGTACATGGGATGATTCGCAAGGCGAGCACTTTCAACACAGAGAGAATCGATCATATCTATCAGGATCCGCATGATCCGAACGCAAAGTTATTCCTACATTACGGGAGCCTCACGAATTCGGAAATGCTGACCTACCTGGTTTATAACGTGCGTCCGGACGAGGTCTACCATCTTGGCGCACAGTCTCATGTCAAGGTTAGCTTTGCCATGCCGGTGTATACCGGGGTCATCACTGGACTGGGAGTGACACGGATTCTGGAAACTATCCGGTCAAGTGGATGTCCTTGTCGCTTCTATCAGGCATCCTCGAGTGAGATGTACGGGAGCGCATCCCCACCACAAAACGAGGAAACGCCCTTCCAACCTCGCAGCCCCTACGCGATTGCTAAAGTCTATGCGTATTGGATCACCGCAAATTATCGGGAAGCGTATGGGATGTTTGCGCTCAATGGAATCCTCTTTAATCACGAAAGTCCGCGTCGAGGGGAAACCTTCCTCACCCGCAAAGTCACTCGAGCTGTGGCTCGGATCTTGGCAGGCATTCAGGACAAAGTATTTCTAGGAAACCTCGACGCACGGCGTGATTATGGTTACGCGCCCGAGTATGTTGAAATGATGTGGCGTATGTTGCAATCCGATACTCCTGATGACTATGTGCTTGGTACGGGGGTATCTCCAACGATTCGTGAGTTTGTTGCGGAGGCTTTTGCATACGCCGATCTAGATTGGCAAAAGCATGTTGAGATTGACGAGCGTTATTTTCGTCCCACTGAGGTTGACTATCTTCAAGCCGATTCCACGAAGGCGCGTACATCGCTCGGTTGGGAACCCAAGGTCACTTATAACCAATTGGCCCGCATCATGGTAGATGCTGACATGGAAGCGATTGGCTTGGAGCCGATTGGAGAGGGCCATAAGATTATTGAAGAAAGTTTCAGTGATTGGCATCGCTGGGAGACCGGCGTGACAGCGTTGCTTAAAAATGCTGGCAATAGGTTTGACTGAAAAGCAGATCACGGATGGATTTGGATCGGATTTTCAAATGTCATCAAATCCATTTAGTGGTCCGTTGAGAGGATGACAGACGTGCATGTCTCGATAGTAGCTCCGGTTTATAACGAGAGGGAAAACATCGAGCCCTTGCATCGCGGTCTGCGAGAAGCTCTAAATGGTTTGTTGTATGAACTCATATTTGTGGACGATGGCTCCACCGACGGGAGCATAGAGGCGTTAATACAAATCGCGGAGCAGGATACGGATCATGTACGGGTAGTCGAATTACGTCGGAATTTTGGCCAAACGGCTGCCATCGCTGCGGGGATCGATCATTCCCTTGGGGATGTGATCGTTCTTATCGATGCTGATCTTCAAAACGATCCGGCTGATATCCCCATGATGCTGGAGAAGATCGAGGAAGGTTTTGATGTGGTCTCTGGCTGGCGCGTTAATCGACAAGACTCCTTTCTCACCCGCACGATTCCATCACGCATCGCGAATTGGCTCATATCCAAGGTGACTGGGGTTCCTCTCCATGATTACGGATGTACATTGAAAGCCTACCGGCGGGAAGTCCTCGAAGGATTCCATCTCTATGGTGAGATGCATCGTTTCATCCCAGCGTACGCTGGTGGGGTGGGGGCCAAAATTGCTGAAGTACCTGTACGACACCATCCCCGACGGTTTGGTAAAGCGAAATATGGACTAGAACGTACATTGAAGGTCATTCTTGACTTGTTTACGGTAAAGTACTTGGTCAGTTATTCACTCAATCCCATCTACCTCTTTGGAGGCACGGGTTTGGCGCTTTTCCTGTCGAGTCTGCTCGTCCTTGGTTATTTGATCGTTCGCAGGCTACTTTTTGATGAGCACATGATCCGCTCCCCGCTTTTACTTATGAGTGTCATGTTATTCATCTTGGGTTTTCAATCCATTCTTATGGGGCTAATCGCAGAGTTGTTGGTGAGAACCTACTACGAATCGCAAGCCAAACCGACATATAATGTTCGACGTATCATCGGCGGAGATCGTAAAGAGTAGCAAACAATATTCCCCTCTGCTCAATTCAAAGGATCTCCCCTTTTAACAGGTGGTACCAAAATCTCAGCCCCTTCTGCATTAAAGCAGGCTTGACCAGAGACGAAACCAAGTTATAATTCATCCGTTGAATTTTGAATTGAGGACAAATGGACGATTCCGTACGAGCAACGCGTGATCTCACATTGTTGGAGGAGATCGAGCGCGATCCAGACACCAGTCAGATAACTCTTGCGACACGCTTGGGCGTAGCCGTGGGCACTGTCAATTGGCACCTCAAGCGGCTTGTCGCCAAGGGCTACGTCAAAGTCAAACGGGCTGAGAGGAAGAAGCTGCGTTATATCATCACCCCGGAGGGGATCGCTTTGCGCGCCCGCTTGACGGTTGCTTATGTCGAGAATCAAATGACTCTCTACCGTCAGGTAAGGGAGGAGGCTCAAAGAGTGCTCAAAGTGGTCCGTAAAGAGGGATTTCGAGCAGTCCACATCATCGGAGATGGCGACATCGCCGATGTTTGTCGTTTAAGCTGTCTTGAGCAGGGTATCCCAATTGTGGAAGATTCCAAGGATGGTTCGGTGGCCACACTTGAGATCAGAGGGAAGCAAATCGTGATCCGTGAGTTGGAGAGCGAATGAGTGTGATGATCCACATTCGTGATACGACAAACCGACCTACAACTATCGGTTGAGGAGCGCAATTCATGTCCACTCAAACAAGGGTTTTAGTAACAGGTGCTGGTGGGTTCATCGGGAGTCATCTCGTCAAGTATCTAAAACAGTCAGAGTACTGGGTCCGAGGTGCGGATATTAAGAACCCAGGATTTGATGAAACGGCGGCCGATGAGTTCGAGTTGCTTGATCTCCGCCGTTGGGAGAATTGTCTGCAGGCAACGCAAGACATTGACGAAGTGTATGCATTAGCAGCAGACATGGGTGGGATGGGTTACATTTCATCCAACCATGCCCAAATTATGCGTAACAATAACCTGCTCGACATTCACACCTTGGATGCATCCAGGATCAATGGTGTGTCTCGTTTGATGTATCCCTCCTCGGCCTGTGTTTACCCAGAATTTCTACAAGAAGAAGCGGATGTTACTCCCCTTAAAGAAGAAGACGCATATCCCGCTATGCCGCAAGATGCTTATGGTTGGCAGAAGCTCATATCTGAAAGGACCTGCATGCATTTTCAAGAAGAGTTCGACATTGAGACCCGGGTCGTCAGATTTCATAACATCTTTGGACCGTTTGGAACTTGGGACGGAGGTCGCGAAAAGGCTCCTGCCGCCCTTTGTAGAAAGGTCGCGGTTGCGAAATTAACCGGAAATCCGGAAGTCGAAATCTGGGGGGATGGTGAGCAGACGCGTTCTTTCTGTTACATTGACGATTGTCTGGTCGGCCTCCATAAGCTTATGAGATCCGATTACCATCAGCCACTCAACTTGGGACAGGACCGGATGGTGACGATCAACCAGCTTGTGGAGATGATCGCTGAGATCGCAGGAATCCAAATTAAAAGGAAGCACATACCTGGACCACAAGGCGTACGTGGGCGAAATTCGGATAACACTCGTTTGAAGGAAGTTTTAAATTGGGAACCGACGATCTCGTTGGAGGAAGGCTTAGCGCGTACGTATGCGTGGATTGAGAAGCAGGTGCAGGCGAAATTAGATCGTGAGCATGAATAAACTTGGATGATGTGCATGCAGGATGAGCAGTAAAGAATCTCCGTTCCGAGTCTTAAACCATTTCAAGTTTTGGAATGGTGCTTACATAAGAGTTAGAAGTCAGTAGGTCGCATACATGACAGGTCGCTCGACACGCTCTATGCTAAGGACCATCGGAACTGTTCTGGCCTTGCTCTTGCTGGTTTATTGGTTGAGCCAACAAGGATGGCATCAGATTCTCGAGGCAATTAGACTCATCCCGATCGAGATCTTTATCCTTGCATTTGGAATCATGATGATCTCTCGGGTTGCTGTCACAGCCCGCTGGTATGTCCTTCTCCGATCTGCTCAGGGTGGGATCACATTGGGGCAAGCATTGCGTCTGACCTTCGCAGGGCTTTTCGCTTCAAACTTCTTGCCTACAACGATCGGTGGTGATGTTGTACGGTTGGCGGGGGGCATGAATCTCAAGCTTGATAGCGCGATGTGCGCAGCTTCTTTGATAACCGACAGGGTGGTTGGCGTGATTGGCATGGCCACACTGCTGCCCATTGGCTTATATCATCTTTTGAATTCAGCTCCCTTTAGCGTAACTCAATTTAGGCCGGTTTCATTCACAATGGTTGCACTCACCAGTGTAAGTACGTGGACGCGAAACGCTTGGGGAAAAATATTGGTCTTCATCCAAAGCGTCATTCAAGCGTTGATGATTTGGGTTCGAAACCCGAGAGCAATTCTTGGCGCTCTGATGTTCACCTGGACGCACATGCTCTGTCTCTTCGTCACTCTCTGGCTCCTTTTACGCTCCATGGGAGAGGAGATGAGTTTTTGGTCCATTGGTGGTTTATGGAGCATCGTTTATTTTGTAACTCTATTACCGTTCTCGATCAACGGTTTAGGCATTCAAGAAGTCACACTTACCTTTTTCTTTTCGAACATAGGTGGGATTTCATTAGAGAATGGATTAACGCTTGCTCTTCTCATTCGCACGTTAATGATGCTCGCAAGCCTGCCCGGGATCGCATTCCTGCCGATGATCATGACCGCAGTAAGAGATAGACAGGAGACTGAACTCAGTCCAACGATATCGACCACCAACGCGATATCCCATCCTGAGTCATAGGATTTCTGATGGAAAGCGCACAAGCGCCATATCACTTAACCAGTCCAGTTAGTTCAAACCATGAGCGAGAAGAGATCCTCGTGGTTCACCTTCGACGCTTACTCTTGTTGTCGATCCTCATTACGATAGGTGCGCTTTATCAAATCACTCAATTAGCGATTGACCTTGATGTGCTCGCAACGTCGTTCAAATGGCAAGCTTTCGTAGGTTTACTTTCTCTTTCCGCAGTCTTAGAGGTGGTTCTGCTTATCGCAAGCAGGACATCTTCGCTACACTGGCTTTTCCGGTTTTTTAATACCACGAGGCGTTTCCTGCATCGATTTCGATCTTTAAACCTGGTCGCTTTTCTGATTCTTTTGGGTGTATTTCCACTGTTGATTCTAGGACCCTATGGTCTACATCTGGAAGGTTATCTCGTGAGGTTATACCTCCTCTGGAGTATTAGCCTGGTCGGAGGTACCTTTCTCCACGCGTATAACCCTCAGAGGGCTTGGCATGAAGCCTTCTTCCTTTCCATTGTCCTTTATGCAGCAGTCTATAGGATCTCGATCTTCATCCCTTGGGTGTCGACCTTTCCCTTTAGTCTTGGTTATTCAGAGGGGAGCCGATATTATTACGCATCTTTGTTCTTCCAGGAAAAAATATACGGTCTCTCCGGGTTGGGACTGCCGGTGCTTCATCCCACTCGTTATATTCTTCAATCCTTACCCTTCTTGATCTCGGAATTGCCAATATGGGCTCATCGCATCTGGCAGGTCTTTCTTTGGATCTTTATGACGGCAGCCGCATCGTACGCGCTAACGAACCGCCTCTCTATCCCTGATAAATTCAAGCGTCTTGTATGGTTCATTTGGGCGTTTCTTTTCATGTTCCAAGCCCCGGTTTACTACCACCTCCAAGTTATCGTTGTGATTGTCCTACTGGCTGCAGATCGTCGTAAATTCACAAGAACACTCATTGTGGTCCTGCTTACATCGGTATGGGCTGGGATTAGTCGTATCAATTGGTATCCAGTCCCAGGGATGCTTGCCGCTACGATCTACTTGCTAGAGCAGCGAAAGGATCATAGTACGCCTATCTGGCGCTACCTCTTGAGACCAGGCCTATGGATTGGTGTGGGGACACTCGCAGCAATGGGATCCCAATCTGTCTATATCATGCTTTCGGGCAATCAATCTAAATGGTTCGCCTCGAGTTTGAGCTCCCCTTTGTTCTGGTATCGGCTCTTTCCAAGCGCTACTTATAAGCTAGGAGTGCTTCCGGCGATTCTGATCGCGTCCGTTCCGATAGCTCTCCTGCTACTATCAAACCTGATGCGGCAACAGCAGCGCTGGCATCCGATCCGGTTCCTCGCTCTGGGGGCGATCTTGGGGGTGTTGTTCATAGGCGGCTTGGTGGTAAGCACAAAAATTGGCGGTGGAGACGATCTGCACAACCTTGACGCCTTTCTCGTTCACCTCCTGTTGATCGGAGCATATGTACTGTTCAACAGGTTTCAACCCGATCAAGCTGGAGGAGAACCGATTCCCTGGCCTTCCTGGCAAACCCTATCGCTAATTATCGCCGTGCCTATTCTTTTCGTCCTCGGATTGGGTAGACCCATCTCATTCCCTGACCGCGCGGTTGCAGATACTGCATTGGTAGAGCTGGAAGAGATTGTAATAGAGACAACAGTGGGTGGAGGAGAAGTGCTCTTCATCTCAGATCGGCATTTGATCACCTTTCATCTTATAGAAGGGATTGAACTTATACCGGAATATGAGAAGACCTTTCTCATGGAGATGGCGATGTCAGGAAATCAGGCATATTTTGACGTTTTTAATCGTGATTTGAAGTCCCATCGATTTGATCTTATCGTGGTCAACCCCCAGCATATCAAGTACAAAGGTCGTGAATACACATTCGGGGAGGAGGACGACGCATGGGTGCGATATGTAAGCACCTCATTGCTTGAACATTATCAGAACAGAATTGTGTTAAATGCCGATGGAGAACTTATCGCGGTGATGGAACCGAAGCCATAAATACATGAGGCACAGCATCAGGATCTGGTAAGTCACAGGATGAAGTGCACAAACATATCTTTCACTGAGGGAAAATGAACGAGGATCGCCATATCTTAATTACTGGAGGAGCAGGGTATATCGGATCCGCGTTGACAGGATCACTCCTCCGTCGCGGTAACTGGGTGACGGTCGTGGATGATTTGGTGTTTGGGGGCGAATCTCTTATGGCTTACCTACCGCACTCGCAGTTCCATTTTGTGAAAGGGGATGTGTTTGAACCCGGCCTAATATCTTTAGCGGCACGTGAAGGCGAAGCACGAGCCGCACCACCCGTCTCAACTATCGTGCATTTAGCAGCAATTTCAGGATTCCCAGTCTGTAAAACAGTTGGACGAGAGATAACGTGGCGTACGAATGTGAAAGCGACTGAGCGAGTCTTTGAGCAAGCCGATGAATTGGGTGTGGAAAGGCTTTTATATTCTTCGACGTACAGTGTTTACGGCGTGGTGGAGGATGGTGATTTGGTGTCAGAAGAGTCCCCGCTTTCTCCTCAATCACTTTACGCAGAATCAAAAATCGCCGCAGAGGAATATCTGATCAATGCCTCTCAATCCGCACGCTGTACGCCGTTAATCTATCGATTTGCTACACTTTACGGACCCTCACCGCGGATGCGATTCGATTTGATCATCAACCAATTTGTGATGGAAGCTTTCACTCGGGGAGAGTTGGTCATCTACCAACGTGGTTACACGCGATCCTTCATTCACATCCGTGATTTGATTGAGGGGATTGTGGTCGGGTTCGATGCTCCTGAAGAACTGGTTCGTGGTCAAATCTATAACCTGGGTAACGAGGACGGAAATTACTCGAAAGATGAGATTGTGGCTTTGATCAAACAGAAACTTCCAGAGACCCGTGTACAGCACAAGGACCTTGCTTTTGATGGAGACATGCGTGATGTCGGGGTTTCCTACCGCAAGATACAGCAACGATTAGGTTTTCATACCCGATGGACCGTTGAGGACGGGATCGAAGAGATTATTCATATACTTCAAACCGGTTTAATCAAGGACCCAACCTCCGAACGCTACCGTAATGCGGAGTTCATCGTCCAATGAAAGGGCGGAGGATTGGAAAAGAGGGGCGTGATGAATGAAGGTCAAGGTACGGTCAATTTCTGGTCCAGTCGTCGTGTTTGCGTCACGGGTGGGGCTGGCTTTCTAGGCTCTTATGTGCTTGCAAAACTTCGAGAGCGGGGCGCGAAGGAAATCTTCATCCCTCGCATCGAGGACTATAACTTGGTCCAGCCAGAGGTGGTGCAGCGGATGATTGCTGACGCACGCCCAGATATCGTGATCCACCTGGCGGCCAATGTCGGAGGCATCGGTGCCAATCGAGCCCGTCCGGCGGAATTTTTCTACGACAATTTAATGATGGGTACACAGCTGATCCATGAATCCTGGAAGGTGGGCGTGGAGAAGTTCGTCGCGATTGGCACAGTATGCGCCTATCCTAAGTTCACCACGGTCCCTTTCCGAGAGGAGGAATTGTGGAGCGGTTATCCAGAGGAGACCAACGCGCCATATGGTTTGGCGAAAAAGATGATGCTTGTTCAGTCACAGGCCTATCGTCAGCAATACGGATTTAACTCGATTTTCTTGATCCCGGTTAACCTCTACGGTCCGCGAGACAACTTCAATTTGGAGACGTCCCATGTGATACCGGCTTTGATCCGGAAGTGCCTTGAAGCACAAGATCGAGGAGCTGAGGAAATCGTGGTTTGGGGAGACGGTACACCGACGAGGGAGTTCCTTTACGCTGGGGACGCAGCAGAAGGGATCATTCTGGCTGCGGAACGTTATAACGCAAGTGAACCGGTTAACCTCGGGTCAGGTCAGGAGATCAGCATCAAGGATTTAGCAGAATTAATCGCTCGACTTACCGATTTCGAAGGGCGGTTGGTATGGGATACGACCAAACCAAATGGGCAGCCGCGTCGTGCGTTAGACATATCGAGAGCAGATGAACTGTTTGGCTTTCGAGCGATGATGCCATTTGAGGAAGGTTTGCGTCAAACCATCGAGTGGTATCGTGAGCATCACCATCAAGTCGAGGTGGAGGGATAGTCGATGAGCCTCGTTGAAACCCAACGGGGAGATACGTCTCTCACGGTGACCACTGTTCGCCCCTCAAGAGGGTGGCTAGGGGTTAATTTAAAGGAGTTGTGGCGGTACCGTGAGTTGATCTACTTCTTGATCTGGCGAGATGTTAAGGTCCGCTACAAGCAGACTCTCTTGGGGGCTGCATGGGCTATTCTCAAGCCCTTTTTCAGTATGGTTATATTCAGCGTCATCTTTGGAACCCTGGCAAAGATTCCAACCGACGAGGTGCCGCCACCACTTTTCTATTATGCAGGACTCCTTCCCTGGATATTCTTTCAGGATGGGATATCCAAGGCCAGCACCAGTCTGGTCACCGGACGCAACTTGATTACAAAGGTGTATTTCCCGAGGCTGGCGATTCCGATATCTTCGGTCATAGCTGGCTTGGTCGATTTTTTACTCGCATTTATCGTACTGATCGGTATGATGATTTATTACGGATATCAACCAACGACAGCGGTATGGACGCTGCCTCTCTTCATGCTACTCGCATTAATCACAGCCCTCGGTGGCGGTCTCTGGTTGGCCGCTCTGAATGTCGCTTATCGCGACATCGGTTATGTGACGCCTTTTCTTGTTCAGGCATGGTTGTACGCTTCGCCTGTGGTCTATTCGGCAACATTGATCACGGGTAATTATTGGCAATTGATTTATGGTCTTAATCCGATGGCTGGTGTCGTGCAGGGCTTTCGCTGGGCAATATTGGGTGTGGGTCAACCACCATCCAGTTTCTTAGCCGCTTCTGTGGGAGTAGCATTGACCCTTTTGATCAGCGGGGCGTTGTATTTCAGGCGAATGGAGCGAACTTTCGCGGATGTGGTGTAAGGTGATGGACATGTGGTTTACACGGATTGATCCTCGTTTCGCTTGGAAAGGATCTAGCGTACAAAGCTCTTCAGTTCTCCTGCGAGGCACACATGGCTGAACTTGCCATTCATGTGCAAGATTTGGGAAAACAATACCGCATAGGCCAGCAGGTCGGTGCTTATCGCACACTGCGAGAATCCCTGGTCGAGGGAATCTCGGCTCCTTTCCGCCGCCTCTCTTCGGGTCTTAGGGACTCGGCCACAGATGTTCGGGAGGACACCATCTGGGCACTGCGCCATGTTTCTTTCGACGTGCAAACGGGAGATGTCCTTGGGATCATCGGTCGTAATGGAGCGGGGAAGAGCACCCTACTCAAGTTGCTCTCTCGGATTACCGAACCGACCGAGGGTGTCGCAACCATACGCGGCCGGGTGGGGTCGTTGTTGGAGGTAGGCACCGGGTTTCATCCTGAGTTGACCGGGCGAGAGAATATCTATCTCAATGGGGCAATTTTGGGGATGAAAAGGACCGAGATCGACCTTAGATTTGACGAAATCGTCGATTTTGCTGAAGTCGAGAAATTTATTGATACTCCTGTCAAGCGGTTTTCGAGTGGGATGTATTTACGATTAGCTTTTGCCGTGGCGGCTCATCTTGAGCCGGAAATCTTACTGGTGGATGAAGTGTTAGCCGTTGGAGATGCTGAATTCCAGCGGAAATGTCTTGGGAAGATGAGTGATGTGTCACAAGAAGGCCGCACAGTGCTCTTCGTCAGCCATAACATGTCTGCCATTCTCAATTTAACGGAGAGGACGATTCTGTTGGAGGGAGGGCACCTATTGCTCCACACTTCATCAGAGGAGGCAGTGGATCATTATCTGGCTTCTGGTTTCGCTCAGAGCGGGGAGCGGGTATGGCGGGAGGACGAAATCCCCACAGTCGCGGCTCCATTTCGTCCTATCGCTCTTCGGATACTTGACCCAGATCGACATATTGCCGATTCGCTCCGCTCAGCAGATCAGATGGCGATCGAATTTGATTACGTCTTAGATGAACCTATCACAGGTTTACGAGTCGGTCTCGTGTTGATGACCAATCGCGGTGAATCCGTTTTCACATCCTTTGACACCGATGAAACCGAGCAATTCGAGCACTACAGTGTCCGATCCGCTGGACGTTATCGTAGTCGGTGCATCATCCCTCCTGATTTTCTCAATGCGGGTCAGTACACCGTAAGCGTGATCGCAAGTTCGTTCCGCATTAAACGCTATTTCCGAGAAGACAGCGCTTTGACATTCACTGTTGATGCAACAGGTTCACCGGGTTCTCACTGGCCGGAAGCAAGACCGGGACTTGTAAGACCGCGGTTGGATTGGCAAATTGAGGTACGAAGTTGATGATCGTTTCAGCGAAGGAACGTCTAAAACAATTGCTGGCTTCCATTCCCAATGCGGCGAAGGTTTATTGGCGAGTCGTCGATGGAGGCGGGCCAACACTGCATTTTGCTGGTCACAACTCCTTGGAGAACTTAAAAAATGCATTGCCTGGGTGGTGTGTAACTGCAGAGAGAGCCCGTAATGAATCATCGCCCGGTCGAGATGTAATGATCTTCGGCACGTTTCGTTATTGGCTTGAACACACTACGGCGCTTGGGTTGACCCTATCAGGTCTTGGACACAATGTCACGCTGACCTATCTTCCTTATGCCAGATACAAGATCCCAGCCAGTAGCTTTGATCTGCAGCGTCAGGATGCTTACGTATGGGATGTGTTGAATCTCACATCGCCCCTGATTCAAGTGACATCACTTTATCGGTACCCGCTTTTTCGTGGTGCACTTCCAGAGCAGTTAAGACTGGCTGTAGACGAGATCTCGTTACGTGATTTCCAATACTCATTGAAAGTTGAGGACGTTGACCGGGAGGGACAGCTTTATCGTCTTCGGGTTGAGCGCAATGAATTTGCTGCGCGTGCCGCGCTCGCTTGTTTGAAAGCAAACCGTCCCCAAGTTGTGATCGTGCCTAATGGGAGTGTCCTCGAATACGGAGTGCTTTATCACGTTGCTCGTTACCTCGACATTCCATTGGTGACCTATGAATTTGACGAACCTGAACACCGCGTCCGATTAGCGCAAAATAACGAGGTTATGCGGGAGGATACAGACGAATTCTGGGGAGCACAGAAGGATCGCCAATTCACGATGAAAGAGCGAGAAAGCCTGAAGTCGCTGCTCGCTGCTCGTCAGCATGGAAATATCTGGAAGCATTTCTCAATTAAGTTTCAAGATGTACCAAGGCAGGGTGAAGAGCACATCCGAGGTGAACTTGGGTTGGATGCGAGGCCGGTCGTGCTGCTCGCTCCGAACGTGTTTGGTGATAGCGCAACGCTGAGCCGACAGATTTTCACCAATAGCTTATCGGAGTGGCTTGAGCGCACTGTAAGGTATTTCACCAACCGACCGGATATCCAACTCGTCATCCGCATCCATCCCTCGGAATCGAGATTCCCGTATGGTACGTCGATGTCCGAGGTGGTAGAGCAAACGCTTCCGACATTACCCGAACATATCCATCTGGTCACCGCCGAAGCCCCCATCAACACGTACGATATTATGGAAATCTCGGATCTTGGGTTGGTCTACACCACGACTGTCGGCATGGAGATGGCGATGAGTGGGGTGCCGGTAATCGTGGCCGGTTTCACCCATTACCGAGGAAAAGGTTTTACTCTTGACCCCGATAGTTGGGATGCATACTTTGAACTTCTCGACCGCGTACTTGCTGCTCCAGCAGAATACCGTTTAACAGAGGGGCAGACAATCGATGCCTGGCATTACGCGTATCGGTTTTTCTTTGAGTTCACAAAACCCTTCCCTTGGCATTTGTTGTATTTCTGGGACGATGTGAAGGAATGGCCATTGGATAGGGTATTGGGGGAGGAGGGGCGTTCTTTGTTCAGTAGGACCTTTCAGTACTTAACAGGCGAACCGATCGATTGGAGCGATAGGGAGTGAGCACCCCCGCAGATCCGGAGATCAAGCAGCAGGTCCAGGCATTCTATGATCACGTGGGTTGGAAACGCGTTGGCGATTGCTGTTACCAGAATGCTCGGTATGAGGATTTGCGCCCGGTATCCCAAGAATATGTGCATCGATGCCACCTGCGCGTAACTCGTCATATCACCCCAAGCGGTAAGTACCTATTGGATGCTGGTTCGGGACCTATTCAATATCCTGAGTACCTGGAGTACTCCAAAGGCTATCAGTACCGGGTTTGTGCAGACATTTCCCACGTGGCTTTAAAAGAAGCGCGGGAACGAATCAATGATCATGGATTATTTGTTGTCTCGGATGTTGCTAATTTACCTTTTAAGGAAGATATCTTTGGAGGTGTTGTTTCATTGCACACATTTCATCATCTGCCCCGAGATGAACAAGTGGAGGCATACGCTGAGATTTTTCGGGTGATGATACCTTCGAATTCGGCCGTCATCGTAAACGGTTGGCGTGAATCACCGCTTATGCGGTTCTTTAGTCCTTTGATCCGTATCGCCGTGTTCATTCTGAGGATCTATCGGAGAGCGACAGGGCGGGAAAGTTATTTCGAGCAGGATCAACATGGATCGAACAGCTCTGGGATGACTGATGAGCAGCAAGCGACTTTTGTCCATCGTGAGGATCCGTCCTGGTTGAAGCAGGAGATCGGATCAGAGATGCCGTTGGAGATTTTCGTGTGGCGGAGCGTGAGCACCGATTTTCTCCGGACGTTAATCCATCGCAAGCTTGGCGGAAGATTGGTCCTGAGGTTACTCTATTGGTTGGAAGAATGTGCTCCTCGAGTTTTAGGTTTATATGGGCAATATCCGTTAATCGTGATCCGTAAAGCGTGAATGTATCTTTGAGTTGGGTATAAGAGTTGGATGGTGATCGGTTGAAATTAGGGTCTGAAAGCATTTCGCTGGAGGCTTGTTGTGTTTGAGATCGACGGACATACGGTTGGAATGAGACATCGGTGCTTAATCTTTGGCGAGGTCGCACAAGCGCATGATGGGAGCCTGGGAATGGCTCATGCGTTCATAGACGCGATCGCTGAGGCTGGAGCGGACGGGGTTAAATTCCAGACACACATCGCCGATGCAGAGAGCACTCCTGATGAGCCCTTTCGAGTGCGTTTCAGCCAACAGGATGCATCGCGCTATGAATACTGGAAACGTATGGAGTTCACCGAAGAGCAATGGTCAGGTTTGGCTCAACATGCTCGGGAGGCAGGATTGATCTTCCTGAGTTCGCCCTTCTCGCTTGAAGCGGTCGAATTGTTACAACGTATTGGTGTTCCTGCTTGGAAGGTTCCTTCAGGTGAGGTTGGCAGCACACCAATATTTGAGCGTATCGCTGAGACCAAGCTTCCGATCTTACTCTCAACTGGTATGAGCCCATGGTCCGAGATCGATGCCGCAGTTGAATGGATTAAGGGCGAAGAGCTTCCACTTCTGATTTATCAATGCACAACAGCGTATCCATGTCCTCCAGAAAAGGTCGGCCTCAACCTTTTGGATACCTTTCGTCAGCGATACGAATGCCCAGTAGGATTGTCAGATCACTCAGGGGTGATCTTCCCCGGTTTGGCGGCGGCCACGCTTGGTGTCGATATGTTGGAGGTCCACGTAACCTTAAGTAAGGAGATGTTCGGACCTGATGTGCCAGCATCACTCACCACCGCTGAGCTCCGTCAATTGATTGAGGGTGTTCGATTCATCGAGAGGGTTCGAGACAACCCGGTCGACAAGGATGCGATCGCGGAGGAAATGGTACCCCTGCGTCAGGCATTCTTTAAGAGTGTTGTAGCCCGATTGGATCTCCCCGAAGGGACGATCCTCGAGCGTGACCATTTGACGATCAAGAAACCAGGGACTGGGATCCCTGCAGATCAACTGGGGGCTTTAATTGGTCGGAGTTTGCGCAGAGCGGTTGTGAAGGACGAACTTATACAAGAGGAGGATCTGGTATGACCTTTCAACCCTCAGGAGGTCGATGTTGATATGGCCAGGGACATCTGTGTTGTCGTTACCGCCCGACCGAGTTATTCGCGCATCAAAACCGCAATACGGGCGATCGAGGATCATCATGATCTGAATCTGCAACTGGTTATCGGTGCATCGGCGTTACTGCATCGTTACGGAGATACGATCGATTACATCGAACGCGACGGTTTTAACATCTCCGCCCGCGTTTACATGGTAGTCGAGGGTGAAAACCCAATAGCTTCTGCGAAATCGACTGGTCTGGGGCTCGTGGAATTGACAACCATTTTCGATAATTTGAAACCAGATGTCGTGATCACCATTGCTGACCGCTATGAGACTCTGGCAACCGCGGTAGCCGCATCCTATATGAATGTACCCGTTGCCCATGTACAAGGGGGTGAGGTTACTGGATCGATCGATGAGAAGGTACGCCATGCTGTGACTAAGCTCTCCAATCTTCATTTCGTGGCGACACAAAAAGCGGCTGAACGCGTCGAACGGATGGGAGAGGATCCTGATGCAATCTTTGTTACGGGTTGTCCTTCGATCGATTTAGCGGCTTCAATACTAAACAATCCTGATCTCGATTTTGACCCTTTCTCCAAGTATGGTGGTGTGGGAGAAACCCTCGATCTCTCTGAAGATTATCTGGTCGTCATGCAGCATCCCGTTACAACGGAGTACGAAAGCGCACTTTTCCAGGTAACTGAGACACTCCAGGCAGTTCATGAGACTGGGATCCCTGCGTTTTGGTTCTGGCCAAATGTTGACGCAGGTTCCGATGGAACATCAAAGGGCATCCGAGTCTTCCGTGAGGAGAACCATACCGCAAAGATGCATTTCTATCGCAACATGTCTCCTGAGGATTTCCTACGTTTGATTTACAACAGTCGTGTAGTCGTTGGGAACTCCAGTGTTGGGATACGTGAATGTTCATACCTCGGGATCCCGGTTGTCAATATCGGTTCCCGCCAGGAAGGTCGGGAGCGTGGTGCCAATGTGATAGATGTGCCAGATGACCGGACATCGATTCTTAAAGCCATTCGACAACAAGTCGATCATGGACATTACCCACAGGAAACGATCTATGGGGACGGTAAGGCGGGGGAGCGTATTGCTGATTTACTCGCCCACGTGCCTCTCACCTTCGAGAAGCGATTGACGTATTAGCTCAGGCTAATATGAGGGTAAGAGAAATGGATTTTCCGATCGTGATCATCACAGGGGACCAGCTGCGCCATAACTACTTCGTCGATCAATTAAACTTTCACTTCGATGTACGGGGCGTGGTTTCCGAATCCGTTTATCAGCCGAAGATTGAAGGTGAACCAGACGAGCTTTCTGATCTTAGGCGGCATTTTGAGGAGCGTGGACAAGCCGAGAGGCGTTATTTTGTATCAAGTGAACAGATGACCTTGCCCCAAAATTGGCTGTTGAGAGTATCGAAGGGAGAGGCAAACTCGGATCAAGTCTTTGCATGGATCATGGACAAAGCCCCCCAGTACCTTGTTCTATATGGCTCAAGCATTATTCGCGAGCGCCTACTTAACACTTTTGAGGGTCGAACAATTAATATGCACCTCGGATTGTCACCCTATTACCGCGGCTCCGGCACCAACTTCTGGCCTTTGGTCAACGGCGAACCCGAGTTGGTCGGTGTGACGATCCACTTGGCGACCTTGGATGTGGACGCTGGCGCGATCTTAAAACAGGTTCGACCGGAGATCTCTGTTGGGGATAGGAACCACGATCTAGGTTGTAAGGCGATTATTGCCGGTACCGAAGCTATGATTGCTACGATTAAGGATTACACTGCCGGGAAGATCAAACCAAAGCCACAGCCCGAAGGTGGGCGGTTGTATAAACGAGCGGATTTCAATGTCGAGGCGGTCCGTCAGATGTGGCGTAATTTCGATGCGGGAATGATCGAGGCTTACCTGGCTGAGCCTGAACGTGCTGACCGTTACCCGATCATCGAGTAAAAAGGCGTATGCGGAATATGTTGTTAGCCGTCAACTTCCACTACATCCAACCTGCGGGGAGATATCCATATCCTGGGATTTACCCTACACCTGCAGATCAGCTGGATAACCAGCTGTTCGAGTTGGGCAGGCATTTCGAGTTGATCAGTGGTAATGATTTGATACGTGCTGTTGATGATGTTAGGGGATTGCCAGAGAAAGCGTGCTTGATCACCTTCGACGATGGACTGAACGAGCAATTTACTCAGGCGGCACCGGTGCTGGAACGACATGGCGTGAGCGGCGTATTCTTCATCTGCACCCAACCATTTAGCGAAGGTGTAGCCCTGACCGTCCATAAGATGCATCGGTTGCGGGCCACAACACCTCCAGACCAGTTCCTTGCAGAGCTGCTCGAGATTGCCGAGATGATCGGGTTGTCACTCAATGTAGATCAGGTAGACGATGATGCAGCCAATCAACAATACCTCTACGATGACGAGGCGACGAAACGGATCAAGTACCTGCTGAATCATGTGATCCCATTTGCGGACTTTGAACGATTGATTGATGCCATGTTCTCCCATGAATTCGATGAAACAGCATTCTGTCGTGAGATGTATATGGATAAGAAGCAGATCCGTGCTCTCTCCGAAAAGCACATGATCGGTAGCCATTCTCATTACCATTGTCCGTTGGCGATACTGGAGCATCAGACATTGGTCGAAAATCTTCTCCAATCTCGTTCGATCCTGGAGAGCGTAACAGGACAGGAGATAAGGATCATCAGCTACCCCTATGGCGGAGTCACGGCGGTCTCTGAAGGTGTGGCCCGAGTAGCCAGGAAAACAGGTTTTGTGGCCGGGTTCACAATGGAGCGGAGTGTAAATCGATCCCTGGCTCATCCTCAACTGCTAGCGCGCGTATCAACCAACGATGCCCCTGGCGGTAAATCCCCGTTGCTTTTCGTTGATGAAGACGATGGCAGTTTTACTGTTCATCCTCCGATGACACAATACCGAACCGTGTTTTTCAATGAGGGCGTGATGGTTGAGGGAGGCGGGATATGAAGCAGGAGGTTCTGGCCATCATCCCAGCTCGTGGAGGTTCGAAGGGCGTTCCACGAAAAAATATCCGACTTTTGGCTGGGAAACCATTGATCCATTATGCACTTGAGACAGCCCGCAAATGCCAAGCCCTTAATCGGGTAGTTGTTTCCACAGAGGATGTAGAAATTGCTGAGCTTGTTGCCGATGTGGGAAGTGAAGTTCTACGACGACCAGCAGATTTGGCACAAGACGATACCCCCATGGTGCCTGTGATCCAGCAAGCAGTGCGGTCACTTGCTGAAGATGGCTATCAGCCTGAGATCATCGTGGTCCTTCAACCCACCGCCCCCCTCCGTCGGGCAGAACACATCGAAGATTGCCTTGAATTGATCTCAGCGACTGAAGTCAATTCAGTCGTCTCCGTCAGTCTCGTTCCAGCGCATTTCCATCCCAATTGGCAGTTCATCCTTTCTGAAGGTGGTGAATTACAGACTTTTTCCGGTCGGGACTTGGATGGGATACAAACACGTAGACAGGAACTCTCGATGACCTATACCCGCAACGGCGCCATCTATGCCGTGCGAAGGGTAGCCTTTATTGAGTGTGAAAGTTTATTGGTGCCGCCGTGTAAGCCTTACATCATGGCGAGCGAGGATTCGGTCAATATTGATACCGAGGAAGATTTTTGGATAGCCGAGCGCTACCTTCTTCAACGTCAGAACGAGATTGAAACCGGATAGCAATGAATATTTTAAGTTTTATTGAGCGTGACCCATGGCACTGATGACCATATTCAGTACACCTAAGCCTTTCGATGACCCTTTCATCGCGACCATTCAGCGGAACGCTATCCAATCTTGGCTCCAGCTAGGACCGGAGGTTGAAGTGTTCCTCATTGGGGACGAGGTGGGTTTGGCGGAAGTGGCGAAGGAATTCAGGATCCACCATATCCGCGAAGTTGAACGCAACCAGTGGGGCACACCGCTCGTGCGTTCTTTATTCCATCAAGCTCGTATGGCGAGTGCCAGACCAATATTAGCCCCTGTTAACGCCGATATCATCCTCATGCCCGATTTTTTGAAGGCCACCAGACTGGTATCCCACCAATATAGTTCATTCTTGATCGTTGGTCGACGGTGGGGACTAGATATCGATCAACCTTTAGATTTCAGCCCAGGTTGGGATGACCGTTTGAGAGCTGATGTTCGATTGATGGGACAAATTCATCCCATCTTCAGCATCGATTACTTCATCTTCAATCGTTATCAGTATCAAGACATGCCTGAATTCGTCATCGGTCGACCCCAGTGGGACAATTGGATGATCTATCACGCCAGGCAGCGTGGATGGCCAGTGGTGGAGGTGACACCTGCGGTGATGGTGGTGCACCAGAACCATGATTACCGGCATTTACCTGGAGGTCAGCCTCCTCATGGTTTAGAGGAGGGTCGGAAGAATAGACGGTTAGCAGGGGGCGAGAGGACCAAATACACGATTCTCGATGCCAATCGCATTTTAAAGGGCGGGAGAATTCGGAATCAGCCGATATCGGTAGAACGAATACTTCGTGCTGTGGAGCGTTGGTTGATGAAGCGCAATTTCCTTGGCATTGAGTGGCGGTTGATTAAACCTGTGCGTCAACTCAGGCGGTCCGTCGGAGAACAGCTTCCTGAGGGATGGGTAGCTGGTGGTTTACGCAAGAAGTCTGATGAGAAGACAAGTGCGAGCGAGGATAAATAGATGACCCGCATCGGTATGAATCCGGCTCGTGATCGGATTTCCGATTACCGTCCCGCTCGTGTGACCGTAGCGGTGTTGGTGTATATACCCTACCTGACTGGTTATTTTGAACATCGGCTTGAGGTCCTCAAACTCTGTTTGTTGAGCATCCAGAAGCACACAGAGAGTCCATATGATCTCTTGGTATTTGACAATGGAAGCTGTGAGGAGGTCAAAGCCTATCTTTGTAATCTTCAGGAAGCGGGCGTCATTCAATATCTCCTAACCTCGAGCGAGAATGTTGGCAAGATCGGGGCTTTCAAGATCATGTTCGAAGCTGCCCCAGGGGAAGTGATCGCTTATTCGGACGACGATATTTTCTTCTACCCGGGCTGGTTATCCGCCCATCTTGAGTTGTTGGATGGCTTTCCGAATGTCGGTATGGTGAGTGGTTGTGCAGTGCGAACACTTTTCGATCATGGGGTTTCGAGCAACCTCGAATTGGCTCGCCAAGATCCCGAAGTCCACTTGATCAAGGGTCAAAATATTCCGGAAAGCTGGGAGATCGATTGGGCCGAATCCTATGGTAGAGACATCGACGCCCATCGATTAGCCTTCCAAGAGCTGGAAGATATTCAGATAGAAGGATTCGGATTGAAAGCCTTCGCCATAGCCAATCACAATCAGTTTGTGACTCCCAAATCTGTGATCACGCAGTTCATTCCAGATAAGTGGAGCGGCCGATTGATGGGACAAATGAATGAGTTGGATGTGGCAGTGGATGAGGGTGGCTACTTGCGTCTCTCAACCTTGGATCGAACCACTCGCCATATGGGCAACATGATTAGCTCAGGTATGGCGAACGAAGCTAAAAACTTGGGATTATACGTCGAGGCGACTGATGTACGATACTCTGTCGTTAAACAAAAGGGCATCTTGAACCGGTTGATCCGATGGCGTCCTGTTCGTTGGTTTATTCAAGGTCTCTATAATCGTCTATTCTGGCTCCTTAGTGAACAGTCGGGCAGTTGGCTGGAAAAGGGGAGGTCAGAAGAGCTGTGAACCTCGTGGTCGAGCATTGTCCTTTGTGTAAGAACAAACGCCATCGTTTTTTTGAAGCCGTTCAGGACAATGGTCATTCCCTGACCTATATGATTTGTGACACGTGCGGTTTGGTCTTTCAGTCGCCACGGATGAGCGATGGTGAGCTGAAGGATTTCTACCAAGCGGAGTATCGCCGGCTCGTTCAAGATGATGTCGGACCGACAGAAAAAGATCAGCGCGTCCAAGCCGGAAGAGCACGTAATCTCCTAAAATTCTTGCTTAAGAATCTTGATTTGGTGCGGTCACATCTCGATATTGGAAGCTCAGCGGGAACGTTGTTAGAGTTCATTCAAAAGCAGTACAAATGTACGAGTGTTGGTATCGAACCAGGTGATGCTTATCGCACTTTTAGTCAGGAACGTGGTTGGGAAGTAGTGGCTGATCTGGGTGATATCGACGACAAATATTCGACAAGTTTTGACTTAGTCACGATGGCTCATGTGCTGGAGCACTTGCCGGATCCGGTGGGCTATCTGCGTAATTTGCGAGAAAAGTGGATGACACCTGGGGGACATTTATTGATCGAAGTGCCGAATCTAAATGGTCATACGGCGCTGGAACTTTCACACTTGACTGCATACTCATCGATGACGTTGCAAAGGTTGTTGGACCGAGCCGGATACCATATGGTAGCTCTTGAAGCTCACGGTCACCCCCGCTCGCGCTTGATACCCCTATACCTCACCGCATTGGCGCAAGAATCTTCGCAACAACGTCCAAACGTGAGCTATTGGACAAATCCTAGTGGTATTCTATTCCGTCGAAAGATCGGTATGTTATGGGCTCGATCGGTGACGCGAATCTTGCCTGGCTTGGCGTGGTTGCCATGGCCTGAATTGGATGAATGATTATCAATGTTGGTGCAAGTTATTTGAGGGTGAAATAAGAGTCTCCGTGGGGAGAGTGCGCTCCTCCCCCACGAAACAGAAGGTGTGCGAGTGACGATTCTGATCTGCGGTTTAGGTTCCATTGGTCGGCGGCATCTACGTAATCTCCAAGCTCTTGGACGGGACGATGTCGTGCTGTTACGGACAGGTAAAAGTACCTTACCTGAAGATGAACTGGAAGGCCTTCCTGTTGAGAGCGAATTGGACCAGGCGTTGGTACGCTGGCGACCGGAAGCGGTTATTGTCTCCAATCCTACAGCGCTGCACCTCGAGGTCGCAATCCCATCGGCTGAGGCGGGTTGTCATCTGCTGATCGAAAAACCCGTTTCGCATACGATGGAAGGGATCGAAGATTTGCGAACAGCGCTGAAGCGTGGGGGAGGGCGGGTCTTGGTTGGCTTTCAGTTCCGCTTCCATCCTGGCCTGAGAGCCGTGAAGCGATTGTTGGAAGAGGGGACGATCGGTCGAGTGATCAGCGCCCATGCTCATTGGGGTGAGTATCTGCCAGATTGGCATCCTTGGGAGGATTATCGCCTCTCCTACAGCGCTCGAAGTGACCTTGGGGGCGGCGTTCTGCATACCCTCTGTCACCCGTTTGATTATCTTTATTGGTTGGGGTGGGAGGTCGCATCGGTTTCCGCTGAGATCGGAACCTTCGTCCCATTGGAGTTGGAGATTGAAGATACTGCGGAGGTGTTGTTGAGATTTAAGGATGGCATCCTAGCGAGTGTTCACCTGGATTATAATCAGCGGCCTGCTAGCCACTGGTTGGAGATCGTCGGTACCGAAGGCACGATTCGGTGGGACAACACAGATGGGATGGTGCATTACTGGACAGCATTGAGTGATCAATGGCAAGAAACGCCTCCACCGAATGGATTTGAACGCAATGATATGTTCTTGGATGAGATGAGGCATTTCTTAAACATTTTGGATGGGAAAGCAACACCGCTATGCACGCTAGAGGATGGCATTCGCGTTTTAGAGATCGTGCTTGCGGCTCACAAATCCGCCTCAATTGGCTGTAGGGTCTCATTGAAATGATGCGCACCTTTTTCGAGTGCCATCGATGAGGAGAAAGCAATTGATGACTGAAGAACCTTTTGCCAAATTCGATTTGAGTGGGCGCGTAGCGATCATCACGGGTGGCGCCGGGATGCTGGGAACGCAATATAGTCACACCTTGGCATCCGCGGGTGCTCATATTGTCGTTGCTGATATCGATGGACAAGGCGCTCGTCAACTGGCGAAGCGAGTGACCGAAGCAACTGGCGTTGAAGCCATCAGCATCGAGGCTGACGTCACTCAACCGGATTCAGCACAAGCGATGGTGGCGACTGGGCTCGGTCGTTTCGGTCGGATTGATATCTTGGTCAACAACGCAGCTCTGGATCCCAAGTTCGATCCTGAACATGCTGGTAGAAATACAAGTCGCTTCGAGGAGTTCCCTTTCGACGCCTGGCAAAAAGCGATATCCGTGAACGTCACCGGTATGTTTCTCTGTGCTCAAGCTGTTGCGCCTGCGATGCTCAAAGCAGGTCGAGGGGTCATCGTTAATGTCTCCTCGACCTATGGCCTGGTTGGACCCGACCAACGCTTGTATCAACGTGAGGGTCAAGAACCACTCTATAAACCCGTGACATACACCGTCTCCAAGGCGGCGGCGATTGGATTGACTAAATATTTATCGACGTATTTTGCTGGGAAGGGAATCCGAGTAAATGCGTTGACGCCCGGCGGCGTATATGCAGGTCACGATGATGAGTTTGTCCGTCGTTATTCTGCGAAGACGGTATTAGGTCGAATGGCTGAGGCGGATGAAATGGCAAGCGCCCTTTTGTTTTTGGTCTCGGACGCTTCCTCGTACATGACCGGTGCAAATCTTGTCGTCGATGGAGGGTGGACGGCATGGTAGAAAAGCCCGAGGTTTTAGCTATCGTACCGGCACGCGGCGGATCGAAATCGATCCCCCGTAAGAACATTCGACCCCTTGCGGGTCATCCTCTGTTGGCCTACAGCATCGCAGTGGGCCTTCAGGCTGTTTCCGTTACGCGCGTGATTGTTTCAACGGATGACGAGGAGATCGCTGACATCGCTCGGGGATATGGGGCCGATGTGCCATTTCTGCGTCCATCCGAATTGGCTACCGATACCACGCCTGATCTGCCCGTATTCCAACATGCTTTGGGTTGGCTGGAATCGGAGGAGGGATACCGTCCTGATGTTGTAGTCCAGCTCAGGCCCACCTCTCCGGTGAGACCCCCGGATTGTGTTGATAAAGCGGTGAGGATATTGCTTGCCAATCCTGATGCTGACTCAGTTCGAGGCGTGGTTCCTTCGGGGCAAAATCCATACAAGATGTGGCGCATAAGTGAGACTGAGCGTTTGGAACCATTGTTGAAGGATGGCTATGATGAACCTTACAACATGCCCCGACAGGAATTGCCCCAAACCTACTGGCAGACAGGTCATATTGACGCCATCCGACCAGCGACCATTAAAGAAAAAGATTCGATGAGCGGCGATGTTATTCTGCCCCTGATCCTAGATCCATCGTATACGGTTGATATCGATACCTTGCGCGATTGGAAGCGAACAGAGTGGATGATTCTCCATGGTGATCTAGATTTCGTCCGCCCCAAGCTTGGCCCACGCTTGCTGCCTGATAAGATCAAATTGGTCGTGCTTGATTTCGACGGCGTCTTAACCGACAACAGAGTATGGGTGGACGCTGATGGGCGTGAGTTAGTCGCCGCCCATCGCGGAGATGGTTGGGGAATCGCCCAATTAAAGGAACTGGGTATTGAGATCGTCGTACTCTCGAGAGAGACGGATCCGGTGGTGGCGGCGCGGTGTCAGAAGCTTGGTTTGCCATTCGTTCAGGGTCTAACAAATAAAGTTGAGACCTTGCAGCAGATGATGGTGGAGCGGGGAATAGATCCGGCGAACGCCCTCTACCTCGGGAATGATGTCAACGACCTCCCCTGCTTCCCCGTGGTCGCCTACGCTGTGGCAGTCGCTGACGCTCACCCTGAAGTTATCGTTCGGGCTGATAGGGTGCTCAACCAGCCAGGGGGTCACGGCGCGGTCCGAGAACTATGCGACCTGTTGATTAAACGCATGAAAGAAAAAGAGGAATGAAATGAGTAGAGAGATCCGTATCGGAGATCGTTCGATCGGTGATGGTCATCCCGTTTTCATTGTGGCGGAGATCGGGATCAACCACAACGGGGACATTAAGATAGCCAAAGCGCTCATCGACGCCGCGATTCGTGCCAAGGTCGACGCGGTCAAGTTTCAAAAGCGAACCCCAGAACTGTGCGTTCCCGAAGAGCAACGCCACCAAATGCGTGAGACCCCATGGGGATACATCTCCTACATGGCGTATCGAGAGCGGATGGAGTTCGGAGAGGCGGAGTATCGAGAGATCGATGAATACTGTCGTGAACAAGGGATGAAATGGTTCGCTTCGGTATGGGATGAGCCTTCAGCTGATTTTATGGATAGCTTCGATCCTGTCTGTTATAAAATCCCTTCAGCCTCGTTGACCGATCATGGGCTCTTGCGGCATGTCAAAACCAAGGGCAAACCGGTAATCCTCTCCACAGGGATGTCCACCATGGATGAGATCCATGATGCTGTGGAGGTTCTTGGGACCGAGGATTTGTTGATCGCGCATGCGACCAGCACTTACCCTTGCGACCCCGACGAACTGAATCTTCACATGATTGAGACATTGCTTGAGGCTTTTCCATGTCCTATTGGCTACTCCGGGCACGAGGTTGGGTTGGTTCCCTCTGTGATCGCAGTCGCGCTGGGAGCGTGTATGGTGGAACGCCACATAACCCTCGATCGAGCCATGTGGGGTAGTGATCAAGCAGCTTCCGTGGAACCAGGTGGTTTTGATCGCTTGGTGAAGTACATCCGTGTCACAGAAGACTCCCTCGGTGATGGCGTCAAGCGCGTGTATGAGAGTGAACAAGTTTCGTTGTCGCGCTTACGCAGGTTCAGGAAATAAATGATCACACCTGGCAAGGTTCTGCGAACGGGAAGTTTCCACCTCCAAACCTGGTGGGAATCTCACCGAAATGGTCCCAGGCTTGGGGAAATCGAAGCTGTTGTAGCTTCGAATGAACCTGCACACTCAGCGGAGGTCTCGCCGGTTTTGTTCTTCAATGCGTCTACCCGAACGTGGGGCATAAGCCAAAATGCCGCGTTTGGTTTACTTGCCTCGTGGGGGCTTCGTTTAAACGGTGTGCCAGTGAGGTATTTTGTCTGCAACGCTGGTTTGGAACAGTGTGTTCTCGGCACGGTGCGTACTCGCCTGGAGCGCTCACCACCATGTAATCTGTGCAAGCGCCTCAGTCATCAAATGTATCCCCGAAGATTGACGGATTTTTTGGATCCACCACATGAAGGCTGGGATCGTTTGCCTCGTTTTGATTACCTGAATACGCTTGATGATTTGCGAGAGGTCGAAGCGGAAGGTTTACCCCTTGGGGAACTATGCTTCCCCTCATTGCGTTGGATTTTACGAAGACATAACATCAACGATACAGAAGAGGAGCGGGATCTATACAGAAAATATTTGCGCGCCGGGATGCACCTCGCTCGCAGCTTCGAGAAGTTGATTCATGCGAAGCGTCCCAGAGGCGTCGTGGTTTTTAATGGTGTGACCTTTCCTGAGGCCATCGTCAGGCAGGTAGCGTTAAAGAACGACGTTCCTGTGGTCACACATGAGGTTGGTGTTCAGCCTTTCTCAGCGTTTTTCAGCCATGGCGAAGCGACAGCCTATCCGATCGACATAGGGGATGATTTCATCCTATCTGCTGAGGATGAAGCAATCCTGGATGAGCATCTGTCCCACCGCTTCCGTGGGACATTCAGTATGGCGGGGGTACAGTTTTGGCCGGAAATGCATGGATTAGACGAGGAACTTCTTGAAAAAGCAGGATCCTTTCGTCATATCGTAGCAGTATTTACCAATGTGATCTTCGACACGAGTCAGATCCACGCCAATACTGTCTTTCACGACATGTTTGACTGGCTTCGTCAGATCGTGACCTACGCTCGTGGGCATCCAGAAACTCTCTTTGTTGTTCGGGCTCATCCCGATGAGTTACGAAAGGGAAAGGAGAGTCTGGAAACTGTTGAGCAAGTTTTAGATGGGGAGGGGGCTTTCGAACTTAACAACCTTTACTTCATCGCCCCGAAGGAATACCTTAGTTCGTACGAATTGATTAAAAAGTCCAAGCAGGTTTTGGTTTACAACTCTTCGATCGGGTTAGAAGCGACCTTGTTGGGGAAGGTAGTTCTATGTGCTGGAAAATCGAGGTACAGCGATTATCCGACCGCGTACTTCCCAGCCACGCCAGTGGCATATTTCCAGCTTGCAGATCGCTTCATCAATGAGGACGATCCCGTCTCACCGGAAGAGTTCGTCCACCAAGCTCGAAGGTTTACGTATTATCAAAACTTTTTCACTTCATTGGATTTTTCCCCATTTCTTACGGCGCATGCCAGATTTCCAGGATATTTACATTTTTCGGATTTCAATCCGCTTGACCTTCATATAGATCGGTGCGAAGAAATGAGGATCATCCATGATGGAATCCTTGAAGGAAAACCGATGGTTTATCAAGAAGCGCATATCAGCAACTAGGACCGTGGGAGTCGCACAACAATTCCCATGGTAAGACTTGGAAGAGCATGGCTGAATTAAAATCAAACCTGAAAAAGGTAACTCCCGAACCGCTCTGGAAGGCGGCCTCCAACACTTATTGGTGGTGGTTCAATCGCGGACGCCATCAACTGGCTGCGACATTCAGTCCTCGTTTTCGGCAGAGTATGGAAAGCTTGGGTGAGTACCGAGATCGGCACAAGGGTGAGCGATGTTTCATCATCGGTAATGGACCCAGCTTAAAACGTACAGACTTGAGTCGGCTGAAAAATGAGTACACTTTTGGTCTCAATCGCATTTATCTGCTTTTCCCCGAACTCGGATTTACTACGACCTACCTTGTTTCGGTCAATACATTGGTTATCGAGCAGTGTGCCGATGAGTTCTTGCAGTTGGCGCTTCCAAAATTCTTCACTTGGCGCGGCCGACGCTGGACAGCAGCGGATCAGGGCGTGGTATTTCTGGATTCCGATTACAGCCAACCTGAAACCTTCACG
>DUEZ01000087.1 GCA_011174825.1 Anaerolineae bacterium | reverse complement strand
GTGGGAGTGGGCGAAATCCATCCGAACGGCGTGTTGGTGGGCGTTGGCGTAATGGTGGGTGTTCGCGTGATGGTAGGTGTTCGTGTGATGGTGGGTGTTCTTGTCTGTGTTGGGCTAGGGCCTGCTGTACTTGTTCGTGTGACTGTCCCAGAGACCGTCGGGGCTAAAGGTCCCTCTAAGGTCAGAGTCTCAGTCCCCTCGATCGTCAATGGAGCTGTACCTTCGCCAATTGGGGGAATAGGTTCTGTCGCCATCGCGGTCAGGGTGGCCGCTACGACGGTCTCCACATGCCCCGTCGGCACGATAGTCCCTACCTCAGGTGCATTTTCTGTCGAGAGCGCGTTAACCGTAGCCATCAAGTCAACCGTAGGACTGGCTTGTGCGATCTGGGTAGTCCGATCTCCTGTGAACGCAGAACCTAAATCAAAGGTGACGATCCCCCAGAATGCCAGCGGGCACGTAATGAGGAGCAGCAGAAGAAGTGCCAAGCCGTATCGCTTATCAAACCCCTTCTTCTTCTCTGCCTGCTCCTTCTCATCCACGAGTGGGATCGTCTCGAGTATTGGGCTCTCAGGCACCTCGCCAACCGCACCTGGTCTTAACAGCCCCGAGACTGGATCCAATGCCTGTAGCAACGCTTCTTGGAATGCACAGTTAAACTCCATGATCGAGGAGAAACGTTGATTCGGATCTTTTGCCAACGCTTTGATCAAGATCGCTTCCACAGCATCGGGAAGGTTAGGATTGACCGATCGTGGCCGTGGTAGGGGTTCCGTTGCATGCTTGATGGCAATCGCGATCGGTGTTTCACCATCGTATGGCAAACGTCCAGTGCTCATATGGTAGAGCATGACCCCCAGGGAGTATTGATCTGACTTGTGGGTGACCTTGCCCCCATTAATCTGCTCGGGAGAGATATACGCCGGAGTCCCAACCATCGCTGAACCGGTCAAGCTCAGCGACGCGTCCGAGACATATGCGAAACCAAAATCTGAAAGCCACGCGTTACCCTCTTCGTCGATGAGAATGTTGGAGGGTTTTATATCGCGATGGACGACACCAGCTTCATGTGCGTATTGCAAGGCAGATGCGATTTGATCAACGATGCGGGCACCTTCTTTAACTGTCAATTCACCGTTCATCATCCGATCGCGTAACGTGCCTACTTGCATGAAAGGCATCACGATGTATACCAACCCATTCGCCTGCCCATAATCCAGAATCGGCACAATGTTAGGATGTTGAAGCCCGCGTAAAACTTGCGCTTCTCGTTTGAAACGAGCCGCGAAGTTTTCCTCGATAGCGAGCTGGGGCATGAGCACCTTGATAGCGACCGTCTTCCCATCAGCCAAATCAATGGCCTTGAAGACGTTCGCCATCCCTCCTCGGCCAACCTGCTCGAGGATGGTGTAGCCACCTAAGGTCTTTCCGATCAAATCTGGCATGACCCTCTTAGACCTTTAAGCGCGCGACCACAGCCAGCGACTCTCTGGCATGTAACGCGGGCGCTCGATGCCACCGAATTACAATCAGGCGCCAGGTCATTCCGCTCCTTACACCATCAGCATAGCACGGTCGCATAGTGGGTATTCCTTTCATTTTGCTTTCAATGTTCAGAGGGAAAGAATGGATGCAAATCAACTATCTCTGGGGATTTTCGTGACCCAGAATACACTTTCTTACTATTCTCAGAAGATCCAAAGAAAAGCGAGCTTCGAATAAGCTGAATGAAGCCTGTCAAGCTATCATGTGCGGTCATGCCCTAAAGTTTATGCAGGAACTTTACATATATTCACATGCTTGGGGGATCAAGACTTCTACATAGGAATAATTTTACTGAGGCGGCTTCCAGGGGGTGAAGGCGCGTAAGATCGACCCTCCAATAAACTCACGAAGGATGGAATTATCGGGGATCAGCTCAACATCCAAGGGTAGGAACCATTCCAGAAATGCGAGCAAACGCTTGGCCTCAACGTGCTCCACCGTCCCAAAGGGCACCTGTCTTAGAAGGGGTTCCGCCAAAGGTGCTAATGCAGATCCTTCATAAACCAATGCGGAGTTGAACATCACGTTAGCATTTTCTTGGAAGGGGAAAATGTATTTGTTCTCACCACGGCGCACAGATTCCCAACGACGGATCGTCTCCGCCGCTGAATAACCCCGCTGCGCAGCATCACGCACAATTCGCCGAATCAGCCGAGTGTCCGTAGTTGAAACCCGGTTGTAACGGTCCAGGTTTAGTTGCGTAAGGGCGGAGACATAAATACGGTAAGTATTTTCTACCGGGATCTCCGGGATAAGGTCCGGACTCAACCCATGGATCCCCTCCAGTAGGATGATCTGATCCGAGGTGAGTTGTATTTCATCCCCTTCATCTTGCTGACCCATGATGAAGTTGTATTGCGGCAAGCGTGCTACTTTCCCATCGATCAGCAAGCCTAAGTCATGGTTCAAGCGCACCAGATCAAGCGCACGGAGGGACTCGTAATCAAGTTCACCGTTTTCATCTAAGGGCGACTTCTCCCGATCGACGAAGAAATTATCCAACTCGATCGGAAATGGAGAGAGACCGCGCGCTAATAATTGGATCGAGAGGCGTCGGGAGAAGGTCGTCTTTCCGGATGCGGAAGGCCCAGCGATCAATACCAGACGCACACGTTCCCTGCGCCTGGCGATCTTCACTGCGATCTCTGCGATCCGACCCTCGTGCAGCGCTTCAGAAACCAAGATTACCTCGCGCGCACGACCGGCAACGATGGCTTCGTTTAGCGCTCCTACATCGGGCACTCCGAGCGTTGCCAGCCAATCACCGTATTGAAGAAAAGTGGCCAGCAACTTGTTGTACTCGGGGACAGGGAGCAGTTCGGTCGGTCGATGACGCTGAGGGAACCGTAGTGTAAAACCATCCCCCGTCCTCTGTAGCGCAAACCATTGCAGATAGCCCGTGGTTGGGACCATATATCCATGGTGATAATCACGGAAAGAGCCTAATTGATAGATCACAAGATGTGGCTTCTTGCGGTTGGCAAGCAAACGCACTTTATCGGTAAATCCCTTTTCTTTAAAATATGCGATGACATCCTTTAGGGGGACGATACTTTTAGCAAAAGGGAGATCAGCTTTCACCAGTTCTCGCATGCGTGTTTCTAGACGGGTTAACTCCGCTTCCGTGAAAGGTGACCTCCCTGTCACCTCACAATAGTAGCCTCCAGATGCAATGGAGTGATCAATTGTGAGACTGGCATTGGGGAAAAGTTCCTCACACGCTGTAGCCAGCAAAAAAGTAAGCGAACGGCGGTAAAATCGCATCCCGTCTGGAGAATCCATGGTCACTGGTGTAACCTTGGAGTCCATCTCAATGGGGTAGGTCAACTCGCGCAGCTCGCCATTGACAATAGCGCCCATGATCGGTTCCTGACCAAAATTCTCTTCATCCAGGAATTCCACCAATTGGCTGCCTCGGGGACCTTCCAATACGCGCCCGTCCGGAAGATGGATTTGGACCGTTGGTCTTACATCAGCTTCAGTAATTCTTTTCTCAGCCTGAGTGGACATGCAATTATTTTCCCTCTGGGAAATTCATTCTACCCCAAAACAGGATGGTGAATAAATCCCACTTCTCCCCTACTGAACCCAAAACCGCATGTCGTAGGGGCGGGGTAACCCCGCTCCTACAAGAATTGAAACACAATTTAACATGATGTAGGGGCGGTTCGCGAACCGCCCTTACGTCAAGGATCATGATCTCCCTTGCACCTCCGAACCCAAATGGTGTCACACAATTTAGGATGTACAACGTAGGCTAAGGCCTGCGGCTACATTGGAATAGTCGATACAATATAACCGCACACTTAGAGTGCGTTTGGAGTGCGCAAGCTCTGCTTGCGCCCAGAAGCAGAGCTTCTGGATTCCAAAGATGTAGGGGCGGTTCGCGAACCGCCCCTACAACATTTGAGAATAAACCACGGGATGTAGACCTACCGCGGTCTTTCTTTAATCTATGCATTTCAGACGACAAAGTCCCCCAACTACAAAGCATCACGCTCTACAGGCCAACAACAAAGAACCAATTCCCGAGCAGCTTTGACCTCATCCATCCGACCAAAAGGGGTCTTATGCGGTGCGGTCTTGAGCAGCTCGGGGTCGGACCGTGCATTTTCAGCGATCTCGAGCATCGCCTCGACAAACGCGTCAAGTGTTTCGAGGCTCTCAGTCTCTGTCGGCTCGATCATCAACGCCTCACGGACGATTAGTGGGAAATAGTTGGTCGGCGGGTGAAAGCCGTAGTCCATCAGGCGCTTGGCGATATCGAGCGCGTGGATATCGGGTGCGTCCTCCCAGCGACCCTCTGCCACAAACTCATGCATACAGATCCGATCGTAGGGGATCCGATACGCATCCCGCATCCGCACACGCAGATAATTTGCATTCAACACCGAATGATCTGCGACTTCCCGCAGACCCGTTTTGCCTAACATACGCAAGTAGGTATACGCCTTCACTGCCACACCGAAATGTCCGTGGAAACACTTAACTCTACCAATCGACTTCTTCGGCCTGACGAATCCGTAGAGCGGCGGGAGCACCTCATCCCCCTCTTCAACCACACCAACGACAGGGGTCGGTAAGAAATCCACCAGGTGTTCCGCGACGCCAACGGGTCCTGACCCTGGACCACCTCCCCCATGCGGCGTTGAGAAGGTTTTGTGAAGGTTATATTGCAGCACGTCAAATCCTAGATCACCTGGGCGGACCACTCCCAACAGCGCGTTCATATTGGCGCCATCGCCGTATACCAAACCCCCACACCCATGGATCAGCTCGATGACTTCACCAACTTGTTCCTCAAAGAGACCAAGGGTGTTAGGGTTGGTGAGCATCAAACCCGCGACGCTTTCATCGCAGTGTCCCCGCAGTGAGGCCAGGTCGACATTACCGCGCTCGTCGGAGGGGATCTCGATAACTTCCATCCCGCTCATTGTAGTGGTGGCTGGGTTGGTGCCGTGGGCTGAGTCGGGGACCAGAATTTTGGTGCGTTTCTCGTCGCCTCTATCCTTGTGGTACGCGCGGATGATTAAAATTCCCGTCAGTTCGCCATGGGCACCGGCCGCTGGTTGAAGGCTAACAGCTGCAAAACCGCCAATCTCACTGAGCCATTCCTGAAGGCTATACATCAGCGCCAAATTACCTTGAGCCGTATCCGGATCCTGCAATGGGTGAGTAAACGTGAAACCGGGTAGCCTAGCTATGTCTTCGTTGACCTTGGGGTTGTACTTCATTGTGCACGAACCCAAGGGATAGTAGCCCGTGTCAACCCCATAGTTCAATTGAGAGAGGCGCACAAAATGCCGTACGACATCAATCTCTGAGAGTTCGGGCAGAGGCAGATCTTCACGAATTAGACCCTCAGGCAGGGCTACCTTCGGCACGTCGACCTCAGGAAGCCTCAAGGCACGGCGTCCTGGGGAGGATAGCTCATATAGTAGAGGCTCAGTCATGGGCCACCTCCTCCAGAACGTCCACCAAATCGTTGATTTCCTCTTTGCTGATGACCTCGGTGACGGCGATCAACATGTGATCAGCCAGTGTGGGATATACCTGACCAAGATCGTACCCGCCGAGGATATCGTATTCCAGTAATTGGTCGTTTATCTCGGCTACCGGTCTTGGACAAGCAACCACAAATTCGTGGAAATAGGGACCTCGGTGCCACAGGCTGTAATGATCAAGGGCATCGATCTTCTCTGCGGCATAGTGTGCCTTGTGATAACAAAGCTCGGCGACTTCACGTAAGCCTTGTTTTCCTGCAATGGATAGATACACAGCTGTTGCGAGAGCCATCAACCCTTGGTTGGTACAGATGTTGGAGGTAGCTTTATCCCGCCGTATGTGCTGTTCACGTGGGGTAAGCGTGAGCACGTACCCACGTTGACCTCGGCTGTCGACAGTTTCCCCGACCAGACGGCCAGACATTTTGCGTACATACTGCTGGCGAGTTGTAAAGATGCCTACATAAGGTCCGCCATACGAGAGCGGGATACCCAATGGTTGGCCGTCGCCCACGACGATGTCAGCGCCAAATTCGGACGGGGGTTTAAGTAACCCCAGCGCCAACGGATTAACCACCACACAGAACAACGCTTCGGTTTTGCTAGCCGCCTCTCCGAGTGAACTGAATTCCTCGATCCGACCAAGGAAATCGGGGTACTGCACCGCCACCAACGCGGTCTCTTCATCGAGCATCTCGGCGAACATGGCAGAACTGATATCCAGGGACTCATCACCAGCAATGGTCAATCCCATACCCTGAGTGTATGTGCGGACAACTTGACGATAGTGAGGATGGATAGTTGGCGAGAGCAGCACCTTGTGACGTTTACCACGATGCTGGTTAAGCGCCAGAATCACGGCTTCGGCAAGAGCAGTAGCACCGTCGTAATGCGAGGCGTTTGAAACCTCCATGCCCGTTAAATTGCACATCAAACTTTGATATTCGAAAATAGCTTGCAGGGTGCCTTGGGAGATCTCCGGTTGGTAGGGCGTATATGCAGTGTAGAATTCATTCCTCTGCAAGATATGATCGATGATAGAGGGGATGAAATGATTGTAAGCACCAGCGCCCAAGAAACAAGGAACGTGCTGGACCTCCAGATTCGCCTCCGACAGCGTGAGCATCTCCCTCGTGATTTCCATCTCCGAGATCGGTTCTGGGAGATTTAGGTCCGGAAATCGAACCTCTTGCGGGATGGCATCATATAGGTCATCCATCCTCTCAAGACCTATTGCCGCCAACATGGCGCGGCGGTCAGCCTCAGTATGGGGAATGTATGCCATCAGTGTTCTCTCTCCTGGCAATATTTCTCATAAGCGGTCGCATCGAGCAGATCATCAAGTTCCACCGGATTCGCGATCTCAAACTTAAACATCCAAGCTGCACCATATGGGTCTGCATTGATCATTTCTGGCGTGTCATGTAGTTCAGCATTCGTTTCGACGATAACTCCGCTGACAGGCATGTAGATAAATGCAGCCGCTTTAACTGATTCGACTTCGGCAACAGTGGCGTCTTTGTCCAACTCTTCTCCAATCTCCGCTGTTACCTCCATGAAGATGATGTCCGAGAGCTGGTCCTGAGCATAATCAGTGATACCCACTGTAGCGATATTCCCTTCTACTTGGACCCACTCGTCATTCTTGGTGTACTTTAGATCCGTGGGAAATTCCATCATGCCCTCCTTGAAAATATGGTGTGCTTAGTTTAAAGCTACAAGCCACAAGCTGCAAGCTGCAGGCTTCAAAATTAAGGTCTTGCATCGAATACAAATACGATGTAGCCGCACCCTTTAGGGTGCGTAGATACGCAGGCTTAAGCCTGCGACTACATTCATGAAGTGAGACACAATATAGTTGCACCCTTTATGGTGCGGTAATTTTGCATGCTTGGATTGTAAACCTATGTCTTTGGGAAATTGTCAGCCGACGTATACGCGGGGCACTCTCGCCCCCAAGCCGCAGACCACCTCGTAATTGATCGTCTCCCAGCGTTTGGCGATCTCCTCCGCGCGAATGTGCTCCTCTCCTTGATGACCTAATAGGACAACCTCGTCACCCACTTTCGCTTGAGGGACATGATCCAACTGGACCATTAATTGATCCATACAAACACGACCCACAACCGGCACCTGCTGCCCATGAATTAAAACAGCATTCCCTTCCACGCGACGATAGCCATCACCATAACCCACCGGTACGACTCCAATCCTTTCCTGACCATGCGTCTGATAGACATGCCCGTAACTCACCCCGGTACCAGCGGGGTATTGTTGAACATGTGTAAGGTGTGCTTTCCAAGCCAGAGCCGGCTGAAAACCCTCCGGCAAGGGAACCCTGGTTGAAGGGTCGAGACCATACAATGCGATCCCAATGCGCACCATATCGAGGTGGGTTGACGGCCGCGTTAGAGCGGCTGCGGAATTGGCGGCATGCACAAGTGGTGGTCGCAGACCCGCAGCCTCGATCTCGGCGAGGAGATCCAAGAACCTCCTCTCTTGTAGGGCTGTTGTCGGATCTTCCGTCTCATCAGCCCGGGCGAAGTGGGTAAAAACACCTTCCACCTCTACAGAAGGCTCTTTCGTCAGTTGACCTAGCAATTGGTAGGCAATCGCTGGTTGGGCTCCGAGCCGGCTCATCCCTGTATCAACCTTAACGTGGACAAGGGCAGGTCGACCTGCCACGCTTGCTGCTGCAACCAAAGTCTCTATCTGCTCTGGATGAAAGACGGTCAAAGCCACATTGCGACCAATCGCGTCGGCTAATTGTTCATCCGGTGTATACCCGAGCACGAGGATAGGCGCTTCAATCCCCGCCCGTCGGAGTTCAAAAGCCTCCTCCACGCGCGCCACTCCACAGTAGGTTGCGCCGGCCGAAACGGCAACTCTGACCACCTCGGTGATGCCGTGACCATAACCATTCGCCTTGACCACCGCCATCAAACGCACACCGGTCAACTTCAGCAGATGACTAGCGTTCTCAATGATCGCGCCCCGATTGATCTCAAGCCAGTTGGAATTACCTTCTCTAGGTTTCACAGAGGCGAGTATAAGCCCAAGCTCAGAAGATGACAATGGTGAAGACAAAAGAGTATAATCCTAGGTCGATGACCCCAGAAGGTTGGATCACCCTAACGATTATCGGCGGCGCTGCCCTTCTACTTATCTCCGATCGGCTGCGCCCCGATCTCGTAGCGCTCATGGTCATCCTCGCTCTCAGCCTTACTGGTGTCGTCACCCCTCAGGAAGCCTTCTCCGGATTTAGCCGTTCCGCGGTGATCACCATCCTCTCCCTCTTCATCCTCACCTACGGATTGGAACGTACAGGTGTAACCCGCTGGGTTGGTCGTCAGTTGCTGCGCATGGCAGGGACCTCCGAACGCCGGCTCATCGTCGTGTTAATGCTCACCAGCGCATGCCTGGCAGCGTTTATGAACACCATCGCGGCTACTGCAGTGCTTTTGCCCACTGCCATGAGCATCGCTCGTCAAACGCACATTCGTCCCTCACGTTTGCTTATCCCCCTCGCCTCTGGCGCGCTACTCGGCGGAACGACAACCCTCCTCACAACGGCTAATATTATCGTCAGCAGCACCCTCAGTCAGAGTGGCCTTCAGCCTTTCGGGCTTTTTGAGTTCCTGCCAGTTGGCCTACCTCTCGTGATCGGGGGAACCTTGCTTATGAGTTGGCTGGCTCCTCGAGCACTTCCAGCTCGAGACGTAGCGGGTGAGATCGCTAGGATGCAACGGTTACGCAGCGAATTGGCCGAGGTCTACCACTTACGTGAGGGCAGTTGTGAAGTTGTCGTCCAACGTGGTTCATCTATGGCTGGTCAGACGTTGAGTCAAGGTCGCTGGGGACAGGAATTGGGATTGACCGTGCTCGGTATTTTCCATGAAGGTCGAATGCATAAGGCTCCTGACAGCGATACGGAAGTCCAGGAGGGCGATATCCTGCTGCTCGAAGGTACACCAACCCCTGAGCAAATGAAGAACCACGGATTGAATCTCACTTTTGAAAGTGACCTGATCAACAATCTGGCTTCGGAGGATGTGCCTTTAGTTGAGGTTACCCTCGCTCCACGCTCCGAACTCGAAGGACGTACACTGCGCGGCATACGCTTCCGCGAACGATACGGTCTCCAGGTCATCGCCTTCTGGCGTCAGGGTCTGGTACTGCAACAAGATGTCGCTGACATTAAGCTGCAATTTGGTGACGCGATGCTGGTACAGGGTCCGCGAACGAAGGTCGAACTCCTTCAATTGGATCCAAATTTCTTGATCTTGGAGGAGGAAACCGGTGATCTTCTCGGCCCCCGTGCATTGCTTGCAGCTGGAATCATGATTGTTAGCCTTATCCTGGCAGCCACAAATGTCCTTCCGCTCGCCATTGCAACCTTGGCTGGCGCTGCAACCATGCTCCTTGCCGGTTGTCTAACCATGGATGAAGCTTATCGCTCAGTCGAGTGGAAGGCTATTTTCCTCATCGCTGGGATGCTTCCATTGAGCATCGCGCTTGAGAGAACAGGAACCGCCGCTCAATTAGCCGAAGGCCTATTTCAATTAACCGGGGGGCTGGCTCCCGTGGTGACGGCAGGGATTCTGCTGCTGATCGCCATCGGCCTCAGCCTCCTACTCAGTGGTCAGACGGCTGCGGTGATCATGGCGCCGATCGCCATCGCTGCTGCTGTTCCGATCGGCGCTGATCCACGCGCGCTGGCGATGGCCGTTGCTGTCGGTTGCTCACTGGCATTCATCAGCCCTCTAGGCCACCCGGCCAATCTGTTGGTCATGGGACCGGGCGGCTACACCTTCCGCGATTACTTTCGTCTTGGAACACCCCTTACCCTCCTCACGATCGCCATCGCCTTGGTGGCATTACAATGGATGTGGGGCCTGTGAGCACCTCTTTTTTTGAATTGCTGGCAACAGATGGCGGTGGACGCGCCGGCATCATCCATACGCCTCACGGCGATCTTCAAACCCCACTCTTCGCGCCAGTCGGCACTCAGGCCACAGTGAAGGCCATTACACCCGAACAGCTTCAACAAATCGGAGCTACACTCGTCCTCGCGAATGCTTACCACCTCTACTTGCGTCCGGGCGATGAACGTATTGCAGCATTAGGTGGACTGCATGAATTCATGGCCTGGAAGGGACCGATCTTGACCGACTCGGGTGGTTTTCAGGTTTTTTCCCTCACTGAGAGTCGCCAAGTAGATTCTGACGGAGTCACCTTCCGTTCTCACATCGATGGATCGACCCATCGCCTCACGCCCGAAAAGGTCATAGCTATCCAAGAGAATCTAGGCGCCGACATCATCATGGCCTTCGACGAATGCCCAGAACCACTGGATCGTGTTTACAACGAACAAGCGATGATCCGCACACATAACTGGGCGGAACGTTGCCTGGCAGCCAAGACCCGGTCTGATCAAGTGCTCTTTGGGATCGTACAAGGAGGGATATTCGCCGACCTGCGTGAACAATCAGCTTCTGCCATTGCTTCGATGGGGTTTCCTGGCATCGCAATCGGGGGACTATCTGTGGGGGAAAGCAAGCAGGACATGCTGGCCATGCTTGAAATCGTAGGATCTGTCTTGCCACCAGACCGGCCACGATATCTTATGGGTGTCGGATTCCCGCAGGATCTGATCGAAGCGGTTAAACGGGGGATCGATATGTTCGACTGCGTCCTCCCAACACGCATGGCCCGTAATCATGCCGCCCTCACCCGGCTCGGTCGGCTCAATATGCGGAATGCGACTTTCGCTGAGGATGTCCGGCCCATCGACCCCGACTGTAAATGCTACACCTGCCTCACCTTCACCCGCGCGTATTTACGGCATTTGATCGCTTCGGGTGAAATGCTCGCCGCTACATTGCTCACGATCCATAACCTGTATACGCTCGTCTCGCTGACCGCTGATTTAAGGCAAGCAGTAATCGATGGACAATTAGATCAATTCTCCGATCAATTCCTGGCCAACGACAACAAGCACCGCCCACCGGAGTCCTAGTTGATGACAGCCCTCGAAGCGCTCGTTCTCGGCATCGTTCAAGGAGTCACGGAATTCCTACCCATATCCTCCTCGGGTCACCTCGTGCTTGTGCCTTGGCTCTTTGGTTGGTCAGAACCAGGATTGGCTTACTCCGTCTTTCTTCATTGGGGCACACTATTGGCTGTATTGGTCTTCTTCCGACGTGACATCTACCGGATCATATTAGCTTGGCTTACAAGCCTTCGTGACCGATCGTTCGAAAACCCGGAGGGGCGTCTCGCCTGGTGGATTATCATTGCTACGATCCCCGCTGGGGTGATCGGCGTCATCTTTCAGGATTTTTTCGAGACGCTTTTCAATTCACCGAGAATTGTTGCGGGCTTTTTGTTACTCACCGCTTTAATCCTCGCAATCAGCGAGCGCCTTGGAGGTCAGATAAAGTCAGCCGATGCGATGCAGTGGTACGACGCAATATTGGTTGGTCTCGCACAGGCGGCCGCGATCACACCTGGCATTTCTCGATCCGGAACGACGATCGGCGCCGGCTTACTACGTGGAGTCACAAGGGCGTCTGCGACACGTTTTAGTTTGCTGCTCATGGTGCCGACAATATTCGGCGCCGGGATTCTCTCATCCCTTGACCTGGCTAAAGAAGGTTTACTCGGTAATGGGTGGTTGGTATTGATGATTGGATTCATCTCCGCTGCGATCAGTGGTTATCTTGCCATCCGTTGGATGGTTGCCTATCTGACCCGTCACCCCCTGACGGTCTTCGCGATGTATTGCGCCATCGTTGGCGTGAGCGGGTTGCTTTTGAGTGTGTTCCGTGGTTAAGTCCATCTTCTCCCTTCTTCTTTGCATGGGGTTGGTCGCTTGCGCTCCAACACCGACCGCTACCCCTACGAAATCCACCATCCGTGTGACAACCACACCTGCCCTTGAGAGCCTGGTGACCCATTGGGCCATCGAATACATGGATGCACAGGACATGGTCAGGATCGATCTACGGATCCTTCCACTTGAAGGTGCGTTAGACGCGGCTGAAGGTGGAACGGTGGATGTCATCGTCGCTGGCACACAGCCTCCCCGGGGATGGTTCGCAACACCCTTGTCGCTGGAAGGGGTCGCTGTGGTTGTCCACCCAACCAACAGCATTCGATCTCTCAAACTGGAGGACCTGGCGGCTCTCTTTCATGGTGACAACGATTCATGGGACGAAGTTGGCGGGGACGATTTGCCGGTCCAGCCTGTCATCCCGCTTCCGGGTGATGAGATACGAGAATATTTCAATACTCTGGTGTTGGAGGGTGAAGGATTCTCACCTGACGCATTTATGGCGCCCTCGCCTTTCGCAATGGTAGCGATGGTGGCCGAGGACGAAGGTGCGGTCGGTCTTATGCCCCTCTCACAGACTACTGATGTAGTGCGCGTCGTGAGGGTCGATGGGGTTCTCCCTCAGGCAACCACAGTGGGTGATGGTCGGTACCCACTTCATATAGAGATTCTGGCGCTCGCCCTTGAACAACCGGTAGGGGCCACCTATGAGTGGCTCGCCTGGCTCCAGAATTCCCTCTCAATCGATAATCCCTGAGTTTGTTCCTGTATGCTAGAGAGACCGTAGAGGCAATTCACCGTTCGTGCCGCGAGAACCGGCGGCACGTCGGTGCGAGACGGCATGAATTGCCCCTACGAGATTTTGGTTATTATGGAACAATTCACCTGCCGTTCGCTGAAGGTGTCGGACCTGAGGCCAAATGTAGCCGCACCGTTTAGGGTGCGTTTGGAGTGCGCAAGCTCTGCTTGCGCCCCCTTCGACAGGCTTCCTTCGACTGGCTCAGGGCAGGCAGGACAATGCAGAAGCAGAGCTTCTGGATTCCAAAGATGTAGGGGGCGGGGTCACCCCGCCCCTACACCAAGGATAATGATCTCCTCTTGTACCTCCGAGACCAAATGTAGCCGCACCGTTTAGGGTGCGTTTGGAGTGCGCAAGCTCTGCTTGCGCCCCCTTCGACAGGCTTCCTTCGACTGGCTCAGGGCAGGCAGGACAATGCAGAAGCAGAGCTTCTGGATTCCAAAGATGTACGGTGCAATAAATTGCGCCCTTTTGCATACACAACCCAAGCTAAAGCCTGCGGCTACAATCTGATGAGGCAAAGTTAGGGAGCACCTGGGCTGTGTTCGAGGAGGTGAAACCGCAATTAGAATCTGAAATCACCTATCAAAAAAGGGTTGGTCCGTCGTTCGCGTCCAACTGTAGTTACCGGACCATGACCTGAGAGCAATTGGGTGTCGTCCGGTAAAGTAAGCACTTCTTCTTTGATACTCCTTAAAAGGGTGTCCCAATCCCCTCCCGGCAAGTCTGTCCGTCCTACACTGCCCATGAAGATTAAATCCCCACAAAATGCCAAGCCAGCTTCACGCGCCAAAAAGAGGACATGGCCTTGGGTGTGCCCCGGTGTACTTCGAACCTCAAACTTGTGTGATCCTAGATTAAGTTGCATGCCATGTTCCAGGGCGATGCTTGGTTCGGGTCCAGGATCGAAGTTACCAAACCCAAACACCGCTGCCCCTCCATGCGCGCTCCAGAGCGGAAGGTCAGCAGGATGGAGCGCAACTGGAACAGGATCGGGCAACTCAGCACTCACTCCTGCGGTACCGCCAAAATGATCGAAGTGGCCGTGAGTCAGCCAGATGGCGCTTATACGCAACCCCTGGCTCTCCGCTTCCCTAACAATCACCTCCCCATCCCAAGCCGGGTCAATGACAACAGCCTCACCCGAAGTCGTGTCTCCAACAAGGTAGGTATTGGTCTGAACCGGACCGAGGACAAAGGGGACGACGATCATCTGATATGGGTCATTATTACCTTCCAAGCCTTGCACGTCAGCTCCTTTGTTGAGGTATAGGTTTATACATATCAAGCCAATTTCTATCCCCCTCAGCGATATCGTCCCAAATCATAATGCCTGAGTTCGAAACCAACAATGATCAGATTCGCTCGATCTCGAACCTTGCGATCAAGCCGCACAGAACCGGGACGAGTATAACGACAACCGTAGACGATACAAACTTCCCCACCCATAGAAGTGGTGTTAGACTGGTCACACTTCTTGGCATGGAGGCCTATATGAGACCCTACCCACCCGAACCTTTCCGCATAAAAACAGTGGAGAGCATCCGACAGATCAACCGAGGGGAGCGCGAATCGCTTCTCAAGGCTGCTGGTTACAACATCTTTGGGCTTCGTTCAGAGGACATTTATATTGACCTATTGACCGATTCCGGTACAGGTGCGATGAGCGATCGGCAGTGGGCAGCACTCATGCAAGCCGACGAAGCATACGCTGGAGCGCGGTCCTTTTACAAGCTCGCCGAAGCGATTGGGAAGATATTTGGTCACACGTTCTTTGTACCGACTCATCAAGGGAGAGCCGCCGAACATATTTTAAGTTCATTGCTCATCAAGCCAGGGCACGCGATCCCTTCCAACACTCACTTTGACACAACCGATGCCAATATACGTGCTCGTGACGGGAGGCCCATTAACCTCGTGATCGACGAAGCTGCGGACCCCACGAACCGGCATCCCTTCAAAGGCAATCTAGATATTGAGAAGCTTGAGGCCTTGATCCAAGATGTTGGCGTCGAAGAGATACCGTTTGGCATGATCACCGTCACCAACAATGCGATCGGTGGACAACCTGTGTCACTGGAAAATATGCATGAAGTGAGTGAGGTACTCCACAGATATGGGATTCCATTCTTCATTGATGCCTGCCGCTACGCAGAGAATGCGTATTTCATCAAGCAACGGGAGCCAGGCTACGAGGATAAATCCATCTTAGAAATCGCCCAGGAATGCTTTGCCTTATCCGATGGCGCTACGATGAGCGGAAAAAAAGATGCCATGGTCAACATCGGAGGCTTTCTCACCATGAACGATGAGAATCTCTATCAACAAGCCTGTAACGAACTTGTCCTTCGTGAGGGATTCCCCACTTATGGTGGGCTTGCAGGTCGTGATTTGGAAGCCATGGCTGTCGGCTTGTGGGAGGGACTCGACGAAGCGTATTTAAGCTATCGGGTGGGGCAAGTTGCGTATCTCGCTCAAGGATTGCTCGAAGTGGGTATCCCGATCGTGGAACCTCCTGGTGGGCATGCTGTGTACATCGACGCGCAGCGGCTGCTTCCACACATCCCGCGCGATGAATTCCCAGGTCAGGCGCTTTCGATCGAGTTGTATGTGGAAGGAGGTATCCGAGGCGTGGAGTTAGGCTCGGTTGCTTTCGCCTATCCTGATCCAGAAACCGGTGAAATGCAATACCCTCTCATGGAATTGGTCCGCCTCGCCATCCCCAGGCGAATGTACACCCAAGCCCATATGGACTTCGTTATCGAGACACTGGCCCACATCGCTGAACGGCGCGAATCGATCCGTGGCTATCGGATCGCCTATGCACCTCGACTGTTGCGTCATTTCACAGCGAAGTTTGAACCGCTGTAAAGAATTAAGTTCAAACTGATGTTGGACAGGTCTGGGTTAGGAAGCCCGGCCTCAATCTATCATTGCGAGGAGCCCGTCCGGGCGACGAAGCAATCTTTTCGTAGCCGAGATTGCTTCGCCCCTGCGGGGCTCGCAATGACATTGAAGGAGAGGAGATGGCATAGACAATACACGGCTCACAATGACTTGGGCTATGGTATCCTCACATTATTCTCCATACATTGCTGCGACATAACATAGAATTTCCACGCGGTGACTAAATGACAAGCGCTGAGTTCGTCTTACCCCATGTAAGAATTTCAGATCGACGTTCACCTCTGCGTTGGATCCTTTCACATGTCGCTCGTCATTGGTGGATCGTGATCGTGGCCGTCTTCGGGGCAATTGGCAACGCTGCATTGGCATCCGCCGTTCCCGTCCTCGTTGGTTTGGCTTTCAATGCCATTCTGGCTGATCCCCCTGACCTGTCCCGCTTGGGTCAGATTGCTCTCATGATTGTTGGCTCACAAATGGTACGTGGGGTTTTGCAGCTAGGTCGGAACTTTGGCGCTGAATTAATCGGCCAGCGGTTAGAGCGAGACATTCGCGATGAACTCTACGCCAGTCTTCTCGGTAAGAGCATGACGTTCCATAATGATCAACCTGTGGGAGACACGATGGCTCGCGCCACCAACGACGTGCGAGAGATCAATCTCATGTTCAGCCCCGGGTTGAACCTGGTGGTGGGATCGGCGATCTTCCTCATCGTTCCTCTCATCTTAGCGCCAACGTACCACCCCTCACTCATCCTAGTGCCCCTTGTCTTCGTTGCAGGGTATTTCCTTGCTCTCTGGCAGTACCTCACAGAACTAAGCCCAATCTCCGATGCCATTCGCCAATCCTTCGGTGATTTAAATGCTCATCTCGCAGAAGCCCTGGATGGCATTGAGATCGTCAAAGGGACCGCTCAAGAGCAGGCCGAATCAAAACGATTCACGACAAATGCACGCGCTTACCGTGATCATTTCGTTCGTCAGGGCGATGTAGAAGCCCGCTTCTTGCCCTTCCTCTTGATCGGCTTAGCGACCGCTGGTAGTTTTTTACATGCATTACTTCTCTATCGTGCTGGCTCTCTCGATCTCGGTCAAGTTGTCGCCTATGTTGGATTGATCCAACTCTTCCGCTTCCCCACATTCGTGTCCCTCTTTGCCTACTCTCAGGTGTCGTTGGGAATGGCCGGCGCTCGGCGCATCCTCGATTTGATCAACCGAGAGACAAAACTTGACCAGAATCCAGGTGGTTACGCCGGTGATATGCGAGGCGAAATCGAGTTCCACGATGTGACCTTTGCATACCTCGGCGAAAGTGAAAGCAGCCTCGAAGAGGTCACCTTTCACGCTTCGCCCGGGCAGACGGTTGCCATCGTTGGACAGACAGGAACGGGTAAGAGCACCTTGACTCATCTCATCAACCGCATCTATGACGCTACACATGGCGAGGTCCTCATCGATGGGATTGACGTAAGTGAATGGAACCTGGCTGCGCTTCGACGTCAGATCTCAGTCATCGAGCAGGACGTCTTTTTGTTCTCACGCGCCATCTCCGAAAACATCGCTTTCGGCTGCCCCGATGCAACCCAACAGGAAATCGAGGCTGCTGCACGTGCTGCCCAGGCACATGAATTCATCATGAGCTTCAACGAAGGTTACAACACGGTGGTCGGCGAGCGCGGGGTGACCCTCTCTGGCGGACAGCGGCAACGCATCGCACTCGCGCGGGCGTTCCTTACGAACCCCAGCATCCTGATCTTGGATGATGCAACCAGTTCCATCGACAGCGCCACGGAGGACCAAATCCAGCGCGCGATCTTCCGCGCCTCCCAAGGGCGGACCACGTTGATCATCACGCACCGTCTCTCCCAGATTCGCTGGGCTGACTTGATCCTTGTCCTGCGTGGTGGAAAGATCGCTGCCATTGGATCTCACGAGGATCTGATGGCGACCTCAGAACCATACCGCAAGATATTCATGCGTTACAGAGACGATTGAGAGATGGGATTTTTCTCCGGACTTGACACTGAGGCATTTGATCGAGCGTATCGTGATCGCGATCTGGTTCGGCGTATGCTCGCTTACTTCATACCTTATCGACGTCGATTAGTCCTTGCTAGTCTCGGTATCTTCATCGTTGCTGCCGGCGGCGCAGGGACACCCATTCTCGTCTCGCGTGGCGTGGATTTGATGGTCGAGGGTGGTGTCTCTGGGCTAACCAACATGCTGGTCAGTGGCCTCTTTGCCCTCGGAGTGATCATCTGGGGTGCAAATTGGGCAGGACGTCGCCTGATCACTCGCGCTGTCGGTGACGTCATGCTCGATCTCCGGCGAGATGCTTTTATCGCAACCACCGGGCACGATCTTTCCTTCTTCGATGAATTCTCAACCGGTCGTGTGGTAAGCCGCATCACCTCCGACACCCAAGAGTTTGCCCGTGTGGTCGTGCTGGTGACTGATCTTGTGTCACAAATCCTACAAGCCATCATCCTGCTCGTGGTCTTAGTTGGTATCAATGGTCGCTTGACACTTTGGCTGATCGCAATGATGCCCGTGATCTTTGTTGTGGCGATCGGATTTCGGCGAATTGCTCGCCAAGTCACGCGACGAGGTTTTCGTGTAATGGCTAATGTCAACGCCGCTATTAAAGAAGCCGTTACCGGGATCGCCATCGCTAAGAATTTCCGTCAGGAAGCAACCATTTATGATGAATTCGATGAGATCAACCAGCAGTCTTACCGCATCAACGTTCGTCGTGGTTTTGTGCTCGCCACAGTATTCCCCGCATTAGATGCACTGTCAGGAGTCGGCACAGCGATCCTGGTGTACGCCGGAGGGTTGAGCTCGGCAGCAGGCTTGATCTCGGTTGGCGCGTGGTTCCTCTTCATCAGCAGCCTCAATCGTTTCTGGTTCCCTATCTTGAATCTCTCCGCCTTCTGGACCAATATCCAGAACGGATTGTCGGCTGCGGAGCGGGTTTTCGCCCTCATCGACGCCGAGTCTGCTGTGTCACAAATTGATCAACAATCCGTGCCTGCTTTGCGAGGGGAGATCACCTTCGAGAGCCTATCGTTCCACTATCAACCAGGAGAGACTGTCCTTTCTGACTTTGATTTTCACATCGAACCTGGAGAGAATATCGCGTTGGTTGGCCACACGGGTGCCGGAAAAACCTCAATCGCCAGACTCATCTCTCGTTTCTACGAGTTTCAAGAGGGACGTCTGCTGATTGATGACAAAGATATCCGCACCCTTAACCTGGTTGAATATCGTCGTCGGTTGGGTATCGTTTCCCAAACACCCTTCCTTTTCTCTGGCAGCGTGCTCGACAACATCCTCTACGCCAGTCCGAATGCGAGTAGGAGGGAGGTTGAGGAGATGTGCCGTCAAATTGGCGAGGGCGCATGGCTCGGAACCTTACCCGACGGCTTGGAGACTGAAGTCGGGGAGCGAGGGGCGAACCTCTCTATGGGGCAGCGTCAGTTGGTGGGACTGATGCGCGTACTGGTCCAATGCCCGGCGATCTTCATCCTCGATGAGGCCACCGCGAGTGTCGACCCCTTCACTGAGGGCCAAATTCAAGAAGCCTTGAATATGATCCTGGCAGAGAGCACCTCAATCGTCATCGCGCATCGACTATCAACCGTGCGAGCGGCAGATCGGATCATCGTCCTGCGAGAAGGTGAGATCATCGAGGAGGGGAATCACAAATCCTTGATGACCGATGGCGGGCATTATGCCGAACTCTACAACACCTACTTCCGACATCAATCGTTGGAATATGTTGAGCAAGTTCGTCAAGTGGCTCTCGGAGATTGATCCTCCGTGATCGTCTCAATCAAATGGCCGTCTATCAATAATCCGATCGAACAATCTATCATCCCTAATCGGCATCTGACCTTGGCTCCAATTTAAATCAACCACTTTACAACCTCCTCTCAATATACCCAAAGTCCTGTCGACAGCAGATAAAATTAACGCATATGATGATTGAGCTATGCCAAACATTCATTTTCCACAGAGGTCCTTGGTGAAGTTTAAAGTTCCCCTTTGTATCTTGATCCTCTCTCTGGTCCTGATCACACCCACCCAAAACGCGTATAGCGACTCATCCGGATGGGAGACCCTTGCCCCCGGGATTGATTATCAGGAATTCCGCCTTCCTGGCCCAAGACGGGTTTTCGTCGCTCGCATGGATCGGAGCGCAGAGAACGTCATCCTCGATACCAGCATCGCTCAAGGTGCGTTGGGGCAAGGCAAGGAGACGGTCAGTGGGATGGCCGAGCGTTATGACCAGGCGATCAATAACTGGGGAGAAACCTGGGGGAATCGCAATCACGTCGTCGTAGCGATCAATGGCTCTTTCCATAACTCGGGGACAGGCATCCCTCATGGCGGCATGATCCATTCCGGCTGGTATGCGGTACCCTATCCCAATTGGGAGAGCGTCAGCGGCTTTGTGTGGAAGCAGGATCGCAGCGCGTTCATCGGTGAATGTGTGAACCATGAGTCCACGAATCAACGCTTCACCAACCTATACAATGGAGAATCGCGCAGGATCAATGGCATCAACCGCGAGCCTGAAGAACATGAACTGGTCGTCTTCACGCCACAGTACATTCGAGAAACCTCTGGAGAAAACACAGGTGTTGAGGTCTTGGTTGAGTTGACCCGTCCCCTGGGGATCGTACCGCTACCTGAGATGATCCTAGGCATTGTGAGAGAGGTTCGTGAAGATGATGCCCCCATACCAATACCCTTCGACCACATTGTGGTCTCAGGAGATGGTCGGTCAGCTGAAGCACTGCTCGAAAACTACCGTGTCGGCGCTGTGGTTGGTCTTTCCATGGAGATCACGCATCTCCAAGAGGATTGCCGCAGATCTCACCCGCTGGAGTGGACGAACGCCTATGCGAGCCTTGGAGGAGGGTTCATTTTCCTCAAGGATGGAGAGATCCAATACTTCGATGACCCAGGTGCCAACAATCGTCACCCAAGGACGGCGATCTGCTATAACGATGAGTTCATCTTTTTCGTCGTCGTAGACGGACGAAATGACGCTTACAGCCTCGGGATGAGCGTCACACAATTGGCAACTTTCTGCCGAGACACCCTGGAGGCAACCTGGGGTATTAACCAAGATGGCGGTGGTTCTTCAACCATGTGGGTAAACGGTGAGGTGGTGAATTCCCCTTCTGATGGCAGCGAACGAGAAGTCGCCAACGGCATGATGATGATCGTCGTTGAACCGATGGAACGATCCCTTACCTTTTGGCCTGGGGAACGAGTGATCGCGCAACAAACCACCAATATCTACTTAGGACCAGGAAATTACGCCCCCATTGCTTCGGTTGCGAAAAACACCAAAGGCATCATCCTTCCGCACATCAATTACACGAACGGGATCCTTGCGAAGGGCACCTACTGGTGGAAGGTTGATTTTGAGGGGATTGTTGGCTGGATCGTCGAGGACGCGCTCGATTTAGCCAATCCACGCTCTATGATCTCGGCCATCTTTGGCTGGGGGATTAACACCGACGGGAATTAACGGTCTCGTCTTCAATTAATCCTTATCTTGTTGAGTCAAAGTTCAATCGTAGGGGCGATTCGGCGTTCCCACGAGATGCCGAGAAGAACACTCGACACTTTCAGTCGGTGGCACGCCAGATCAGCTTCCTCAAATCAAACGCCCTTGATCAACCGTTGTTCTGGCTTAGCACAATCTCTCTCAAAGCCCATGCGACCCCATTCTCATCGTTAGTAGGGGCGATCCTATCTGCGGCCGCCTTAACCTGTGGCGCGGCGTTCCCCATCGCGATCGATAATCCAGCCACATTAAACATCGAGAGATCATTGTCGGCGTCCCCAATGGCCAGGGTCTTCTCCAGTGAAACATCCAGGTGATTTACCAAACGGATCAAAGCCGCCCCCTTGTTCGCATCCTCATGAGTGACATCGAGAAAAACCTCGAGCGGATACGCCAGGTGAACCGCAGGTCCGTGTTGCCGGATCGTGGTTTCGATTTGTGACAACCTGTCGGGGTCACCATAAAGAGCGATTTTCACCGCTTTCGCGGTGTTTTCGCTGAGGATATCTTCTACTTTGATCACCTGGTACGCCCGCGAAGGCGTCCAATCTTCCCGCGATCCGGGAGGGGCTTCGTAATAGATCCCATCTGGTAGACTGAAGAACATCGCGATCTTACATTCTCTAGCCGTGGTGACGATGAACTCAAGATCACTCCGTGCAATAACCCGGCGATCGATCGACTCTCCAGTGCTCGGATCTGTGATCTCGGCCCCACCAGAGCATATATAGGGGATGTCCAAATCGATCTGTTCAAAAACGGGTACGAGTGAAAAAGTACTTCGCCCGGTCACAAGCGTTGCTAAAACACCAGCTGACCGGACGGCGCTTATCGCTGCCAAATTTTCTTGAGGCACCTCGTGCTCCGAGTTAAGCAGTGTCCCATCAATGTCCATGGCAACCAAGTCAAACGCAGGGGGTTCACTTGATTTCAGCTTCTCACTTTTCCCAGCGAAATTCGCTTCTCGCATCATACGACTTTCCTCATATGCCAAATTACATTCTCTTTACGTTGACAGGTAAGATAACCCACTATCACCATCCTAACTAGGTTAGTCTCGATGACCAAGGATGGCTTTGGGATGCCAAGGGGTCCATTATAACCAGCAATCGATTAAGATGTACAGATGGTGTAAAAAAAAACGAGATCGTATCTCAGGCTCCATTTTCCAACTCATCAATGGCAGATTCCTGTGACAACGCACGGATCGTCCTCGGTTTCACCTCTTCAATCTTCGGCAACAACGACAGGATGCCGTTCTCGGATTCGGTGGAAGTCTTTATCGCACTCACATAGCAGGGAAACCGCAGAACCTACCAGTTTCGCAAAGGTTGCATCTTTGACTGGCCTGACTACAATTCTTCCGTCCGTCTCATCTGACGTACGCTTCTAATCACCCTTGGATCTGGCCTGTAGAGAACGCCTCCCGGACTTTGATTATGATGGTGTAAATCCCTTCTCCATCGAACAATTCAAGCGATCATCATGGACAACAAACACCAAGAAGACACGACGACACAGCAACGCGACCTCACTGAAGGTAGTCTTCATCGGGACATCTGGTATTTGGCACCACCGATGATGCTCGAAACGGGTATTACGAATATCATCCAAATTCTGGATACATATTGGGTCGGGCAACTCGGGTCAGCAGCCTTGGCCGCGGTCACCATCAGCATCACCATCCGTTGGGTGCTCAACAGTTTAGCTAATGGCTTGGGTATCGGCGGCTTGGCGATCGTGGCACGACGGATTGGGGAACGCGATCGGGCTGCTGCAGATCACGCTGCCACACAAACCCTACTCTTGGGGATCATGATCTCAGCGCTATTGACCGTTTCAGGATTGGCCGTAGCTCGCCCCTTGCTCATCCTGCTCGGTGCGGACGCAGAAGTCCTACCCTTGGGTATCGCCTACCTACGCGTTGCGCTGGCTGGGACCTTCACCCTGATCCTCGTTTTCATGTTGAACGCTATCCTTCGTGGGGCCGGAGAAGCCCGTAAAGCAATGGCGGTTCTGTTCCTCTCCACCGTGTCCATCGTGGTGATCGAACCAATCCTCATCTTTGGATTAGGACCCATCCCCGCGCTCGGAGTCGTCGGTTCCGCTTGGGCGAATGTCCTCGGTTATGGAGCAGGTGTGATCTTACAGTTAGCGATCCTTTTTGGTGGACGGGCACGCATTGGGATGAGTTTAAATTACCTTCGACCTGATTTCCCCCTCATGGGTCGCATCATCAGCATCGCCTTACCCAGCACGATCCAAATGACCCTCCGCTCTTCCTCGCGATTGGTGATCCTCGGCCTGGTAGGAATTTACGGAACCTATGCTACCGCTGGATATGGCGTTGCCAATCGGTTGTTGCTGGTCGCACTGATCCCTATCTTCGGCCTAGGGAACGCCGCAGCCACACTTGTCGGTCAAAACCTGGGAGCTGGTAAACCGGATCGGGCCGGCAGGAGTGCCTGGTGGGTAAGCGCCTATGCCGCTATTTATATGATCGTTGCGGCGACCATCCTCTTCACCCTCGCTGACCCACTCATCTCACTCTTCGACTCGACACCGCAGGTTGTGAAGTTTGGCACTGAGTGTCTACGCGTTGTGTCCTTCTCCCTCATCGCCAGCGCTTTGGGCGTGAGCCTAGCGAGGGGTTTTGACGGAGCCGGGAATACCGTACCTGCGATGGCGATCAACCTCTTCACCCTATGGGGGATGGAGATCCCATTTGCTTATTTGCTCTCGCGCTGGTTGGCGCTTGGAACTTTAGGTGTCTGGTGGGGGCGAACGATAGCCAACGTAGCCAACGGGTTATTCTTCCTCATCTGGTTCCGTCGTGGGCGTTGGAAGCTGAGGAAGGTTTAACCCAACTCACTCGCATCCCACCACCATCTTATTGCCCTATCTAATCCAATGTGCTAGATTCGAAAATAGCTCATTGGAGGAGCGATTATGGCACCAGTTCCAAGAGCAATCCTAGATGACAGTTATGCAGACGACTTAAAGTGCGCCATCTGCGGTCATACCTCGCTTCAGGTCGTTCACGTCGATGCCCTGCCCGATTACGTTAGCTGTGGGCAGTGCAACTCCGCTTTTGTCGCTGAAGAAGGAGGCCAACGGGTGATGTACGGTATGATCGATCCGTCATATCCTGAAACCCGGAGTTTCGCGCTTCGCCAATGGGTCCATCTTGGCGAAGTAGAGACAAAAGCAGCCTCAGAACACCCTCCCACAGTTCCGGTTGAACCGTCAATCTCACCATTTTCAGAGGAGGTGTTGGTCCCTGAGCCTCCATCTTCGGAAGAGATCCCTGCTCCGGATGAATTTGCTCCACCCGAGGATGATTTCCCACCACCCGATGAACCGTTAGACCTTGAGCCCGAGGCAATTGAGGAAGAAAGATCACCAACATTGAAGCTTGAATACTCAGCGATCGAAAAGCCAGTGGAGGCACCGGTCACCCCAGCCTTTTGGGAATCCCAAGAACCTACCTCCCCTGAACCGGACGTGACCATCGATGAGCAAGTGCTTGAAGAGGAAACACCCTTCACACCTAGAGAAAGCGATCCGCCTCCGGGACATCGTTTCCGGGTGGTACTCCAAGGGTCCGAAGCCAACATCCCCGAATCGATCTGTGCTCATTGTTCCCAGACACCCGTTCGTGGTCGATTAGCTGTGGTCAGTTCATTGCCCCAGGGCCGTGAGGTCGGTCAACGCAAAGCAACTACCTTCAACCTTCCTCTTTGCGCGGATTGTCATAGGCGCGCTGCGGAACGAAGCGAAGCGGAAAGGAATGCCAGGTTGCAGGCACATCTCATCTCCGCTCTGATCGCGTTGATATCCATGGTGGCCGCGCTTGCTCTTGGCCTAAAACCACTTGAGGAAGGACCCTTAGGCATCCTGATACTCGTCATCCTAGCTGTGTTGGGGTACACGTTGCCAGTGATCGTCCTGCTCAATCGGATCGGATCATTCCCGATCTCGGAGGATGCTGCTTATGTACGCTCAACCTTATTAATACCGAGCGAGGTGCAAGGTCTTGAGACCGCATTTGAATGGCGTAACGAAACATTCGCAGAACGATTCCATCAGGTGAATCATGAAATCACCGTAGGTCAGATCGTCAAGGTTAAAGACAGAAGTCAATCATCTCAAAACTAGGATTGACCGCAAGAGATATCCCATCAAGACTCTCCACATGCCAGCAATCTCGTTAAGGACATCGTTGAAACTTGATTTCGTGCTCATACATCCGATCGCAAAAAACAACCCCCTGCACGACTCGGAGTGATCAGAGGTCAAGAGGAAGCCTGAGGGAAAACCGTGGAGACTCCATCCCCTTCTAGCGATGAAGTGATTTGCCCAAATTGTGGCGAAATCATGGTGCAGTTGCCGACGCTTGATGGCTTGGATTACGTCAATTTATGCCCAACATGCCCTACCGATCCGGACCCCATTAAAGTGGAGGACGATTTTCAAGAACCATCTCCGCCTGAAGAACCCATACAGGAGGTCGATCCACGGATGCGGTTCCGCGAGTTGATCGTCACATCGCAGGCAGAACCGTCCTGGTCAGAGGAGCTGCTGGAGAGTCTTCCCGAAGATGCGCGGGAAATCTTGTTGAGAAAAAAGCCGACCACTGGCTCAACCGAGGACGAACAATTCAGTGAAAATTTAGCTCAAAGCCTCCGAGATCGGGGATATGTCATCGACCAGGACGCGCACGGTGTGCGGATCAGCGGTGGTCCCTCCGGAGGTCTCGATAGTGAATCGTTTAGCCCATACGATGTGATCCGTATGGCGGCGGATCTCGAGGGTGGGGTACTACCGCTCGATGAACGAGTCCATTGCTTGAAATGCGACGCCGTGATCCCACCGGGTGAGGGACGTTGTCAATGGTGTGGCGAGCCAGCTCCCCCTCCTAAAGAAACTCCGGAGTAAGTTCGGGTCTATCACGATCGTGCTTAGTGGTGAAGACGCAGATACTGTCAAAAAGGCGCTCGTAGAGCACGCACACTTTCAGTATTTTGATTTCCTCCTCACGTACTTCTTTGGAGTCCAGAAGCTCTGCTTCTGGCGCAAGCAGAGCTTGCGCATTCCAAACGCACCCTAAAGGGTGCGACTACAATTTATCGTCCATTCCAATGTAGCCGCAGGCTTTAGCCTGCGCTGTGTATCCCAAAGAGTGTAATCACAATGGATCTCGGGGGTGCAAGAGGAGATCATTACCCTCGATGTATGGGCGGGGTGACCCGGCCCCTGCATCTTTGGAATCCAGAAGCTCTGCTTCTGGCACAAGCAGAGCTTGTGCACGCCAAATGGCTTCCTGCGAACCTGTAACTCAATGGACCCAGTACCTTCTCCTCAATATTCGAACAATTGGTCGAAAAAATTGGCTTAGCCACGACACATCTGTTATAATTACCTTTTGCAACCACGAGTAGAACAAGTGTACGAATTCAAGGCTTGATCAGATGTCTCAAGACAAGATCATCGTCGTCGGGGCACGAGAGCACAACCTGAAGAACATCACCGTTGAGATTCCCCGTAATAAATTGATTGTAATCTCTGGAATCTCGGGCTCAGGTAAGTCCTCATTGGCGTTCGACACCATCTTCGCTGAAGGTCAGCGTCGATACGTTGAGTCACTCTCTGCTTATGCCCGACAGTTTTTAGGACAGCTCAATAAACCCGACGTAGATTACATCGACGGTCTCTCCCCAGCCATCTCGATCGACCAACGCGGGGTGTCACATAACCCACGTTCAACCGTTGGCACGGTCACCGAGGTGTACGATTATCTTCGCTTGCTCTTTGCCCGCATCGGGCAACCCCATTGCCCTATATGTGGGCGAGAAGTCCGCCAACAGTCCGCGCAAGAGATCGTTGATGCTATTGGAACGCTACCCGAGGGCAGTCGAATTCTCATCCTCGCACCGTTGGTCCGTGGACGTAAAGGGACCCACTTAGCGGTTATTGCGGAGGTGCAGAAGTCCGGCTTCGTACGTGTCAGGATTAACGGTGATGTGCGATCGGTCGATGAGGAAATTGAACTCGACCGATATAGAAAACATGATATCGAGGTCGTTGTCGACCGCTTGATCGTTCAAAATGGATCAGGTGAAGATAAGGACGCGTTTCTCACACGATTGACGGATTCAGTCGAGACCGCTCTCCGTTGGGGTGATGGTACGATTCTCGTCGCAGATCTGAGCCAAGACCCCCCAAAAGACATCCCTTTTTCTGAGCATCTCGCTTGCCCCGAGCATGGCACATCGCTCTCAGAGATCGAGCCACGCACGTTCTCCTTCAACACACCCCACGGCGCTTGCCCAGAGTGTCAAGGGTTAGGCAGCAAACTGGAAATCGATCCCGATCGCATTATCCCCGATCACTCCCTCTCCATTACAGAGGGTGCCATTGCCGCAATGAATTGGTCAAATCAAACCCGGGAGCGACGTGGCTATTACTGGCAAATGCTCGAAGCCTTGGCGGAACACTACGAAATCAACCTCGAAACTCCCATTGCCGAGATCCCAGAGGAGAAAATCAACCTCATTCTTTATGGAACGGACGGTCAGGAAATACCGATACACTATGAGACTCAAGATGGACGCAGATCCTTCTACCACACAAGCTTTGAGGGCATCGTAGGAAACTTCGAGCGTCGCTACCAAGAGACGAATTCCGAATACATCCGAAGCAAGATCCAAGAGTATATGACAAGACGGCCTTGTCCTTCTTGCCATGGTCAACGCCTCCGACCAGAGGCGCTCGCCGTCACCATCGATCAAGTCAATATCGTTGAGGTTACCAGTTGGCCGGTTGTGCGAACGCTAGATTGGGTTCACAAACTACAAGAAGAGTCTGGGGTGCTCACAAGCCGCCAACAGAAGATCAGCGAGCGCGTGTTAAGGGAGATTAATGATCGGCTCGGATTTCTGGTCGATGTGGGCCTGGATTACCTGACACTCGATCGCATGGCTCGGACCCTTTCCGGAGGTGAAGCGCAGCGTATCCGTCTTGCCACTCAAATCGGCTCCCGACTGATGGGCGTGCTTTACGTCCTCGACGAACCTTCTATCGGCCTCCACCCACGTGACAACGCACGTCTTATCCGTACTTTGGAAGGCATGCGTGATCTCGGCAATACGATCCTTGTCGTAGAGCACGATGAATCCACCATTCGTGCGGCGGATTGGGTCATCGACCTCGGTCCTGGCGCGGGGGAAGAAGGCGGACACGTCGTCGCTGAGGGCTCCGTTGAGCAGGTGACCCGCAACCGAAAATCCGTCACGGGACGATTCCTGGCAGGCAAGCTGCATATCGAAACCCCAAGTCAACGACGGCCTGGAAACGACAAGTTCATCACGATCGTAGGAGCGCGTGAGAACAATCTCAAGGATCTCACGGTCCGCTTACCTTTAGGCGTCTTTGTTTGCATCACCGGTGTTAGTGGCTCAGGTAAATCATCTTTAATGGTGGAAGTGCTGCACAAGGCGTTGGCGCGGTCATTACACAATTCCAGGCAGGAAGCTGGCGCTCACGATCGTATAGAGGGCGTGGAAAATATAGATAAAGTGATCAACATCGATCAAAGCCCAATTGGCCGTACACCTCGCTCAAATCCTGGTACCTACACTGGACTTTTTGATCACATCCGGGCGCTTTATGCCGAGCTTCCTGAATCAAGAGTTCGGGGTTATAAACCTGGTCGTTTCTCATTCAACGTTCATGGTGGACGCTGCGAAGCTTGCCAAGGTCAGGGACAACTTCGCATCGAGATGCAGTTCCTGCCGGATGTGTATGTGACCTGTGAAGTTTGTAAAGGAGCGCGTTTCAATCGAGAGACACTTCAGGTACGATTCAAAGACAAGAACATCGCGGATGTATTAAACACAAGCATCGATGAGGCGACCGAGTTCTTCGCCGCTTTCCCCGCCATGATGCGCAAGCTGCAGACCTTGCAAGATGTCGGATTGGGCTACCTAAAGATCGGCCAACCCGCCCCCACCCTCTCCGGTGGTGAAGCACAACGAGTTAAACTATCCCGCGAATTATCTCGTCGGAACAATGGCCATACACTGTATGTTCTGGATGAGCCCTCCGTTGGGTTGCATGCCGCCGATGTTTATAAGCTGATCGATGTGCTCCAAAGGTTGGTCGATCAGGACAACACAGTGCTCATCATCGAACATCACCCCGATATCATCAAAGTGTCAGATTGGGTAATCGACCTAGGGCCCGAAGGGGGCGATGCCGGCGGGCAACTGGTCGCCGAAGGGACACCAGAAGAGATTTGCCAAATTGGGGAATCGTACACTGGAGAATTCCTCAAAACACACCTGAGCTAAGCCTCGTAATACAAGAATTCAGATCTTCTTAAGGACCAAGCCCCCACAAAATAACCGTCCCATCTTCCGAGCCGGAAGCGATCGTACTGCCATCCGGGGAAAAAGTGACACTATTCACCTCATCGACATGGCCCTCGAGCGTATAAAGTAACGCGCCGTCCTCAACTCGCCAAATACGCACCTTCTGATCCCCTGATCCAGAGACCAAGAGTTCGCCATTGGGTGAGAACGTGAGGCTATTCACCTGATAAGCGTGACCTTCAAAGGTGCGGATTGGGTCCCTACCCTCTGTATTGATCAACCAAAACACTGGGCTACCTTCGAAAGCCACCGCCAACATCGACCCGTCCGGCGAGTACGTAAAATCTCGAAACCTCAAGTCATAATCCAGCAACGTCGCGGGAGGCCGATATTCATCCACTGCCCACTGTTGTAGGGAGCCCCCACAGCAAGGACGGCTTTCACCCGTCAAGAGGTATTCCCCATCTGGTGAAAAAGTCAACCCCCAGGCTGACACCGTCCCTTCTAAATATGCGAGACAATTAGGTTGCGCCAGGGTTTGCCATAAGACGCCCGAATTCGTGCGCCGTATTTGGACAAAGCATCGATCGTCGGCCATCGCGAAGAGAGAACCGTCCGGAGAAAAAACCACCCTGAGCACCCTGCCGATGAATGAACCACGAATCGTCCTCACCAGCGATCCATTGTCAACCCGCCACAACTTCACAGTCCGATCGCTTGATCCCGATGCAAGAATAGTCCCATCGGGTGATAAAGCTAGACTCTGAACACCATCGGTGTGACCTATTAAGCTATGCACCAAACTGCCATCACTGACTCTCCACAACCAAACGGTTGCATCTAGAGAGCTCGCAGCGACAATATCACTGCCCTCCGATATGACAACCTGCGTTACGCCATCCGTAGGCCCCCTTAAGACATACCGCGGTCGGATCTCATCCGCATTATCTTGGTTCAAGGGCACCGGCGTGAGTGTAGGTGTTGAGGTTTGCGTAGAGGTTGAGACACTGGTGGGCGTGTTCGATGGCCTTAAAGTCTTTGTCACAGGTGATGGAAATTGGGTTGAAGGGCTGGGAAGAGCACCGCTCCCGCGACGCTCTAGTGCGATCTGTTGAGGCCCAGCACATGCGATCGTAGCGAGGAGAAGAGCACCGACCATGAAAATCGAGCAATATCTATCAGTGAACCAGCGGCCTATTTTTTCCCCGATGTGAGACAGATGTGGCGATCCGTCATTGCCCGTCTTGTGCATAAAGAAAATCCAAACCAGGTAGAAAGATTAGGGTTGGTGCCTCAGATCGAATACCTCTACTCGTAGCGCAGCGCTTCCACCGGTTCCAAATCAGCCGCTCGCTTCGCAGGGTAGAGACCGAAGAATAGACCGACCGCAGTGGAGAAGAGCGTCGCTAACAACACCGCGCCCAAACCCATGGAGGGGACAAGTTGGGTGTCCGAGGCGGCCGCGATGGCTCCTACCATCTCCGATAACCCCCAGCCGAGAACGATGCCGATCAACCCTCCGATCATACTCAACAATGCTGATTCGGTGAGAAACTGGAGCAGGATATCTCGCTTACGTGCCCCCACAGCTTTTCGAAGCCCAATCTCACGCGTGCGTTCAGTTACTGAAACCAGCATGATATTCATGATGCCGATACCGCCAACAAGTAATGAGATGGCAGCGATTCCACCGAGGAAGATGGTAAGAACGTTAGTGATCGTGGTGGCAGTTTCAAGAAAGTCTTGCTGGGTGAAAATGGTGAAATCATCCTCGCCGATCGGTGAACGGTGTCGTGTCCGTAATATAGTGGCGATCTCCTCGCTCGCCGTAGCCACGTTGTCTGGGCTGATAGCCTGGACGAGGATCATGTCTACCGAATCGCGCGAGCGTCGCAGAAGCCTCGCTTGTGCCGTCGTCATCGGAACCAGCACCTCATCGTCCGGGTTGACGAATCCAGAACCACCCTTGGGCGCCTTCACACCGATCACTCTGAAAGGCTGTCCCTCGATGCGAACCGTCTCTCCTACAACGCCCACAGTTCGTCCGAAGAGTTCCTCCGCCACATCAGGACCCAGGATTACCACGGCCGATCGACCCAACATGTGAATCTCACTGATAAATTCGCCCTCTAACAGATCGACATTACGCACCGACTGATAATCAGGCGTGACACCGCTTCCTTGAGTAAATTTACTCCCCCCAGCGTAACTGACCTCCACGGTTCCATTGATCATGGGTGCGACACCGACGACGGATGGCGCGGCGAAAGGATCGCTGATCGCCACTGCATCAGTGAGAGTTAACGGCTGCGGATTGCGTATCTCTTCGCTGATATTCCCCCGCATCACAAAGAGTAAGTTGGTGCCAATGTCACTGATCGAACCGGTGATCGTCTCCTGTGCACCGGATCCGATCGCCAACATCGCAATCACGGCCCCCACACCAATGACAATACCGAGCACCGTTAAACCAGACCGGACTTTATTGCTTGAGAGGCTGTCCAGTGCTTCGAGAATGCTGTTCCACATATCCATGGTTACACCTTGCCATTAAAGGAATCGGGGTTTAGGAATCAGGATCTCAACATACGACATCGATCCCATTGCTAATCCCTTATCCGTTATCCCTATCATCCTCAACCAACCCATCCCTCAAGTGGATCACCCGTTGCGTATGAGCTGCAATCTCCGGATCGTGCGTGACGAAGACCAAAGTCGTGCCGTATTCCTGGTTAAGATCAAGCAGGATCTTCACCACCTCCTCGCCCGATTGCGTGTCCAGATTTCCGGTTGGCTCATCGGCCAAGATAATCGATGGGTTGTTGACCAGCGCTCGTGCGATCGCCACACGTTGCTGTTGTCCTCCTGAAAGCTCATTCGGTCGATGACGGATACGATCCCCCAAACCGACCGCCTCCAGCGCAGCAGTGGCTCTTTTCCGACGGCCATTGATCACACCGGCATACCGCATGGGTAGCTCCACATTGACTAAAGCGGTTTGACGACCGAGCAAGTTAAACGTCTGGAATACGAAACCTACTTGCCTGTTGCGGATTTCCGCCAGCTGATCGTCACTCAGATCGGAGGTCAATTGACCATCCAGCCGGTAGGTTCCACTTGTTGGACGGTCGAGGCATCCAATAATATTCATTAATGTGCTTTTCCCTGATCCCGAGGGTCCCATGATGGACATCACCTCACCCTGTGCGACGCGCAGCGATACGCCTCGCAGAGCGTGTACCTCCACTTCACCCATCAGATAGACCTTGGTCAGATTCTCAGCGTCGATTATCCACTCACTCATTGTTATCGCCCAAAAAATCCCGGACCTTGGCCAGCCTCGAAAAGAATCGATGGTGGGTTAAGCACAATCAAGTCACCTTCCTGAAGTTCGCCACCGATCACCTCGCTATACGTTTCGGAGGAGATACCGAGTTCGATTCGAACAGGTTTGAGTTCGCCTTGCTCCAACACATACACTACTCGCTCGCCGTCCCGGAGTCGGACCGCCCGATTGGGCACCAAGAGGACATTCTCGATTTCACTGACGACAATGTTCACCGCGGCGGTCATCCCTGGTTTGATGGCTTCATCAGGGTCGGTCAACGCGACAGTCACCTCGAAATTCACAACTCCCTGGACCACCAACCCGGTTAATCCGATTTCAACAACCTCACCCTGAAAATCACGATCAAGGACTGCATCAAAATTGAGGATTACTGGTTGTCCAACTTGGACACGATTGATATCAACTTCGGAGATTTCCACATCGACCAAAAGGCGCGAAAGGTCCGCTAATCCAAAAGCCATCGTCCCGGGGTTTACCTGATCCCCTGGTTTAACCTCGACCGAGGTGATCGTTCCTGCGAACGGCGCTTTCACCCTAGCTAACTCCACCGTTGCCTGTGCGGCCGCGACACGTGCTTCAGCCGCGGCGACATCTTCGGGATCGGGGCCATCTTTCACCCGCTCCCATTCTCGTAATGCATCGGCTAATTGCGCTTCCGCAAAAGCTACATCAGCATCCAACAAGGCCTGCTCCGTCTCGCTGGGACCGCCAATATACCAATTCAGGTTTCGTTGGATGCTGTCGCGGCGCTGGCGCACAGCCGCCAAGTTAGAGAGAGCGATAGCCCGCGTCGGATCATCCTCTGGACGTCCTGCTAAACGATCAAACATGGCTTGCGCTTGCTCCACATCCCTCTCCGCCAGGATGAGGTCTGCGCGTGTTGCATCTAAGGTTTCCTGACTCGCACGATTGCCTTCCTGTCGTACAGATAGCATGTAGTTCGCATCATCGAGCGCGTCTTGCGCCTGCGCTAAAGACCTCTGCGCCATGGCGATTGCCTGTACTGAGTACAAGAGATCGTCCAACGCCCTCTGTGCGGTCACCAAATCCGCCTGAGCCATGATGACCTGGGAGGAAAGCGAGGTCCTCTTCAATTGAGCCAATTCCTCACCGATGACGACCTGATCGCCCATCCTGACGCTCACCGTCTCCACTGTGCCGGAGGTCTGGAACATCAGTGTTACAGCTTGATTCGCGCGAACTGTTCCTGTCGCCCCAACCGTTCCTGTGAGCGAGCCTGAACTCGCCTCCACGGTCTGAAGATCTGAGAGAGAGGCCTGCTGTTGCGAGGTACGATAGGCTCGATACCCGAAGAAGCCTCCAATCAGGACAGCTATTACAATCAAAATCCATATCCAGCGTTTCATACTTGAACATCCTCCATTAAGGGGAGTAAATTCCAGGATTTGCCGCTACCGAAGCGGGTTGCGATGGACAAACCGGCTCCAGTGAGCAAGATGAGGATCAAGAGGACCCCACCGAGATAAGGAACATTGGTTAAAGCGAAAAGGATGAGTGTTCCTAATGCTAGGGAAAGAAGGGGCGATCTCCGCGACCATTCCGCGCGAGTGAGCAATGCCCTTCCTACCTGATAGGCTAGAGTCACCATCCCGCCTAAAGCCGATAATATAAAGACCACTCCCAGGATGATAGGAAGAGGCATGGTTTGAACAGTCAGCAGGGAGAGTAAACCCACAGCGCCTAAGAAGACAATGATCAAAACACCAACAGCGAAAAACCTCAAAACTCGTTGCCATCCAGCCGACGACTCCTGCGCCATATGTCGAACACGTTCTGGTACAAGATAGAGAATCAACACACCAAATAGAAATATGGTCACGAGATTTGCGATCAACGACGCGAAATTTGCCCGTATACCGACGTCTTGAAGAAGAGCCATGCGCCATGCCTTATGTGGGGCTCGCTCGGCACCAATCGATGCCAAGGACCGTCTCCACCATGCGATATCAAAGAACAACGCTGAGAGAACCATCGATAGAAGTGCCAAAATTACAAGGGCTACAATCAGGATCCTCCATCGGTTCATACCATCACTTCCTCCTGCGACGCGCCGTTTGAGAGTAGGGTGATAACGCCATACAGCGCAGACGCCGTTAGTATTCCTAGAACGAGAACGATTTCAATGTTCAAAGCGGAAGCAAGTTCAGAAATCCAGGTAATGACCGTTCCCGAAAGGTTCAGAAAGGCTTCCCCTGGAGAGCGTACCAAGGTACGCAACCACTCTTCAACTGTAGCAAGGGAAAGATCGGGTAACGTTGTTATGAACATCTCTACTTGGGGTATGATCAGCCACAATCCTACGACACTTGCCACTACCAGTAAAAAATGCAAAAAAAGTCGTATTCTCCGAGATCTTCGCCTTATCTGCGCCAAGCGAGCTTGAACGCGGTCCGCAAGGTCCTCAGGATAAGGATCTGCCGGCATCATCGCCAGCAATTCATCCAGCCGATCAGACATCATCCGTCTCCAGCCAACGACGTAGGGTAGATTTTGCTCGATGTAGGTGCGTGCGCACAGTGTTTATAGGCAGATTCAGCACGCTTGCCATTTCTTGATATGAAAGTCCACCTTCATAACGTAATGCGATCACCATTCGATATTCGGGTCTCAAACGCTCTACCCCTAGAACTAGCTTTTCAAGAACCTCTTTCTGAGACAAGTGCTCCTCAGGGCCCGGTCTTTCATCTTGCAGAAAATCCTCTTCGCCACCCACATCGGTAAAATCGAGGGGCTTCTTCTTCCTCCAGATATCGCGAACCACATTAACCGCGATCCTCACCAACCACGGGGCCAATGGGCGATCCTCGATAGACTGGGGCAAAGCTCGCCAGGCACGCAACCAGGTTTCCTGCACGATCGCCTCCGCCTCCCCGCGATCACTCGTAAATCGACGCACGATCCGATAGAGGCGTGGGGTGTAAACCTCGACGAGACGATCGAACGCTTCTGGATCACGGATCCGGGCTCTACGGACCAGCTCAGCTTCATCGCGTTCCTGTCCCCTACTTACTGACACGAATAACTCCCAATAAAGTTTCAAATAGAACAATGGTTATTCTACACGAGGCGATGAACCTAACCTAGGATGGTGACAACCGTCACAAAGGGTCATGACATTTTTGACTGATATGAGACCACTTTGGTCGGTATCATCGGGGAGAACTATTCGTGGAGGCACTGTGATGCAGGATAAAGCAGGCGACAAACCCGAGATCGATCGTAAAGCTCGGATGAAGATCCCTCTGGAGGAACAGAAAGCAAGACCACCAGAGGAACGGGTAAAGGATTTTGAACCCACCTTTATTCCATTGACACCCGAAGCCGCGATGCGGGCTGCTGAACGCTGCATCCACTGCCCTGATCCTGCACCTTGCACTCTAGCTTGTCCCGGAAACAACGACATCCCCGCGGCAATGTGGTTAATCGAGAAGGGTGATTTCATCGGCGCAGCCGAGATTTACCGTAAGACCAGTTCCATGCCAGAGATCTGTGGTCGGGTTTGCCCTCACGATGATCTGTGTCTGGGAGCTTGCCCACGCAACAAACGTGGCGAACCGGTCATCACGGGTGCGTTAGAGGTCTTTGTCGCCGACTACCAACGTGAGCACGGCACAGTTGAAATCCCCGTTGGTCCTCCGTCTGGGAAACGGGTCGCCATTGTGGGTGCTGGTCCGGCAGGTTTATCGTGCGCAGAGCAACTTCGGCAGAAGGGGCACGATGTCACCATCTTTGAGGCCGCACCTTCACCTGGAGGTCTGTTGCTATATGGTATCCCGAATTTCAAACTCGCTAAGGAAGTCGTCTTCGCACGGATCGGAGATCTGGAACGAGCTGGTGTAGAGTTCGTCAACAATACGCGTATCGGCGAAAACAAGACCATCGATGACCTTTCCGAGGAGGGTTATCAGGCGGTGTTTATCGGAGTGGGCACGGGTGTAGATGCTTCGATGGAAGTCCCAGGCATGGATTTGCCAGGTGTCTATCAAGCGACACAATTCCTCGTCCGGGCCAATGTTGATCCGATACATCTCCCCGAAGGTAAAGATTCAAAACCCGAGGTCGGTCGCCGTTTGGTCGTCGTCGGCGGCGGCGACACCGCTTCCGACTGCCTTCGTAGTGCACTTAGGTTAGGAGCCGCGGAGGTTACCTGCCTCTACAGGCGAACCGAGGCCGAAATGCCGGGCGGTAAAAAGGACCGTGAATTGGCCAAGGAAGAGGGGGCTAACTTCCGCTTCCTAACACAACCCATCCGCTTCATCGCTGGCCCCGATGGGCGAGTAAGCGCGGTGGAATGCTTGCAATGTGAACTAGGTGAACCCGACGACAGTGGACGCCGCCGCCCGCTTCCGATTGAAGGCTCGAACTTTACGGTTGAAGCCGATACCGTGATCCTCGCACTCGGATACTGGCCAGATCCACTGATCGGGGACACAACCCCTGATCTTGAGACTCACAAGTGGGGGTTAATCGTCGCTGATCCTAAGACAGGCGTTACATCTCGAGAGGGTGTCTACGCCGGTGGAGATGGGGTCACAGGCCCTGCTACTGTTGTTAACGCTATGGTTGAAGGACGAAGAGCAGCCGCAGCTATTGACGAATACCTTTCAAATAACTAGATAACAACCTCTCGTTGTTGTTATGAATCGCAACGACTGACAGCCGTTGCGATTCTTTATTGAAAGCAAACTGACTTTTTAAGAAGAAGCTCACCTGAGTCCAATCCTGCCTGTTCTCAGCCAGTCAAAGGGATGACGAGGGGTAACGATTTCACTTGGAGCGCACCCTTCGACAAGCTCAGGGTGCTTTAGACCGCTTGTTCAAGTACGTCATCCTGAGCCTTGTCCTGAGCCAGTCGAAGGGCTGTCGAAGGATGACGACATCGCATGGAGCGCACCCTCAGCCCATTCAGGAAAAACCTTATCCAGGGAGGCGCAAGCAGAGCTTGCGCACTCCAAACTTCAATTGGCAGAGAATGCAATTATGGAGAGCACAGTTTACAGGAAATCGGTATACATGTTGTTTCACATGACATGACATCCCACGATCTGTCATACCGAGCGAACCATGCGAGCGAGGAATCCCTGAAATAAGGCAAGTGGTTCGCTACATCATAGGGATTCCTCGCGCCTAGTGCGCTCGGAATGACAATAATGGGATTTGACTTTTAATGTTATCATGAGCCCCTCGGCAATGCTCGGGACCTTCGGCTCCGCGATGAGAAATCCCTGTGATGCGGCGATTGAATTCATTAGATCACAGGGATTCTTCGCGCCTTACAACGCTCGGAATGACAGATTAGGAGGACCTATCGTTTAAAAGCTTCCCGCGAGCTTGAAGCTCGCGGGAAGCTAGAAGGATGACGCTATCCATTCTAGGAGATACAATAGGTTTCAGAACTCCACGATGGGGGAAGGCAGTAATCAGAAAGATCCATGGGAATGACCAATCTCAATACTCAGGATCTGACCGCTCGTATCAAGGCTGAAGCAAAACGCATAGGCTTCGATCTTGTCGGCGTAACCGGACCGGCCCCACCATCCCACCTCGACGTCTATCATCAATGGCTTGCGAAAGGTCGATACGGGAGCATGAGCTATCTGGCTGACGAACGTGCTCTCAAAAGACGATCCGATCCACTTCAGATATTGCCCGAATGCGAATCCATTCTTACGGTCGCTGTCAACTATCTTCCTGAGGATGAACAACATGCGAAGGATACACCGCGCGTAGCTGCGTACGCACGGGGAGACGATTACCATGATGTTCTCATCGAACGTCTTGAGCGGTTGACAGAGTTTATCGCGACACAGATGGGAGAATCCGTGCCTCATCGGATGTACACCGATACGGGTCCTTTGCTCGAACGAGAATTAGCTCAACGATCTGGATTAGGATGGATCGGAAAGAATACATGCTTGATTAACCCCTCACACGGCTCTTACTTCCTCCTCGCCGAGTTGCTGTTGGGAGTTCAACTTGAACCGGATGCCCCTTTCGAGGAAGACCGCTGCGGAACCTGTACTCGCTGTATCGATGCCTGTCCTACATCCTGCATTTTGCCCGATCGCACATTAGACGCCCGACTCTGCATCTCCTACCTCACGATCGAACATAAGGATTCTGTCCCTCTTGAACTTAGGGAGAAGATCGGCAATTGGCTTTTCGGCTGCGATATCTGTCAACAGGTCTGCCCTTGGAACCGCTTCTCCATGCCAACCAAGGATCCCACCTTTCAAACACGATCCCTCCTCAAGCCTCCTGACATTGAAGATCTCTTGAATCTAGCCCCCGGCACCTGGCCGAAACATCTACACGGCAGCCCCCTGCTCCGTCCCAGGCGTCGTGGTTTGGTACGCAACGCAGCCATCGTCGCCGGAAATCAGCGTATCCAGGCCGCGGTCCCTCGCCTGATCGAGCTTTTACTGCATGATCAGGAGTCCTTGCTGCGCGGCCATGCCGCCTGGGCATTAGGGCAGATTGGTGGAACGAGTGCCCTCATGGCCCTAAGAGAAGCGAAGGAAACGGAGACAGACCCAATTGTTCTCGCTGAGATCGAAGCTGCGTTTATATTTCTGTAAAAGAAACACCCGCTTTCATGTCCACTCAAGCCGGTAAGATCGGATCCGTGAGGGAAATCATAGAAACTGCCGACGGATGATGCGGATCATCCGTCGGCTGAGTTGATCGACGAAACGGGTTCGCGTGAGAAACGCTTCACATCCTGACTTGCTTCGTAGCTTAGGTCTCCGTGGTCGCTGTTGGTGTGGCGATGTTAACCGGCACGATCAGCTCTTGACCGATTCCAATGGAGTTCGGGTCTTCGATGTCGTTCTCCTCAGCAATGGCCTCCGCCGTGCTGTTGAATAAGGCAGCGATCGATTCCAGCGTGTCCCCAGGTCTCACACGATAGATGATCTTCTGCCCTGGCAACAACGTTGCAGGCAATGGCGTGACAGTGGGTAATTCAGTCCCCTCTTCTGGGATGATCAATTCCTGGCCTACGTATATTTCGTTCGCAACGGCGATATTGTTTACATACATAAGAATCTCGATGTCAACGCCGAATTCCGTTGCAATCGACCAGAGGTTGTCCCCCTCCTCCACAATATATGTGAGGGGACCCGATGGTGTTGGGGTCTCCGTAGGCGGTAGGGTATCTGTAATGGTGGGTGTGATCGTTGGTGGGCGTGGTGTAGCGGTCTGAGTCAAGGTAGGTGTTTTGGAGGCGAGAAAACCAGGCAGTGCTGGAGGATTATCACCAGTCAGCCAGAGCACGATCATAAAGCCTCCGACGACCAAGAGGACAACTGCCAAGCCTCCCAACAAAAGCGGGATCATGCGCTCTCGACGTCGTCGATAGGCTTGAATCACATCCGCCACACTTTCTTCAGATTCAGGGATTGCCATCACCCTCCTCCCGGGAAAGGGCTCCCGGCCCTATCCCATGATGAGAATCATTGTACCTGAAATGTCGTTGATCTGCTCGAACATTCGTTCTGGAGGAAATCAGGTGGTAGTCTCATCCTAATGGGGTGTGGCTTGCTTTGATGATCATGATGGGGATGGAGATAAAGTGATACGTGATGCGTGATGCGTGACAAGTAATCAGACGTCAGTAGTCAGACGTCAGTAGTCAGAGATCAAAGGCTATCATCTGTAGAATATAAGGCCTACACAGAATCCCTTTTCTAGCTGATAGCTGATCGCAATTTTCTGACATCTGACTACTGACATCTGCTATCTGATGTCTGACATCTGAAAGTTTGTTTGGTGCAGGCTCAATGATGTGCGAAAATGAAAAGGGTTTCTTGAAGTTGGGAAGGGGGGATCTTAGTTTGATGTATGCCACTTCTAGTTGATGATCATCCATATGCGATATCAGGGAGACCGACCGATGAAACGCATCGATGACGAAATCAGATATTCAACATTCGTTCGCGCACCCCCAGAAGAAGTCTATGATGGCATAGCGATTGCAAAAGGCTTGGATGGTTGGCTTACTGACGGGTCGAGGGTTGATCCTCGCCCAGGAGGTGAGTTGTTCTTTCGATGGAAGGATTTCGGAGCAGAACGGATTACGGATGAGGCTCACTGTCCTATCTTGGAGGCTGAAAGGGGAAAACGATTCGTCTTTCAATGGAAACCTGACACGCCGCATTATTACACCACGATCGAGATCGATTTCGAGCCAGTTGAGAGTGGCACCATCGTCCACTTAAGGGAGCATGGATATCAAGACACACCCTCAGAATTACGAGCAATGTTGTATTGCAGTGCAGGATGGGGAGAAGCGCTAACACTGTGGAAATACTATACTGAACATGGAATCCGGTATTGATCAGGGTGAAGGGAAGCCACAAAACCGTTCGCTGGAGTATGCTTAGTATGGCTCCAAAACCAAATGCGGGAGCGACTCCATCTAAAAAATAAGGGGGCTGAACCAAGAATTAGCATCTTAGACATTGAAGTCTAGCTTAGTCACACGCGCTTCAGCGGGCAGTCAAGGATCCAAAGAACTTAGATTCAAAATCTCTCAAAATCAGCAGGGAAAGATGTCAGTTTCAGAAAGTGATCACTTCTCGCTCCCCGATGAAGTATCGCGCTACTATGAAGAAGGACTTGAAGCTCAACGGCTTTCGGGTGCTCTCGGAGAATTAGAACTCCTTCGCACAATGGAGATCGTAAGCCGCTATTTACCCGATCCACCGGCGACGATCCTCGATGTTGGTGGCGGACCTGGTGTTCATGCTTGTTGGCTTGCAAGGGATGGCTACGAGATCCATCTCATCGATCCCGTACCTCTTCATCTGGATCAAGCAAGACAAGCTTCTGAGGGGCAACCTGAATACCCAATCACCTCGATCCGTCTTGGAGATGCATGCAAGCTCAATCAACCTGACGCCAGCGTTGATGCGGTTTTGATGTTCGGTCCTTTGTATCACCTTACGAGTAGGGATGATCGTATCTTAGCCTTGCGTGAAGCGCATCGTGTGCTCCGGAAAAGTGGATCCCTATTTGCGGTGGGAATCTCACGATTTGCATCTGCATTAGACGGCTTGGTGCGCGGCCTCCTGAGTGATCCTGAGTTTATACGCATTGTCCAGCGCGATTTAACAGATGGACAACATCGGAACCCAACGAAGAAGCTGTCCTATTTCACAACTGCGTTTTTCCATCACCCAGAGGAGCTTGCGGCTGAGGTCGTAGAATCAGGCTTTCACCTTGAAATAACACTGCCGTTAGAGGGCCCCGCAGCGTTATTACAAGATCTGGATGAACGATGGGATGATCAAGATCAGCGTAATACGATACTGAACACTTTACGTTGGTTGGAAGATGAACCCTCTATTCTCGGTATCACAGGCCATCTGATGGCTGTTGCGCGAAAATAAGTTTAAATAAGAGGTCTTGATATATCGAGGACATCGAGATAACAAAGGAGAAAAACGATGCAAATTGGTTTACAAATCCCACAATTCCGACCCAGCACTCCTGAGACTATGCGCGCTTGGCTCATGGATACGGTTCAGACAGTTGATCAAGGAGGATTCGATAGTTTGTGGGTGATGGATCATTTCTTCCAACTTGGAAGCTGGTTAGGTCAAGCTGAGACCGAAATGATCGAGGGATACACGACCTTAGGGTATTTCGCCGGGATCACCCAAAAGGTCAAAATCGGCCTGCTTGTTGGAGGCGTGATCTACCGTCATCCTGCTCTGGTGATCAAAATGGTCTCTACCCTGGATGTGCTCTCTGGCGGAAGAGCATACTTTGGGATCGGCGCAGCCTGGTATCAACACGAGACCGAGAGCCTTGGGATGCGTTTCCCTCCAACCAAAGAACGCTTTGAACAGCTAGAGGAAATCCTACAAATCGCCAAACACATGTGGTCTGGGGATACCTCCCCCTACGAGGGAAAACATTTCAAGCTGCCCTACCCGGTCAACAACCCACAGCCTCTTAGCAAGCCACATCCTCCCATCTTGATCGGCGGAATGGGACCAAAGAAGACATTACGCTTTGTTGCGAAATACGGCGACGCGTGCAATTTCTTTGGTCGCTCTGAAATGGAGTTGCTCAAGGAAAGACTTGAAATCCTAAAAAAGCATTGCGAGGACCTGGGTAGAGCCTACGAAGAGATCGAAAAAACGGTGCTGCAGACCGCTGACTTCGAAGGTGACAGCGTGCAAGATATCATAGGGAACGGCAAGAGTCTTCAGAAACTCGGTTTTGAGCACATCATCTTCAATGTCAAAGGGGCATACACACCAGAGGTAATGAAGCTGTTCACCGACGAGATCATCCCAGTATTGAAAGGATAATTGGACCAGGAGTCGGTTTTGGAGAGAGCAGGGGCGGGTATACCCCGCCCCTGCAGAGTTAAGTAGGCAAGTAGAATGCTTACCAGTCGGAATTCACTTCCCACCAACCCATGACGATAAAATCCAGCGCCTCATCCATCATGGCCTTCCACCCCTCTGCATCATGTCCACCTGATCCTACGACAAACGAATGGGCCACACCATGCTCCTCCAGCGCCAAACTCAATTTTTCTACCTTGTCGAGGAAAGAAGCTTCCCCCTCTCCAGCGCTGAGAAAGATACGATCCGGTAATCGAGCGCCACTGTTGAGGATAACGAATGGATCGTAGGGCGGACGTGCATAATTCACGTGCAACGCCGGGCTAAGCGCTGCCACGATGTCAATCAAATCGGGGTAACGGAAGGTGATTTCCAACGCCCATACACCACCACGCGAGATACCAGCGATCGCCCTAGTGTCCTGAGAGGGTAACGTCCGGTAGGTCTGATCGATATAGGGGATTAACCCCTCTATAAATTCTTGCTCATAGGAACCAGGACCTCCGTCACTACTGGTAAACAGCGGCTCCGGTTGGCGTGGCATGACCATCAGAAACGGCGGCCAAGTGTCTGATTCAATATTTACATCTACCAATTCGATCACCCCTAATTCAAGCCAATGTGATTCATCAAATGGAAACCCATGCAGCAGATAAAGGATCGGGTATCTTCGCTCTCCAAATTGGTAACAGGGCGGCAGGTAAATTCGATAGGGGATCTGCTCAGGTAAGACAAAACCCGGGTAACTTTCGGTCTTTATGGTTCCCTTTGTTTCCGTGCATACTGGAGTAGGTGTTAGTGTCCCCGTAGGTTGAGGTGTGTTTGAGGTCGTTGCTGTAGGGGTGGTAGGGCGGATCGTTGCCGTAGAGGCGGGCGGGATACGGGTCCGTGTTTCCGTTGTCGATGGAACACTTGTCGAGCAGGCCACAAGACCTAGCGCGATGATAGCCAAACGCAGGGTCCGAGAACAACGCCTACCCCTTCCAAATCTTCTCGGGCCGCATGCAAAACGGGAGAAAAGGATCAAGACACCTCCCCGAGTCATCTCTCTCCGATGATTCATTAAGACGATACCACCCGCACCTTGAGCGACTCCCCTCAGCGCACTATGATACCCCATATCTATAGGATGAAGAGATAGT
>DUEZ01000086.1 GCA_011174825.1 Anaerolineae bacterium | reverse complement strand
GGTGGGCGCGGGGGGACTCGAACCCACGACCTCACGGATGTGAACCGTGCGCTCTAACCAGCTGAGCTACGCGCCCATGTCAATGGCATTATAGCAGAGGCGTTGGAAGTTTTTAAGCTTCCTCGCTTATAGTTTCAATTCACTCGGTGCTATAATGCCCGGACCAAGCAGCAGCCGGGGGAGTGTCCATCGCGCTGCCTCACAATCAGCTGCCGCCGGAGCCCTGCATGATCGAACTCAACGTCCCTGGCCGAGGCGTGATCCAACTCGAATATCTGGTCTCGGATGTCAATGGGACCATCGCGCTCGACGGTCAATTGATCGACGGCGTCGCTAAAGCCCTGGTCCGTCTCGGCGATCAACTGGAGCTTCATCTGCTGACCGCCGACACCCGAGGACGTCAACCGATCATCGATCAGCAGCTCGGCTTGGAGGCAGTGCGTATCTCGCCCGGGGATGAGACCGAAGCCAAGGCGGTCTACGTGCGAGAGTTGGGCGCAGAACATGTGGTCGCGATCGGTCAGGGCACCAATGATGCCGGTATGCTACAAGAGGCAGAAGTGGGCATCTGCGTCCTGTCGCAGGAGAGCACGGCGGTTGGTGCTCTCATGTCCGCTGATCTCGTGGCCCCAGATATCCATGCTGCACTAGAATTGCTTGAGAACCCAATGCGCCTCGTCGCTAGTTTGCGTAGATGAACTCACAAACGACCGAACCGCTGCACGACCCTGATTATCTCTCCCGCGCCCGCCGACGCCGTGCTCGGCGAATGCTCACCCAACTTCAGGCGGATGAACGAGAAGTCTTCCTCGAGTGGTTAGCGCATCAGACCTCCCCAAACGTGACTTTTTTCATTTATGGACTCCTCTCGGGATTGTTCGTTGGGGTGGGTTTTCGCTTTGATCAGCGGGCATTGTTAATCGCTGGTGCACTGTTGGCACCCAGCATGGGACCTGTGGCCGGCATGGCTTTGGCAGCCGTTTCGGGCTCACTGCGTTTCTTCATTATCCGACTCTTTAGTTTGCTCGTCGCTTTTGCCCTCTTGGCTCTGACCGCTGGGTTGAGCGGTGGTCTGGAGATTGGGATCGAGTCGAAATGGATCTTAGCCATAGGCCACACCAAGCTTAACATGGTCGATTTTGGCCTGCTGTTGTTCGGAGCGATCCTCTTAGCGGCCGGTTTGGGGCGAAAAGGCCGCGTCCTGGCTTTACCCAGCGCCGCGGTTGCTTACGAGCTTGCTTTACCACTCGGCGTGGCGGGGATAGGTTTGGTCCAGGGTGATCCAGATCTTTGGCAGAAGGCGCTGATAACCTTCGCCCTTCATTTGACATGGGCGGTCGTAGCCGGATTGGGAACATTGACCGTTCTTGGATTTCGTCCCTTGACCGGAAGCAATCATTCCTTGGCCGTTGCGATGGGATTGATGGGTCTGGTTGCTTTAACAAGCGTAGCGGGTATGGGGGCATCCGTTCTGGCTTCCATCCCCACGCCCACGCCAACGCCTACCGCGACCGCTACGTCCACAACCACGCCGACCGCCACCTCGACCTCAACCCACACGCTGACCTCCACTGCTACGCCCACCTCAACCCTTACCTCTACGTCCACTGAGACATCGACACCGACACCTCCATCCGTGGTCGTCTTCGGCGCTGGCGAGCAAGGAGCCCTCCTGCGAGACGCTCCCGGAGGGATGATCATCGGTTTCTTGGCCGAGGGCGACTTGCTCCTTGTCTTGGACGGACCTGTCTTTGAGGGGCGGAGGAGTTGGTGGTTCGTCCGCACCGTGAGCGGCCTGGAGGGGTGGGTGGTGGAGGGTTTGATGGCCACCTTTACACCAACGCCCTCGATCACGCCCACTCCGACGGTAACCGACACCCTGTCTGTAACACCATCTGTCACCCCTTCGCCTTCACCATGAAATTTAGCCTCCAAGCTTTCGTGTAAATTAAAGCGCTGAATGGGGATCCTCTTTCCTGCTTGTTGACCTTGGTACTTGTGTGCTGCGAGATGCTGCATTGACGTGAGGGGTGGAATGAGATTAGAATAATGAAAATCTTTTTCAATATGAAAGTGAATATGACAGGAGACATCCTGCAGCATTTGAGCGAGATCGGATATCGTCAAACGCGTACCCGACGGGCTGTCATACGCGTCTTGGAAGAAGCTCAGGGATGGCTGCGCCCGGAGGAGATCCAAGCACGCGGTAAGCACTATTGCCCCTCCCTCGGGCTGGTGACGGTCTACCGCACACTTAACTTGCTCTCAAAACTGGGTTACGTCGGGCGAGTGCACTTCGAAGACGGCTGTCACGGTTACGCCCGTACCGAACTAGCCCATGGTCACCACCTTGTGTGTCGTAGTTGTCATCAGGTAGTCGAGTTCCCTGGCTGGGAGGATCTCTCCATGTTGATCGAGCCGATTGAACGAGAAACAGGATTCCTTATCGAAGATCATGTATTAGGGTTGATGGGCCTGTGTCCGGTGTGTCAAGAAGAGGAATAGATCCTAGCGCATGGATATCAGCCGAGCCAGTTCGTGTAAGTTTGAGGCTTCGCGGTAGATCGTGATGATTGGAATGAACGCTTCTTTTCAAATCTTCATCGTCTTGTCTTTCCGTCGCGCAGGATTCTGGGAGAACAGGTAGATGCCACGTAACAGCCTCTCTATCATTCTAGCTGTATTCTCCATCGCCCTTGCCGCTTGCTCCAGCACAGTGTCAACGCCGACGCCCCTTGAGGAGCAGGGACAGGAATCTGGGCTTGCATATGTGGAAGAATTTCTATCGGACCCATCTGATCTCTCACCGGTTGGTCTGGGCGGAGGCGAGAAGCTGCGCGTGATTGCCACCACCAACATCGTTGCCGACGTGGTGGGGAACATTGGGGGTGACACGATTGAGTTGATGGCCCTCATCCCCCTCGGCGCCGACCCACACACCTATCAGCCGACGCCAGGGGATTACCGGGCCATGGCCGACGCCCATGTGATCTTTATCAGCGGCCTTGGGTTGGAGGAGCCCATGCATGGGACCCTCGGACAAATCGCTGAAGAGGTGTCGATCGTATCACTCTCGGAGGGGATCGAACCGCGCCAAATCGGTGTGGATGAAAAACCTGAGCCCGAGAGTGAAGGCAAGGCGAGCGAATACGAGGGGGATCTTCATCCAGAGGGCGTTGATCCCCACGTCTGGTTCGACCCCTTCAATGTCATGATCTGGGCGGAAAACACTGCTCTGGCCTTGGGCGCCTTGGATCCGCCCAACGCGGATCTCTACGGTGACAACGCGCTCGAGTTCATTGAGACGCTAGAGGATCTACATTTATGGATCGAACGAGAGGTGGCTCAGCTTCCTGATGAGAATCGGGAGTTGGTCACCGATCACTTAACACTTGGTTACTTCGCACAACGGTACGGCTTCGAGATGATCGGGGCCGTGATCCCTGCGTACAGCACGGCCGCGGAACCTTCGGCTCGCGAATTGGCCTCGCTCGAAGACGCCATCATCGCGTTGGACATCAAAGCCTTGTTTGTAGGGATAACGGTGAATCCCAGAATTGCCGAGAGGGTAGCCGAGGACACCGGTGTGGTCTTGGTGCCGCTCTACTCCGGATCCCTGAGCGAGCCTGAGGCTGGAACCTACCTCGAGTTTATGAAATTCAACGTTGATGCCATTGTCGAGGCGCTTGGGAATTAGTTTCCCTCTCCCCTGTGGGGAGAGGGGTAGGGTGAGGGGAGCTTGACGGATAAAATTCACCCTCACCCACGCCCTCTCCTTAAAAGGGAGAGGGAGAAACAACTGATCGGGCGTGGGAACCCGACCTGCTTCAGGGTAAGGGTGAGGAACCGATAAATTGTTGCTATCACCCTCACCCCTGTCCTCTCCCTAAAAGGGAGAGGGTGTAAAGGTGTAGCTTTAGGGGCGTTTACCATGTTCGGTTATCAGGTAATCACCTGAGTCGAACGATGGAACGTCCTCGCGGTACAATGTACACGCATTCACCACGCGTGGTGGAGAGCACGAATTCCATGGCACAACTACTGAGCCGGCCCCCTCGGCACGATACCCTTGCTCCCCCGATTGAGTTGGAAGGTGTTACGCTCCGGTTTAACCAAGGCTTCGCGTTGAAGGACATCGCCTTCAGTCTCCCAGCCGGACAACTCGTGGCGGTCGTCGGTCCCAACGGAGCGGGAAAAACCACCCTTTTCAGGATCATCGCTGGTACATTGCGCCCTGATTCTGGATCGGTCCATGTCTATGGTCACGGACCGGGTGGGCACGTTTGCATCGCTTATGTGCCGCAACGCAGCCAGGTAGACTGGAGCTTCCCTGTCACGGTCACGGAAGTCGTGATGATGGGGCGCATCCGCAAACTTGGTTTTTTTCGCTGGCCCAGCCGGCGTGATTGGGCGTTTGTTCGTCAGGCATTGGACCGGGTGGGCATGCTTGATCTGGGTGACCGGCAGATTGGTGAACTCTCGGGGGGGCAACAACAGCGGGTTTTCTTAGCGCAGGCGCTTGCCCAGGAAGCAGAAGTCGTTCTCTTGGACGAACCGCTCACGGGCCTTGACCTGCCCAGCCAGGAGGCGATCTTCACCACATTGAACGACCTGAAAGAGGATGGTGTTACGATCATGGTTGCCACGCATGATCTCAACTTGGCAGCTGATCGTTTCGATCTCGTCATGCTGCTCAACCGCCGCCTGATCGCCTTCGGTACCCCGGATGAGGTGTATACCCGATCTCACTTGTTTGAGGCTTATGGTGGTTCGGTGCATGTGATCTCTGGGGAGGATGGAGCGGTCGTGCTCGCGGATACCTGTTGTGAAGGCGAGGAGGAGCACCAGCGACATGAGTGAGATCCTTGGTTGGCTCGCTCAACCCTTTGGCTATGCCTTCATGGTGCGCGGTCTGTGGGCTTCCATGATTGTGGGCATCGTTTGCCCAATCTTGGGCACCTATGTAGTTTTGAGGGGGATGGCTTTCTTGGGTGATGCTCTCGCCCACATCATCCTGCCAGGCGTTGTCATCGCATTCCTGTTGGGATGGCCGTTGGCCGCAGGCGCGCTTATCATTGGTGTGTTAGCGGCTTTGGCCATCGGAGCCATCAGCAAACGCGCGGAGATAAAAGAAGACGCAGCCATTGGCATCGTGTTCGCCGGGGCATTTGCCCTCGGTGTTGCACTGATCTCACTCCAGCGCAGTTATGCCATTGACCTGGCACACATCCTATTCGGCGATCTCTTAGGTGTCTCGATCTCTGATCTGTGGTTGATGGCAGGGCTTGGCGCCCTTGTGTTGCTGACGATCTTCGCTTTCTACAAGGAATTCCTCGTTCTTTCCTTTGACCCCATCTTGGCGACCACCTTGAGGCTACCGGTTACTTTTTTGCAGAACCTGCTCCTGGTGCTGCTCGCCGTCGTGATCGTGATCTCCATCCAAGCGGTTGGGGTCGCGCTCGTGCTCGCAATGTTAGTGACACCGGCTTCCGCTGCTTATTTGCTCACTCGACGTTTACCTTACATGATGTTGTCAGCAGCTGGGATCGGTGCCTTTTCTTCATTAATCGGCCTTTACCTCTCGTACTATGCCAACGTGGCATCCGGTCCAGCGATAGTGCTGGCGGAGACAGCGATCTTCCTGTTGGTCTTTCTAATTGCACCGGGGCGCGGGGTGATGTGGTCGAGGCTGCGCAAGAGGCGAGAAGACACGATGGTGTCTTAATTCATCGCCCCGGGCGTTCTGTAAACTCGACGTACTTACCATGTCTTCAACTTCAGCCGCTTCACGGTCCCATATTCCTCCATCTTGTGCGGATGTGCAACAGCCTGTGAAGGGAGATGCCTTCATGAACAGCAGTTGCGCTCGTTGGTTAACTGGATATTATTGAATTGATGGATCGAATTCGAACCTGGACACCATTGGTGCCCATCGACTGGATCAACCTCACTGTTCGGGCCCTCGCTTTGGCAGCCCTACCGCTTGTGGCCGGTCTCTACGGGAAACTATCCAGCCTCCTGATTTACCTCCTCGGCGTGTGGCTGGTTTTCACGATAATTATCAGCTTGGCTCGAAGGAGCGGCAGGGAGCCGAGGTGGCTGGAGATCGCGACGATCGGCTTCGACATCGGTTTCGCAGTGGCTGCTATCCGCCTCTCCGGTATCTTGGACAGCCCCCTCTGGTGGAGCTTGTTGATCGGACCCTTAAGAGCTGGGTTGGCTTTTGGATTACCAAGCATGCTGCTGACCACGGGTCTTGGCCTAGCCCTCTTGGCGATGGTAGGTGTGATCTCAGGCGGCGTTGGCCTTTGGGCGCTGATACCGGTTGGAATGTACACCGGTGTCTTGATGATTGCCACGGCCATCGTAGGGGCACTTGCTGAGCAGGTGCGACAAGCAGCGCACCTGTTTGAGAGGCAGCAGGGGATCGGTTCGAGATCGACTTGGGAGCATGAGCGTCAGTGGGCGAGGAAGATTTTCGACGCAGCGGCCAATCTCAGCGCGACCTTAGATCTGGAGCTGGTGCTGGATCTGGCCCTCGATACCTGTGCTCAAGCCATCGCCGAATCGGGATCAGTGGATACGGAATTGGTGAGCGCACTCTTGCTTTTCACTGACGACCGCTTGTATGTCGCTTCTGCTCGTCGCCTGGATCACGCCGACTGGCGGGTCTCCTTACATGGCGATCAAGGTGTGATTGGAGAAGCGGTAAACGCAGGCGCACCTCGCCTCTCTGGGAAACCAAGGAGCGACCCAGAATTGAGGCACCTAGGCGCGTTACAAGATTGCTATGAGGCACTGTGCATACCCATCGCGTCTACATTAGAGACGTATGGCGTGCTTTTGTTTGCTCATCCCGAAGCGCGTTACTTCAGTGTTGAACGCGTCGAGCTTCTCGAAGCTCTTACCCATCAGATCACGATCGCCTTACAGAACGCCCAGCTGTATCGAGAACTGGAACAGGAGAAAGAACGCATCACCGAGATACAAGACGAGGCCCGCAAGAAGCTGGCGCGCGATCTGCACGATGGACCAACCCAGACCGTCGCCGCTATTGCCATGACGATCAACTTTGCCCGACGTTTGGTCGAACGCGACCCGAAGGCGGCCACTGAAGAGCTGCTCAAAGTGGAGACATTGGCACGCAACACAACCAGAGAGATACGTCACATGCTCTTTACGTTACGTCCTCTGATCCTCGAATCAAGGGGATTGGTGGCAGCGCTTGGTCAACTTTCTGAGAAGATGTACGATACCCACAAACAGAATGTGATCATCGAGGCCGAACCAGAGGTAGCCGACGATCTGGATTTGGGCAAACAGGGCGTGGTGTTCTATATCGCTGAGGAAGCGATCAACAACGCACGCAAGCATGCGGAGGCGGAGCATATCTGGGTTCGCTTGAAGCGCCGGGGTGACCAATTTGTGCTTGAAGTAGAGGATGATGGCGTTGGTTTCAATGTCGGTGCGGTTGACTCCAATTATGAGCAACGTGGAAGCTTGGGTATGGTCAACATGCGCGAACGCACCGAGTTGGTAAATGGAGAGTTTAACATCAGGTCCTCTGAAGGCGACGGGACATGCATCACCGTGATCGTGCCTTTGATGGAAGCGAGCTTAGAGAGGTTGCATCAACCCGGATCTGCGAATTGAGGCGATCCATCAGAGGAGCGTATAGGATACAGTTCGGAGGACGTGATTTTGTTTCTCGCCGTCATCTGTCTGTAGGTTTCCACTTAGGATAAACCGTTTGAGTGTGGCAGTATTTCTTGGTGCCCCCGCGACCGGTGGGGGCACCCTTGTTTCTCACTTCCAAGAAAAACTTAGGATGAATTCACAAATAATGGTCAACTGCGGGGGGAGGACGGGGGCGGTTTCAAAAGCCATGCCCATGGACAGCGAGAATACCCTATAACACAATATGTCATTGCGAGGAGCAGAGCGACGAACCAATCTCCAAGCCACAATAGGGAGATTGCTTCACCTTCGGCTCGCAATCGATGCTGCAGGCGCTACACTGCCCTGCTTGGGTACCGCTTTTGAGACAGTCCCTCTCCCTGCTCATCACCGTTTTTTAATGCACTCAGAGGATGTCAAGGTAGGGGCACAGGGTGCTTAAGGCAAACATCGGTATTTCAGATTTATGTAATTGGGCTAACATTGCTTCACGATGGCGTGTCGCTTAAAATGAGAGCGTGCGATGTAGGAGGTATGTTATGGGTAATGGTGATGTTGTTGAGTTTTATCTCTGCCCAGGTTGTTTAACGCCCGGTGATTCGCCCGGTTCCTGTCCAGAGTGCGGGACGGAGCGTTTGTATTGTTGTCCGGGTAAACCAGACAATCCCTGTCGTCGCCCATTGATCGATAGCGGCATGGTCCGGACGCGGGCACCGCTGTGGTGGTTACAACATTCGGTAACCCAGATAACGAAGCTCATTGAGCAAGATTGAAAGGATACTTTTCGTAAGCGAGGGATAGATGCAGAAAGAGAAAGTCATCGTCATCGGCTCGGGGCCAGCGGGTCTGACAGCGGCACTTTATACCGCCCGCGCCATGCTCAACCCGTTGCTCATATCTGGGAGTGAACTTGGCGGTCAAATCTCGATCACCAACGAAGTGGAGAATTACCCCGGTTTCCCAGAGGGGATCACGGGACCAGAATTGGTGCAATTTATGCAGAAGCAGGCCGAAAAATTTGGCGCCCGCGTCTTGATCGACGAGGTCACGGAAGTCAATTTCAAGGATGGATCCCCCTTCAGCGTAAAGACCCACGGCGACACCTTCGAAGCGGAATCGGTCATTGTCTGCGTGGGCGCGTCCCCACATAGGCTGGGTGTGCCGGGCGAAGAAGAGATGATTGGGCGCGGTGTATCGTTCTGTGCTACCTGTGATGGTTTCTTCTTCCGCGACAAGGATGTCGTGGTGGTTGGGGGAGGGGACAGCGCCATCGAAGAAGCTCTGTTCCTCACTCGTTTTGCCAGTTCGGTAAAGGTTATCCATCGACGAGATGAACTGCGGGCCGGTGAAACGCTCAAGAAACGTGCCTTTGCCAACGAGAAGATCAACTTCATCTGGGACACGGTGGTTGAAGAGATCGTGGGGGACGGCAAGGTGGAAGCCGTACGTACCCGCAATGTTAAGACCGACGAGACCAGCGAGTTAGCGACGGATGGGATTTTTATCTACATCGGCCATTACCCGAACACCTCCATTTTCGAGGGGCAGTTGGAGATGGACGAGCGTAACTATATCATCACCGATGCTCACATGGCGGCCAGTGTGCCGGGTGTTTTCGCTGCCGGCGAGGTCCAAGACTCGATCTTCCGCCAGATCGCCACCTCAGTCGGTCAGGGGTGTGCGGCGGCGATGATGACCGAGCGTTGGCTAGAGGAGCAGGAATAAAGACGTGAGCGAAGCTGAACTATCGTATAGCGAGCACAGCGGCGGAGAACCACCAGAAAAGCGTCCGCCGCTGATCTTGATTCATGGAGCCGGCGGGAGCCGATTGCATTGGGCACCTGATCTCCGCAGATTAGAGGGGGAGCGGGTCTTCGGCCTCGATCTGCCAGGTCACGGAGGATCGCTCGGTGAAGGGATGCGGACGATTGAGGGTTATGTCGAAGGTCTATGCGCCTGGATGGACTCCACAGGTTTGGATACGGGGGTGTTCGTTGGTCATTCCATGGGGGGGGCGATATCGTTGACCATGGCGTTGGACCAGCCGGCAAGAGTTGCGGCCCTGATCTTGGTGGGGACAGGAGGGCGCCTTCGGGTACACCCAACGATCCTCGAGATGACATCCGACCCGGAGACCTTCCGTGAGGCGATCGATCTCGTTGTATCTTACGCCATCAGCCCTCAGGCGCCCTCGCGTATGGTTGAGTTGGCGCGAGCGCGAATGTCCGAGACGCGGCCCGAAGTGCTCCATGGGGATTTTCTAGCTTGTGATCAGTTTGACGTGATGGATCGATTGCGTGAGATTAACGTCCCGACGCTGGTGATATGTGGAACCGAGGACCAATTAACGCCGCTGAAGTACAGCCGTTTCCTGGCGGAGAGCATCCCTGGTGCGCGCATGGTAACCGTTGAAAGTGCGGGTCACATGGTGATGCTTGAGCAGCCGGGGGAGGTGGCCCAGGCCGTGAAGGAATTTATGGATGAGGTTTATGGGTGAGGAATCCCATCCTACTCGAGACTCGAATAAAAGGGATCAGGGAACAGGGATCAGGATTTCCGACTGAAGATAGCCACCTGCCTAATCCCTGATCCCCAATCCCTAATCCCTGTTTATTTCCTCTCCAATCCCAATCTTCTCTTCAATATCGGCATCAAAGCCTCAATCGCCCTTGCCCGGTGACTGAGTTGATTCTTTTCCGCCATGCTGAGCTCTGCCATGGTGCGATCCGTTCCAGAGATGAGAAAAATCGGATCGTAGCCGAAGCCGCCTGTGCCGCGTTCTTCGGCGATGATCTCGCCCGAACAGATCCCTTCAGCGAGATCGATCATTCCATCTAGGCTGGCGAGCGCGACAACGGAGCGGAAGCGGGCCCTCCACGGTCGAGGGTGGGGGTGAAGCATTTGGAGGAGTATCTGGCGACGGCCCGCGTCGGAGAGGTGCGGGGCGCCTAGCCGCGCCGATCGTGGACCGGGTGCGCCCTCGAGGACATCAACCTCTAATCCGGAATCGTCCGCGAGGGCCCACATCCCACTGGCACGGGCGTAAGCTGAGGCTTTCAACTTCGCGTTGGAGGCGTAATCTTCGCCTTTTTCACTTATCTGGAGGTTACCTTCTAATGATGAGGGGTCAAGGAGGGTCAACCCGGGGATGTCCAGCAGGGCGCGCAGCTCATGTTGTTTCCCCGGATTACCGCTGGCGATCATCAATTTTTGCATACTTTTTAACCTCCCGGGCTATGGCTACTCGCACAGTACTTGTATCCAAATTGTAGGTAGGAACTGTAACATATACCCACATATTGGGCTATGAGGCCAGAATCATGTAAATTATGTTTAGTACTAATAACTTTTCTTGACCTTCGATTCTAACTATGTTATAATGCGGGCGATTTTTTGGAAACTCGGTTGCCAGGCGGTGCATTCCTGAATAAAAGCCGTCATCCGTTGCGGCTCAATGTCGGTTTCTTGCTCCACAAGAATGTCGGCTATAGCCGCAATTTTGATTTTGATCACCCCTCAATCCGCGTGGGTGAAGATGTAGATGTCACGGGGCTGCGCGGTTCGATTCAACTGACACGAACCGCCCAAGGGGTGTACGCGCAGGGTCACTTGCAGGCACGGATCAGCCTCGATTGCGTGCGATGTCTGTCGACCTTCGACCAGCTCTTGACCGTCGATCTTAATGACTTGTTCCATTACCCCCCGCTTCAAGAGGGTGAACCAACCTTGAGCATCCCCGAAGATGGAAACCTAGATTTTAATCCACTTATCAGGGAATACTTATTATTGGACATCCCCATTCAGCCGCTCTGCCATGCGGATTGTAAGGGTTTTTGCGCCGTGTGTGGAGGTAACTTAAACGAGACCGTCTGCGACCACGAACCGGCTGAAATTGATCCGCGGCTGGCGGCTTTAAAGTCGCTCTTGTCAGAAGAGGAATAGTTAGGAGGAAGATCAGAAAAATCCACCCCCGTGATGAAATCTTTGGACGAGTTGCTTTTAGGAGGGTATGGATGAGTGCTTCGGCGAAAAGGTGGGAGAAACGAGAAGCCTTCGCAAGGTTAATCGAGAAGGGCGATTACCAAGGCTACATAACCACGGAGGACATCATCACCGTCTTCCCCGAGACCGAAGATGCTGAGGAGCGCATGGAACGCCTGCAGGCTTTCTTCCGCAGCGCTGGCATCGAGGTCTATGAGGACATTTCACAAGTGCCACCTCATATGCGGGTGGAGACCGAACCCGATGACCCCTACACATTTGACCTCAGCGCCATCTCGAGTGACGACACCGTAGGTCTTTATCTGAAGGAGATGGCCCGCGTTCCGCTCCTCAACATTGATGAGGAAGTTGACCTTGCCACGCGTATCGAACGCGGTAAGGAAGCCGAAGATCGGCTTTTTAAACTCGACGGTAATTGCTCAGTAAAAGAGCGAAATGACCTTCAGAGTCACGTGCAGGACGCACGCGCGGCCCGCGATCATCTGATCAAAGCCAACACCCGTCTGGTGGTCAGCATCGCCAAGCGATATATGGGCCGTGGAGTGCCCTTCCTCGACTTGATCCAAGAAGGCAACCTGGGCTTGATGAAGGCGGTCGAGAAATTTGATTATCATCGCGGCTACCGCTTCAGCACATATGCTACCTGGTGGATTCGCCAAACGATCACGCGCTCCATCGCTGATCAAGGCCGTACCATTCGGGTTCCGGTCCATATGTCTGATCGCATCCGTCGGCTGTACAAGATCGCTCGCCAACTCGAGCAGGATTTGGGCCGCAAACCGACTCCTGAGGAAATCGGGACCACAATGGGCGTTGACTCGCGTAAGGTTCAGTGGATGATGCGTGTCTCCTGGCGGCCGCTGTCTCTAGAGAGCCCGGTTGGTGAGGAAGAGGACACCGAATTGGGGTCCTTCGTCGAGGACGAAACCACGCCGACACCCACCCAAACTGCTTATCAGAATCTACTGCGCGATAAGGTCGAGGAGGTGCTTTCCTCCCTGAGCCCGCGCGAGGCCCGCATCCTCAGGTTGCGTTTTGGTTTGCAGAATGGACGTCCTTATACATTGGAGGAGGTCGGTCAGAAATTTGGCTTGACGCGCGAACGCATCCGACAAATTGAAGGGAAAGCCTTGCGCCGTCTTCGTCACCCGCGTCGAGCACGCCAGCTTAGGGATTATTTGGGGTAGCTTGAGAACCCTATCGCTTAGAGGGGCCGTCCTTTAGAACGGCCCCTTTTGTTAATTATCTGATGGCTTATCGCACTCACGCTCACCATGGTCTCTCCCTAAAAGGGAGAGGGGGAGGAAGGGATCCGCTCGCCCCTTTGGGGAGAGGGTTAGGGTGAGGGTGAGTGCCTGACCACATACACCACTTTTAAGCTACATTTGAGTTATTGAGTATGGAGTCCAAAAGCTCTGCTTTTGGGGGCAAGCAGAGCTTGCGCACTCCAAAATTGATCTGTCCTTGACCCAACCTAACTTATCACCCCCTCACCTCTGCCCGTTCCCTAAAATGGAGGGGGGAAAAATTGGTCGGGCGTGGGAGCCGGGCCTTCTTCATGGTAAAGATGAGGGGCAGACAAGCCGTTGCATTCACCCTCACCCCGCCCTCTCCCTAAAAGGGAGAGGGAGAAAAAATCCCCTCTCCCCTGTGGGGAGAGGATTAGGATGAGGGGAACTTGAGGGACAAAATCTACCCTCACCCCGCTCTCTCCCTAAAAGGGATAGGGAGAAAAAATTCCCTCTCCCCTGTGGGGAGAGGGTTAGGGTGAGGGGAGCTTGAGGGACAAAATCTACCCTCACCCCCCCTCTCCCTGGTAGGGAGAGGGGGAGGAAGGCCTCTTATACTAGAAGATAAAGCTACTTGTACGATTTACACCACACGCCGTGGTGGTCGAAAATCCTCGGGCTGCCGCTGTAGCTTCCAGCAGCCTTCACTTGCTTGATACACAAGCTCGTAAACTTGCTCGCTGGGTGTCATCACCAAAAAGTGCCGCTCGTCCCCCTGCTCCCACTGTCGTCCGAGCGAAGTCACCCGGTGCCGCTTGCCGCGCCGGAAAAAGGCCAGCGGGCGGATGGTACCGTCGACCTCGAACCGCGCCTCGACAGCGATGATCTCGCTCAAGTCATTTCCTCAAGGACCTTTTGCAGCAACCCCATGGCGCTCTCGGCGGATTGAACTTTGTTGGCATGGCGATCGCCTTCGAAGAGATAATTTTCGGCCCACTCCCCCTCCCGTATGCTTACCGCAACCCAAGTTAACCCTACCGGTTTTTCTGGTAGCCCACCTGCGGGACCGGCGATACCCGTTACGGACAGGCCAACATCGGCACCGAATGCGCCGCGAGCACCGCGCGCCATCTCGAGCGCTGTCTCCCGGCTGACTGCGCCGTGTTTATAGAGAGTGTTGTGTTCGACACCCAGAAGCCGTTCCTTCGCCTCATAAGCGTAGGCGACGACCCCGCCCAAGAAATATTCCGATGAGCCGGGAACGTTTGTGATCCTATGGCCGAGTAAACCGCCGGTACATGATTCGGCCACCGCGAGGGTCCATCCCCTTTGACGCAGAGCTTGGCCTAATACTACCTCAATAGCTTCATCCATCTCCTGTTGTCTCCCGGCATTCTCTTCCGGCTGCATGGTTCGCTCCCTCGTCGGATGGCCACCCCACCCATTCCGACCTGCAGCGCTTTCAATCAAAAGCAGCAAATGCTTGTGATCAAGGTGCTTCAGATCTCTGGTTCCCCTACCTTAGCTGTACATCGAATATGGGGCGCTGAAAGCCTCACCACGACCTCCAATTCTTCAACAGCTAGGACATTTCATGAGACGCACCCCATTATACTCCCCAGTTGACAGCCAAGTTTACGTTGAGTATGCTTCGTTTAATGAGCTTTTTTCAAGCATTTGGGTTAGAACCAAAGATCTGGTCTGTCGTAGATTTGACCCGCTACGTACGTCAGACGCTCGAAACGGATTACCGTCTGCAGGATCTTTGGGTGATGGGGGAGGCCTTTAATGTTTCACGACCATCCTCGGGCCACCTCTATTTCACGCTCAAGGATTCGGAGGCATCGCTGCGCTGTGTAATGTGGCGCTCGGAAGTCGCCGATTTGGCAGCCTTGCCACGTGACGGAGAGGCGATCGAGGCGCACGGTCGCATCAGTGTCTATGAAGCTGGCGGACAGTACCAGCTTTACGCTGATGACATCCGCCCAGCAGGCATCGGCGCGCTTTTTGAGGAGTTTATACGCCTGCGTGACCGTCTTGAGGAGGAAGGCCTCTTCGATCCAGAACGTAAGCGACCGTTGCCAGCATGGCCAAAGCGGATCGGGGTGGTGACCTCACCTACGGGGGCTGCGCTGCGCGACGTGCTTAACGTCCTTCGTCGACGGTACCCACTGGTGGAAGTTATCTTGGCACCAACCCCAGTGCAGGGGGACGAGGCCCCAGGCGGAATCGTCTCCGCGCTGGCTGTGCTCAACACCTACAGCCAACCAGATGTGATCTTGCTTGTTCGGGGCGGGGGTTCGATCGAAGATCTGTGGGCTTTTAATGACGAGGGGGTAGCACGGGCGATCGCGGCGTCAGAATCTCCGGTGGTCTCTGGGGTCGGACACGAAACGGATGTCATCATCGCTGATTATGTTGCCGATGTTCGTGCACCCACACCGTCGGCAGCGGCTGAGGTCGCGACCCCGGATCGGGAAGTGTTAGCCGACGAGCTTGTGGAGATGCGCAATGCCTTGGAACGCGCATTCAAAGACAATCTCCGAGAGTTGCGCCGCGGGTATCGCGATTGGGTGGTCAGGCTGCAACTCACTTCCCCGCGAGCGCAGGTTGCCAACGCACAACAACGCGTGGATGAAGGGTTGCACCGCATCGAAGCCGCAATTCGACACCAACTAGCACTCCGCCAGGCGGCTGTAGCAGGGTTGAGCCAGACATTGCGCGCCGTCGGCCCCGCGGCCGTGATGGCGCGGGGTTATTCGGTTGTAACACGCGATAAGGACGGAACCGTCGTGCGTTCGGTCGGGCAGGTGGAGCCCAATGAGGGGATCAATGTTCGCGTGCGCGATGGTTCTTTCGGTGCTCAGGTCACCTCATCCGAAGAGATCGACAAACCGCATGAGGATGGCTGAGGGTTTTATGTTCCATCATGATGGATGTTGCTTGTGAACAGGAGGGATGATGAGCAAAGCCAAACCACCTGAAGAATTAAACTATGAGCAGGCTTTCGAGGAATTGGAAGCCCTGGTCGAACGCCTCGAATCCGGTGAGCTAGCTTTGGAGGAATCACTGGCGCTGTTTGAACGCGGGCAAGCCCTATCAGCCCGTTGCAGTGAGTTACTTGAGCAAGCCGAACTCAAGCTCCGGCAGCTCGTTCCTGATGACTCGGGGGGTTATGTGGAGACCGACTTCGAGGTGGAGGAGTGATTGTCGACTACGACTTTGGTTTCTCACAATGAAGCACCATAGTATGCCCGTATCCTTGGTTTATCTAAAATGAGGTTGGGGCGGTTCGCGAACCACCCCTACTACGTTGCATATTGTGCCTCACTCTTTGTAGGGGCGGGGTTACCCCGCCCCTACAGTGTTGGAAATTATGTTTCACTGCTTGTAGGGGCAATTCATGCCGTCTCGCACCCTGGCCAGTTTTCGCGGCACGAACGGTGAATTGCCCCTGCAATATTCAGATTGAGGTTTCTATCAGTCACGCCGCAGGAGCATCCCAGGTAGATGACGCGCCTCAGGAGCACCGAGCGCAAGCGCGATCAGCCAGTACACCCCCGCCCCGGCGATAACCCCCACGCCGCCAGTCAGCCAGATCGAACTCCCCTCTGTGAAACTTAACCAGAGCCACAATGCTACTCCCATGGCGAGTGTAGCCCCCACACTGGCCAATAAGCCCCGGCGCAACCGACCAATATCAAGTCCCCCCATCCTGCGACGCATCAACCACAACAACGTCAGGCACTCCAAAGCTGTGGCGAGGGTATTGGCGAGCGCCAGACCACCGTGGGGTGCCCACCCGATCCGGGCGAACCAAGCTGAAAAGGTCAGACTGAAGAGGATGTTAAGACTCATCGCCAAGACTCCGACGATGACCGGAGTGCGGGTGTCCTTCATGGCGTAGAAGGCGCGTACGATGATCTCGAAGACAGCGTGGCCAACAAGGCCGGCGGCGTACCAAAGCAGTGCCCAGGCCACCAATTCGGTTGAGGCGGTGGTGAATTCGCCGCGTTGGTAGAGCAAAGCCACAACGGGGCGGCGCAGCAAGATTAGACCCAGGCTGGCTGGGAGGGAGAGGAAGATCACCCCGCGCAATGTGGTGGCCAGGGAGGCTCGCATTTCATCATGCTTCCCTCTCGCCACTTGAGCCGAGAAGGTCGGCAGGGCGGCGATGGCGATCGCTTGCGCGATCACCGCTTGGGGCATGAGCATCAGCCTAAAGGCAAAGGTGATGGCTGTCACACTGCCCTCGGGTTGTCCGGAAGCGATAATGTTGTTGACGATGAAATTGATCTGCACCACAGCTGCGCCTATCATGCGAGGTCCCATCAGTCGAACGACCTGTCCAACAGCAGGATTGCGTAAGCCCAGATCGAAGATGTACTGTGCTCTTAAACCACGCAGTGCAGGCAGTTGTACCGCCAGATGCAACCCTGCGCCAAGCACAACACCCCACGCCAGACCATCGATCCCAAAGCGTGGAACAAAAACCAGCACGCTGATGATCCAGCCGAGCCGATAAGATGCAGGCGCCAACGCTGGCAGTGCGAAGTGTTGGTGTGCGTTGAGCGTCGCCATGAGCAATCCGCTCAGACTGAAGATCGTCGGTGAGAGGAGCATCACGCGTAGCAGAGACACGGTTAATTTAATCTGGCTCGGATCCTTGAAACCGGGGGCGAGCACGGTGCGCACAAGCCATGGAGCGGCTAGCCAACAAATCAGGGAAACCGACCCTAGGGCGATGAGGACCAGGTTGGCAATCGCCGAGGTCAGGCGCCAAGCACCGTCATGATTGCGACGCGTCAAGAAGTCGGTGAAGGTGGGCAAGAAGGCGGAGGCCAACACACCGGCTGCCATGAGATTGAAGAGCGTCTCAGGCAGCCGATTCGCGGCGTAGAAGGCGTCCAGTTCGGGGTTGGTCCCAAAGGCGCGAGAGACCAAGATGTCGCTGATCAAGCCCATCAGACTGGAAAGGACAAAGCCGACCATGACCGTGCCTGCGGCGCGGGCGATCTGTCGATCGGAGGCAGAGCTAGAGTCGCTCACGGAAGAGGATTATACAGGAGTCGCGAGATCGGGTGTGTACGTTTTGCTTGCATTTACATTCACCCCCGTCGATGCATCCGCCAGTGCATCCTGAAAGGAATAATAACCACCGAGCCGATCATCAGGAAAATGCCTTTTGACCCGTCCAAGGTGATAGGCTTAGAACAGGTTGGAAGAAGTTCATCCCAAAGAAGCCGAACAGGAAAAAGACGAGCATGAAGATCGTGGTGATCACGGTCAGGACTTGCATCAATTCGTTCATTCGGTTACTAACTGCAGAGAGGTAGGTGCCCTATATACTGATTGAACAGATCGTTTGACCAGGCCACATCCTAGCTGGTGCTCTGCATTTCCTCTGAGATTCGAACATCAAATGCGGGAGTTTCAACAAGATGAATGGTTGTTGAAGCGATTGCTACTCGACCATCAGTTTTATCGATCTCATCAAGGATGCGGGTGAAGAGCTGATCCTTAACCAACCGTCGTCTTTTATAATCGACAACGTAGCGAAGGGTATATTCCATCCAATTGTCATTGGCAATGAGCGTGACGATGGGTTCCACCGTTTCGCGTTCAAGCATGTATTTCGTAATCATGTGCTGCCAGGATTGATGGGCTTGTAGGGAATAATCCCCCACGATTTCTTTAGCGACCTGTAGGATAATCTCCTTTGCCTGCTTACGGTCGCCACCGTATTTAACCGGTATCGTAAGCTCATCCCAGAGGAAGGGAAAGTCCCCCGAATAATTAAAAACCGGTTCTTTGAACACAATACTGTTAACGACACGGACGATACGACCGTTGTAAAGATCAGATCCCACCCAGTCGCCGATCTCCATGAGCGTTGTGCGCAAAACGCCGATGTCCACGATGTCACCTTTGACCCCGCCCAACAGCACACGATCGCCAACCTGATAAAAATGGCCAAGCGAAATCGCCACCCAGCCAGCGATACTGGCAATCACCTCCTGCAGAGCGAAGGCGATTCCGGCACCGGCGACACCAAAAGCGACCGTCAAATGCCCTAATTGGTCCTTAAACACAAGGGTGATGTAAAGAAAAGCTGTCAGGTAACCCAATAACCCGATCAGCTTACGTACCCTATAGCGTATGTCAGACTCTTGTATCCTACGGTCGAAAGATCGTTGCAAGATGCGGACAATGATAGCAATCACGATCGCACCGATGATCGATATTAGCGTGCCGCGCACGGTAGGATTCTCGAGCCATTGAATGAGGTTTTCCTGCATCGAATTGTCCTCCTTCGCTTAATATACAGACGGTTGTGATCTCGTCGAGTAATGCTGGTAATAATAACGCATATGGTAGGTCGTTGGTATCTCCAGGATCAAGGTGGAAGCTTGGTAGCGTTTTCCTTGATTAACCAAAGAAAAAATAAATCATCAGCAGTAAACCCTTATTTCGGAATTTTATAGGATGGCTGATGATGGAGGATTTGCGTCTTAAATTAGAGTACTTCTGCAAGTGTAGGAACTTTGTCCGGCCAAAGGTTTTGCTCTTTAAGGGTATGGATCTCGTCGTGGATGAAGTGAATCAATTGATGGGTCTCTTCAATTAGGTGTTGCGTATGTTCATGTTTCTGCCTAAGCGTTTCTAAGCAGGTGGTGTAAAGATCAAGTGGTGAGACATTCGTCAATCTTTGCTCATAGGCTTCGATATCAGGCAACCACTCAGCTCGCCTCTCGGCAAGCAAAATCTCTGTTTCTTCTGCAAGCACAGTTGCGATTGAACTTGTGCTGATGAGCTCGAGAATAGGAGCAGGCGATTCAAAAACACACTGGGTATCTCTCTCTTCTATCAGAATGTTCAGGTTTCCACCAAAGGTGAAAGCTTCTACTTTTTTGTCATATCGGTCCTCGATGATGATTCGTCCAGCACATGCTTGAAAGTGACTTTCGTGCGGCCACGGGTGATGAATCCTGATCGTTTCAACACCACCTGATGTAATGTGGGTGCGGGCTCGGACCAGAAGTTGTACAGTCACTGGATCGAAATGACGACCGGTGGGAGTTTTAGGAATCGTGATGTCCAACCGCGGATGTCCAGGAGCATGGGGATATGCGCGCGGGTAAAATTCGTATCCCCAATCCTCCCCTTGGGAAGTTTTGTTCTGCGTCATAGCGTTATCCTCCATTGATATTCCTGGAATGGGATGGTTGTAAGCTGATGGTCGTGAGTCTGTTGTTTCCCTTTCCAATAAAGTGAAGGGCTCAATTCCCACGAAGTTCCATCGTTTTCGTAGCTGTGCTTTGCTTAAAAAATGCATTCTGCCAGCTTGAGTATAACTTATGAGTCGTTCATAGCGCGAAGTCAAAACGTTAAACACGAGAATCGTATCAATTGCCTTTGAACGCCTCTGCTTTGAAAGCTGGGTTGCCATCTAGCGGGATCACAATTGCGAATGGCCATTCATCAACTCAACCTCTACTCTATTACTGCCGAACTAGTACCACATGTAATCTTTTGAACTCGTGCCATCATAGGGGTCCCGAGAAGCGATTGTGCAAGGAGAGTCAAGTTGCTCTGGCCGATTCGAAGTTTTCTTTGGGAAAAGCACCTGTAAGTAAAATAAGTAGGATACAAAATCTTAGTGTTCCGGCTGCTTAGATATTGACAACTCAAGGTCTTCACGCCAAGATACATGTGCTAGCCTCTCTTATTGAGTAAAGCATCTAATATGTCAGGAGATGAAGATATGATGACATTGGCTGTGACGGCCTGGGATATTGTCGTTCGCACAGCAGTAATCTACTTGGTCCTTCTTGTAGGTTTGCGATTAGCCGGCAAGCGCGAAATTGGTCAGATGACGGTTTTCGACCTTATCGTGCTGCTCCTGTTAGCGAATGCTGTTCAGAATGCCATGGTGGGTCCTGATACCTCGCTGATAGGAGGGATTCTGGCTGCGGTTGTTCTTCTTGTTCTCAATGTGATTGTCTCCCAGTTGCGCATGCGCTGGCCCCAGTTGCGCCATCTGGTGGAGGGAACACCCACTCTGCTTGTCCTGCGCGGCGAGGTCATCGCGGATCACCTGCGCCATGAGGGGATTGATCAGGAGATGCTTGAGGCCGCACTGCGAGAACACGGCGTCAAAGATCTCGGGGATGTTGAAATGGCCGTCCTTGAGATCGATGGCTCGATCAGCGTGGTGCCGGTCGGCGGGATGACCAAGCGGGTAAAACGACCCATGAAGTTTCTGCGACACCAGTAATGCGCTATGATCTTGGACGTGCTCATTTTGGAGATGCGAAACCATGGAACCAACCGCCCTTGATCACTATTGGTGTCAGACCTCCGAAAGTTTGCTGGCAGCTCTGGCAAGCTCTCCCGAGGGATTGACAAATTCTGAGGCGAGCAATCGCTTGCAGCAGTTTGGCCCTAACCTGCTTAAAGCGCGCGAGAAGGCTACGCCTTTAAAACTTTTCCTCAACCAGTTCAAGAGTCCACTCATCCTTATCTTGCTCTTTGCCACTGTTGTATCCGCAGCGACGCAAGATTGGGTGGATGCCCTGATCGTGCTGACGATTGTGCTTGGCAGCGCCGTGCTCAGTTTCGTCCAAGAGTACAACGCTAGCGCCGCGATCGAGAAGTTGCGCGATCAGGTGAAGATCAGTGCCACGGTCCTTCGTGACGGAGAATCGCAATCGTTTCCAGCAGAAGAGATCGTGCCGGGGGATGTCGTCATGCTCTCAGCTGGCAGCTTGATACCCGCCGATGGGGTCTTGCTGGAGGCCAACGATTTCTACGTCAATCAGGCGGTGCTCACCGGGGAGACCTTCCCGGTGGAGAAGAAGCCAGATCCAGTAGCTGTCGGTGCCAGCCTCGCCGAACGATTCAATTGTGTCTTTATGGGCACCAACGTACGCAGCGGTACCGCCCGCGCCCTGATTGTCCGGACCGGGAAAGGGACCGAATTCGGTCAGATTGCGGAAAGCCTTTCCCTGCGCCCACCGGAGACGGAATTCGAGCGTGGGGTAAGGCGATTTGGCTATCTGCTGACCAGGATGATGCTGGTTTTGGTAGTGTCTGTCTTTGCGATTAATGTCTTCTTCCACAAGTCGATTCTCGACTCGCTCCTTTTTGCGATCGCACTGGCTGTAGGCCTAACGCCGGAATTGCTTCCAGCAATCATCAGCGTCAATCTTTCCAAAGGTTCACAGTCCATGGCGGCTCAGGGTGTCATCGTCCGCCAGTTAAACGCCATTGAGAACTTCGGCAGCATGGACGTGCTATGCACCGACAAGACAGGCACACTCACGGAAGGTGTGGTTCAGTTGGATGGAGCGTTGGACTTTCAAGGTCAAGCCTCGGATGATGTCTTGCGCCATGCCTACCTCAACGCACGTCTCCAAACAGGGCTCGCTAACCCATTGGATGAAGCCATCGTAACCCATGCACCTCCTGATATAAGTGGAGTTGAAAAGGTGTATGAAATACCGTATGACTTCGTACGCAAACGTCTAACGGTGGTGGTAAGGGAGGGTGCTGAGCATCGACTTATAACGAAGGGAGCGTTAGTTAACGTGCTTGCGGTGTGCACGCAGGTTCGAGATGGTGAGATCGCGGTACCTATAAACGATGAACATCGGAAGCATATTGGGGAACGTTTCGCGGGGTGGAGCGGGCAGGGTTTCAGGGTCTTGGGTGTGGCGACGAGGTTGAGCTTGCAACAAATCTCGTACTCGCGGAATGACGAGCATGATATGGTCTTCGAAGGTTACTTGCTCTTCTTCGACCCACCCCAAGCTAGCGTGAAGGAGACCATCGATGAGTTGGAGAAAATGGGGGTCGACCTCAAGATCATCACGGGTGATAACAAGTTGGTTGCGTTGCACACCGCGGAGACGATTGAGTTGGAAGTAGTCGGCGTCCTGACCGGGGCTGAGCTTGACGAGATGCGCGACGAGGCCCTCTGGCAGAAAGTCGAACGAACCAATCTCTTTGTCGAGGTAGATCCCAATCAAAAGGAGCGCATCATCCTGGCATTACAGAAGAGAGGGCACGTTGTGGGTTATATGGGTGACGGCATCAATGATGCGCCGTCTCTGCATGCCGCTGATGTGGGGATCTCGGTCGACAAGGCGGTGGATGTGGCCAAGGAAGCCGCCGACTTTGTTTTACTCGAACAGGACCTGGCCGTGCTTAGTCGGGGAGTCCTCTTGGGGCGCTCTACCTTTGCCAATACGCTCAAGTATGTGTTTGTGACCACCAGCGCCAACTTCGGTAACATGTTTAGTATGGCCGGGGCGTCGCTCTTTTTGCCCTTCTTGCCACTGTTGCCTATGCAAATCCTTCTCACCAATTTCCTCACCGATTTTCCTGCCTTTGCCATCGCCAATGACCGTGTTGATCGTGATCTCCTCGAGAGACCGCGACGTTGGAATTTGCATTTCATTCAAAATTTTATGATCACCTTCGGCGTCGTGAGCTCGGCTTTCGATTATCTCACTTTCGGATTCCTGCTCCTTGTCTTGGATGCTACAAACGATCAATTTCGGACAGGATGGTTTGTTGTATCTGTGATGACAGAATTATCGATTATGCTCGTGATTCGAACTCGATTACCATTTTTCAAGAGCAGACCAGGCACCTCCCTGATGATCGGAACCTTGATTGTTGCCGTGGCTACACTCGTTCTTCCTTACTCGCCGATCAGCAAGCCGCTGGGTTTCACACCACTGCCTCTTTCCGTGATCCTGGTATTGTTGGGCATCACCATCCTATACATCATCACAACTGAATTGGTAAAGAGAATTTTTTTCCGGAGGGTCCAATTTTAGGCGGTGATCAGGAGTCTGGCGGGTTGTCGTAGAAATCGGTCATCATGCCGAAGTTCCCGCAAGGATCAAGTACCCCCGAAACGAAACGATCGTACCTTTATTTGTCCTTCGACAGTAATAAAACAGAGATGATGTACAATCCGAGGGAATGACACCATGTGATTGCTAATCAAATCTTCAACTGTAGCCGTTGTCTCAGGTTGGTTTCTGAGCACGAAACCGGACATCTTGAATCCCAAATCGAGACGCTGACTCTTGTCATAGATATGTGTATTCATAAGATAGTGCTTCCAGATCGTCGGTGAAAAGCCAGGCAGGTAGGATCATCAGACAGCATTGAACACGTAAGAATGGGGAAAAATATGGAACGCGAAACAGAAGATTTCCTCGGCGAGCTTCGATTAGGCAAGAGGCTTACAACGATTGGCCAGGTTTCTGCCCGAGGCCTGGTCGTGGTGCTGGGTTTGAGTTTCCTGGTTTCCAGCCGGACCTTGGAATTGATTGGCCCGGTGGCAGCCGTAGCCTCCCTGTTAACTTTTATCGTCTTGGGATTGACGCTGCTAAACATCCTTGAGTTGCTTGGTGGGAGCAGCGAGCGGGGTGGGACATACAATCTGATTCACGAGACATTGGAGAGGCTGGGAGGTTTCTTTGCCGGGTGGTCCCTGCTGGCGGGCAACATCGTTCTGGCGGCGGCACTCATGCGATCAGCGGGAGATCATCTCGTTTTGCTCTTCCCGGGGTTGGCCCAGATTACCCCTTACCTATCGCTGGGTCTTTTCACTGCTCTCGTCATCGTCCAACTCTTTCGCCTGCTCCCTCGCCGCGAGTTGCTCTGGCCTGTGTTCTTGATTTTGATCATAACTCTAGTGGTTCTGGTTCTTGACAACTTGCGGTTCGTCGATTTGCAGTTCAGGGCTGCACCCTCAACGACTACCACCAGTGACTTTATGCGCGCGGCAAGCCTGATGGCCATAAGTTACGTCGTTATTGAGGCCGTCTTGTCCTCCCGTCGCCAAATCAGAGATCCGGGGCGTTCCTTACCACGCGGGTTGATGGCGACCCTTGTTGTCGGCGGGTTGATTCTGGTGGTGACCCAATTGATGGCTGCGGTCATCCTCCCACCAGGTACACTTCCGGGAAGTACGGTTCTGGCGAGCGCAATCGGGGCGGTTGGTTCCTTCGCGGAGTGGGTGATCCACGTTGTAGCGGCGGCCTCGTTACTTATCGCAGCGAATGCCTGCTTGATGACGGCCGCCCGTGAATTGCATGCTCTCAGTCGGGAGGGCGCCCTACCTGCGATCCTGCGTAGCATGCGGCGCCCATTCCGAGTGCAGCCTTTCCTCTTTGGCTTGATTTTTCTAGTTGCAACGCCTCTGATCCTTTGGGTTCCTGCGGATTGGTTGATGGACGTTGCTGCGGGCATGTTCCTGCTCCCTGTGCTTCTCCTTAATCTGGCGGCCATTCGGAGTCGGGTGATTGAACCTGAACGGCGGCGATTGGTCATTGTGCCATTCTTCCCCCTGGTACCCGCAGCGGCGTTGGCTGTCGGCGTGGCGCTCCTTTTCGCGTTGCCTGCCCATGGGATGATCGGTGGGGGATTGTGGCTCGTGCTGGGGTTGGTCGTCTATCTGACCTATGGGCGGACACATCTGATGGAAGCTCAGGAGGGCGTATTGATCTTTGGACTGGAACCGGATCGCGAGAAGAAGGAAGGTGCCTATCGAATTCTGGTCCCCCTCAGCAGAGGGGTCGAGAGGAACATCCTCCTAGGTCTTGCAACCGCGCTCGCCTGCCAGACGGATGGTGAAGTGATCCCCCTGCAGGTCATCCCGATCGCTGACCCCTTGGCCATCGCCGAGGGTCGCCGCATTGCTCATGAGCGAAATACATTATTCCAATGGTCAACCCGTATGGCTTCGAGGAGCGGCGTGCCGACCTTCCCCATAACCAGACTAGCACGCAGCGTTCCTGAAGGGATCCTTGATACGGCGGATGAGGAGCGGTGCGATTTGATCCTCATGTCTTGGCCGATTCGTTCGGCACGACAGGATGTTCGTATGGGGAGGGTGCTCGATCCTGTCGTACGCCAGGCGCCGTGTGATGTTGCCGTTGTGGCAATTCATCCAGACCGTTTAACGGAAGCCGAAGGTCCTCTCATGCCACCCCAGGAAGAAGGTAGCGAGGGTGAAGGGGTGGTGGAAGGCAAGCCGTTGCTTCAAATGAGCCGTATTCTGGTCCCCACGGCGGGTGGTCCCCACGCACCGCTTGCCACCCGGTTGGCCCTGCTTTTGGCGCGGCAATATGGAGCGACAACCGAAACGGTCTATGTCGCTAGCCCTGAGGCCTCTCAGGAGGAATTGGCTACAGGTCAGGTTTATATTGAGCAAACCCTCGCCGCGATGCGCGAACAGATGAAGGACATGGCGGAAGTGCTAGAAGGGTTTGATGAGGCGGAGGACATTCCCATTGAGAGCAGGGTGGTGACCGCCGATAGTGTTGTGGAGGGGATCGCCCAGGCGGGAGCCGAGAGCGACTTGGTGTTTGTCGGCGCATCCGATGAGAGCCTGATCGATCAGGTGCTCTTTGGGACCTTGCCCGAGCAGGTGGCTTGGGCCTGCCCATCGCCGGTGGTGATGGTGAAACGCTTCCGCGGCTTGCGGCGGTTCTGGCTGCAGCGGGCTTGGAATGCGTTGTTTGGAGCACTGCCGACGCTTTCACGCCAAGAACAGATGACGGTTTATCGTCAAGTCCGTCGTGATGCCAGACCCGACGTGGATTTCTTCATCATGATGGGTTTATCAGCGATCATCGCCACCTATGGGCTCTTACAGGATAGCACTGCGGTGATCATTGGGGCCATGTTGGTGGCGCCACTTTTCACCCCCATTTTGGCTTTCAGCCTCGCCATCGTGCAGGGCGACATCCGGCTTCTGAGATTGGCTTTTGAATCGGCGCTTAAGGGTGTCGCTCTGGCCATAGGCCTTTCCGTCTTTCTGACTGCTCTCTCCCCACTGCGCGTGGTAACGCACGAAATCGCATCCCGCACGCATCCCAACCTGTTTGACCTCGCCGTTGCTCTCGCCTCAGGTGCCGCTGGCGCCTACGCTGTGGCCCGGAAGGACGTCGCTGCCTCGTTACCTGGTGTTGCCATCGCCGCGGCGCTTGTCCCACCATTGGGCGTAGTCGGTGTGGGCTTGGCGATGGGTGATCCGGGAATTGCTGGGGGAGGCGGTTTACTCTTCATCACCAACCTGATCGCGATCACGCTCGCGGGTTCAGTGACGTTGCTTCTGCTTGGATTCCGACCGACTGCTCGGGCCGAGCGAGAAGTGCACCTGCGCTACGGATTGGTGGTCTCGCTTGCATTACTGGTGGTGATTGCCGTCCCTCTGGGGGTGGTGTTTGTGGATTCGGTACAGGAGTCGCGTCTCCGCCGAACGATTGATCATGTCCTGCATCTGCAGTTGGAGGAGGTCACGGACCTCGAAATTGTCGACTTTACCTTCGATGATCGAGGAGACCAGCTTCAGGTGTCGGCTACGGTCTATGCCAGAGGACCGGTCACCGAGAGATTTGTCGAGGTAGCGAGGGATCAACTGTCCCAAGCCCTGAACCGACCCGTGTCTCTGCACTTAATGAGCATTCCGGTTGAGGACACGGAGGCTTCTGAACCGTAGATGTTTGAGAGGGGCGTTTTGATGGAGTGTAAAAATGTTCCTGGATAAGGGCTCGTAGGTCCGGCGGATGGAAGGGGCAGGGTCGTGAGGTTCTTTCCTGTCCCAGTGTTTCCCGAATGAATCAGACCACTGTCACGTGTTGCCCTTCACCTCTTGGACGAAACCCCTTGGAGAGCATCAACGCACGAGAGGATTGAAGAATAGCATTGTAAGCGATGTTGTAACTCCAATCCGGGTCTTCGGAGAGGATTGCCTCAGAGGTTGAAAGATCCCTCTTAGCTATACTTAGAAGGCTCTCGATTTCTTTACCGCTTGCAGCATAAGGTCTTATGCGACCTCGATTAAGAAGCTCTTCATATGGCATCATTGCTCTCGATTAGAACGATCTTCGGGCTATTGTAGACATTCGTTGCAAAGGGATCTTTACTTTCGAGGCGAGATTGCCATTCATTCGAAGTATAGATAATGTAATTGACTTCTCTGCCCAACCTCTCCTCCATCTGAAGAATCATTGGCGATAGTTCAGATAGATCTACCTGCCCAATGAGCATTAAATCCAGGTCAGATTCTGCATTGGGTTCTCCTTCGGCAAAAGACCCGAAGATAAAAGACTCTTCTATCCCACCAATTTGATTGAGAATTTGTCGGATAAGATCCCCCACTCCCACAGTCTTTAACAGAATGCCTCTAAATTCCTCTATTAACGGGAATTCGGTATTTAGTCGGTACAACTTCCGTCCCGCCGAGAATTCACTCTCTAAAAGACCAATCTGCTCAAGGTTTTTAAGTTCCTTCCAAACAGCACTGTATTGGGCATCGACTTCAGTCTCGAGCGTACGTATGTGGTATTGCTCATCTGGGTGAAGGATAAATATGGTGAGCAATCGAATGCGCACACGCGATGAAAACAACTTTTCCAACAATAATTCTTGAGAGTTCTTATTCTTCTTCAAGATGATCACCTGCGGTGATCAGATCATCACTTTTAGTGATCAGTGTCAAGTGTGAATATTCTTGTTGGATGTGCAGATCGGATGTACATTTGGAAGCTTCGGAACCTTAGTGGTTTGAGGGGGCAATAAGGGTTATTGAGATATGGCGCCAGTACGAAGGTCGCTCCACTTTACCAAAATGGCGGGTTCCAGCATCTCATGGGATCGAGGCTTTCAGCAAGTAGAACACGGCTAACCGATCCTCTTCTCGCGGTTGGCCACGTTTCAGTGGCGTAAAAGATTATTCTCAAGCTTCAAGAAGGGGGACGAAAAAAGCCTTGGCAATCTCGGTTGAACGCCTTCTCGTCGGGTTGAACTCAGCTGATTAAAAGCTCGATCCTGTTCCTCCACAGATTGGTTGTGACTTTGTGTCCGTTTTTGGTGTCTATTAAAGCGAGTCAAAGAGATGAAAGGAGCTGCTATTGCTGGGGAACTGAAGAGACGAAATCTGGATAATGGATTTGAAGCACAACCTATAAAACGGAGGAAATTATCATGACCGAGTTTATCCAAGAATTTATACAGACCCTCGGGGACTATCTACCGACTGCGTTGGCGGCGGTAGGCATTCTCATTGGTGGTTGGCTGGTTGCACTGATCGTGGCAGCTATCGTACGGGGTGCACTCAGGCGCACCAAGCTCGACATGAGGATTGCCAACATGATTGCCGGGCCAGATGAGATCGCAGCTGAGCGTATCGATATCACACGTTGGATCTCGAGGGTGATCTACTATTTGATCATGCTTTTTGTGATCGTCGCCTTCCTTCAAGCCCTCAATCTAACGATTGTAGCCGAACCGATCAACGAGTTGCTCAACACGGTACTCTCCTATCTCCCCATGCTCTTGGGGGCAGGCGCTCTCTTGCTTGTGGCCTGGATCGTCGCAAGCGCCCTTAAATATGTTGTGATTCGCGTGCTAAAAACGGCAAAGCTTGATGAGCGGATATCCACCCACGCAGATATCGAGACCCCCGAGCGGGTTGCGATTAGCGACACGCTTGGCAACGTTGTGTATTGGCTGGTTTTTCTGCTCTTTCTGCCTGCAGTTCTTGACGCGCTGGGCTTACAAGGGCTGCTTGTACCAGTCCAGGGGATGGTCAACGAGATCCTCGGTGTGCTGCCCAACATTCTAGGTGCGTCCTTGATCCTGTTGGTTGGGTGGTTGGGTGCCCGGATTGTGCGTCAGATCGTGGCCAATCTCTTGGTGGGTTTCGGGGTTGACCGTCTTGGAGAGCAATCTGGGCTGGAAGTTGCACTTGGTGGTCGGAAGATCTCTGATGTGATTGGGACAATCGTATACGTATTGATCCTGATCCCGATCTTGATCTCGGCCTTGAACACATTGCAAATCGATGCCGTCTCTCGTCCGGCTTCTGAAATGCTAACCACGCTGCTCAATGCCTTACCGGCGATCTTCGGCGCCCTCTTGCTGATCGGTGTTGCTTACTTTGTCGCCCGCCTCGTGGGAAGTTTCATCACCAATTTCCTGACAGGAATTGGCTTCGACAAAGTGCTAAGCTGGATTGGTCTCGGCGGCGTGGTTAATGAGGGTCAACGGACGCCCTCTCAGATCGTTGGTTACCTTACAACGGTGGCGATTATGCTTTTTGCCGTCATCGAATCGGCCAACCTGCTTGGTTTCACGATTTTCGCTCAGCTGGTTTCCGACTTTCTGGTGGCAGCCGGCGGTGTGTTACTGGGCTTGTTCATCTTTGGCTTGGGTTTGTATTTAGCTGGGCTCGCGGACCGTGTGGTCCGTGATACCGCAGGACCGCAGGCGAATCTTTTGGCCCCGATATCCCGCGTGGCGATCATTGTTTTCGCGGGAGCCTTGGCGCTGCGTCAAACAGGAATCGCCCAGGATATCGTGAACATGGCCTTTGGGATCGTGCTGGGAACGATCGCGATAGCGGCCGCTCTTGCGTTCGGACTCGGGAGTCGGGATATCGCCGCTCGCGAACTTGAAGGCTGGTTGAAGAGGATCCGTTCCTCCAAGGACTAAACGGCAGAGCTTTAGCGGGCTTTTTGGTTCTATCGTCGACCTAATTGATCCTACATGCGGGGCCTGTCTCACAGGATTGACAGGCCCCGCTGGTGTGAATCTGGTCTGATATGATGTGTCGAGGAGGATAAGCTCGGTCTCGCTTCAATCTGTGATGATTGGGTTTTGGCTCCCGTAAGGTCTACCTTACCCACCAGGTGTACGTTAGTTTTTTATGTTAGCGACGGATTGTACTATAGTATGTGCGATAAACAGATCATCCGCGCGTCGATGGTTGTGAAAAGCTGGTATAAAAAAATCGTTTATCCGTGATTGGAAAGAGGCTTTTCAGGTACGGTTCACGTATTTGGGTCAGCAAAAATTCGTATCGCTTGCCCACCGAGTTGGAAAGACAGGACATGGCGGAAGCAGATCTCACTGAACTTACAGATCAAGCTTTAGTGGATCTGTGCAAAAAGCGAGGCGCCAAAGACGATCGACCGTTTGAAGAACTAGTCAAAAGACATCAGGCTGCTGTCTGGCGCGTCTGCTATTACTTCATGGGCGATGCTCTGGATGCTGAGGATATCGTACAAGATGTATTTTTCAAAGCCCACCGAGGCCTTCCAGAATTTGAGGGTCGAGCATCATTTAGAACGTGGCTCAACCAAATTACCATCAACACATGTAAGAATGAATTGCGGATGAGGTCTCGCCGACCAGCGGTGGTGGAGGAAGAGTTGGGTGACGTGAGAGAACCGATCGAGATGGCGGAAGGGTTGGACCAGCGTTGGCAAGGTATGACGGGGAGAGAAGAATTAGCTCTAGCGTTGGAGATGCTTCAACCTGATCAGTTCACAGCCTTACAGTTGCGCGATGTGGAAAGTCGATCGTATGCCGAGGTAGCACAGATGCTAGGGATAAGTCAAAGTGCAGCCAAGATGCGTGTCCAGCGTGCACGCTTAGCCTTGAGGGGCGCTCTCCAGCGATTACGCGATGGAGGTGGAATGCCATGACTTCCCACCCGACAAAAGATCACTTGGAGGACTTCATCGCAGACCGTCTCGATGAGAGCGGAAACGTCGCTATAATCGAGCATCTGTCTATTTGCGATTCCTGTCTCGAGGTCGTCGACCAATTATGGGTGGCGACCGATCTCAATCAATCGCTACTGAACGTGCCGGATTTGAAGGAGACTGCCACCCTTCGGATGAGACGCAACCTCGTTCATCGCATTCATCTCGCCGAACTTGGGAGGCAGATGATGCGATTTGCTGGCGTGGGGGTGCTTAGTATGATGAGAGTTCTCCTAGAACCGATTTTCGGTTCGCACAATAGACCTGGGTTGAAGGAGGATCACGATGATTGACACCGTGTACTTACAGGATTCAATTTCCGATTTATGGGATCAGGTGATCGCCTGGCTGCCGACCATTTTGGTCGTGATCATCTTGTTAATCTTGGGTTGGTTGTTTGCGCGTCTAATTTCAGCATTGACACAAAGGCTTTTAAGACGCCTGAGGGTTGACGGGATCTTTGAACGTGTTGGTTTAGCAGAGGGCTTCACCCAGGCTGGGATCACTCGTTCAGCAAGCGAGCTGATTGGACTGGTGATTTTTTGGCTTGTGTTTCTCGGCTTCATCTTGTTGGCGCTCGAGCAGTTTGGTCTCATGGCGGTTGTGCTGCCATTGCAAGGACTTATCGGCTATTTGCCTCGCCTGCTGGCCGCTGCCCTTGTACTCATCGTTGGTGCGTTCTTGGCTCAATTTCTTGGTCGAGTGTCACAAGCAACAGCGGCGGGTATGGGGATTGAATTCCACCAGCCGCTTGGCCAATTTGTGCAGGTTCTTTTGCTTGTGGTTAGCGTAATCCTGGCTGTTGATCAGCTAGGTCTCAACCTTACACTGCTGACAGAAACTTTCACGAACCTCGTAACTGTATTTGTGGCGGGATTGGTTCTGTCTTTTGCGCTTGGGGCTCGAGGTGTCGCGGGTAACATATTGGCGGGTTATTATGCCCGCGAACAATTTCCTCTGGGTGAGCTTATTGTGATAGACAACCAAGAGGGCACCCTGGAGGCTATTGGTACACTGAGCGCGGAGATTGCTTTGGGGGAGGATCGTATTTTCATCCCCAACGCTCGAATGATCGAAAGCCAAGTATGGGTACGGAGCAAATCAAAAAGCGTGGGTTCTTCCGAAGGATCGTAAAGCGCGCCCAACGATCTACTACGAGTAATGTATGATTTGGTTTAGGGGAATGTGTTGGTTAAACGATGCCAGTTCGTGTGACGAGGGTGCGCTCAGGATATTCATCTGAGTCAAGTGGGTTACGTATGCATCAACGCGGGGGGAATAGCACAGATTGATGTCAGAATCAGGAGAGCCGGGGACGCCGACCCCGACTCTCTTTTAAGGAGGAGAAGAAGAGATTCCGCCCTTCCACCAATACTATATAAGAATTTCGTATAGTTAAGCTTGTCAACAATCTGACGACTCACCGACGGAATCCCTACGCTGGTTGACTCCTAGGTACTAAAAAGCGGTATTTTTCAATGTTTTAAGGTGTTTTTGGAGCTCCCCACGAGATTTCTTACGTAATTACCGAAGCGGATCAATTAACCTACAATGTTATAGGGGCGGTTCGCGAACCGCCCCTACCCTGTTCTTGTTGAAGCTCCCGCCAGCTCGACAGTCACCTATCAACAGTCATCCTTCGACTGGCTCAGGGTGACTGTCGGAGGATGACTGACGAGGGATGAAGACAAGACCAAGACCCTCGCTTCGGCAAAATAATGTGGTTGACGGATCTGATCCGTGCGCCGAAGTATTCGTACAAGCGCGAAGGCTTCCATCTTGACGCAATGAAACAAATGTGCTAACATACTCGATCGTTCTCCGAAAGCGGTGGTTATCTCACAATGTCGGAAATCCCTGCAATTCAAGTCGAAGCTTTGACGCGCGTCTACAAGATCCGTGGCGGGAAAAAGAGTGACCCCAAGGAACTGGTCGCTCTCAAAGATGTAAACATCCAAGTCTCGCGCAGCGAGTTGTTCGGTTTACTCGGTCCAAACGGTGCCGGCAAGACCACTCTGATCAAGGTCCTAACCACGTTGTTGGCACCTACTTCTGGCCGTGCCTGTGTCGCCGGCTTTGACGTGACGAAAGAGCCCCATGAAATCCGTGCTCGCATCAACATGGTCTCGGGCGGAGAGTCTTCCGGCTACGGTCTGCTTACCGTACGGGAGAACTTGTGGATGTTTTCGCAGTTCTACGGTATTCCTTCCAAGGAGGCCAACCGCCGTATCAAAGAACTCTTGGAGGTGGTCGGGCTAGGCGACCGGCTCAATACCAAATCCTCCGATCTCTCATCCGGACTGCGACAAAAGATGAACATCGTGCGCGGCTTCATGACCGACCCAGAGGTTCTGTTTCTCGACGAGCCGACCTTGGGTTTGGACGTCGGTGCGGCGCGCGATGTGCGAAGTTTCATTCGGGAATGGATGGACGAGAAGCAGGATCGCACGATACTGCTCACCACCCATTACATGGTTGAGGCGGAGCAATTATGCGACCGTGTGGCGATCATCAATGAAGGAAGGGTTTTGGCCTGCGACACCCCGGCAGCCCTAAAACACCAGCTTCAGGAAGCTGCGATCTTCCAACTGCAAGTCAGCCCACTGGATGGTACGCCACCTGAAACCTTTGAACGCATCCGCGGGGTTCGTCACTTCACGTACTGTCCTGAAGATGGCTTCGCAACACTGGAGTTTGTCTTGGAGGAGGAGGATGTGCTCGCGGCTGTGGTCAATCAATTGACCGCCCACGATATCCACCTACAGAATTTGGAGAAGCGTGAGCCGTCCTTGGAAGACGTATTCGTCCATCTGGTTGGGATGAGCATGGAAGAGGTAGAACGTGGAGAGAGCAACTAACTTCGCCAAGCCTTACTCAACCCGGCTCTTCTTCCAAACCGTAATCGCCCGCGCCTATCCGCGGGTGATCGGCGCGCAGCGCGAAAAATCATGGATGTTTTTCGAAATCTTCTTACCGCTCCTGGCGGTATCGGCGTATGTGTTTGTTTATCGTGCCATCGGAGCACCTGAAACCTACGTCGGTTTTGTGGTCATGGGCGGGGCGATGACAGCTTTCTGGATGAACATCTTGTGGAGTATGTCGAGCCAGCTCTTTTGGGAGAAGGAGCAAGGTAACCTTGCGCTCTATATCATCGCTCCTAACTCGATGATGGCGATTCTGCTGGGCATGGCTCTTGGAGGGATGCTTGCCACTACGCTGCGGGCATTTGTGATCGTCTTCGTTGGTGGCTTGCTTTTTGAGGTCCAATTCACAGTGGCTTCGTTTTCGGCTCTCTTTGGCACATTCATTTTAACCATGGTGGCGCTGTATGGCATGGGGATGATGTTCTCGTCCCTCTTTCTCCTATTGAACCGGGAAGCCTGGCACCTCGCTAGTCTCGCTCAAGAGCCCATCTATTTGCTCTCCGGTTTCTACTTCCCATTGAAGAGCCTCGGTTTTTGGTTTGCCGCGGGTGCATCGATCATCCCGCTCGCCGTCGGGATGGACGCCATGCGTCAGTTGGTTTTTCCGTCCGGACCGTCGCTCGGGTTTCTTAGCGTCCCCATCGAGCTCGGGATTTTGGTGATCTTGAGCGTGGTGTTCCTGGTCGGCGCCCGCTACTTATTAGCTCACATGGAGCGCCTTGCGATACGAGAAGGGCGACTCACCGACAGCAGGCGGTAGGTTGTAATCCGATGAGCGGCACGACGCAGACCTCATGGAGGTCCCAAGGGGAGCTCAACATCCGCGAGTCGGTCCGTTCATTTCTCACGGCCGCTTGGCTTGGGTGGCAGATCGAGTCGAACTGGACCGATCCCTTCCTGTTTGCCGTGTACTCCGTTATCAAACCGATAGCCGGAGCGGCGATTCTCGTGGTGATGTACGGAATCATCACTCAAGGCGCCTTTGACTCCCCGCTTTTCGCATATATCTACCTGGGTAACGCTTTTTACATCTACGTCGGTTCAGTGATGACCGGCGTTTCATGGGCGGTGATCGACGATCGCGAGCATTACAAGACGTTGAAATACATCTATGTAGCCCCGATCCATGTGCCGTTCTACTTGGTGGGTCGTGGTGTGGCACGCTTCCTGACCGGCACGATCTCGGTCCTGGTCACCATCACCGCTGGGGTGTTGTTCCTCAACCTTCAGCTCGACCTGGCGGCGGTAAACTGGCCGATGTTTTTCGCCGCATTGACCTTGGGGATTGTCATGCTGGCGAGTATGGGGTTGGTGTTGGCCGGTGTGACTATGATGATCGCACATCACGTGTGGTTCATCGGAGATGCGGTTGCCGGTGCGCTCTATCTCTTCAGTGGGGCCATCTTTCCCCTCGAAGTACTTCCGAACTGGCTTCGTCCGGTTGGCTTCGCCATGCCACTCACCTATTGGCTCGAGCTTCTGCGACGAGCGATGGTCGGCCAGGTAGCTGCTTCTTTCCCCACGCTTTCACAGCTAACGGATGGGCAGTTGTTCGTCATCCTGATCGGACTGACGGTCGTCTTTGGCTTTTTATCCATTATCGTTTTCCGCTGGTGCGAGCACCAAGCCCGTGAGCGCGGCTTGATCGACGTGGTGACGAATTATTAGTCGCTGCCTGAGGTATTTGAGGATTTCCGCTTAGCTTTCCACGGGTCGAATTTTCAACTGAATCTGATCAAGAATCTACGGTCACAGGGGAGTCCTCAATTTCTCAATTCACCTCCTTCGTACGCCATGCTATAATCCGCCGAGCTTGATCCGCTTGGAATACGCATGATTGTCGATTGGGTCCTCGCCTTTACACCCATTTTGCTCATTTTATTCTTGATGATCCGCTTTCAGTGGGGCGCGGCTAAAGCTGGTCCAGCTGGATGGTTAGTCGCCGTCGTTGTCGCTGCCAGCCGCTTTGGAGCCGGGATAAACCTCTTGGCCTTGTCTCAAGCGAAGGCTCTCCTGCTCACCCTCGATGTCTTGCTGATTATCTGGGCCGCATTCTTGCTTTATCGGGTGGCTGATGAGGCGGGAGCGATCGGTATCATCGGAGACGCCTTACCCCACCTCACCGCCGACCGTGGAATGCAAGCGCTCTTGATCGGATGGGCTTTCGCCTCTTTCCTTCAGGGAGTAGGCGGTTTTGGTGTGCCGGTGGCCATCACGGCTCCCTTGTTGGTCGGTCTCGGCTTCTCTCCATTGGTGGCCGTGCTCATCCCCTCCCTAGGTCATGCATGGGCGGTGACTTTCGGTTCGCTGGCTTCCTCTTTCCAGGCGCTGATAGCCGCTACAGGTTTGCCAGGCGAGACGTTGGCTCCAATGTCTGCCACGTTACTTGGTTTGGCTGGATTTGGGTGTGGGTTCATGGTTGCCCATGCGGCCGATGGTTGGAAAGCCCTTCGCCGTTTGGCCCTTCCGGTCCTCCTTCTAGGAACTGTGATGGGAGTTGCTCAGTACGGACTAGCGACCAACGGCTTATGGAACATAGGCGGATTTGGGGGAGGAATGGTGGGCCTTGTGGTGGGGATCCTCATCACTCCTTGGTATCGCGGTGAACGCTCACAAAACAGTGGGGCCAGGCTCGATAGGCGATCGGTGCTGTTGGCATTCTCGGGGTACCTAGCGCTCATCGCTATCACGCTGATTGTTCAACTGATCCCTCCTGTTCGAGCGTTCTTGGGGCAATTCGCGATTCGGGTGTCTTTCCCAGAGATGCGAACAAGTTTGGGATTCCTAACGCCTGCGGGGTATGGGCGAGTGATCCCGCTCTTTCGCCACGCGGGCGCCATTCTGGGATACGCCTCCCTGATCGCCTATCTGATCTACAAACAAACAGGTATGTACCAGGCAGGCGCCGCGCAGCGAATCGTGAGCGGGACGATCCGGCGGGTCATGTCCTCAAGTTTAGGTATCGCGGCCATGGTTGCTATGGCGGTTGTGATGTCGCATAGTGGGATGACAGATACTTTGGCGCGTGGCTTGGCGGGCGCAGTAGGCTCGTTCTTCCCGCTCGCCTCGCCATGGATCGGAGCCTTAGGTGCTTTTATGACCGGATCAAACACCAATTCCAATGTCATCTTCGCTATGCTGCAAAAGAGAACGGCTGAACTGCTTGGCTATGGCCTTCCTTTGATCCTGGCAGCACAAACCGCCGGTGGAGCGATCGGTTCTGTCGTCGCTCCGACCAAGATCATCGTCGGCGCCAGCACAGCCGGCATGGCGGGCAAAGAAGGGACGGTTCTTCGCTCACTGTTGGTCTATATCGCTATTCTCATCGCCGGCATTGCACTTCTGGTTTTCGCGTTCACAAAGGTTGGTTTGGGATGAGTGAGCATAGGAACTCACCTGGACGAGACAGGTTTCGTTTGCAAACGATCGCTCTGTCTCTGATCCTTCTGCCAGCACTTCCGCTTTATGTCATGGTCAACGCAGGTTTTCTATGGGCCACTTGGATCCTGATGGGTTTGATCGCCGGGGGAATGGTCCTAGGGATGTGGGTATCGTGACAAGCTTTGTGCTTGTTGTCATAAGCCAAGGATGAGCTAAGAACCGGACCATGATCCATATAGCATCGTGCTCATCCCGCCCCTTTTCACTTAAGATCCGAAAAATTTTCTTCTAACTTACCCGACGGATCGGGCGCAACATGGTTAGGCGTATGTCGCCATATACCGGCTTTCTTGAATGAGGTACAATGACGAGCATGTCTGAAATCAATGTTTTACTCACGCTGCCGTTTCCTGAGCCACTCATCGAACGTCTGGCGGCGGTGTCACCCCAGTTGAAGATTCATGTCCATCACGCCCAGTCAGCGGAGGAGTTACCCAAAGAGTTGCTTCCTGAGATTGAGATCCTCTACACATTTTCCGCTCTTCCAGAGCCGGAGGTGGCCCCAAGATTGCGCTGGGTTCAACTTCATTTGACAGGCGTAGACCATGTGGCAGAGCACGACTTGATGCATTCCGAGGTGATGGTGACTACACTGAGTGGAGCAAGTGTGCCACAGGTCGCGGAGTTCGCTTTGATGTGCATCCTCGCATTGAGCCGTCGATTGCCAACGATGATCGATGACGTGGCAGATGTGCGTTGGATGGGGGAGCGCTTCAAGCGCTATCGTTCTGTTGAGCTATGTAGAAGCACGCTGGGCATCATTGGATATGGAAGCATTGGAAGGGAGGTGGCCCGGCTCGGCCGAGCTTTCGGCTCAAGAGTACTCGCCACCAAAAGGAATTTAAGAAACCTGAAGGATCAGGGCTATGCACTCGAAGGGTTGGGTGACCCTGATGCCGAGTTGCCCGAGCGGCTCTATCCACCTGAGGCAGTGGGTTCCATGGTCTCAGAATGCGATTTCGTCGTTGTCACGGTGCCGCTCACGCCTGAGACGCGCGGCTTGATTGATGCGAAGGTTTTTGAAAGGATGAAGCCGACGGCATACTTGGTAGATGTATCGCGCGGTGGGGTCGTGGATCATGGTGCGCTCGTTGAAGCGTTGAACGAGAAGCGATTAGCAGGTGCGGCGCTGGACGTTTATCCTGTGGAGCCGCTGCCGCAGAGCAGCCCGCTATGGAACATGTCGAATGTGATTCTCTCACCGCACGTGGCCGGGGCCTCGGATAAATATTACGAGCGTGCGGTGGATTTGTTTATAGAAAACCTGCACCGCTATCGTGCTGGGCGTCCATTGCTCAACCGATACGACCCAGAGCGGAAGTATTGAAGTGGAGGATGTTAGGTGATTCGAGGTGTGATTTTTGACTTGGGGTCGACATTGATCCGGTTCGATGGTGAATGGCCTGAGATTCTTCAGGAGAGCAGTCAAGACTTGGCGAGACAGCTAGAACGAGATGGGTATCACCTGGACGGGAAATCTTTTATTGAAGACTTTATGGAGGAGATCCAGGACAGTTATCATGTGCGTGAGCGGGATTGGGTGGAGCGGACAACGTCCTCGCTGTTACGCAAAGTTTTGGCTCGATTCGGGCATCGAGAGGTTCCGGACGAGGCGATTGAACACGCCATTTTCCAATTCTACAATGTCAGTGAGGCGCATTGGTCACCTATGGAAGGTGTATACGAGGTGCTTGATGAACTTCGTGTAAAGGGTATGTGTCTGGGCATGATCTCGAACGCCGGAGATGCGGGAAATGTCCAGCGATTGATCGATAATGCACAGCTTCGCCCCTACTTCAAGCCGATTTTTATCTCAGCCGCATTGGGGATCCGCAAGCCCAACCCTAAACTATTTGAGATGGTCCTCGAGACCTGGGATCTGCCCGCTGACGAGGTCGTTATGGTAGGCGATAATCTGGGGGCGGATATCCTTGGTGCTCAGAATGCTGGCGTTCATCAGATATGGCTTACCACACAGGCGGATACAGCCTCGAACCGCGAACATGCTTCGATCATCGTGCCCGAAGCCACTGCTGAGAACATAACCGAGGTACCGGCCCTCCTCCTCCAACTGACAAAAACTTCCCTAGGAGACTAAGTGTGGCTGACTTTAAGCCGGTCAGTGACCACATCTTGAGGCTGGAGCTTTCCTTTAAGCTGATCGGACCTGTTACATGGCCTGTGGCAGTGTGGCTGATCAGAGTTGGTGAGGATTGGATCCTGGTGGACACGGGTGCTCCTGACACCGCCGATCAACTGGTCTCAGCGATCACTCGTGCCACTGGAGGACGTGGGCCCAGGCGCGTGCTGCTGACGCACGCCCACTATGATCACGGTGGTGGGTTAGATGCTGTACGGACGGCCTGGAACTCGGCGATTCTGTGTCATCGCGATGAGGTTCCTTTTGTCACAGGCAAGATGGGATATCATAACTTGAAGCCTCACAGCGCGTCGTTTTGGTTTGGGCGTTTCTTCCTCAGGGGGCGTGGTTGGAGGTTGCCCGTGGCGCGTGATCTTGAGAGAGGACAAGCTGCCGACGGCATGGCCGTCATTCACTTGCCCGGTCACACCCCTGGTCAGATCGGATTTCTCCATCCCGAGGATCATGCCATGATCTGTGGTGATGCGGTGATGAATCGTAACGGTCGACTTTCCCCGCCCTTCGCCTTTGCCACTCAAAACCCCGAGATGGCGGAGGCCTCCATGCGACGTCTCGGTGAGCTTGATTACCAGCACTTACTTCCGTCTCACGGTCCACCCATCCTTGACCGTGGGCGAGAGGCGATGCTCGAATTCCTCGAGGGGCAAGCTGAAGAGGAAATCCCTACCTCGTGGTGAGCGTCAACATCTGCTATGACATCTCACTTAAAGCGAATGGGGACTTCTCTGAAAAAAGGTCAAACGCGAGAAGAAGACTGGTATATGTGGGGTGCGGGCTGCGCCCGCACCCCACATATACCAATCCCTGCCCCTCGAGGGTGTTTTTCAGTGCACGATACGGTGATGTTCATCGCCGAACATCCATCTAAACGTCCTTGACCTAAATTAATAAGGCTCGTACCATCACATCGTATTCCATGGGAGGAGGGGCTGGTTGACAATAACAACCCTCTCCCTAATCTTGAGGGACAATAGATGAAATACTTGGTCAGATATAAGCATTCAATTGTGGTTCTGCTGATCGTCAGCGTGATTTTGGGGGCTTGCTCCACGACTGAAGGTCCACAAGCTGAGGATATACTGGCCACCTCGGTGGCTCAAACTCTCACGGCCATTTCCCCCGCTGCAACAGAGACCGGCACCCCAGAGCCCACCCCTCCGTTGATCGAAAAGGCGGTAGAGGCTTGGTACGGCTATGTCCTCAGCCTGCCAACTGGGGATCCGTTTGATGATCGTTTGATCTTGGTCCCTGAAGGCGTCGGGGAGTTCGGGTTGGTTGGCTCGAACAGCGAAATCGAAGCTGAGATCGAGGCGCTCCGCGATAAAAGCGAGCCGGCGAATAAGGCTCACTTCTGGGGCGTGCTCACCTGTGGTGTGGAAGACTATGGCGGTTGCCGGCTCGTTGTGGAACGATTACGACCGGATGGACCGGGCCCATTTTTTGAACCCGATATCGTCAAGGGATGGGAAGGGGTGGTTTACGCTGGCCCACCTGGTCCTAGGTCGGGTGGCGATGATTATTTCGCTCTGGTCGGAGATTACCACGTGCAATATGGAATCTGGAGCGAGGATGAGACCTTGAGCGAACAAATCGAGGGTTTAAGAGACACCAATAACGTCATCTTTGTATGGGGGGAACTCGTAGCTGGTGTGCCGGATTGGAATGGCACGCAAATCCAGGTCACGCAAATCGATGTGGTGGATAGGCCCTCAGGTCCGATTCCCCCACCACCGGAGTGGTCGGAGATTGTTGATGCTTGGTGGGTCTACGTCAACGAGGACGTCGGTTACCAGTTTGAGTATCCTGCAGTGGCGACGGTCATGGAATTCGAGGTCATGGGGTTCCCAACCGATGAGCTGCCCGAGGGGATGTCCATCGACGAGTATATCGCGCAATTACAAGAGCAGTATGGCAATTCATTGTGTGTGCATGTCAAGTATTCATTGGGATATGTATCCATCTCTGCACCAGAGAATGTGGGTTACCGCTATGTGATCTGTGGTCGTACCGGTGTTGGGGTGGGTGAGATCAAAAACAAGGTCGAACTGGTGGATATTGACGGACGCATCTATGAGGCGACAGGTTTTGAGTTTATCGGCGATGGGGAAACGCTGGATAACCACAACGAGACCTTTTTTATCCTCTTGGATGATGGCACCAGGATTGAGTATGGTGCTGGCCCGGCTAGCGATGCGACCTACGAAGATTACCTGCTGGGGACCAAAGAGGTCTTGCTCCAAATCCTGGCCTCTTTCGAGATGACGAGGTAGTTGTTAATAGCGAATTAAGCTCCCCGCGAGCTTCAAGCTCGCGGGGAGCTGCCTTTGGTGCTCGGAATGGCAATATCCGAACAGATCCTTGCATAGGAATGGGGTATTGTTAGGGTTGGTTGAGCGCTTCGGTGAGGTTGTAGATCCATTGAAGGATCGTGGTCATCTCATTCTCGCTTGCCAGCCGGGGATAGCCGTCGTTCTCGATGATAACGGGTATAAATTCCATCCCTCGCACCCCATCCTCGTCCAACCAAACATTTAACAAGGCACTCTCCGGAGGGCCACCGTCTTCAAAAGCGAAATTTCCCAGACCGTAGATAATCACACCACCGTTGTAAAATTCAACCCCCTGCAGCACGTGGGTGTGATGTCCAATCACTAAGCTGGCGCCGCCATCGATCGCCGCACGAGCAGCCGATACTTGCGGTGGGCTTGGCTCTGACACGTTCTCATAACCGCTGTGGAGCAGGACGATGACCAGATCAGCCCAGTTTAGCGCGGTCGCCACATCGACCTTGATCCTTTCTGGATCGGCCCAGGCCATGCCTGGACGGTCCGAAGTGGCGGTCCATGTCTGGGTGTCGAAGCCACGTACCTCAACCGGCACATGGACATAGGCCAGGAATGCCAGGGTGAGACCATGGATTTCGCGAACATAGGGCTCATGTGCGGCTGCGTCGTTAGCTCCTGCGCCAACGGTGGCGACCCCCTGCTGGTGAAGCAAATCCATGGCTTGCTCAAGTGCTGGAGGGCCGTAATCCAATGCGTGATTGTTGGCCAACGAGAGCAGATCGAAGCCGGCCTGGGCAAGGACCTCAGCGGCCTCACTCGGTGCGCGAAAGGTATAGCCCTTGTTGGCTGACGAGCCAAGGTCTCCCAACGCAGATTCGAGATTGCCGACCGTCAAATCGGCAGGCGTGAGTAGATCGATCACCTCGGCAAATGGATAGGATACCTCGCCGGCACGGATGGCGTCGCCGAGGGCGCGATCCAACATCACATCGCCAACAGCCGTTAGAGTGATGACGGCATCCTCGATCAGGCGATTTCTTAACACTGGAGCCAGTTCAGCCGCAGCGGCTTCATACCCGGCGGCTGCTACCAGCGACCAGGATTGGATCAGGGGATAGCCGGGGGCTCCGGGTCGCAGGCCGCCCACCTTGAGAGCCTTATGAGTCGCCGGCATGTCCGCCCAGTCCATCACGGCGATGAAGGGAGAACCATCCGCCAGGATCTGCTCTGCTTCCGCCAAGGTGAGGGATTCCCATTGGGAGGTAAACGGGACAACCAAAGCCAGTGGTCTTTCCCCGCTAGAGATGCCCACGGCATCAGCCACGAGAGCGATCTGTGCACTGACAAACATAGGCTCTACGACGGGATCATCATGGATATCGAGCTGCCATTGCCAAGAACCGTCATGGTCGTTTAACTCTTCGAGAGCTTCGAGGGCAGCGTCAGCCCATTGTGCAGGGACTGCTAAAACGACGGTTTGGGGCGTAGGGCTGATGAACGGGGTCGGGATGAGCGTCGCTGTACCTGATGGTCTTGGTGTGTGGACCATCGTTGTGGTAGGAGAGATCTGAGTGTCCCCAAGCGGAGCTTGAATGATCTCGCTCACATCTGTAGTACAAGATGCGAGAAGCAACACCAGAGGGAGTACCAGCACGTGTGGTTTCTGAGGAAGGGCGAAGAAGACCTTTGATAAAATCGAATGGGCCGGCGCTTTTTCGTTCATGGTTCAGTGCGCATGATTGTAACCTTGTTCACCTTCTTTGACATGGTCAGTCCACGGAATAATGCTCGCTGTAGCCGAAGGTGTTCTACCCCATAAAGTATAGTAAGGGCAATTCACCGTTCGTGCCGCGAGCCGCCGAGAAAAGAACTCGGCACTTTCAGCCGGCGAGCCTGTGCGAGACGGCATGAATTGCCCCTACACTCTTCTTGCTGATACATCCGTCTACGCGGGACGGAATGGTAGGCGTGCCGCCGGCTTAAAGAGCTGGGTGTTTCTCTCGGCGTCTCACAGCACAAACGGCGAATTGCTCCTACGATATTTCTTTACAATTACCAGTAGGGGCGACCGGCCGGTCGCCCCTACACTGGTTTAAGAATGGCATGAAATTAGATGTCATTGCGAGGAGCACGCCAGTGCGATGAAGCAATCTTACCGTTGAGGAGATTGCTTCGCCCCTGCGGGGCTCGCAATGACAGATTGAGGGAGAGGGCGGTTCGCGAACCGCTCCTACTTTAATACGCCATGTCTATTGTTCAAGAGAGAGCTGAGCAAGCTCCTCCTCTACAAGCCGCACAACCAGCTCATCAAGTGAGAGCACGCTGTAGTCATCCACATGATGGGGTGTCTCGTCTCCAGGAGCGCCGCCAGCGCCATAGGTGAGGAACAAGAATTTTCCTGAGCTGATCTGAGCTAATTGGCGGAGGATGTACTCCCCTTGGTCATCCAGGCCGCTCGAAGCGAGAGGGAAGATCTTGATCCCTCGCTCTACCGCTTCGAACACATCCTCGGCATAGCTGTAATCGTTAGCATAATCAAGATGTGGTGGGGCATCTGCCACGAGGAAGATCAGGCTGACGGTTTCCTCCACTCTCCACTCCGGCAGGTGGATGGCGTTGTGAAGACCTTCGTTGAGGCTTTCGGCGTAATCGCCACCGCCCTCCGCCGCGATGTTCCGCAATTCCTCAGTGAATTTCTCAATATCGGGGGTGAACTCAAAGGTGCGGCTGACGAATAAATCACCGCGGTCGCGGTAGATGGTCATGCCAAAGCGCACATCAGGGTTGGAGGGCAATGTATGGATCCGCTCCGAGATGCTGATCATGTTGGCTTTGAGTTGTTGAATTTCGTCGCTCATGCTGCCGGTGGAATCGATGAGGAAATGTATGTCCAAACGCACAGGATTTTTGGCTGATTGAGCGTCCAGTACGACCGTATGATCACGTTCGTTCTGGTTAAGGGTGAAGTTTGTTGATGCGGATCCTTTCTCTACAAGGATCTGATAACGTTGAACCTCAGGGCTTACGAGCGGAAAGAACAAGACTTTACCATCGGCGTGTGTGTACATCGAGCCAAGTTCTTGCCCGGCATCATCCGAAATTGTCACCTTGGCGCCCAGCACTGGCTGGCCTTGCTTATTGGTGACCTGAATGATATGACGCTCGCTGACATCGATCTCACGCACATGAATATTCCATTCAGCGAATCGAAGCCGGTAGAGAAGATAATCATCCCACTCGGCGTTGTCGTCGACACTGCCAGCGCGGAGGTTGGGCCTTTGAGAGACATCCCCATCGCGGGGTTCTTCAGAAGACCAGTCCATTTCATCCGCAGGCGCCATGATCGCCATGGACCCCTTGGGAGCTTCCACGAGTGCTTCCGATTCGACGTCCATCACCAAACCGCCCTCGGCTGCACCTCTTGATGCGCCGCTCCATCCACCCTCCCCATCCCAATCTAACCATCCAGCGGTCTTGGTCTCAGTCGGATCAATGGTTAAGGGGCTGCACGATCCAATGAGGATGGTGAGGCAGAGGATGAGCATGCCCTTTTTTCTGTTCGGTTGAGGTCTCATGTTACTCTCCAAGTGGTTAGGATGCAGACCATAGCGTCGTTTGAATCTATGACGCAGAAGGATGAGGAATGGTTCCAATGTATCGTAGAAGCTTGAAAGCCAGTGGCGAATGGTGTTTACATATGAGAAAGTCCCCTCTCCCCTGTGGGGAGAGGGTTAGGGTGAGGGGAGGTTAAACGGTCACATCTACCCTCACCCCGCCCTCTCCCTAAAAGGGAGAGGGAGAAAGGGAGTTGGCAAATTGGCGCATAGACTTCCAAGTATTTCTCACAAATCCTTTTCCCCCTTTGCGCCTCGCCTATTCCAATGGGCTCATGTCTGTTTATTAAGTAACACCGAGAGTTTATACTTAGCACAGCTGGAGGATCGAATGACGAATGACATCCCCTCAAGAGGTATGCGAGACACACAGGAGATTAGACGCGGTGTGGTGAGACGTGTTGTGCAAGTTGCCTTGTTGGTGGTGTTCCAAGCCTCGGTCCTGTTCCTCGCCGCAGGTCGTCTCGATTGGGCATGGGGTTGGGTGTACATCGGCGTATATCTGGTGGTTGCTCCAATCAACGCCCTGTTCCTACTGCGCTACAGTCCGGGGACCATCGCGGATCGCGCCGAAGCAAGAGGGATGAGAGATTGGGACAAGGTTGTTGGTGGGTTGTTCGGCGTGATGTACTTCATCGTCCTATTACTCGTCGCCGGTTTGGATGTGCGTTACAACTGGACGGGAGAAGTGGATTTATGGATCCATATCATCGGGACAATAGGTAGTTTGCTGGGATTCTCGCTTTTCAGCTGGGCGATGATCTCAAATGCCTATTTTTCAACGGTAGCCCGGATCCAGGATGATCGCGGTCAAACTGTCTGCACTACCGGACCGTACCGGTATGTTCGTCATCCGGGCTATATCGCTGGGATCCTCCAATCGCTCTCCAATCCGCTCCTGTTTGGTTCGATCTGGTCCTTTTTACCGGGCGCTTTGGCTGCCACCCTGTTGGTCCTTCGCACGCTGCTGGAGGATAGGATGCTCCATGAGGAACTGGAGGGGTATCCGGAATATGCTTCTCAAGTGCGTTTTCGCCTGCTGCCGGGTGTTTGGTAACATGTTTCTCTGTTGAAGTGTCAGGGCGAACGGTACAAGGCTCTGCGGTGCGACATCTCATGAGTGCCCCGCTCACATAAGGTGGTTGACATCATCTCGGCTTTTGGGATATGATTGATCACCAATCATCAAAGGCTATGACGGAGGAAAGTAGGCAGGTGGAATTTGCCAGGGAGGGCGGGGCGTGACTGGAACCCCGACTCAAAAGAATCCTGTCGAAGTTCCCTCCTGAGCTGCCCGGGGGAACGCCTGTAATCAGGTCAGTAGTTCGGGCCGGAACCTCACCGTTGCCATGGAGGAACCGATCGCAGCCTTTAGCGAACGCTAAGCGTTGACAGTCGGTAATGAGTGGGCCTTTTGGGCCAATAAGGGTGGTACCGCGAGGAAATCTCCCCGTCCCTTAGCTGGACGGGATTTTCTTTTTAAAGGGTTTGTAGTTTTAATGCTTGGGGAGAGTAGCAAGGTGCTCGTGAAAGGAGGGCCCATGCTGGAGCGTTTGGAAGAACTAGAGCGTCAGGCTTTGACAGAATTGGAGGGGATCACGGACGAAGCCGGGCTGAACGCGTGGAGGGTGAAATACCTGGGGCGCTCAGCAGAATTGGCGGTTATCCTTGCTGGACTGCGAGAGTTATCCAAGGAGGATCGACCCGCGGTGGGACGACGCGCCAACGAGGTAAAGTTGCATCTAGAGGGCACTTTACAAACCAGGGTCGAAGCGTTACGGGTGGAAGCGTTGGAGCGGTCGTTGCGGGAAGAGAGATTAGATGTCACCCTTCCCGGGCGCAAACCTATCCTCGGTCGTATTCACCCTGCCAATCAGACCTTGCGCCAGATTTATAACATCTGGGCTGAGATGGGCTTCCAGATCTACCTTTCGCGTGAGGTGGAGACAGACGACTACAACTTTGGATTGCTCAATATGCCGGAACATCACCCAGCGCGCGACATGTGGGACACTTTCCATACCACGGACCCCAGCGTTCTTCTCCGGACACATACCTCGCCTGGCCAGATTCATGTGATGCGCGAGCGAGCGCCGGAACCCATACGTGTGATCTTGCCCGGTATGTGCTACCGCTATGAACAGATCACCGCACGGGCGGAGATCCAGTTCAACCAGGTGGAAGGTCTTGCGGTCGGGCATCACATCACCTTCGCAGATTTGAAGGGCACCCTAAACGCCTTCGCCCGCCGTATGTTTGGAGAACATGTGCGCACGCGTTTTCGAGCCGCGCACTTCCCCTTCACTGAGCCCTCGGCCGAGATGGATATCGAATGCTTCATTTGTGATGGTGAAGGGTGCCCGGTTTGCAGACGAACCGGATGGCTGGAGATCCTTGGTTGCGGGATGGTTCATCCCATCGTGCTCCGCAATGGAGGCTACGATCCGACGGTCTTCACAGGCTTCGCCTTTGGCATGGGCCCGGAACGGATCACGATGCTCAAACATGGGATTGATGATATTCGTTATTTCTGGGGGAATGATTTGAGGTTTTTGGAGCAGTTCTGAGGGGGGCACCAGGGCACAAAGGCACCAAGGACAGTCGAATTGGAACAGAATTCTAGGTGAGAAGTATATGGGCACAAGAGGATTAGACAGTTTAGAAGTTTGGCAAGTCGCGAGAAAGCTTGCGGTTTTTGTGTGTAGCGATGTCCTGCCAAAGTTGCCACCTGAAGAAAAGTGGAGTCTCATCACACAGTTGCGGCGGTCTGTCCAAAGTATTCCAGCAAACATTGCTGAAGGTTTCGGTAGGTATTATTTCCAGGAGGGGGTGAGGTTTTGTTACATCGCTCGGGGCTCTCTGGATGAGACATATTCGCAACTCTGCATAGCAAGAGACTTGGGTTATATCGACGACGAGATATTCGTGCAAGTTATTGCGAAGACTAATGAACTCCGGCGTTTGCTGAATGGATATATCGCCTTTCTGAAGCGGAGCAAGCGTGGTTCTGATGAACCAGGGGCACATCTATCCGTTCGAGAGTTTGAGCTCAATTACGATGCTCTTGATGAAATGGACATGAACTAACTCTACTGAGAAAAATGCCCGGTGCCGTGGTGCCCAGGCGCCCTGGTGCCACATGATATTACAAGGGTAAGAGGTACTCAAAAATGGAAATCCCACTTTCTTGGCTCAAGGACTTCGTAGAAATCGATCTTCCGATCAGCGAGCTCGTTCATCGCTTGACGTTAGCCGGTTTGGAGGTCGAGGAAGCTCGGTTCGTCGGTCTTCCCCTACCAATGGACATTATCGAAGGTCACACAAGCGGGGATCGACAAATGGAGACCAACGTCACAGGGTTGGCCTGGGACCCGGAAAAGATCGTGGTTGGTGCGATTTTGGAAGTCATGCCCCATCCCGACGCCGATCGGTTGGTACTTTGCCGATTGAATGATGGAGCGCAGGAACACGTTGTTCTCACCGGCGCGCCCAACCTGTTTCAATATACGGGAAAAGGGCCTTTGGAGAAGCCGCTCAAGGTAGCCTACGCCCGTGAAGGAGCCCAGATCTACGACGGGCATAAGCCCGGCGAGGAGTTGATGATTCTCAAGCGGACCAAGATCCGTGGTATTGAGTCGTATTCGATGGCGTGCTCGGAGAAAGAACTCGGCATCTCTGACGATCACGAGGGCATTATCGTCCTTGACGACGATGCCCCGGTCGGAGTGCCGCTGGTGGACTACATGGGGGACGTCGTACTCGACATCGCCATCACACCTAACATCGCGCGTAACGCGAACATCCTGGGCGTTGCACGCGAGATCGCAGCTCTCACGGATGTCCCATTGAAGGAGCCGTCGTACGAGGTGGAATGGAGTGGTCCTCCCCTCGAGGGGCGAGTAAGACTCGAGATTCAGAATCCAGAGCTTAATCCGCGCTTTGTGCTGGGCTTGATCGAAGGGGTGAAAGTAGGTCCCAGCCCCTACTGGGTTCAACGCCGCCTTCGGTTGGCTGGGATGCGTCCGATCAATAAYATTGTCGATGCCACCAATTATGTGATGCTCGAGATTGGTGAGCCRCTTCACGCGTTCGATTTCGACGTGCTGRTGRAMAGRGCNGGAGGNTGAARCGCCGASGATYCTYACGCGTCTCGCAGARCCTGRWGAGCGCCTGACCACGCTWGACGGTGTRGARCGMGAWTTGGATGAYTTTACCGTGYTGGTGGCTGATMGMGCSGGSGCYCTGTCYATCGCTGGYGTGATGGGTGGGGCAGAGTCAGAGGTCAGTGAGCACACGACCAACATGCTCCTCGAGGGAGCGGCATGGAATTTTATTAACATTCGACGTACGACTGCTTCTCAGAAACTTTCCTCGGATGCTTCTTACCGTTTCGAGAGAGGTGTGCACCCTGCCATGGCCGAGCGTGGTGTCCGGAGAGGCCTTATCTTTGTGGCACAGCTAGCCGGGGGGGAGATCGCCGAAGGGCTTGTTGACGAATACCCCCTTCCGCTAATTGATTCCACCGTCGAGATCACCCCGACTGACGTCCAGCGCTGGTTGGGTCTTCTCCTCGAGGTGAACGAGATCGCCGATATCCTTGGTCGATTGGGTTTCAAGGTGGAAGTTGACGGCCAGATATTGCGCGTGACAACCCCCGACCATCGGCTGGATATCGGTCAAGGCGTGGACGGCCAGGCTGACCTGATCGAGGAGATCGCTCGCATCTACGGCTACGACCGCATCCCTGAGACCCAGATTGCCGATAGGATCCCGCCCCAATATGGCAATCCAAAGCTTGAGCGTGAGGAGCGAGTGCGCGATGTATTGGTGGGGCTGGGGCTGCAAGAGGTAGTTACCTATCGCCTGACCTCACCAGAACGTGAGACGCGTATCCTTCCCCCCGAATCTCCACCTGATGATAGACCGTATATACGGTTAGCAAATCCAATTGCCAGTGACCGGATTGTGATGCGTCACAGCCTACTTGCCAGTGTATTGGAGATCGTTGAGCGCAACGTCCGCATCCGAGATCGGATCGCCCTTTTTGAAATTGGACAGGTTTATGTATCGTCAGAGGAAGGGGATTTACCAGAGGAACCGCTACGATTGGTTATCGCGCTCTCCGGGCCCCGGTCACCTCCAGCATGGCAAGGATCTGATCAAAAGCCGATGGATTTTTATGATCTCAAGGGTCTTGTCGATGAATTTATGACCACATTGCATCTGGGACCGCTGTACAAGCCCATGGAGCACCCCACCTTCCATCCAGGTAAATGCGCCCGAATTCTCATCGGCGAACGTCAGGTCGGGGTCCTAGGAGAATTGCACCCAAAGGTAAGCGAGCGCTATGATCTGCCCGAGAGGCCCGTGGTTGCTGCGGAGCTTGATTTAGACTTGCTTATCGAATCGATCCCGGAAGGATATGTCGTGGAGCCGGTTCCGGCCTTCCCACCAGTTCTTGAGGACCTGGCGGTGGTCGTGGATGATGAGGTACAGGCGGATGAAGTGGAAGCCCTGCTAAAGCATACCGGTGGGCAGCTCTTGGTCGATGTAAAGCTGTTTGATCTTTACCGAGGCGAGCAGATCCCAGAAGGAAAGAAAAGTTTGGCTTATTCGATGGTTTATCAAGCGCCCGATAGGACGCTGACTGACGAAGAGGTCGCTAAAGTCAGAGCTAGGGTGATCAAAATATTGGAATCAGAATTGGGCGCAAAGCTGAGGGATTAACCCGCTTGCTCCTCGGCAAAGGCTTCGGCGCGTGCGATGGCTACCGCGGCTAATTGAGCGACAATCATTAGCAGGTCATGGTCCTCGGGTGAAAACTCACGATCGGAGACCTTGTTTATGGCCTCAATGACACCGAGCACACGCTCGCCGTCAAGAAGTGGGACGCAAGCGAGCGTGCGAGTTTGAAAGCCGAGGGTTTCGTCTACGCGTGGGTAGAAGCGGGGATCGTTACGCACATCGCGCACGATTTGGGGGGTTCGATTGATCACTACCCACCCAGCGATCCCCTTTCCTGGTGGCATGCGATAGCCCGTCAATCGCTCGCGAGCTTCACCGTGCACCACAGCGAAAACGAGTTCACCGGTGTCCTCATCGATCAAAAGCAACGATCCATCACTGGCACCGAGAACGGTGAGTGCTGAGGCCAACAGATCGTCGAGCATGGCGATCACATTGGTTTCAGGCGTCAATTGATGTATCAGGTCTTGGAGGGCGCTCAGTATACGAATCGACGAACGCAGGATGGTTAACTCATCCCTGAGTTCGCGATTCTCATCACGTAGACGGTTAGCTTCAAGTTGAAGGAAACGAATGGGGTCTCGCGTGTCCATGGGATCCTCTTTGGGATCGATATTAGCATAAGTTGTTAGGTGAGGAAAGTAGGTCTGGAATACAGGGTCTATCCCGTGGGCTGTGCCTTTGCTGTACCATCTGGGTGAGGGGCAATGAACGGATCAAATACACCCTCACCCTGCCCTCTCCCTAAAAGGGAGAGGGTGAAAATCCCCTCTCCCCTAAAAACACAACGCCCCGCTTTTGAGCGGGGCGTTGGTTGCATGCTTGAAATTAGGATGTTCAGATCAGCTCTACGTCGGCTGCCTGTAGTCCTTTTTCACTGGTTTCGATACTAAATTCAACCTGTTGCCCTGCCTCCAGTTTTCGGTAGCCATCCATATTGATCGCGCTGAAGTGAACAAAGATGTCATCACCCTCGTCGCGACCGATAAAACCGTAACCCTTGACCGCGTTGAACCATTTAACGGTCCCTTGGAATCTTTCCGACATTTCTTACCAGCCTCCTCTTGCCATGACATACGTATTTCGCAGATCGAGAAGATAATGCAAAACCGCCTGAGCTCATCGCCGGGCGGCGGGCCTTACATTGTCGTTCTCAGATCGCAGCATGCACGCCGAGCATGGTATCATGCTCGAGATTGATCGTCAAGAGTTTGTTCTTGCGTGTCGTCCAAAAACAATGAAACCCTGTCGTAGGGGGAGGTCTGAATGATGAACATCTATTTTTCGTGCTCACTCACAGGGGGGCGCGATGATGAGGTGATTTATCGTGCGATTGTTGAGCATCTCCACACATCGGGGCATGAAGTACCGACGGCACATCTCGCCCATCCGGAGGTCATGGAATTGGAGAAGATCGTCGATCCAGCTGAAGTCTACCAGCGGGACATCGCGTGGATCCAGGCCTGTGACGGTGTGATCGCGGAGGTTAGCACCCCGTCGCATGGCGTGGGCTATGAGATCGCTTACGCACTATGTTTGGGTAAGCAAGTTTTGTGCTGCCACCGCCGAGGGGTGCCAGTTTCGAAGATGCTGACCGGTAACGATATGCCCGGTATCGCAGTGCAATCCTATGAGAATAAAGCCGATGCGTTAGCCGCTGTGGATGTGTTTATAGCTGGGCTGAGTACTGAATGAGTTGGAGTTGGAATAAGGCGCCAGGGCACCACGGCACTTAGGCACCGTGGTACATTGATCCCCTAGTTTCTAAGTGCCTGAGTGACCAAGTGCCCGAGTGACCAAGTGCCAAATTACCAGCATCAATGTTGGTGTAGAATCAGTTGGTTTGAAGGGACGCAATACTCTGATTAACTGATCCTATGAGCGTCAAGCAAGGCGCTTGGTGATGGTCGGTCAACGCAGGAAGGAGAAATGATGAGTGGGATTTTGTGCGCGATACGTGGTGGTCCAGCAAGCCAAGGACCGATCGAACTCGGCATTCAATTAGCCAAACAGACGGGCGAGCGCCTTCATTTCCTGTTCGTGGTCAACCTTGATTTCCTTATGATGACCGAGACCAGCCGCACGCAAGTCTTGTCGGAAGAGATGCGGGGTCTGGGAGAGTTTATTCTCCTTACTGCCCAAGCGAAGGCGGATAAATCGGGGGTGATCGCAGAGGGCACGGTTCGGCAGGGTGATGTTATGCAAGAGATCGTCACTCTGGCCAAGGAATTGGAGGTCTCACACATCATTCTCGGTCGACCACGACTGGAGGATCAGCCTAATGTCTTCACACCCGATCGTCTACGGTCATTCGTTGAGTTTTTAGAAGAAGAGACGGGATCGAAGGTCGTATTGGCCGAATCGGGAGGTGAGGAGTGAGGGTCCATCGTGGGCTAACTGGGTTGGTGCTCACTCTGGGATTGGCTCTGACGCTTTTCATTGTTCAGGGAGCCTCAGCGCAACCGCCAGATCAGGGGGGAGCCCAGGTGACCGGCGAGGTGGTCGATTTCCAGGGGCAACCGGTTGTCGATGCATTGGTCGAACTTAGGACAAGTGATGATGTTCTGGCTTCAGGAAACACCCAAGAGGACGGAAGCTTCAACCTTCATTTACCCAACGATGTCCATGGAGACTTAACATTGGTAGTGGATCGCCACCATTTCCACACGATGATGCTGGAGATAAAAGCAGATGATTTGAATCGACTCGCTACGGAGCAGGCCCTGGTCGTGGCGACGATTGAGCTTGAACGCAAAATCACCCCCGCCTTTTGGATCGCAACTGTGGCCTTTATCGGCATGCTGCTCTTGATCGCCCTGGAAAAGCTACATAATACGCTTGCGGCCCTGACAGGTATCACCATTGTGCTCGGGGTGAGTTACCTGCTCACACCGATCCTTCCTAACACCTACATCTTCGATTTCTTAGGCGCATTACGTTATATCGACTGGAACGTGATTTTTCTCATCATGGGCATGATGATCGTGATCGCCGTAGTGGAAGGCACCGGGCTGTTCCATTGGTTGGCGTTCTTCGCTTATCGCGTCTCGCGCGGCAAAAGTTGGCTCTTGATGGCGATCCTGATGCTGATCACGGCCATCGCCTCGGCCTTTCTCGACAATGTCACGACCATGCTTTTGATGACCCCCATTACGATTCAGATCGCAATCGCGCTCGAGCTTAATCCGCTGACGCTACTGCTGCCCGAGGTTATGGCCTCGAATGTCGGGGGGATCATCACCCTGGTCGGTACGCCGACGAATATCATGATCGGCTCCTATGCGGACATTTCCTTTGCGGGTTTTCTTACGAACCTCACACCGGGCGTATTCATCGCGCTTCTAGGACTGTTTGCGTACTGTCTGGTGATCTATCGCAAAGAGCTCCAGTCCACGACGGAGGGCATCTCCCCTGTGCTTTATGAGAAGCTTGAGGAGAACGCCAGGATCACAGAACCGGAAAATCTGCGTAAGGTGGGATGGGTGGGATTGGGGATGTTGCTGCTTTTCCTCTTCGGAGAGAACTTCCATCTTCTACCGGCGGTCACAGCGATCTTGGGTGCAACCACTCTGCTGGTCTGGATCCGACCCGATGTGGAGGAGATGATCGAGGCCGTCGACTGGACCACCTTGGTCTTCTTTATGGCCCTTTTTATTGTCGTGGGAGCAATTCAAGAAGTAGGTCTGGTGAGTTTTATCGCCCAATGGGTGGCAGGTATCGTCGGTGAGAGCTTGCCGCTGGCGATGATCGCCGTGATATGGGTCGGCGCTCTGTTTTCAACAGTGATCGCAAATATCCCCTTCACCGCGGCTATGCTTCCGGTGGTCGGTTACCTCACCAATGTTATTCCCGGTGCTGGTAATCTTGCGCTTTTCTTCTGCCTGTCCGTCGGTTCCGCGATGGGAGGAAATGGCTCGTTGATCGGTGCTTCCGCCAATATGGTGACAGCAGGGATTGCTGAAAGGGTGGGCTATCCCATCAGTTATGTGTATTTCTTCAAGAAAGGCATGCCGGCCTTGTTGATCACGGTAGTACTGGCAATGGGTTGGTTGCTCATCCGGTTTTTACTGTGAGGGGGGCAGTTTCCTCAACGGGAGAATGGATCGGTGATGGGTATCAGAAAAGTATTTAGGGGTGAAATTTCTTAAAGGTTATGAACATTGAAGTGTAGCGCCTATTATCTCTTGATGATTCTATAGGTAACCTCAATTCGGACTTACGCACGGGTCTCTTTTTCGGGTGTCAGAACAGTTGCTCCGGTTTCCTGGGCAAGAGTCTCCAGGTAAGCCTCAAACTCCGCTTCTTGAAAGTGGCTCGCTTCACCAGCTGGTCGACCGAGGACAATTGTTGAAGCCTCCAATTCGAGTGCTACCTGAGGAAGCATCTCGCGAAACACACCGGATCGAATCTCGCTCGTGGCCTTAACCCCTTCCTGATCGGCCCGCTCCACGGCCATCAGGAGGAAAAACTCTCCCATTTCTGTCAGTTCCTCATCGACGTCAACGATGACGGCGGCCGCCGTCATATTTAGAAATGAGCTATCGGCGATGTACAGGAAAACCAAGGGCACCACTTGTTCCTTAGCAAGCGCGATCGCTTTATCCTGAGCAATGATGCTCTCTTTACCCCCTCGAGTTGGGCATAAGACGAGGCTCATCAAAGTTCTCCCTTTAATAACGCAAGAGTAGCCAGAGAGAGGCCAGTGCAAGCGTCAGGATCGTGACCGGAACACCGTCACGTGCAAAACGGCCAAACGACAGCCGAAAACCAGCTTGAGCAAGCAGTCCAACAGCAACGATGTTGGGTGCGGAACCCAGGTAAGTGGCGTTGCCCCCAAGATCGGCCCCCAGGATCAGAGCCCAGTAAATCACCCGGCTTGTTGCTGCATTGGGCAGACTGGCACTCAAAACATCTGCGATGGGCAATGCGGCAACGGTGAAGGGGATGTTGGCCACAATCGCGGAGACAATCCCTGAGATCCAAGTTGTCATCATCGTAGCGATATTCACACTTTCTCCGGCAAGGATTTGAATCCGAGAAGCCAGCCAACCGATGGCGCCGGTGGCCTCCAATCCTCCAACGACCACAAACAAACCGATGAAGAAGATCAGCGTGGTCCAGTCAACCTCACGCAGCATGTGATGCATGTCCGGGCGAACCCAAAGGATCAGCAGGGTTGCGCCGGTCAGCGCCACCACGCTTGGAGGTATCCCACCCAGGAGATCAGCGGTAAAGAAAAGTATGAAGGTCAGTGCACCGATCCAAAGGGCTTTGTGAAGCGTGGCGTGGTTAACGATCTCTGATTCTAGTTCCAGTTTATTCAGTAGCGTGGGGGATATCTTCGTTTTCGCTCCCTCGTATTCCTTGCCGTACTGCAGCCGATTGAAGATGATGAGGGCGATCATACAAATGATTGCGATCGGTGCCATATGGACAAGATATTCCCCAAAGCTGAGTCCAATGTGCGATCCGACAATGGTGCTTGGTGGATCACCGATCAGCGTCGCTGCTCCGCCGATGTTCGATGCGAGCACCTCCGGAATAATGATGGCGAAAGGATTGAGATCGATGGCGACGGCGATTTGGATCGAGAGAGGCACAATCAACAGGATCGCGGTCACGTCATTGAGGAACGCAGAGGTAATGCCGGTTAAGGTGATGAGAGCCGCGGCTAGAAGCCAGGTGTTTCCCCTCGACGCTCGATATAATCGAAACGCCAACCATTTAAACACATTGGTCTCGGCCAGGATGGCCATGAAGATCATCATCCCCATGATCAGGAAGATGACGTTCCAATCGACGAAACGCATCGCCTCTTCGAAGGTGAGGATAGATAAGGATGAATGGAATTTCCCGCCGATATAGGTAACCAGAAACACCGCTAC
>DUEZ01000085.1 GCA_011174825.1 Anaerolineae bacterium | reverse complement strand
TGAACGGCAGTAGACCCTGCCTCTCGAATGTGGTAGCCGGAGATTGAGATCGTGTTCCAACGGGGGACATTCTCCTTACAAAATCTCATAACATCGGTGATCAGCCGTATGGAGGATTTCGGTGGGAAGATGTAAGTCCCACGAGCGATGTATTCTTTCAAGATGTCATTCTGAACCGTTCCTCTCAACTTCGAGATGTCGACGCCCTGACGTTTAGCAATCGCGAGGTACATAGCCAACAGGACAGCTGCTGGGGCGTTGATCGTCATACTGGTTGAGACTTGGTCAAGCGGGATGCCCTCAAATAATTGATCCATGTCACCCAAGCACGAGACTGAGACACCTACCTTGCCAACTTCACCGGAGGCGATCGGGTCGTCCGCATCGTAGCCGATCTGGGTTGGCAGATCGAAGGCCACGGATAAGCCTGTCTGTCCTTTGGCGAGCAGGTATCGGTAACGTCGGTTAGATTCCTCAGCTGTGGCATAACCGGCGTATTGGCGCATCGTCCACAAGAGACCGCGATACATCGTCGCTTGTACACCGCGGGTGTATGGATACTCACCGGGGAACCCTAATTGGTCCTGATATCCGGGGTCGGGAACAGTGGGTAGATAGAAACGCTCGAGCTGGATGCCTGAGGAGGTTTTAAAATCATCCTTACGCTCAGGGTGACGTTTCAGTGAGGGTTCCAAGACTTCTTCCTGCCAAGCTTTTAACGCATCTTTAAGTGTCTCACTCATGTCTCACTCTTGACTCCATTGAAAAATGGTCAACCGCAAGAAGAGAACCGGTATATATAGGGGTGTGAGCACAGCCCGCACCCTTATATATACCACTCCCTACTCCTTGAGGGTCGCTTCTTCAGTGCGTTCACTCTTACTATCTGAAAAGGATTGAACAGCATCGTCCAAGCCAAGGTCGGAAGGATGGATGGAAGGCCATTCTTGGAAGCTGTCAAAATCTGCATTTTCGAAGGGTAAGTTCAGTCGCTGGTGCAGGATATCGAATAAGTCGAGGTAACTATATTTAACTCGCTTAATCCAATCCAACCCCAATATTTCAACCTTCTGCTTAATTGCTTCCAATGAAGGACCTTCCACCTCAGTAAAAAGGCTGAAAGGTAACTCGTCGAGCATCACCTTCGCTTCATCAAGCGTGTAAACCTCTCGATACTTCTCATAGGTGAAGATAAGATGGTAGCCAAGGGCTTCGAGAAGGCTTTGTGCAGCGTGGAAGTCGTCAATCTCAAGCTCAAACTCAATCCGCTCCTCTGCACTTGTAGACCGCTTGTAGGTTAGGGTCACCTGAGGTCCCTGACGGAGACGCAAGACCTCGTCATTAGTTCGCAATCGACTGTCGTGGGTGTCAAAACGGTGATTTATTTCCAGGTGACACGGAATGATGAGTTGCCCACCGAGTGCTAGCAGTCGCTGGCGAACCTCGTCCAAATTTTCTACGATAAATTTAGCTTCGATTTCTCGTCCAATATTGTCCATTATGTGACCGGCTGAGGAATGTAGTTGAGGACCGCGAGAAAGTTCAGAAGATTGATAGCCCAAGTAGCGCTCATCATTCAAGGACCACTAAGACCTGTTCTTGATCGACGTTATCACCAGGTTTTACTCGAATTGCGGTCACCTCACCGTCTCTGGGGGCTTTGAGCTCGTTCTGCATCTTCATTGATTCAAGAACCACGAGGTTGGTACCACGCTTGACTTTCTCACCCTCTTCTATTGGAATGGTCACGATCATGCCAGGCATCGGTGCTTTTAGGTGAAAGGTCTCTCGATGTACCGCCTGAGCGATTGAGACTTCCCTCAGTTGCCGTTGCCTCTCGTCCTCAACGACGACCAGATAACGTTGGCCCAGTAAAAAGACCTCCCATCCAACATCAGTAGGGTTCACATGGGCTTCATAGGATGAACCTTCGAGCAACAAGGAAATGATTGGAGGACCACCGATGGGAAGGAAGTCGACCGAGAGAGATTTTCCATCGAGCGAGATCTCATGTTCACTGTTGATTTCAATCTCGTAGGTCTTGTCGTCGATCGTGGCGATGTATTTCATGGCTTTCTCTATCGTGAATGCTTTCCTTAGGAATTAGGGATTGGGGATCAGGGATCAGGAGAATTTATATTATCGTTCCTATTCCCCAATCCCTGATCCCTAATCCCTACCTCTCCAACCTCTCCATCCGACCTGCCCATTTCCAACCACTTTTCCTATCGTCGTCATGGCGCTTGATCTGGGCGACGCGTTGAGTTTGGTGATGGCTAACGAGAGCGGCCAAGATGGCGGCGACATGGGGCATTGCTTCCTTACCGTCCTCTGCCTCATCCATTGAGAAACGTTCTTCCACAAATCGGGTGTCAAATTCTCCGCTGATAAAGTGATGCGAATCCATGATCCTTTGGTGAAAAGGAATATTGGTCTTCACCCCAACGACGCGGTATTCCTCGAGTGCTCTACGCATGCGAGTGATGGCTTCATCACGGGTTTCACCCCAACAGATAAGCTTGGAAATCAAAGAGTCATAGTAGGGGGAGATTTCTAAACCCGAATAAACACCGGTGTCAACTCTCACGCCTGGACCAGTTGGTGGAGAAACCTGAGCCAACAATCCCGATGACGGCATGAAGTTGTAATAAGGATCCTCCGCGTTGATCCGGCACTCAATCGCCCAACCATTTAGTTGAATATCAACCTGATTATTCTCCAACGGTTTCCCTTGTGCGATGCCAATTTGTTCTCGGACGATGTCAACCCCAGTGACCATCTCAGTTACCGGATGTTCGACTTGCAGACGGGTGTTCATCTCGAGAAAGTAGAAACTGCGGTCTTTTTCCACAAGGAACTCGATCGTCCCGGCGTTGAGATAATCAACTGAACGAGCAGCGGTACAAGCTACTTCGCCCATGCGTTGACGGAGCGCATCGTCCAGCAGAAGTGAGGGGGACTCTTCAAGGAGCTTTTGATGTCGGCGCTGTAACGAGCATTCACGCTCACCGAGATGGATGACATTTCCGTGTTCGTCAGCCAGGATTTGAAATTCGATATGACGGGCGTTTATCAAAAGTTTTTCGAGGTAGACATTGCCATCACCGAACGCAGCTTCGGCTTCACGTCTGGCAGCGGTGATCAAATTAGGCAACTCGTCGGCTGAGTTGACCTCACGCATTCCCATACCACCGCCACCCGCGGTGGCCTTAATCAGTAGTGGGTATCCGATTGTGGGTGCGATGGAAATAAGTTCGTCGTCCGAAAGATTGCCTTCTCCCTCCGTGCCTGGTACAACGGGCACACCGGCGGCTGTCACAGTCGCGCGTGCAACGGCTTTATCTCCCATGGCCGCGATTGCCGTCGGTTTGGGTCCAATAAACACAAGCCCGGCATCTTGGACAGTTCGAGCGAAATCCTCGCGCTCGGCAAGGAAACCGTAGCCTGGATGGATAGCACCGGCACCACACTTTCTTGCAAGATCAATGATGAGATCACCGCGCAGATAAGATTCTCGCGCCGGTGCCGGACCGAGAAGATAGGCTTCGTCTGCATAACGCACGTGTGGGGCCGCACGATCTGCTTCGGAGTAAACCGCCACGGTGCTTATACCTAGCTCATGACAGGCACGAATAACACGGACGGCGATCTCTCCTCGGTTTGCGATCAATACCTTAGTAAACATTCGATTCTACTTTCGTTCGTTGTTTTTACGATGTTCCCCAAGAAGTTTAACACATTGGTGGATCCCTCTGGGACCTCATGGGACGCTCAGCTGTAGATCTGTGGCATTACCAGAAGGGAACCGTGCTAAAGGTTGAAGAGCTCCTTTCTACCATGGAAATCTAGCCACCGATTCTCGTTTCTTTCGGTGATTAGAGTGGGATATTTCCATGCTTCTTGGGTGGGTTCGTGTCCCGTTTTGTGGACAGGACCTCTAAGCCGTTGATCAATCGCTGTCGAGTGTAGCGCGGCTCGATTACGTTGTCGATGTAGCCTCGTGAGGCAGCGATATAAGGATGGGCGAATTTCTCGCGGTATTCAGCAACGAGCTCGGATTTCCTCATCTCCGGATCTTCCGCTTCCGCGATCTCCTTACGAAAGATGATGTTAACGGCACCATCAGGGCCCATAACAGCGAGTTCGGCGCTTGGCCAGGCGATGTTCATGTCACCGCGGATGTGTTTGGACGACATAACGTCATAAGCCCCGCCATAAGCTTTCCGGGTGATGATGGTGATCTTTGGAACGGTGGCTTCGCAATATGCGTAGAGGAGCTTAGCACCGTGCCGGATGATGCCACCGTGTTCTTGCGCAGTTCCGGGAAGGAAGCCTGGCACATCAACAAAGGTGATGATGGGGATGTTAAAGGCGTCGCAGAATCGCACAAAGCGACCGCCCTTGTCTGATGAGTTGATATCCAACACACCAGCCAATACTGCCGGTTGATTGGCGACGATCCCCACGCTATGCCCTCCTAAGCGTGCAAAACCAACGACGATATTCTGAGCATAGCTTTCGTGGATCTCGAAGAAAATTCCGTCGTCAACGATCAATCTAATAACATCGCGCATGTCATAGGGCTTACTGGGATCATCAGGAACGATATGGTCAAGCTCTTCTTCCATGCGTAGAGGGTCGTCTTCGGTAGCGACATAAGGAGGATCGTCAACGTTATTCTGGGGCAGGTAGGAGAGCAACTGCCGTATCTTGAATAAGCAATCGGCCTCATTATCGGCAGCATAATGGCAGACACCGGAAGTCGTGGCATGTATATCCGCGCCACCTAAATCTTCATAACTTACCTCCTCATGCGTGACGGCTTTGACCACATCAGGTCCAGTGATGAACATGTAGGAAGAATGACGGACCATGAAGATGAAGTCCGTCATCGCAGGTGAGTATACCGCGCCTCCAGCACATGGGCCCATGATCGCACTGACTTGGGGGATCACACCTGAAGCGAGCGTGTTTCGCAGGAAGATGTCTGCGTAGGCACCGAGGGATACCACACCCTCCTGAATTCGCGCGCCACCTGAGTCATTCAGGCCAATCACCGGAGCGCCGTTTTTGAGCGCCATGTCCATGATCTTGCATACTTTTTCAGCGTGAACCTCACCGAGGCTGCCTCCAAATACAGTAAAGTCTTGCGAGAATACATACACCAGGCGACCATCGATTGTGCCCCAGCCCGTTACTACACTATCTGATAAGTACTTCCGCTTATCGAGGTCAAAATCGTATGTTCGATGGGTCACGAACATATCTGTTTCGTGAAATGAACCCTGATCGAGGAGGATCTCCAACCGCTCACGGGCTGTAAGGCGGCCTTGATCGTGTTGAGTGTCTATTCGGTTTGCCCCACCGCCTAATCGAGCCTCCTCGCGCATCTTGTGTAGACGTTCGATTTTCTTAGGATCACTCATGATGTGTTCTCCGAAAGAAAGTATCGTAAAGAGGGTCGTCTCAGGACCCAAAACAAGGAAGATAAAACAATGAGAGTCACAACTGCTGTCGCTGGCCAGGAACGGCTTGCAAAATCCGATCGGGTAAAGATGAGGCGATCAATCCAGTACCAGAATACGTAGGTCAAAGCTCCGTAACTTGTGAAAGATGCTGCCCAAGAACGCCTCAAAAAAAGAGCACCGGAAGCTGCAAGTCCGATCAGTGACCAGATGCCATTTCGTAAAACGAAATACCACACGGGAAAGGGAAACCGCAAATCAGGCAATCGAAAGCTGGCTACAAGCCCGGAAAGGTGAACAAGGGAGAAAAACAAGATTCCCAAGCAGAGCACGATGAGGAGCTTTGGACGCCGATTAGATTCCAAGAGTGATTTTCCCCATCTGTTGACCGGTAGCGAGACGTTCCTGAGCTGCTGCTGCCTCTTTCAGCGGAAACTGACGATCGAGCACGGGCTTTAACTTACCTTCGAAGACCAGCCCCATAACGGTTGCGTAATCGGTATGGGTACCCATTGTAGACCCAAGGACCGATAAATGCTTGCCAAAGATGTAGCGGTTATCGATTTCAAATTTCGGACCACCCGTGTTGCCGACGGTGAGAATACGGCCTCCTTTTCGAGCAGCTCTCAGGCTGAGTGGCATCGTTCCAGCGCCCACATTGTCTACAACGACATCCACTCCCTGTCGTTCAGTGGCCAGATAGACGACCTTCGCCCAGTTTTCCTCTTTAGATCGATCGATGAGCTCATCAGCACCAAGGGACTCAGCGAGAGCGAGCTTTTCCGGGCTGGAACCAACGACATAAACCTTCGCTCCGACATATTTTGCCACTTGGATGCTGGCCGTATTTACACCACCTGAGGCGCCAACCACGAGCACGGATTCACCTTCACCCAGACGCCCACGTGTGATGAGGGAATGCCAGGCTGTATGGAAGACAAGGCTAGCAGCGGCTGCCCCTTCGTAGTCAATGGATTGTGGGAGGGGCAGCAGATTGACAGCCGGAACGACGACGTATTCAGCGTAGGTGCCGCGTATGGTTTCGCCAAGTAAATGCCACTCGCTACACAAGTTGTCCTTACCAGCTAGACAGTGAGAGCATTTACCGCAGCTGATGCTGGAATTGATGACTACCCGATCCCCGATCTTAAGATCGCTCACCCCCTCGCCAAGGGACGAAACCTCACCTGCGCCGTCTGCTCCGGGTATGTGAGGGTATTCCAGTTTCAGACCTGGCCATCCCTCACGAACCCAAAGGTCCGCTCTGTTCAAGGCCGCAGCCCGCAAACGAACCTGAACTTCGCCGGGGGTAGGTTCTGGCGCGGGGAAATCTGTATACTGTAAGACTTCAGGTCCACCATGGCTGTGAAACAGGATTGCTTTCAACAGAAAACCTCCTTCGTGTGATTACGTTGTGATTATGATTAGCTTACGGCTGACCAGTTGAGCCGACATAGAAGAGCAATCGCTCGTGTCGATTATATCGTGGGAAGATCGATCCGCCCGTGTACTTCGACTCGATTTCCATTCGAGCACTGATCTGCTCGGGGAGAATGAAGAAGAGTCTACGTGTTCCACCTGGACCTGCGGTATCTGGCAGATTATAAGGGGACTCAAGGTCCCAACCGGCGACATTTGGAACTTGGTAGTGGAGACTGGTGAGCGAATCAATGGGCAGCCTCCCTCCACTTACCAAATATACCTCAACCCCTTGTCCCTCGTCATTCAAGATCTCTACCATTCCCTGTGCCACTTCACCTTTGTAACTACCGTATGCCTCTCGAGGGAGGTAGTCTCTGTAAAAAAGAAGAAGATTTTGGACCATCGCGACCAGGATCACAATGCTCATAATGATGTATATGAGAACTCGTCCCTTTCGCCACTCGTGAGACAACCTGGCAGAGATCTCCTCAAGGGGGTGAACGACCAGGATAGCGAGGATAGGGGGAAGAAGAAGCATTCGTTGGGCATTGGGAGCTTGAGTGCTGAAACCACCAATCAGAATGGTCGCTATCAAGATCATTATCGGGATGTTATAGCGCGCATCGCGGAGGTGGAGCAAGAACCAAATCACTCCAAGGAGGAAAAGGGGCGTCGATATCCCGATCAGCAATGGGGCTCCGCATCCATAATACACGCCCTGTAATTCGGCTATGGTGAATCCAAGTGCAGTGACCCAGATTTGTTCAAGCACCAATCCAATAGGGGTCGTTCCCAAGGCAGTGGCTGCCTCCTGCAAGTCGGGGTTTAGTATGGACACATATTGTGCGTTGATAAGCCATTGTTCCGGATTTGCGAGGTAATGAAGGGCAAGTGGTAGGGCCACGACAATAGCCACCGACCAGAAGGAAACGAGGTGAGCCATTGTTCTTGATCGAGTTGGGGAACGCAATAAGACAAGAAAGGACCAAAGCAGGATTAAAAAGGGGAAAAGCCGGGAAGTGATATAGAAATATTGACTCAATCCCAGAGCGAGTCCAGCGAGCAAATAGTACGCTCGACCGTCAGAATTCCAGCCTTTCCATAAGGCGCCAATAATAAGGAACAGAAAAAAGCCGTCCCAAATATTGTTGTAGGCCACACGGCTGAAGAAGAGGTGGTGGTGAAATGCCACCAACCAAGCAGCGCTCCAAATTGCGACTCTTCGCCCGAATATTTGTCGTGCGGTCCAATACAAGGCTATTACCGTAAGGGCCCCTCCTAACGCCGAGACCCAACGAATGGCGTTGACCGTTCGACCAAACAGCGTCTGCGAAATCGAGAGAAGCCAGAAGTAGAGGGTGGGGTAGGATCCCCACGCAGAGGAGAACAGATTGTCCCGCTCATCGGTGATAAACTCCCATCCGACCATTCCAATAGAGGCTTCTTCGTCGTTGAGCACATAGGGCATGTCCTCCGCGGCCCATCCTCGCAGTATCAAGCTCACGAGAAACAACACAATGATCCCGAACACCTGCCATCGGTTTGTGGTTCCTGAATTAACATTCGGATCAGAGTTTGCAGGATCGTGCCTTTTCCAACGCCAGCAGCCCGCAATGGTGAGGCTGATCCCAAGCAGCCATAGAATGTTGGCAATTGGACTGAAGATGTGGAGCCCGTCTCCTGCCGCAGCTCTGGAGGCCAGAGAAAGCGAGAGTCCGGTGATGAGAAGGAGAGGTTGTAGGATCGATACATTCAGCCAAGAAGCGATTACTTCTAGTGTTTTTTGGGTCCACGTCAGAGCGCGCGAAGCGAGTGTGGCCACAATTCCCCAAAGAAATGTCGCTATCCCGAGGCAAAGAAGAAAGGTAGATATGACAATATGCGGACTGCAGCTCAACAGGTGTAGGCTCACAGCAAGCATAAGCGAGCCCACGATGAGCAAGATCGTTGCGTAGGATCTTTGATTCAGAGTGGGGTGCCCTGGAAACAGCACTCGGCGAATAGTGAAGGTGGTTCGTGTGGGGGGTGGGCTCTGCTCACCCCCCAGATTTATTGCACCAGTTCTTACATTCTGGTTGTCTTCAGGACAGTTATCAATATCCATGGATGAGCGGAATATTTAAATCTCTGTTGGTCAATAAAGCGATATCTCGCGAATGTGGATCTTTGCGCTTGGATCTTCTAACAGACCTAATATTTCAACCTCAATGGCACTCGCCTCGATCGACCCTTGGCTAAAAGGTAGATCGACGGTCGGATCATTGGGTAAATCGATATAGTCTTGGTCGTAGGTGATCAGTTCGTCCATTTCTTCATCGAAAAGACGAACAGTAAGTATGATGTCCATCGTACCGGTCGTGAGGGACAAGCCGCTTATTGTGCGTGGCTCGGGGAAGGTCAATACAATAAGAACAGGATTTGCCTCGTAGGTACGGATCATGGTGAATGTATCCCCATCGAAGATGTTCTCGACCTCCCCCATATCGAGTAAGGGATGCTGAATCATAACCACCTGTCCTTCGATGAGAACCTCATCTATGATCGGTTGTTGTCGAGCTTCCCGCTCTTCTTCAAAAATATCCTCCGCGTCCTCGGTGTAACGCATACGAACGAAGTAAAAGCCATCTCTTCCATCTGGGTATGGAACTGTACGCTCCAACTTGATGACCGAAACCTTTTCGCTCTCCATGACCTCTGCATATTCTGCTGCTGTGAGAACGAAAACGGTGCTCTCATCCAGATCGTCGCGCATTTCGAGAAGGTAAACCCCGGCATTGCCCATGTGTACATTGGGTTGGTCCGGCAGGAAGAATTGCTGCAGAATGTGGGCTCCATTTGTCCAGGTGGGCGAGACGAACACCCGGCTCTCCGGATCATACTTGACGAAATCTTCAACCTCCGCGAAGACTTGCCTGGCTCCGTATTGCATACCGCCTAGCTCATAATCGCGGTACCAGGTGGGACCGTTTACCAATGCGTCCTGGAGCATACTGACATTGGCATAGCTTAGCAGAGCGAAAACCAGGATCGCTGTGCCCGTGTAGGTTATGCGGCGATCGATCCATCGCGCGACGGCTTCAAATCCTAAAGCCGTTAGAATGGCAGCAGGGATGACGAACGATAAAACGCGTGTGATACCGATGCCAACGATTGAACCTCCCAAGGGGGAGACGAGGAGAGCAACCAACGTGGCTCGATGTGGGCTAGATCGGAAGGATTTCACTGAAATCAAGAAACCGAGGATTGCCAAAGGCAACGTGGTTTTTAGGATGTGACCGTAATCTTTCATCAGGTGACGGATTAGATCGTTATTGTTTGGGGAGTACCAGTAGCCAGGATTCAAACCGCGTTCGTAATTATCTAAAAAGATGCTGAGCTTCTCGCTCAGACTTATATCCCATAGCCAGTAGGAATCCAACATTCGCAGGTGATAATACGTTTCGCCAGAGAAGGAAAGTTGAAAACGTAAATACGGTAGCGCCAGCAGGACCAATACTCCTAATCCGATCATACTGTTCCTTCGATTCTCCCAATGGTAGCGAAGATCGGAGATGAGTAAAAAGATCCCGGTTCCGACGACAACCAATTGACCAGCGCTGTAGCTGTAAAAGGCCAGTCCTCCGAAGAGCAAGGCAAGGTGAAGAGCGCGCGGTGAACGCTTGCGATAAACCATATAAAAATAAAGGAACCACGTATAGAGCGAGACGAATAAGGCAGTTTCAAAAGCCGTGCGGGAATGAAGGAACCAGGCTGGGGTGATCGAAAGGAACAGGGTGCCTACCCACCAGTAGCGTATGTTGAAAATCTCTTTCAGGATCAATCCGATGGCAACCGCAGCTGTGATAGCGAAGAATATCGACGTGGCTCTTGTCACGATGATGGACTTTCCAAACAGAAGATATGGCACGATTTGGACATAGACAGAAATGCTTAGGTTATGTAAAAAATCATTTTCAAAGTATGTCGGGAAAAGAACGCCGCTGTAATTCCGGAAGTCGTCTCGGATGAAATCAGCTGCAAGGTTGGTCTGCACCGCTTCATCGGTGAAGAAGTAGATCGGGAATTCTTCCAAACCGATGAGGCGTGTTAGGGCATAAACGACGAGCGACAATGTAAAGAGCGTCAAGCCAAGCGGTTGAGCCCAGGCGACGAGACGTGTGCCTATCTTTCGGATGTCCTTTGCAAGTAGAGATCCGGAGACCCTATCCCAGAAATGCTCAGAAGTTGTTGCGACCTGGAGGGTGATCGATGCCAACCAGTGATTGAAAGACCGGCTTGGCGTACGATCTAACTCGACCGTGGCAGGAGGTGGACCCTCAATTGTATCGAGGGTGACTCGAAAGCGCGATCGTATCGATTTGCTTATCTGTGCTTCTTGAAGCGGGGCTTCAACGGTAAATTGCAATTTTTCACCTTCAGCAAGGTCGAAGGTGAACTGCATTTGGGATGGATCAGAGGATTCCTCCTCAGGCTCGGTGTATAACTGAGCAGGCTCCTCATTTGTCGCATTTAGGGGGTTGTCATCCTCTTCCTGTTGTCGTCGTTTACGCCAATACAAGATTAAGAAGGCGTCGAGCAGGAGCGCGGTTACAACAACTAAGATGACAGATCCAATATGATCCATCTAGCATCTTTACTCAAGAAATGAATTTAGTTTCCAAGATATGATCGCATCCATTGCACAGAATAATGTCACATCCAGCATCATTCCAGCAGCGATCGTATCAACGAACACTAGAGATCAAATATCCTTTACTGTTTGCTACTGTCTTAATCAAATTTTTTCCGCTACAACGGTTATGGAACCATTGTCACTGTAAATGCTCATCTTGCTAAGTAATCCCAATACTGTCTTCAATAAACCTGTCGCTTCCGATTTCAATCCAAACAGACGCCTGACCAGGAAACTTACCGTAGCGTATTGGCCGGCATTCTTTATCCGCAAAATTTTGAATCGCCCTTTCATTGCCTTTGAGATCGTGGAGGGTGACCAGTAGAAAACATGCTCAGGAATCTTGAACGAAACCCACCGCCGCCCCGAAACGCGTGCCAACAGACTCTTGGGGTTGGGTGTAGTAATCACCAAGATCCCTTTCGGTGCAAGTAATTCACGTGCTGCATCGAGGAATAATAAAGGCTCGTATATATGTTCAAAAGTGTCAAAGGACACGATGACATCAAAGTTTTGATTATCAAAATCCGCTGTTTCTAATGTACCTTCGCTTACACGGGTACCAAACTTTTCTTGGGCCACACGTACGATATAGCTGGAGGGATCTAGGCCCCAAACGTCATACCCTGTTCTCTCAGCAATTTCCATGAAAAAACCAGGGCCACAACCAACATCGAGAACACGTCCCTTAGGCTTGAATTCCTGGATAACACGCAATCGGCGATTGAATGTCTTAAGCCAATTTTCGCGGACATCCATATACTCATCATAACCTTGACCGGATATTGATGATTGATAATAGCTCCTGTCTTGATACAACTTGAATATGCTTGGTTCTGTAAGCCGGGGTGAGAGAAACATAAGCTCACAATTTCGACATGTAACTACGTTAAATGGTTTGAATTCAAACTGTGTATCCACCCCCGATTCTGATCCACACAGCGGACAATTGGCTATCTCAAACTCGTACGACGACCAAGGAGGCGTGATTTCTGAAGACATTATCCTTGTCTCTAACTAAAATAAATCGTATGGTGAATCTGGTGAAACCATTTACTTTCGACGATAAATTCCATTCAGGTCGCCATGATCGCGTCGAGCGAAAGCATCGAGGATACTTTTATTCAACTTGATAAGTGACATGGTTAGCAACACAACACCAATCCCAAGCAGGATACAATCCCGTAACCTGAGAGGTAGGAACTGCAATGCGATAATCCTGAAGATTTGCTTCATAGGGGGTTGTAGGACAAGAGGAGTAATAAGTTTGCCAACACCTATACCTAATAGAAAGAGTCCTATGGCGAAAGCGATCATCCATAGCTTGGTAGCCAAACCCGGTTGTAACCATCGCCAGAAGCTGGCACGATAGTATATCGCTAACGTATCGACCAACATTCCAAACATCTGTCGTAATCCGATACGCCCTGTTCGACCTTCTCGATTGTATGCAATCCTCACTGGGCATTCAGCGATTTGATAACCAAATCGCGATGCGGCAACCAATAACTCAATATCAAATGCAAAACGACTTACAGCTAAACGAGGAATCACAAGTTCCAAGACTTCCCGCTTAAACAGCTTGATCCCAGTTTGTGTATCGGTTAATGAGAAGCCAAACAAAAATGAGATCAACCTTCTATACATGTAGCTCAACGCGCGGCGTAGAACGGGGAAAGAATTCAGTGAGTTGACTTTTGTGCCGATGATAACCTCGGCTCCTGTGGCCCGCATCACATCCCAAAGCTGTAGGATATGTTCAGGAGCAATTTCGAGATCAGCGTCGAGAAAAGCGATAATCTCTCCTGAGCAATTGCTGAAGCCATGATATAGTGCTTTACCCTTACCCTGATTCTCTTCAAGCCTTAGTGACTTTACTGGGCACCCATCTGCTACGCCTCGTTGGCTTTCTTCAAATGTGGAATCCTGACTGCCATCATCTACCACGATGATCTCAAAATTGTGTCCTAACAGCGTCTTACAGACCTGCTGGAGGTTGTCGAAGATATGGTGGCTTTCGTTGTAAGCAGGTATGATCACTGAAAGTCGCGTTGGGGAGATCGTTGTTTCGTCTTTCATAGACTCCTCAAATCGAGATCCTTCAAATCCATTCACCTCCAAGCTTTTTTGGAAAGATCATGGTCTTGATCAACATAAAATTATCTTTTATCGATAAAGGGCAGGAAAATTCCTTATCCATCTGGCGTCACATACACAACCATCAGCAATTCCTCACAATCAAAAATACGGTCAACCTTACCCCCAGGGAACTGATCACGAACATATCCCAATTCGCCCTCTCGCTGGGGTGTGAAGAAGAACACTGCCTGACGATGCGCAGCAATAAAAGTTGGTGGACCAGTTAACGGTTCCTTGATATCCTGCAAAGGCCTATTGCTGCTTAAGAAATCGATCGATCGATAGACCCCATAGATCTCGCGTGGTGCGGTCAACAAGTATGGCTCATAGTCTGGTCCCAAGTCACCTATATATGATCCGATGTACGAAGCGAGTCTTGTATTCGCACCCTCATAGTCGCAGGCGGGAGCGTAATCCACGAAATACGCTTTCAGGTTCAGAAAACTGATAAGTGCGATGAATAAGGCAGTTGAACCGATGCGTACTATCTGATTTTCTGGTAGCGCTCGGCTACCGTATTCCATGAGCTTATCCCAAGCAACAGCACTGAATAAGCTTACCGCGGGGAGCACCATCATGATTCGGTATGCACTCTTATTAGGAATAACAACCATCGCACCACCAACCAGCACGCCTGACCAGAACCAACCATTGAGGAGGAGGTGTCGGTGGTCGCGTACATGGTACAGTGAGTAAGCCAGGCCAAGGATGAAGACCGCCCCAGTAACGAAATCTAACATGGGTAATTTTGAAAAATGAAATGCATATGAGGGATAGTAATTCACAGTCAAGAACGCTTGTCGGAACAAATCAAGAAAGATACTCAATTGGCTCTTTCCAGTGGCTGCTGCCTCATTAGACAACCAACCGGATTGGATAACCCCAAGCTGGTTGGCCCGTGCCATAAATTCGTCTGTATGATCAATTGCCCAAAGCATCATAGGAGCTGAAATCACCAGTAGAGCTCCGACAAAGATCATTAGATTACCCAGATTGTCTTTAACCAAGTCCCGATTTGTGATCCATAATGCGATAACGTATATTGGTAGGAACACAATGACCAGACGAGCTCCCATATAGATATAAAGTTCGAATCCAATAATCAACCCGCTTAAAGCTAACCTTGTCGAGCTACGCAGTTCCAATCCGGAGAGGAAGAGGTAAAAGGTTAACGTGGCGAACAGGGCATCCTGAATGCTGGTGGCAACGATCACACGGCTGAAATGCAGGTGAAAATGTGAAACTGTGATGATTGATGCTGCAATCAAAGCCACACGTGCGTTGAATAGCCGTCGAGCGAGAAGATAGATGACTGGTACGGTCAACGTCCCACTTAATGCTGATAAGAAGCGCAAGGTTGTTGTATTGATACCAAAAAGCTTCATCACCCCGGCCATGATAAACAGAAATACGCTGCTGTTTCCATAAATCGTTGACATCATATTATTGAGTTCGCCGTTTAGAGCCTGTACCGCTAAAGTTCCCAATACGCCTTCGTCACCGCTAATGATGTTGGGTACCTTCCCTAATGCCACAAATCTCAAGAGGCCGGCGATTAGTGTTAGAACAGATACAGTGACCACCTCATAACGATTCGTTCTGAACCACGCCTTGAGATCAATCCGTGGAATACGTACAAAAGCTGCTGCGTAAACCATGAAACTAACCACCCACAAAATAAAGACATCCCAATAGGAACCAGGACCCGCTTTCGCTCGTAGGAGTCTCACCGTTGTGTACGCAAGTCCAAAACTAAGGGCGGCCAATACTGATTTGATTGGATGGGACCGTATTTGTTCTAGAATCTGGTGAGTTGCGCTAGCGACTTTCTTCCCAACACTTGATGGTTCTTTAGACCGTCGGATGAGAAAAATGAACACTACAATAGCCACCACGAAAAAACCTACGCCATCCACAATGTTGTCGCGCATAAAACTGAAATAGAATTGACCAATAAGTGCCAACCCCAGCGCTGCCAACGCAAGAGCTAACTTGATGCGGGATTCCGGATCAGAAATCCTAGATTCTTCCTTGGATGGCATGCCTACCTTAGATTCCTCCTCCATAGAAGCCAATTCATCCTTAGTAGAAGATGATTTCGGAGATGGTTTCTTTTTTGAGCTCATTTGTGGCTCCTCCACTATAGATCTGGCGAACCGACAGGTGCATGAATCAAGCCAATTCTTTGACCGCAAGAATTCGATTGCATCAGTGTCGTGTACCAATCGTATATGAAATCATCACCAAGGGTTGGTTCTAAGCACTAGTCCTTTGATGATTATCGTCTCCTCGCGAATTACCGCGGTTCAAGGTCCCCTTCCTAGCTGCTAGATGTCGATGGGCTAATGGGATGGAAAGATCGTAAACGAGGATGAAACAAGCCTCACAAAGATAATCGTCTCCTCGATGATTTCAGCTTAAATGGATTATTTCTCTCTAAGTATAGCTTTTCCAAGTGAATGGCTGAATAGGAAAAGAATCATCCCCTTCCGGTTTGGAGTGGGATCAACGCAACCCCAATTCCATTCTCGAAATCACCAACCGCTGAATCTCGCTCGTGCCCTCATAGATTTCTGTGATTTTTGCGTCACGATAATATCGTTCTACAGGAAGCTCTTTTGAGTAACCCATACCGGCATGGATCTGAACGGCTTCGTTGGAACAATAAACAGCCGTTTCGGAAGCAAAAAGCTTGGCCATGGAAGCCTCGAGAGTGAAGCGTTCCCCTGTATCCTTTGACCTTTCTTTGGCTAAGGCTGCCTGATAGATCAACAAACGGCTGGCCTCGATGCGTGTCTTCATATCGGCAATTTTAAAACCTATGCCCTGGAATTGACCGATTTTCTTTCCGAAAGCCTCCCGTTCACGGGCATACTCAACGCTGGCCTCGTATGCAGCTTCGGCGATGCCCAGAGCCTGGGATGCGATGCCTATGCGACCGGCATCGAGCACTGTCATGGCGATCTTGAAACCCTCCCCTTCCTCACCTAGCCGATTTTCCTCTGAGCATTGGTAATTCTCGAACAAGATTTCACTCGTTGCAGAGGCGCGTATACCAAGCTTCGGTTCAGGCTTACCGAGGCTGAAGCCTGGCTTGTCCGTCTCGACAATGAAAGCCGTGATCCCTTGGTGCTTCATTTCCGGCTCGGTGACAATAAAAACGACGATGAAATTCGCGGCTGGTGCGCTCGATACCCATGACTTACGCCCGTTAAGCGTGTAGGTGTCTCCCTCTCGCGTGGCCCGTGAACGCATGGTGCCTGCGTCAGATCCGGACATGGGTTCGGTGAGTGAATAGGCTCCGAGTGCTTGACCTGAAGCGGCAGGCTTGAGATATTTCTGTTTCTGCTCTTCGGTTCCGAAACGGAGGAGCCCGTAACAGAATAGGGAATTGTTGACCGACATGATCGTGCCGTGTGCTGCGTCTGCTTTACAGATCTCCTCCAAAGCGAGGACGTAAGCCAAGGTGTCCAATCCAGCGCCGCCATACTCTTCAGGGATCTCAATGCCCATGAAACCCATTTCGCCCATCTTGGCGATGGTCTCGTGAGGAAATTTCCCGCTCTCGTCAAACTCTGGCGCGATGGGTGCGATCTCATTCTGAGCGAAGTCGCGGGCTGCCTGACGGATCATCTCGTGTTCAGGGGAAAGTTGGAAATTGGGCGTGGGGTGGGAGGCCTCGGAAGTGGTCATCAGGATCTCCTCCATATCCATGGTTCGTTAAGTGGCGCGATTATAGCATGGGGTCTTTGACCGCGCGTTTTCCAACATGTACAATGATCACATTCATATCATGGAGGTCAATTTGACTGCTGACAAGAGATCTAATAATGAGGATGAATTCACAGTTGAGATCTTTAATCATCTGGTTCGATTAGCGGCTTTCGAGTTGGAGGTCGATGAGGCGGCCTATCTGCGCGATGAGCTAAACAGTCAACTGAAATCTATCCGTGAGCTTGAGGCGATCGAGGTGGACGAGGTGATCCCCATTACCTCCCATGGTGTGCCTTACACAGAAGCGATCAGTTTACCGTTAAGGGAGGATGAGATCGAACCGTGTGAGGAAGCGGACGATATTCTCAAGCAAGCGCCTGAGGTCGATGATCGCTACATCGTCTCTCCAGATATCCCTCATGAGGAACTAGAATGAGCGAAGATCTTTGTGATCTCCCTGCACATGAGCTCGTACAGCGTTTGAAAAAGGGGCAGGTTTCGGCGGTTGAGATCCTTGATTCGACTCTTTCCCGAATCGATGCGGTTGAGGGCAGAGCTCCCACCACGACAACCTATGATCCTGATCCACAAGATCTAGAAAAGATTCATGCGTATATCACAGTGACCGCGGAGCGGGCTCGCCTTCAAGCAGAAACAGTGGATCAGTTACGAAGTAAAGGGGAAGATCCAGGCGTTTTGGCCGGAGTCCCCCTGGCGATTAAAGATATTTTTTGCGCCAAAGGAACACCTTCAACTGCTGGTTCGCGAATCTTGGAGAATTTCATCTCACCTTATAGCGCAACCCCAGTTCGGCGAATGGAGGCGGCGGGCGCGGTTACGATCGGGAAAGTAAACCTAGATGAGTTCACTTTCGGTTCTTCAAACGAATCCTCTGCATTTCTACCTCCACCCGGAAATCCCTGGAATCCCACTTGCGTTCCAGGCGGTTCTTCAGGGGGAAGCGCGGCAGCAGTTGCGGCTGGTGAGGCGACCCTCTCACTCGGCACTGACACAGCGGGTTCAATCCGTCAACCGGCAGCTTTTTGCGGTGTTGTGGGCCTGAAACCAACCTATGGTCGCGTCTCTAGATATGGCTTGATCGCCTTCGCATCTTCACTTGACTGTCCCGGACCTTTGGCACGTGATGTGACCGATGCCGCGCTGATGTTAAGTGTGATCGCAGGTAGTGATCCAAAGGATGCAACCACAGCTAACGTACCTGTGCCGAATTACCTTGCTGAGCTCGATAACAGCGTTGATGGATTGCGCATCGGTTTATCCCCTGATTATCAAAGATTGAAATATCCAGATCCTGAAACAGGTGAGCTACGAGAGCAGCCGATCCCCCCCGAAATTGTGGAAGCTGTACGACATGCTGCCGATATATTAGCCGACGCCGGGGCGGAGATCGTCGAGTCGGTACCCATGCCCAACACGCATTTTGGCATCCCGGTCTATTTCGTCATCTCGCGCGTCGAAGCGGCCTCGAACCTGCATCGTTATGATGGTGTCAAGTACGGTTATCGTTACGGTGGTGAGGTGGCGGATTTGGTAGAACTCTATCGTTCAAGCCGGGGTCGTGCGTTTGGGCTTCAACCGAAGCTGCGGATCCTGATGGGGATGTACGTTTCAGCTGAACAGTACGAAAAAGGGTATTACGAAAAAGCGTTGCGAGTGCGTACACTTATTCGTCGCGATTTCGAGAACGCTTTCGATCCTGAAGGTCCCCACCGTCTGAACTGCCTCTTGACGGCCACTACGCCCACTACCGCCTTTAAAATCGGTGAAGTGTATGGCGATTCTGTCCTCATGCAATATGCGGACTTGCTCACAGTACCTGCTAACCATGCAGGCGTCCCAGGTCTCACTCTTCCCGCAGGTTTTGATAGCGAGGGTTTACCGATTGGCGTACAGTTAATTGGGCCTGATTTCTCGGAGTCAACTCTTTTCCGTGTAGGTCGTAAGTATGAGATAGAAACTGAGAACAAGCAGTGGAGACGAGTTCGGCCAAGAGTTATCGAGGAGTTATAACGAGATAAGCAATCATAATAGAATCAATACCGATGGAATGCAGAAGGAGGGCACTTTGGCTCATCAAATCAAATTTATACTCCACTTACTGGTTGGATTAATCTTGTCCACCATCCTTGTAGCTTGTGGGGCGAGCACGCCCACAGCTGAGATACCTACTCCCTCAGCTCCAAAACAATGGGACACCCCACCAGAGATGACCATTGACACAGAAGCGATCTATCTCGCCACGTTAGTAACTGAAAAAGGCGAGATTAAAATCGAGCTCTTCGCGTCTAAAGCACCTAGAACGGTCAACAACTTTATCTTTTTGGCCAGAGAAGGATATTACGACGGAACGACCTTCCATCGAGTGCTGTCGGACTTCATGGCTCAAGGAGGCGACCCAACGGGTACCGGGGGAGGTGGTCCGGGATACAATTTTGAGGATGAATTCCATCCTGATCTTCGTTTTGATGGCGCGGGTTACTTTGCCATGGCAAATGGTGGTCCCAACACCAATGGCAGCCAATTCTTCATCACCTTTGGCTCCACAGAATATCTAACTGGCCGCCACACGATCTTTGGCAAGGTTGTTGAAGGCATGGACGTCGTTCTTTCTCTCACCCTGCGCGATCCTCAGGAAAATCCCGATTATCAAGGCGATCTTCTTCAGACCGTTGAGATCGAGGAGATACCAGAGAGTCTGCTCCCACCTCCAACAGCAACACCGATTCCAGTCGTACCACAGTTGGAGGAGGGTCGACCATTGGCCTCACTCGAGATCTCAGACCGGGAAGGGCTCTATACGGGCAAGCCAGACATGGTCATTGACCCAGCCAAGCTTTATGCCGCGATCATCGAGACGACAAAGGGGGAGATTGAAATTGAACTCCGCCCTCAATTTACGCCAGAAAGCGTTAATAACTTCTTTGTGCTGGCTCGATTAGGATATTGGGATGGATTCCCGATTGTCTATGTTGAACCGGACGTCCTGATACTGACCGGTTCACCACTAGGAAGAGTGGATAGCGATGTCGGATATACTTTGCCGCTTGAGCTCGGGATGCCCAATTCTGAAGGCGCAGTCGGCTTTCTCTTCCGATCGGATGTGAACGCATCGAGTGGAAGTCAATTTTATATTCTCCTTCAAGAGAACCTCCAGTTGGATGGGGCTTTCACAGTTTTTGGCTACGTGATCGATGGATTGGATGTGGTTCGGGAATTGACGCTCGAGGACAAGATCGAGAGAATTTCTATTGAGGAAAAGTAAAGGTCCTTAGGATTTCTGAGGGTCTTAAACTTAGGGGCCTCAATGATTGCCAACGAAGGATGGATGAAGTGTCTGAATATGAAGTGGTCATTGGTCTCGAGACACATATCCAATTGAATACGAAAAGCAAGATTTTTTGTGGATGCAAAGCGGATTCGTGGGGCGATCCGCCGAATACCAACATCTGTCCAGTATGTACCGGCCTACCAGGCGTGTTGCCGGTCCTCAACCGATCCGTGGTGGAAAAGGCGGTGTTGCTGGCCGCAGCGATGCAAGCTGAATCGATCCAGTCGATTTCGTATTTCGCGCGTAAGAACTATTTCTACCCTGACTTACCAAAAGGTTATCAAATCAGCCAATATGATGAACCATTGGCGCGAGGTGGGAAACTCAATCTACCGATGCCAGACGGCTCGATCCGTCTGGTCAGCATAACCAAGCTGCACATTGAGGAGGACGCTGGCAAGACGGTGTACCAAAACAGAAAGCGCCTCATCGATTTCAACCGCTGTGGTGTTCCACTGGTTGAAATGGTCACGGGACCCGATCTCCGTTCAGCTGATGAAGCAGCTCAATACCTGATCCGATTGCGTCAGCTCCTGCGTTGGCTAAGTATCTCCGAAGGGGACATGGAGAAGGGTCAACTGAGATGTGACGCAAACGTTTCCATCAGACCAATCGGTACGGAGACACTATCTACCAAGACTGAGATCAAGAATCTCAATTCGATCGAAAACGTACGAACCGCGATCCAAGCTGAAGTTGAACGCCAGGTTCGGGAGGTCGATGCAGGAAAGATGATCGGGGCATGGACCCTTACTTGGGATGAAGATAGTGGGAAATTGGCTAAGATGCGTACCAAAGAAACAGAAGCTGATTACAGGTATTTCCGTGAGCCGGATCTTCTCCCATTACGGTTGGATGAAAGGTGGCGAGAGGAGATCCTAGCAGATCTTCCCGAACTGCCTCTTGAACGCCGTGCTCGGTTCGTCGACCAATTTGGGCTGCCGTTGTACGATGCCGAAATCCTCACCGATGAACGTAGTCTATCAGATTATTTTGAACAGGCGGCTTCCGCTTATGATGGCGATGCTAAGGTCGTATCAAATTGGTTGATGAATGATGTGTTACGCATGATTCGAGAGCGGGGAGTTAAAGCGGAAAGCTTGCGGCTACGTCCTGAACACCTAGCCGAGATCATCCACATGGTCGAAGAGAAGAAGATCACAACCAGTACTGGTAAAGCGCTATTGGATAAGGTCGAGGAGAGTGGATGCAAACCAGGCGAGATCGTCGAAGAGGAGGGTTTAGCTCAAGTGTCCGACGATGAGACATTACGATCTTTGGCGTCAGAGATATTGTCTGCTAACCCTGAACAAGTGGCGACATATAAAGGCGGAAAGGCGACTGTGATCGGTTGGTTTGTCGGGCAAGTGATGCAGAAAACACGAGGAAAGGCAAATCCACAGATAGTAAAGGCCATCTTTGAGGAGTTGCTTTCAAAGGACGATTAAGAGGGCTTCTGGATTCCAAAGACGTAGGGGCGGGGTCACCCCGCCCCTACGTCAAGGGTAATGGTATATATTCGGAGCTTAGGTTTCAACACCTCATAAAAAGAAGATCGTGACTAGGGCGTTTACCCCCGCGATGAGAAACCCAAGAGCGGCAACTCTGTAACGAATTCTGTTGGTGTCGTTCACTGACTTCACAAACCCATCTATGTCCTGTGCTAAAGCATCTGAAAGGGGTTCTGTGGTGATTCCCTCCACCTCACTTTGCCGCGTCTCCGATCGCTTTCGGAAGATGAATGGTCTGATGGGGGTTCTTGAATACCTCCAGAATATTAGGGAAAAGTAGAAAAAGATTACCGTTAGCGGTAGCCAAACGAAGTAGGCCATGAGCACACCTCAACTGATCGGGAATTCGGTCGGTTTCTTCAAATCTCTCTTTGGCGCATAGATCAGCTCATATCCTTGGTCTAGCAGATCCTCAATTGTGAGAAGGTCTTCTAGATAACGACCTCCGGGATCTGTTTTATTGGAAAAATCGATTCAAGCGACGTAGATCAGGAAGATCGAGACCACGCAGACGATAACAGCAACGAAATACCCGGTCGCGGCAACCCGATTCCGCTTGCTCAGATTACCGTTCATTTTCTCCACATATTTGTTGAGATCCTCAACGACTTTACGGGCAAGTTTATCCTGCTCGGGAACTTCCGATGTCATATCGTCCGAGCCGGCTGGTTGCCTGAGATAAAAAGGTCTGAACGGGGTATCAGAGTAGCGCCAATGCATGTATGCGAGGTAGGCGAAGATAGAACCGAAGAGAAACCACAGTGGATAGAGAAATGCTTTCATGATATTACCTCCTCAATCTGCGAGGATAATGGTGCGTGTTAGTGTCAGTAGCACCAAAATACTGGAAAAATGCTCCCGATGCAATTAGGGAGGTCATCCTACTCCAACGCATGCAAGGGTTAAGCGGAAATCCGTCCAATTTATCTGTCCTTCTTAGGGTCCTCATCATTTTTCCTTGCGGATGGAGAAAAGTGGGGAGAACCTTCGCGGAGATGGAGGACTTGCTTGTTCTTCTTCCTTCGGCCAGAGTGGATCATCCGAATCTTTTCCACGATGGCTACGACAATAAGATGTATCCCAAGATCTCTGGGTGCAGGGGACCAAGCAAACTGCATTTGGGGTGGAACGCGGGGACGGGTGGCCGCTATTTATAGCCAACCACCGCTGAGACGATGATCTTTTTATCTTATTGCTTAAGATCTTTGGAGTAAGCGTGCTTCGGTGCTTGATCGCTTAGGCGCGCATTTCCCTTATTGCTCTGGTGTTTACTAATCCCTGATCCCTAACCCCTAATTGCCATACTCATAAAATCCACGTCCTGTCTTTCGACCGTAATAACCGGCGTTGACCATCCTGCGGAGCAGTGGCGCGGGTCGATACTTATCCTCACCGAGATCTCGGTGCAAAACCTCTAGCACAAGGAGAACAACATCCAACCCGATTAGATCAGCTAATTCCAACGGCCCCATGGGATGGTTCATGCCAAGCTTCATAACTTTGTCGATGGCCTCAGTTGTGCCAATACCTTCCTGTAATGCAAAGATCGCCTCGTTGATCATGGGGCAGAGGATGCGGTTGGAGATAAAGCCCGGTGAGTCTTTGGCCTCGACAGGTTCCTTGCCCATTCTCCGTCCCACTTCAAAAATCGTCTCCGTGGTCTCATCCGATGTGGCGAGACCACGAACAACCTCTAACAGCTTCATCAGAGGGACAGGATTGAAGAAATGCATCCCGATCACTTTATCGGGTCGGTCTGTGGCGGCGCCGATCTTGGTGATCGAGATCGAAGAGGTGTTTGTGGCCAGTATTGTTTTAGGAGGAGCTAAACGATTGAGTTCTGCGAATAGCTCCAGTTTAAGATCGGGTTGTTCAGTGGCGGCTTCGATGACTAAATCTGCTCCTTGAGCCGGTACAAGATGCTGAGCGGTCTGGATGTTTAGCGCGGCCTCCTTTTGGGATTCGTCGATTACACCTTTGCCGGACAGCTTCTCGACCGATCTCGCGATGGTTGCTTTGGCCCTTTCGATTGCCTCAGGGATGATATCGGTCATCGTCACCTGGTATCCAGAGAGTGCGGCCGTCTGAGCGATGCCGTTGCCCATCGTACCTGCACCGATGACAACGATGTTCTTGATTTCCATGGACCTTTCTCCTTGTGGGTCTTACCAATTGTTGTTCGGTGAATGACTTGATGCTGCACACCTATGTGATTAGGGTGAATATACAATTCTCGCTTTCGATCATTTTCAGAAGTCAACTGTCGTGTGTGTGGATAGAATCTGAACGATTTTTAGTTTTAATTAACATCGGTTAGATGAAGACTGAAGGCGCATCTTCATTAGATCTCTATCGGATTAGAAGTGGTGTTAATAATACTTATTAGGTTAGGGGCGATCATTTTTGGTATGTACGAAGTTTGAAATCCTCCCGGATTGAGATACATCTACTCGGAATTGTGTGATCCTGGATGTTTATTGTTCTATCTCAATTGCCATCGCCACGGCTTCACCACCACCGAGACATAGCGATGCAATCCCGCGTTTCAAACCTCGGTCCCTGAGAGCATAAATTAATGTGGTCAGTACTCTGGCGCCCGATGCTCCGATCGGATGACCAAGGGCGACCGCACCACCATTGACATTGACTTTTTCCCAATCCCAACCTGCATCTGCTAGTGCGTATCCGTCTGCAAGAACCTGCGCCGCAAAAGCCTCATTTAACTCTATGAGGTTGACATCGGAAAGATCCCAACCGATCTTTTCGAGTAATTTTGGAATGGCTCTGGCAGGAGCGATAAACAATTCTATGGGTGGGACCGCTGCTTGGGCGTATCCGATAACCCGTGCTAGTGGCTTTATGCTTAACGCTTCGGCTTTCGCTCTGCTTGCATAAATCACCGCTGCTGCCCCATCGTTTAAAGTTGACGAGTTCCCTGCAGTCACGCTGCCATCATCTTTGAAGACCGGCTTGAGGGCCGATAGTTTTTCTAATGTGGTATCCCGTCGTGGGCTTTCATCCTTCTCAACAACCGTCACTTGACCTTTTCTTCCGGGCACCTCAACCGGGACAATCTCTTCATCGAATTTACCAGCATCCATGGCAGTGATTGATTTTTGTTGGCTCTCAAACGCCCAGTGATCCATGGCCTCACGTGTAACCTCGTATTGTTCACCGATCCACTCAGCTGCCATACCCATGACCCAGTCTTCAAAAGGATCCCATAGGCCATCATGCAGTAAAGCATCGACGAGTTGAGCATGACCGTACCGTAACTGCCCACCGCGGCCATGGACCAGGTAGGGAGCGTTGCTCATGCTTTCCATGCCACCAGCTACGATCAAATCAGCATCACCAGCCTTGATAGCTTGTGCTGCGAACATGCCGGCTTTGAGGCTAGAACCACAGACTTTATTGATGGTTGACGCTCCTACAGTGGGTGGAAGTCCAGCGAAAATTGCGGCCTGCCTTGCGGGTGCTTGGCCTAACCCGGCAGAAACGACGTTGCCCATCAGCACCTCATCGATCTCACTCGGATCTGAAAGCCCTGCACGGAGAACGGCTTCTGCAATCGCTATCGCCCCTAATTGGGTGGCCGATAATGAACCAAGGGCGCCTTGAAACCTGCCCGTGGGTGTGCGTACTGCACTTAGAATGACGGGATCGCGGGGATTGTGTTCGTTGGTCATCCTTACCTCGCTAATGTTGGAATGTGATGACAATAGGGGGAAACATCTGGCAGACCCTCAAGGATGATGGTTGCGTTTATCCCATGCAGATAGCAACTTCTCGAAGGTCTCTTCCAATGCCTCCGGAAGGACGCGAGTCTCAGCCACAGTGGACATGAAACTTGTATCCCCAGACCAGCGCGGAACGACATGAAGATGGACATGATCAGTTATACCTGCGCCGGAAGCCTCGCCGATGTTAATCCCAATATTGAAGTTCTGGGCGTCATAGGTCTGGCGTAATACACCTAAAGCCTGATTGGTTAATTGGATTAACTCTGCCAAGGTTTGATCGTCGAGGTCTTCAATGGAATGTTTGTGGGCGTTTGGAACGACCATCATATGGCCATTGGTGTATGGAAATCGGTTGAGGATGACAAATGCACGTTCGCCGCGGTAGAGGATGAGGTTTTCCGGTCCATCGCGTTGAGCAAGCTGATTGCAAAACAAACAGCCAGTTTCTTCCGTCTCACCTTTGATGTAAGCCATACGCCAGGGTGCCCAAATACGCATCATTTTGAGGTTGAATGATTCTAACAGAGATTATAGGTTAGGGGAACCGCTGAGCCATTTAGCGTATCTGCCGCGGCGTTTTTTTTGACCGGGGTGATCGAAAAGTTAAATGCAGATGTGGGGGGGCGACCGTTCGGCTCCGATGTGATCTTGTCGAACGGTCGCCCCTACTTTTCCTGAAAAGATATCATTCTGAGGAGCCCTATGATATAGATCAGCAAAAACTCCGCGCTGAAGAATCTCGTTCTTGGGATACGGTATTACTTGAATCCGGAAAACGAGATCCTTCGCTTCACGGAGCCTGTCCTGAGCCCCTCGGCTTCGCTCGGGACCTACGGCTCCGCCGAAGGATTTCGCTCAGGATGACATTACGAGGCGTTCATTCTGAACGCCTTTATGAAAGAGGTAGGGGCAGTCCACCGTCCATGCCGAGAAAACCAGCGACACGCCAATGCGAGGCGGCATGAATTACCCCTACGGCCAGGCTCTTCTCGTTAGATCTTGGACGACGAATAACCTCCCAAATCCCAACTAGCCTCGTTACCACCTGGCATACTTTGTGCAGACCTGTGTACAATCATGCCATGTTAGATGTTGAACGCTTGCAAAGCGATCTTCCATCCCACGGGTTGGGCGAACCACTGCACTTCTTCCAAAGTATAGGTTCAACGAACGATCATGCGATGAGCCTCGCAAGGGATGGAGCACCGCATGGCACACTGGTCGTGGCAGAGGAGCAAACAGAGGGCAAAGGACGGTTTGGACGAAAGTGGTTTACACCACCGAATAGCGCGCTGGCCTTCAGCTTGTTATTGCGTCCCGAAGGAATACCAATTGAAGCCATGGGCGATTTGACAGCGCTAGGAGCGTTGGCAGTGGCTGAGGCAATTGAAGGATTGGGGATTGAAGGACAGATCAAGTGGCCTAATGATGTTATGCTCATCGGGCAGAAGGTTGCCGGGGTATTGGTAGAAGGGTCATGGATCGGCGATCAACTCGAGCATGCTATTCTGGGGATCGGGATTAATGTTCGACCCGAATCTGTACCTCCCAAGGAGGAGATAGACATCCCAGCGACATGCATTGATACAGCAGTAGGAGGCCGTGTGGATCGTCATGATCTTATGTTGAAAGTTATCGAAGGAGCAGGGAAGTGGCTACCACAACTAGGCTCACCAGCGTTGATCAATGCATGGAACCAACGGTTGGCCTACCGAGATCAAGCGGTTATAGTGAAACTGTCAAAGCATGAGATTGTTGGCAAGTTGTTAGGCGTTGGTGTTGGTGGTCGGTTGCAATTGATGCTTAACACTGGAGAGATCTTTGAGGTGGCCTTTGGTGATGTCCACCTGAGGCCAGTTGACATGAAATCTAAATCAGCTAAACTGGTTTGATGGGGAACATCCCCTTAGGAGGTCGACGATGTTCGATAACCTACGTGATATATCAGATGATTCCGCTGAATTCGATGAACCGGTGGATAGCATCTTTGACCAGGATTTTGAGGCAGCGGGGGACGGGCGAATCATGGGGATGACTGCGGGTCAACGCTTTTTCATCTCATTGATGTTGCTTGCAACTGTGATCGTTATTGGGATAACTTGTCTCATGGTGACTCAAAAAGTCTGGCCGTTTTAATCAACGATGGTTGAATCTCAACCAAAAAAGATAACAGGGGCGCATAGAGCGCCCCTGTTTCTATTCCGTTACACGTTCGTGCAAGATTTGATCCCTCGTATGCTGACCCGGTTTACTCCCCTGGCGTAAGGGTCATGTGGGCTTCGGCGACCGTCTCCACCAATTGACGATTCCAGAGCATTGGATGGTATTCGAAGTTCCTCCAAGAATCGATCATATCCTTATAGTGACGGTGGAATGGGTGACCCGACTGACCCGTAGTGTGCATGGATACTGATCGGTTAAAATCAGCCAGATCGATGATTTGTCGATAGGACGGTACTGTCCGAACCACATATGGGTCGCTCGTGCTGTAACCGGTGTTGTTCACAGTCGCCAGTGATCCATCAACAGGAACAGGCCCTCGATTGAATAGGGCTTCGATGGGTCCGATTCCACTCTGACCCAAGGTTTGATTCTCAAATATAGCAACATGCAAATCTCCCCAAGTCCAATTCGACATATTTCGCCCAAGGGTTTTTGTTAGTTCCTCCACCGCATCTTCAAGGGCAAGGACCAAGATCTCGTCCCTTCCCTCGACGAGAGTTGTTGACTTATCGTCAAACCAGTGAGAGGTAGGGTCTGGCAAGAAGTTTGTTACAGCAACCATAAGACTGCCCCGAGCACGATCAAGGAGTTGTTCCCCGAGTTCATCGGCGAAGATCCTATCGATCATGTGGTTTCGCATGGCCTCAAAAATGGCCGCGCCTGCGCTATCTCGCACCGCACGACCATCCCACGCTCGGAGTATATCAAGGGCCTGGGCTGCTCGTGCATCGGATGGCGTAAGACTCGTGAGATAAGGCAGGATGTCTTGTGCGTAGACGATGCTGCTATCGGCTTGAATGATTTGCATGTCTTCTATCGTGAGCGAGGGGTCACCTTCGATCAATTCTAGGATCCGCCGTGCCCGATAGCCAGGCGCCCAATCCATTCCCAAAAAGTGGGGAAAATCCTTCCCGACCACGGCGTGATTTGCGGTGGCGATGAAACCCTCAGGTGGGTTAAACGACCGAGGCAACTCATCGAAGGGGATGTAATCCACCCACTCATACTCACCCGTCCAGCCAGGGACAGGCATGGAACCATCTCCTGCAGCGCGGATGGGAATCCTTCCCGGTGCCTGATAACCGATGTTTCCCTCCATATCGGCATAGACAAAGTTTTGACTGGGGACATCCCAGTATCTCAAAGCTTCACGGAATTGATCCCAGTTTTGTGCCTGATCGAGAAGCAGAACACTGCGAACTACTGTGCCTGGTTGTAAGGCAGTCCACGAGAAAGCGAGCGGTTGCCAGCCAAACGACCAATCCTCCTCCGTGCCGCCGATCACATCGTTGATGATCGGACCATGACGAGTGAGGCGCACATTGACGATCACCGGGTCATCTTCACCCGCCACTCGGATCTCCTCTTGGATGATCTCCATATCAAACCATTCGCCTTGGAATTCATATTGGTTAGGGTTCTCTGGGTTGACCCGCTCGATGAAGAGATCCTGTACATCCGGGCCGAGATTTGTAATACCCCATGCAATATGATCATTATGCCCAATGATCACAGCAGGAACGCCAGCGAAAGATGCACCGACGAGGTTGAAAGGACACTCAGGACCAACAGGGTCGCAATGCAATCCGATCTCATACCAGATGGAGGGCATCTGGATGCCCAGATGGGGATCATTCACCAGAATCGGTTCACCTGTATCTGTGCGATCTCCGGAGGTGACCCAGTTGTTGCTGCCGATATCGTCTCCCTGTCCGAGAAAATGAGTGTCGTAGAGGGCATCCGGAACGGCTTGGAGTGTAGCGCCAGTGAACGGGTTGGGGACAATAAATGGAGCATCCTCAGGATAGGGAGGCATGAGGGCGCTTACTGCAGGTGTGCCAAGGCGAGCAGCGATGTGGGCACGGGTAAGCTCAGCGTCCATGTTGCCACCCATGTCCCAGGCCATCATTTTCCCCCATGTGATGGTATTTAAAGGCGTCCAAGGTTCAGGCTCATAGTTGACTCCGGTCAATCCCAGGACGAAGAATTCCAGCCCCAAGCGGCCCTGATTGGCGGAGATATAAGCGTTTACACCTTCAGCATAAGTCTCTAGAATTTGCTGCTCTTCGGCTGTCATCGTTTCCAATTCCTCCGCTGCTGTGCGATGCCAACCCACGGTCCGTATGAAGCGATCACTACTTAAGGCAGTTTCACCAAGTATCTCTGCTAGCCGCCCCGCACCTGCTCGTCGCCAGAATTCCATCTGCCAGAATCGGTCTTGCGCGTGGACAAAGCCCTGGGCCATAAATAGATCATGTGACGTCTTGGCGTAAATGTGAGGAACGCCGTAAGAATCACGGTAAACCTCAACTTGAGCGTCAAGACCAGGCAATTGGATGACACCTTCAGTCTGAGGGAATTGTCGTCGCACTGTGATAAACCCAAATACACCTATCGCAATAACGAGGATAGCTAAAACGATACCCAGAAATGCAAGAAGACGGCGGAACCATTTCATGGTGGCCTCCTTTGATTTTGGTTCAGCATAACTTGTTTCTAGCACCATTGAGCGGAAGAGTCAATTCTTTAGCCGATATCGATCAGTTGTGTTCTATTCGAACACTGATTGGCACACTTGCTCAGCTGATGAATCTATATGTGAAAACCGATCCGCGTTTGATGGGGATCGAAGGCATGTTATGGAATTATTGTAGGAGCGCAATTAATTGCGCTCCTACATTTTTTGACATTGAGTTTCCCGCGAGCTTAAAACTCGCGGGAGCTTTGTTTTGAGGCGAACATCTTTTCTCATGTCATTCCGAGCGAGCCGTGTGAGCGAGGAATCCATATGATGATGCTTATGAAACCTATGAATCACATGGTATCTTCGCCTACACTCTGCTTCTGCTTAGAATGGCGCTGTTTCTGATGTCATTCTGAGTGAGCCCCTCGATATAATCGGGACCTACGGTTACGTGAGGAAAAAATCCCTTTGATGAGGCTTTTTGGTTCGATAGATTATAGGGGCGACCGGCCGGTCGCCCCTATATAAAAATGTTGTCCTAAGTGTAAACGAAGGGCTTTGAGTCAGAATGACATCCCCTCAAATATCATTCCGAGCGAGCCGTGCGAGCGAGGAATCCCTATGATGGAGCTGATGAAGCCCATGAATTATAGGGATTCTTCGCGCCTAACGACGCTCAGAATGACATTATGAGGGAAAACTATGCTCGATATCATCCTGAAATTTTCCGTATTGGTCCGAGATCTACTCCAACAAAGACTCACGTTTCCTTGGCCAATGCCTATCTACCCAGCCCCAACATCATATATCACATAGAGGTTCAGTAAAGAAAATACAAAACTCGCCTTGAAGGCGAGTTATTACCTCAAGAGGAGGGGCGGTGGAAAGATCCAAGGCGCTGTTTATGTGATCACAGACGCCTTGAATTCCTCCTCCCCACAATGCTCTTCAATCAAGGTTTTGAGCGAATTCAAATTGAGGGGTTTCCTGAGGAACCCGACAACGCCTACGCTCTTTGCTTCCTCCTCAACGGACCGCAGCTGGCTAGCTGTAATCAAGAGCGCAGCTGGTCTTTTACCCCCTGGCAACTGTCGGATTTGTTGCAAGGTCATGAGACCGTTAATACCAGGCATCATGTAGTCAAGGAGGATAAGATCAGGCTGGTTGTCAACGAAAGTATCAATCGCTTGTTGACCGCTGTATACCTCGATCGGCTCGTGGCCTAATTGTGTGACCACGAGCGAGAGGATACCCGCATTGCACTTCTCATCGTCTACGATAAGAATCCTAGCCATTGTATGTTCCCCTAAATAATTTTGACGGATATCAACGTAACAATAACAGTATATCGAGACATAGGATGATGAAACCTTACATACACCTTGCATTCGCTATAGGGCATTTGAGATCATGAGGGGATACATCATCCACCAAAAATTCGAAGTGCACAAGTCACAAGATATGGATTATGTAAAGTCTACACGCCTTAAAGACTTACTTAGAATACACGATCCGATTGGCACACCTCTTGCTGTGTATAACGCTTAAAACAAGGGTAATAGCGAGAAAATGGCAAGCCTGGTAAGGTTAGATGGTAATCCGCTGGGAGTTTTTCGGCGGATAAGGGTTGTCAGTGTCCATTAAGAAAACGAGTGTGGTTTGAAACTATTTGCTACGATTTATGAAACCTTCGCAGTCTAACTGTGATGTAGAAGGTTATACGAACTTATTCAATATCGTCCATAATTCATACAACAAGATGTGAGACACACATTTGAGATTATATTGCTTCATCCTAAACTGAAGAGAGGATCATGATTCACCTTTCAGGGGAGGTATGATGGGTGATCGAAAAATGACCGACCAAGAAGCTGATGATAAGCCCATTGAAATCCCCCGACGAACTTCGAGAATAAACATACGCGTGCCTCAATCATACAGGGGCAGGATGATGATCGTCGCTGTCAGTTTCATCGTCTTTGCCATTGCTTATCTCCTAACAGACTCTTCTTTCAAACCAGTGACAGGAATTTTGGCAGTTCTACCAGTGGCGACAGCTGGATTGTTGCTGGGTCAGTGGGTTGGTTTGATTGCCGGATTGATTAGTTTTCCACTGATCATGATCTTGATGGCGATACTTGGACAACCCGTAAATAATGCCCACCAGACCCCAAGTATGATAGTGATTGTGGTTTTAATAGCTCTGGGGTTTGTAATCGGCAGGTTGCGTGACTTGGGAGAACAATTAAAAGTAGACCTTAAAACCCGCTTGAGAGGGGAGATGGAGTTTTGGGGAAGCAAAGAAAGATACGAAGTATTAGATACAGCATTTACGGGGGTCGCTGTCACGGATAACGCCGAACGATTGTTGTATTGCAACACGACCTTCGCTGACATGCTGGGGTATGTTGCAGATGAATTGGAAGGGATGTTCTATAACTATTTTATGGAGCCAAGCGAGTTCACTAAAATAAATGAGCATATTGACCTCATGCAGCGAGGAATCCCCACACAGTACGAGATTTCAATGAGGAGAAAGGACGGCAGACAGCGGGTGATGCTTGTCTCCTCGGTGCCTCGTTTCTCGGCTTATGGAATCTACAACGGAGCTTTGAGTATCATCTTCGATATCACGGATCGAAAACAAGCAGAAGAAGCGCTAGCGGAGTCGGAGGAAAAATTCAGAACCCTGGCTGAACAATCACCAAACATGATCTTCATCAACAAGATGGGCAAGGTGGTGTATGCTAACCCCTTATGTGAACAGATTATGGGGTACACACTTGAAGAGTTCTACTCTCCCGATTTTAATTTTATGGACCTAATCGCGCCCGATTCAAGAGAAATGATCCGGATGAATTTTGAACAGCACAAGACTGGGAAGGACGTTTATCCCTACGAATATGCACTTATTACCAAAGAAGGCAAAAAGATCGAAGCAATCATAACGAGCAAGCTAATCCATTATGAAGAAGCACAAGCAATTTTGGGGATCATCACCGATGTCACGGATCGGGTAAAGACGGATGAAGCCCTGCGCGTGTCGGAGGAACGATATCGAGCCATTTTCGAGCAGGCAGCTGATTCGATTGTCCTCGCGGATGCCAAGAGTGGTGTACTCGTGGAATATAACGACCAGACATGGATCAATCTTGGATACACGGAAGAAGAATTCAAGTCAATAACGGTGCCTGACTTTGAGGTTATTGAGACACCGGATGAATTTGAGAAACACCTGAAGACTGTTTCTACGGAAGGAATCGATAAATTCTTGACCAAACATCGGAAAAAGGACGGGAGTATCCGGGATATTCAAGTCAGCTGCAAGGCTATTTCCATTCATGAGAAAGAATACATTCAAGCTATATGGCGCGACATTACTGACCTTACAGAAATTCAAGAGGCGTTGCGAGAGAGCGAGGAACGGTACAGGCAACTTATCGAAAAGGCTAACGACATTATCTACGAGACCGATCTTGATGGTAACTTTACATTTATCAACCCTGTTGCCGAAAAAATTATGGGATATTCCGAGAAGGAACTCATTGGAAAGAATTTCATTGATTTGATACATCCAGATTGGCAACAAGAAGCGGATCAGTTTTATCGATCACAATTCGCTGAAAAAACCTTGACCACGTATTACGAATTTCCTGCCGTTGCCAAAGACGGGAAACAGGTTTGGTTTGGACAGAATGTGCAGTCATCGATGGAAGGAGATCAAATCGTGGGATTCCAGGCTGTAGCCAGGGATATCACTGATCGTAAGCAGGCGGAGGGAGAATTACGGAAGCAAGAAGCTAGGCTGCAAAGCATCATCCGGGTCGCGCCAGTAGGTATTTGCCTCGCTTTAGACCGCGTGATTCTGCATGTGAACGACTACATGTGCGAAATGACCGGTTATTCGCTCGATGAACTCACCGGGAAAGATACGAGATTGCTTTACCCAAGCGATGAAGAGTATGAGTATGTTGGTCGAGAGAAATACGATCAAATACGAGTACACGAAAAAGGAACCGTAGAAACGCGTTTGAAGCGCAAAGATGGCGAAATTATCGATGTTTTACTGAATTCAGTCGTTATTGATCCTGCTGACCCTTCTGCCGGGGTCATGTTTACCGTCTTGGATATCACGGAGCGTAATCGTTCCGTGGTAGCAATGCTTGAAAGCGAAGAGAGGTTTCGAGCATTGGCCGACACCGCTATAGACGCTATTCTCATGATCGAAGGTGAGGGTAAGATTTCTTACTGGAACACTGCTGCGGAACAGATCTTCGGTTACAGCAGCGAGGAGGTCATGGGTATGGAACTCCACAAGATCATTCTGCGGGAAGGTTGTCATCAGGAATACTTCGAAGGACTTGCGACGTTCATGAAAAGCGGTGAAGTGCCAGCGGTTCATGGGGCGTTGGAATTTGAGGCCGTCAAGAAAGATGGAACGGAATTTCCAATCGTAATATCTATCTCTACATTTCAGATCAATGGTGAGTGGAACGCCGTCGGCATCATTCGTGAAGTCACAAATTAAATTCCTGTTGTAGCGTTACGGGAGAGTAAAGAGAAGCATCGATATGAGTTTATGAAGAATCTAGTCGGGTACAAGATCCAACGCCCACACCTCTCATGTATATGAGCTTCCCGCGAGTTCCAAGCTCGCGGGAAGCTTTGCTTTGAGGTCATCTGCGATGGAAAGAAGTGGGTCTAAGTATGACTGACATCTTGGATTGTCATCCTGAGCGATTGGTGTGAGATCTGTCGATATTCTTAGTCTTCAATAAGCCTTTGTCGACAAATTTCTTGCTGGAACCTAATCCTGCGTGGTCAATTTTTCCCAAAAAATTATCATTGGAAAATGCATAGAAAGAGATATCCTGGGCTTCTGCTAGACTTCGATTTTAAGTTGATCAATACCTTACCTGTGATCAAGCATCACGGATAAAAATGGCCTCAAATCAACCCCCGCGGTATAATACATTGCGGCCCGCCAAAGGCGGGTTTTCCACAGATTCTGACCAGTGAGAGAAGTGAAATCATGGAGATTGGGACCGTTCGCCAGGTAGATATCGACGATCAAATGAGGGATGCTTACCTGGATTACGCCATGAGCGTAATCGTGGCGCGCGCCTTACCGGATGTACGTGACGGGTTAAAACCAGTCCATCGACGCATCTTGTATGCGATGCACGAAATGGGGATTCGTTCCGGTACACCCTATCGGAAATCAGCACGTATCGTAGGTGAGGTGTTGGGCAAGTTCCACCCACATGGAGATGCGGCAGTCTACGATGCCATGGCCCGTATGGCGCAGGACTTCTCGATGCGCTACTTGCTGATCGATGGACAAGGTAACTTTGGTTCGATCGATGGCGACCCCCCGGCCGCGATGAGATATACCGAGGCACGTTTGGATGCAATAGCAGGGGAAATGCTGGTCGATATTGAGAAAGAAACCGTCGACTTTACGGATAACTTCGATGGGTCGCTCCAAGAACCCATTACGATGCCGGCCCGTTTACCTAACCTTCTGTTAAATGGCACCTCAGGTATCGCAGTAGGTATGGCGACCAATATCCCGCCTCATAATCTTGGTGAATTGGTAGATGCTCTTCAGTATATGGTGGACCATTACGAGCAGTTGGACGATGTCACGGTATCTGATTTGATGAAGTTCATCCCTGGGCCAGATTTCCCCACCGGGGGGATGATCGTCGGTGCGAGCGGCATTAAACTGGCGTACAGCACAGGGAAAGGCCGTATTGTCGTTCGTGCCATGGCGCATATCGAGGAGGTTGGAAAAGGGCGCCATCGTATTGTGATCACAGAAATACCTTACCAGGTGAATAAATCCGCCCTCATCGAGCGAATCGCAGAACTCGTGCGAGATGGACGGCTCTCTGATATATCGGATCTGAGGGATGAATCGGATAGACGGGGTTTGAGCGTCATCGTTGAATTAAAACGCGGGGCGCAACCTACGAAGGTGCTCAACCAATTGTTCAAGTACACACAGCTTCAGACGACTTTCGGTGTACAACTGCTCGCGCTAGTAGACGGTGAACCTCGATTGTTGTCGCTTAAAAAATCTTTGCAGCTTTATGTCGAACATCGCAAGGACGTTATCACTAGGCGATCCGAGTTCGAATTGAAGAAGGCGCGCGCTCGTGAGCATGTGTTGGACGGTTTGTTAATCGCCTTGGCTAAAATTGACGAGGTGATCGACACCATTCGTAAGGCAGCTGATGTAGATACAGCCAAGAAGCGGCTCATTGATAAATTCAACCTTTCCGAGATTCAAGCCCAAGCAATTTTGGATATGCAATTACGGCGGCTTGCGGCTCTAGAACGTAAGAATATCAAAGCAGAACACAAAGAAATCGTGAAACGTATCAAGGACCTCGAGGACTTGTTAGCGAGTCCGAAGAAAATCCTTGCGCTGATCAAGGACGATTTGTCTGAGTTGGTTGAGAAGTATGGAGATCCTCGACGGACGCGCATCGCGCCGGATGCTAGTGAGGAATTTAGCGAGGAAGATTTGGTTCCCGATGAAGCGGTGCTTGTCAGCATCACTCAGCGGAGCTACGTGAAGCGTGTCGGGGCGAATACCTATCGGCGGCAAACTCGGGGTGGCAGAGGGGTAACAGGGCATTCCATGCGAGGGGAGGACGAAGTGATGATGCTCTTCCCCGCTCGATCCTTGGATACGATCTTGTTCTTCTCGGATCGAGGGAAGGTGTATTCAGAGAAGGCTTATCAGATCCCTGACGCCGGGAGAACTGCGCGTGGTATCCCAATAATAAATGTGCTTGCGTTGTCTCCGGAGGAGTTGGTCACTGCGGCAGTGGCGGTTCCAGACTTCAGCGCGGCGAATTACTGTACAATGGCGACCCGGAATGGAAAGATCAAGCGGGTTGAGCTCTCGAATTTCGCTGCTGTTCGACCTTCAGGCCTAATCGCCATCGGTTTGGATAAGGGCGATGTATTAGGATGGGTCCGACTTACCAGTGGCGATGACGAGATCATCCTGGTCACCGAGCAAGGTCAGGCGCTCCGCTTCCACGAGAAACATATTCGGCCGATGGGGCGTCCAGCTTCAGGTGTAAGGGGTATACGGTTGCGCAAGGGAGATATTGTAACCAGCATGGATGTAATCGATCCAGGAGGTGATCTGCTGGTTGTATCAGAGAAGGGGTATGGTAAGAGAACACCATTGAAGGAATATCCGGCGAAAGGGCGAGCGACGGGTGGTGTTATCACGCTCAGTCGAAGCAAACGTGATGTCACGGGTCGCGTTGCCACCGCGCGAGTGGTCGATGAGGAGGACGATTTAACGATCATCTCAAGTGGTGGGATCGTATTACGCACGAAAATGAAACAAGTTAAGCAGGCTGGAAGGGCGACAATGGGCGTGCGAGTGATCAACCTCAAAGAAGGGGAGACCGTGGCTTCTGTTGCACGCATTGCAGCGAAGGATCTGAAACAGATTGGGTTCGAAAAGTAACTTGACATCGTGTAGTAGAGCTGAAAATGTTGCCCCCTCGATAACTCGAGGGGGCGGCTATTTCTGGGGGGCATCCGGGATAACAACACTCATGGTCTTGTTATACTGGGCGTCGGAAGGCGCGAAGAAACTCCGAGCTAGGATAGAACATTGTTAGAGTTCGGAAAACGAGATCCTTCGCGCCGCTCAGGATGACAAAGAGAAGGAATATCTCTACCGCAAATGGCATTCTGAGCGCAGTAAGGCGCGAAGAATCCCTATGATTCAACGGCATCAAAGGTTTCATTATTGGGATCCTTCGCGCTGCTCAGGATGAGATTCTTGGGTGCAGACCATTCTGAGGTCCACTTCTTTCCATCGCAGAGCGCCTTATAGTAAAGCTACCTGCGAGCTATAAGCTCGCGGGTAGCTTCTTACGATACATCTTCTAACATAATTCTAGGGGTGCATGGCCATGCACCCCTAGAATTATGTTAGAAGATGTGGGGTGGGAGGCTTGATACCCACTCAACAATCAGGGAGAAACAGTTTCTTCCGCCTCCAATACACCTGCCTTACCATACCGGGTTCTCCGATCAGAGACTTTGATAATTCCTCGAATCGAATTGGGTCCCCGGTCGTGTAATAGTCTATTCGGCCAAGTTTCTCATGAGATGCGGAAATATCGTGCTGGTTGATAATTCTGCCTGTCTGGCGTGCAATCGCAGGAGCTGGATCAATGACCTGCACATCTGGACCAGCGAGTTCAGACAAGAGCGGAATGATAAAAGGATAATGGGTGCACGCCAGAACTAAGGTGTCTGCACCATGTTCAAGGAGTGGCAAGATCCCATCCTCTAGAATCTCACGGGTCTTTACCCCATCTAGGTTTCCTTGTTCAATCTGCTCTACCAAGCCAGGAAGGGTTTTTTCAAGCACCGTAACGTTATTAGCGAATCGTTCCACAACCGAGGCGAAAAGCTTGCCCTGAAAAGTCGCGGGTGTCGCCAGTACACCGACGACCTGGCTTTGGGTGGACGCAGCCGCTGGTTTGACGGCAGGTTCCATGCCAACGAAAGGAATTGAAGGGAATGTAGATCTTAAATCGTTCAACGCTGCTGCTGAAGCCGCGTTACATGCGACCACAATAAGCTTAGCGTGGAGCTCCAAGAGGAAGTCGGTGATACTATGCGCAAAGGTCCGCACTTCATGCAACGCGCGCGGACCATAGGGAACATGAGCCTGGTCAGCGAGGAAAATGAGGTCTTCATTCGGAAGTAGGGCTCGGATCTGGCTGAGGATCGAAAGACCACCAACACCAGAATCAAATATGCCTATCGCTCTATCGTCCATAGTCGCAAGGGTACTACTTGCATACCGCTTCGGTCAAGCTATTGAAAATGATAGTATATTCGATGCGCTCGTCCAGGATTCTTCACATCCTATAGTGGATGAAATCGACCACTGTGGTGAGGGAAGTAGCTCATCGAGAAAAGAAAAAAGGGTGCAGCCGTTTGTGCTGCACCCTGGGCCATGAAGGTTCTTACGATGAACCTCGCTTTTCCTTCAAGCGCGCTCGTTTCCCAACCCGATCTCGCAGAAAATACAATTGTGCTCGTCGCACATGTGCTCGTCGGATCACCTCGACTTTTTCGATGCGTGGGGAACGGAGCAGAAAAGTCCGCTCGACGCCGATACCATGAGATGCGGTGCGCCGAACGGTAAAGTTTGCATTGTTACCACCTTTACGCAAACGAATGATGGTACCCCGAAATTCCTGGACCCGTTCACGATCGCCTTCTTTGATCCTCACATGCACGACAACGGTGTCACCTGGACGAAGTTGAGGGATGTTTGGATTTACCGGTGCCTCGAGAGCTTTTACCACATCAGTCATGATGATTTATCCTGGTTGATTTACATACGACCGGCCGCCCATTCATGCCGGGCGGCGCAGGCCGAAGTATACCACAGCGGTGGGAAATGCGTCTAGGTGAGTAGCGGGAAGAGTGGGAAAAGATGAAATCTAGAGATCTTTAGGAAACCTTCGAGCTGAGGAAAATTTCCCCGACTCAGTTTGCCTTCACTCATAATTAAATACATGGAGATCAAGAGCCCGGAAGCTTCTCTGCCAATCGCTGACACAGTTATTGGTTTCAATCTATCGTTTTCCATGGATTGATTCATTGGGGAATGTTGGAGAAAAGTTCCGGGTTCGAACGGCGCATAAGGTCTCTGTTTAGCCGATCTCGCGGATACACTATCCCAGATGATTCTTTGTTCGCTATTCGTTAAGATCATTGTGTGAGTAGCGAGCCAGGAACAAGCCAGCAAGAGATTTCGCATCCTCTAATTCGCCTCGGGTAATTCGATCGGTTGCTTCGTCCCATGTCAGACGCACAATATTTAGGTCTTCATCATGGTCCGGCGTAAGTGGCGCTCTTCGGAGATCTTTCGCAAGGTAAAACTGTAAGTATTCCGTCGAATAGCCTGGAGCGAGGAATGTTCCACCGAGAGGGGTTAACTGACCTGGGGACATGCCGATTTCCTCTCGGCATTCCCGCACCGCGCACACCTCGGGTTCCTCCCCTGGATCGAGTGTGCCAGCAGGAAGTTCAAGCAGCCACTTTCCTGTTGGGTGACGGTATTGCTCAACGAACCAAATTCTCCCTTCATCATCAACAGGGATGAGGACAACAGCGCCATGGTGCTCGACGACATCGACACGCATTGTCTCCCCAGAAGGTTTCTCTACCTGCTCTATTCGTACTGCGAAGACCTTCCCTTGAAATACTTTCTCTGTATGCGTTACACGGTAGTTCATGATGTTCTCCAGGATAATAGCTTTCTTACATCCGCTTACACCAATCTTTAAATTCTACCAATGAGTACACTGAAAAAGCTACCTTGGATGGGTAGGGAAGGGTATATGTGGTGATGTAGGTGTAGCTTGCACCCACACATATACTAGTCTTCTTTTCGCTTTTGATTCTTTTCGGGGGATTCACCAATCGTAAGCGCTGTGTGGAACTGTTTTACCAACCCACAAGGAATAAAAACAGAGGCAGACCGGCATGTCTACCTCTGTTTTATTTTTCTCTCCTACCTATTCAAACTTTGGTACAAGGTATCGCTGCGTCGCACAAAATGAGCCAGTGGGCTAGATCTTACACCACGTGTCAGCGATTGAATTGGTCTAAACCACGAGACGAGATATCTCGTTTTATGGGATGACCAATTCCTGACCGGGGTAGATCAAGGCTGGATTGGTAAGATCATTAGCGTCGATTATGGTTTGCGGATCAACCCCATACTTACGGGCGATCTGCCAGATCCATTCACCCGGTTGTACGACATGAACCACACCCCCAGCTACGCCGGTCGCCTCCGGGGTTTCAACGGCTCCAGAGGGTGCGGGAATCTTTAACACTAGACCCGGCTGAATCTGGCTGGGGGAGGTCAGCCCATTAAGCTCGATGATGTCCTCCGGTTCGACGCCGAACTGCCTGGCGATCTTGAAGATCCAATCACCAGGTTGTACGGTGTATTCCGTCACCTCCCCAGATGTGGCTGTTGCCTCGGGGGTGACCGCAACCGCTGTTTCCGACGTCTCAGGCGTCTCGGTAGCAGTGGAAGCTTCCGTAGGTGTTGCCTCACCAGCCTGCGCGGTTTGAGTGAGAATGGCCGAGCGTACAGCATCCATTGTGGCCTGTGTATCAGCAACCTCCTTTGATGTTGCTTCCTCGGTCTCCGAGGGTGGAGGTGTTGATGCTGACCTTGTACAGGCCGTCATGGTGAGCGCGAGCATGATAAGTGCGGCGAACACCAGGGAACTCAGGTGTTTTTTACCCATTGGCTCCTCCTAACGGATTCATGGATAGATTTGGGTGAACAACCCGGTTGGCCACATGTTCTCTACCGTTCCGAGTTGAAATGTTTCGTTCGCACCCTTCCGTTGAGCTATGCCCCATTTCGAGCTTCAAGCGCGCATAGTAGCATAGGAGCTAAGGCGCGTCAAGCGGGGTAGCTGACCACCTGAAAGGTGCAAGATCTGTGCCTAATTTGTACTCCTGCTCTGATATCTATTTTCATGAGTTCGCTGAAAAATCTACCCTCGAGGAGTAGGAAGTGGCATATATAGAGGTGCAGGCTGCGCCCGCACCCCTGTTTATATCGGTCCTCTTCTCGCGGTTGCCCTTTTTCAGTGGGGTCATTTTATACGAAAAACGACCTGGCGCCAGTGTGCACCAGGTCGCACTCCTTCGAAGAGAAGGGTTTTACCTTACAGCTTCCTTGAGCCTTGGTCGGAATTTATAACTATAAACGAGCATGCCCTTCTCGCCGTCTGAACGTAATTTGCGCGTCACCATCTCGACGGGCATGCCAACTTCAACAGGCTCATCACCAAGATCGGTAAGTTGAGCCGTAAGCATTGGGCCTTCTTCTAGCTTCACAAGCGCAACGGTGTAAGGTGCGTATTCCTCATATCCTGCCGGTGCTTGGTAAACCGTTGTATAAGAATAGACCTCTCCACGCCCGCTGAACTGGTATAGGGTGCGAGCATCTTCGCTACACTCAGGGCAAATATCCCGCGGTGGGAATATCTTCTTCTGGCAGTGTGGACAAACCTCACCGACTAAAGCGTATCTTTGCCTCTTTAATCTCCAATGTCTTGATATCTCCATACCTCGCCTCATGTAAATAGAAGTGTTCGTGTAAATCAAGCTAGAGTTTAGGTGTTTGTGACTCTCAAGAGCTATCAGATCCCTCTCAAGGCCCATCTACCCTGGAAAAAATATGCGTTGCCGCAGTCGCCCCGCTTGCTGCTAGACACTGAGCCATGCCAATTTTCGCGCCCTGAACTTGGTTTTCACCTGCTCGATCCTGCAACTGGAGGGTTATCTCTGCCAATTGATATACACCGGTGGCGCCTCCTGTGTCACCGCGTGCCTTCGATCCACCGAAGGTACAAATGGGAATCTCGCCATCTTTAGCGATAATACCGTCGAGGGCAAGCTTCCAACCCTCTCCACGTGCGGCGAATCCAGCTGCTTCGAGGGATAAGGCAGCAAAGATAGAGTAGCAATCATGTAGCTCGAATAAGTCGATGTCCCCTGGATTCAATCCGGCCTGTTGAAGAGCTTGAGCAGATGACTCAACTACAGAATCCAGCAAGAGTGGGTCAGATCTATCATGTAAGGCCACCGCATTGCTCACAATCGAAGAAGCCGCGATACGTACAGTTGGATAGGGAACATTCTCGGGTAACGCATCACTTCTTGCCATGAGCAGAGCGGCGGCACCATCGGCTAATGGGGCTGCGTCGAACAGGTTTACCGGTTCGCTTACCATCGGCGCGTTGAGGTAGTTCTCAACCTGGATCGCTCGCCGGTATATAGCTTGTGGGTTGGTTACGGCATTAGCATGAGCGTTGAGGCTAAATCCTGCGAATGCATCATCTGGAACGTTAAACTCAAGGAGATAACGGCGCATGAGCAGCGCTGCTTGTGCGGTAGGAGTGATCCCATGAACCGCCTCGTGATCCGCATCGCTTGAGGTACTGAGGGCAGCTTCTAGTTCAGCGCTCGTCCTTTCGCTAACTTTCTCGACGCCGATAATGAGCGCAACATCGATCATACCAGATGTGATGGCGAGATAAGCTTGACGCGCAGCAGCACCACCTGAAGCACCGGCTGCTTCGATTGTTATCGCTTCGATTCCTCGTAATCCTGCGAAATCCGCCAATAGAGCCGCCAATTGTGTCTGTCCTGAGAGGTAGGGCGCTAACATATTGGCAACATACAAGGCTTGGGGTCTTACCCAAACCCCATCCATCCGTAAAGCGGTGATAGCATCAAGCGCCAGTTCTCTCAAGGATTTCTCCCAATGCTCACCTACCGGTGTCATACCGACGCCGATGACATAAACATCCTTTGGGGTTTCCGCGTCTTTTGCCATGGTCATTTCATTGCAATCTTGCCGTGGTATCGGGCATAAGTTGCATAATCGATCTCGGTACGCCTCGAGATGTAATCGTTCGTCTTGGGTGCTAACTCTTGGCGCTCAGGGAGTAAAGCTGTCGTCCGCAAGCTAATGGCATCCGATCCTGCGCCAGAACCATACGAGACTAGAAGAATGCGTTCGTCTGGCTCTGCTACATCAAGCACTGCTGTTAGGCCGACCAAGGAGGAACCTGCATATACGTTTCCAATTTTGGGGACCAACAATCCGGTCTCGATTTGATCCGTCGTGAAGCCCAGCTGTCGGCCAACTCTTTTAGGGAACTTGGTATTCGGTTGATGGAAGATGACATGTTGAAAATCGGAGGCGGAGAAATCCATCGCCTTCATGAGAGCCTGGGCAGCCGATGTGACGTGCTTAAAGTAGGCGGGTTCACCCGTGAAACGCTCCCCATGCACGGGATATTTCTCCTCAGCACGGCGGAAGAAATCTGGTGTATCGGTGGCGTAGGAATAGGAACCTTCGATGATTGCCAGGGACATCTCGGCCGGGCCTAATAGAAAGGCGGCCCCTCCTGCTCCAGCGGTATACTCCAAGGGATCACCCGGTCGACCCTGCGCGGTGTCCATGCCGATCGCCAGTGCAAAATCGGCCATATTAGATCCGACGAAACCGGTGGCAGCTTGCATCGCCTCTGTCCCCGCCTTGCAGGCGAATTCCCAATCCGCAGCTTGAGTGTGGGGCGTGGCTCCGATCGATTCGGCGACGACTGTGGAGGTGGGCTTGACGGCGTATGGGTGAGATTCCGAACCGACCCACACGGCGCGAATCTTACTGGGATCAATGTCCGCGCGGGCCAACGCGTTGCGCGCGGCTTCGATGGACATCGTAATCACATCCTCATCGAGCCCCGCAACCGCTTTCTCCTCAATCGACAAACCTCCTGCGCCCGATTTCCACACACGCGCCACCTCCCTCGCTGGCAATCGATAGCGAGGGATATACGCTCCGTAACCAACAATGCCTACATCACGAATAGGTTTAAGGAATGGTATATCTTGAGATTCGGGCACTTTTTTCTGCCTCATCGACTGAATCGACCTCGATCCAAAGGGAAAACCGAGACGATTATATACTTATTAACTCTTGGGCTAGATACCATAACGCGCGGGTGCAAGGTCCAAGCCATTCTATCTGGATCTACCTTCTTTTCCCACTGTTTGTACAAGCTCTTGAGCACGATCAAGCGACACCGTCCCCTCATCGACCAATTGTTTGGCCACTTTTTCAACCAAAGACCCTTCTGCACCTGCAGCAATGGCGATTTGTCGTGCATGGAGAGCCATATGACCTCGCTGTATGCCCTCCGTGGCCAAGGCTCGTAGAGCGGCAAGATTTTGTGCCAGCCCAACGGAGACAACGATCTCTGCAAATTCACGGGCACTACCCACGCCAAGCAATTTCAGGCTGGTTTTGGCTGTGGGATGGACACGTGTAGCGCCACCGATGATGCCTACGGCTAAAGGCATTTCTAGTTCACCTTCTAGGTCGCCTTCTTGGTTGACCCACCAATTGCTCAGTGAGGTATATTGACCACTGCGCGCGGCGTATGCATGAGCTCCTGCCTCCACTGCTCGCCAATCGTTGCCCGTCGCTACAAGAACGGCGTCAATCCCGTTCATGATTCCTTTGTTATGCGTTGCGGCTCGATATGGATCCACTACAGCGAGCGCCCACGCTTCGATGATACCATCGCGAACACGCTCACCACTGAATTCACCAAAGGCGAGTTCTCCGCATGGAATACGGCAGCGTGCATTTGCTAAACGCTGATCGGCGAGGTTTGAGAGGATGCGTAAATGTGCACGGCCACCTGTCAGGATTTCAATCCGTGGTGCGAGAGCTTCAGCGGCGGTGTTGATCGTATTGGCTCCCATTGCGTCGCGCGTGTCGTAGATAAGGTGGACAACCAACATCGGCCCTGCAGGGGTATCCGGTAGCATCCGCACTTCGAGATCCCTTGCACCGCCACCCATTTGGGTGATGACTTGATTAACCTCATCCGCTGCGTCTAACAATTGTTCTTTATGCTCCAGTAATTGTAGTTTGGCAGTCTCTAGGTCTTTCAACTCTAGGATCTGAATTTGAGCGATCATCTTGGATTCGGTAGATTTCGCCGTGAAGCCCCCTCCAGATCGGACGAGTTTTGCCATGTAAGATGCCCCTGCGACAACAGAAGTCTCCTCGATAGCCATCGGCACGAGCACTTCACGGCCATTAACAAGGAAGTTCACGGCTATCCCCAAGGGAAGTCCATAGGTACCGATCACATTTTCGATCATGTGGTCGGCTTCCTCCGATGTTAAACCTCCCTCACCAGAAAGCGTTGTCAAGGATTCTGAATCCAACTCGCAGACCTGGGCTAACGCGTCGAGACGCTCTTTTAGGGTCAATGCGTAAAAACCGGGCAAGCGGGAGGAGCGGTTGTTAGGCATCATTTCACTCCTGAGCAAGACATCGCTCATATATACGACTCTTAATCTGGCAAAAACTATCAGGATTGGAGGAACATGATCTCGTTGATATCAATCGTGAGATCGAGCCGCCAAATTTTCTATGGAATGTTGGCGATCACATGCGGATGCGGTAGAATTCACCCTGAGGGAAGGTATGATGTGAAAGAAGACCGTCAATCTCTGGGAACCCAGAAGGAGGCCCCAGAGGAGAGCTCAGGCGCAGAGACCTCCATGGATGTTCTGCACCGGGCGACATTGAGTTTGTTTTCTGATCTATCTTTAGACGGTGTCCTCCACCGTATTATCCAAGCAGCCCGCGATCTTTCCGGAGCACGTTACGCAGCACTGGGAATCCCTGACGGAAAAGGCGGGCTGGAGGCCTTTATCACACTCGGCATGACGGATGAAGAGATCAGGCAGATGCCGCACCAGCCGGTGGGGAATGGATTGATAGGAGAGATGATACGGGCTGGTCAAAGTATCCGCATCCCCGAAATCTCAGATCATCCGCGTTCAGTTGGTTTCCCGTCAGGGCATCCGAAAATGCGTTCCTTTCTCGGTGTTCCCATCGCCGCATACGGTCGTCCCTTGGGACAAATCTATCTCACCGACAAGGCTGGGGCCGATGAATTCACTCCCGAAGACCAACGGTTGATCGAGATGCTGGCTGCGCACGCTGCGGCTGCTATCGAAAATGCCAGGCTTTATCGACAAGTATTGGAGAGCGAATCTGAGCTTACCCAACGTAACTTGGAGTTGGAACTGGTAAACTCTCTCGCCACGACCACAAGTTCAGCTACAGAACTTGATGCCTTACTTGAAGTGATGCTTGAAAGACTGATCACCATCTTTGGAGCGGGAGCTGGAGAATTCTACCTGAGGGAGGAGACGGAAGGCAGTTTCTATAAAGCACTTCATCGAGGAGAGGTCATTGAGGCATTGTGGGAGGCCGATCGTTTTCGACCGGGTGAGGGGTTGATCGGTCAGGTAGCAAAAAAGGGAAAACCTCTATGGACCCCTGACCTTGCTGATGCCGAGAACTTCTTGGATCAAGCTGTGAGTGAGGCTGGTTTTGGTTCGATGGTTTGCGTTCCACTCAATGCACCAGGACAGGTGGTTGGTGTCCTTTGTCTTGCCTTTCAAGGTGAGCGCGTTATCGAGGAGAGGGAGATTAGTCTGCTTGAAGCCGTGGGTGCGGGGGTTGGGATTGCAGTTGAGAACGCGCGTCTTAATCGACAGACTCGTCGATTGGCCGTATTGGAAGAACGGGAACGGATTGGTATGGATCTCCATGATGGGATCATACAATCGGTCTATGCAGTTGGGTTGACCCTCGAATACATCCGGATCCAGATTGACGAGGATCCGGAACAGGCCATACAACGGTTGGAGCAGGCGATCGAAGGTCTTGATGCGGTTATTGGGGATCTTAGGTCATATATCCTCGATCTTCAGCCGAGCCGTATTCAGGTCGATGATCTTCATGAAGCGCTAGAACGACTTATCCGTGAATTCAAATCCAATACGCTAGTTGATGCAGAGTTGATCACCGAACCGGAAGCACTTGAACAATTGGAACGAGATACCGCTTACGAGTTATTCCTCATTGCACAGGAAGCGCTAGCCAATACCGCCAAACACGCTTTTGCAACCAAGGTATGGCTGAGTGTTCGTCAAATCGATGAGGATGTATCCCTCCAGGTTATCGATAACGGGCGAGGATTTGACCCTACCAAGGAACCCGGAAGGCTAGGGCACGGTTTGTCAAACATGTCTGAAAGAGCACGACAGATTGGGGGACGGTTCGAGATGGTGTCCAATCCTGGTAACGGGACAACGGTCACTGTCCGTATACCAACGGATCATGATACCCGCGCAACACAATCTCCCAGCAGTTCTACCTCCATTTCAACCCCCGCTAATTGATACAAACAACCGAATTACAAGCGTGACAGGTTTCAAATCACTTTGGGATATTGATCACTGGAGCATGTTTTGAAGGGGCCTTATACTGAACTTATCTTCTAAGATAAGTTACCTTATATGTGCCCAGCGCGGTTGTATATTGTCGACGAACACGATTCTGTAAGATCTGCACTTGCGGATCGGTTGAATCGCGCCAGTGGGCTCACCGTCCTCGGGCACTCAGGGGATGCCAACCAGGTGCTTCAGGATATCCAGGCGGAGCAGCCGGATGTCGTCTTGGTTGAGGTGAAGCGGAGTGATGGAATGGGATTAGAAATCGTGCGCCAAATCTCGGAATTACCCGATCCGCCTCACTTGATTGTTCTAACCTCTTATCCTTCAGAGTGGGAGGAAGAAGCAGCGGTCCGAGCGGGAGCGGCATCCTATTTGCTCAAAGGACTTGACACGGAGGAGCTTATCCGATCCATCTCGGAAATTTCTGCTCAGTAAGACATCTGGGTGAGCCCATCACATCGTCCTCGATCATTGTCGAGGACGATGTCTATTTAACCTGGTTGAGGCTTATGTCACGCAGCAAGGGTCGTGGCAAGATGTAGCCGCACCCCTTCGGGTGCGTCAGCGCAGGTAAAAGCTTGCGGGTAAAGTGCTGATGTGGATGAGATGATACCTCATCTTTCGTGTGGTTTTGGAGTGCGCAAGCTCTGCTTGCGCCGGAAAGCAAAGCTTTCGGATTCCAAAAAGCTTGGTCAATTAATCGCGATAGGGGATTACTCCCTCCAAATAGGGAGAATGATGATCTCCGTATAATGTTTAAAAACCTATATAGCCGCACCCCTTCGGGTGCGTCAGTGCAGGCTAAAGCCTGCAGTTAAAATCGAAACCTTGAAAGTCCGTCACTCTTCCGTTATAGTTTACGGGAGATCTTGACATCAAGAGGTGCATTCATGCCGATGACGGAAAAGCAACGCAATATACGCCGGCGTCAACGACGGGTACGAAAACTACGTGCTCTCAAAGCCAAGCTGGAAGAGACACAGGACGTCAGGACCCGCAGACGCCTGATCGAAAAGATCCGCCAGATCTCACCGTGGGAACCTATTCCCGAGAAGTAGCACAACCTGCTTTAGAATATTCTGTTCGCCGAACGAATGACTCGTTCGGCTTTTTTATGATCAGATTTCTTTAACCTAATCAATCGCTTATGTTTTATCGGAACCAAATCTTTAGAAGTTGGTAATAGCTGGAACCGAAAGGATAACTTCGTTTCTGTATTGGGCGTGTACATACATATATTTGGGTACGTAGCTGGTTCTATCGAAGTGGTATTAGATGTAAACCTAGCAGGAGTGGTTAAATCCTGTGATCCATTTGTTAACACACCCTATTTGTAATCTCGAAGGATGCCCCAAGTTTCGACCAGGTCAAACTTTGGGTTGGGGGCATGGAAATGGACCAAGATCGGTGCTTGGTCCATTTCGGGGTATTTTTTAACCAATTCGCGGTCCCCATACCGAAACGCTTCTAACACCAGAGGCATATGTTGACGAAAGATCTTGTCGCGCCATTTAGCGGAACCAAGAATCAATCCACCGCTGACGTGGACATGGACATGGAGAGCCATGTCTTCTTCATCCATCTCCCAAACCGCCAGCACTTCATCTCGCATAAAACGAGTGTACCAACCAGAGATCTGCTCGTAATCATAGGAAGGGCCAATCGTTAAGAAGAGTTCACCTGTGCTGTCTGAATGAGTTAGTGTATAGCAGCGTGGATACCGTGGTCCATCGTTTTGTGATCCGTTTAGAAAACGGGTTTGTAGCTTCTCGGGTTTAAGATGATCCATTTACATTTCCATGCTTAAACTTGGTCTGCAAAAAGGCTGTCGGATATCACTAAAAGCCCCTGATTTGGCCTGTCCATGGAGGCGGGTCTCCACGATTGTACTCATCAATGCTCGGTCCCTGGAGCCGTCGAAGCCTCCACGATCCATATAAATAACTACCTGCAAGGAGCACGATAAGCATTGGCCAACCCAAGATGACATTTACGATGGCGAAGAAGTTACTTGTCGCATCTTGGAGTAGGACAATCTGAACCGACACACGCAAAGCAAAGAAGAGGGTCCAGAAGAAGGTGACCTCTTGATACGCCGCGATGACCTTCGGGTGCCAATACCAGCCCAATGGCCATCTGCGTGTAAAGTGACTGGTAAAAGCCACAAGAGGTCGTTTGATGATGATGCTCACAAGACAAAGGACAAATGTTAGCGTTCCCGAGACGAGCGCCGGTACAAAAAAGCCCTCTGTTCTGCCGAGCAGCTTCACAATTGCAATTGCTGCGAGAACACCTCCTAAACCTCCCACGGCGAAACCAACAGTTTGTCCTTTGATAAGACGGAACATCGTGAAAGCCAAAGCCATCCCGAGTGATGACCACAAGGCGTAATCTACACCGACAAGCTCGTTCACGATGACAAACGTGAGAGGTGGGAGAATCGAATCAATGATCTTCTGTCTACCTGCGACAACGTTTCGAAATTCCTCCGACAGCTCCTGCAATTTATCCATGAACCCTTCCTAAAACCTACATGCTGCATTCTGATTGATCGTGAAATCTATTTGCGACTGCAATTTTGCGTCTTCCTGTACCATTATCTTCGTGATTGTTGGCTTAAGGGCAATGTAGTGCTTACAGAACCAAAATGACCCCGAAAATGACTTCAGCGATCAGGCTGATGACGTTGGATTGCACAACCGATTTGTCGACGATCATGGACACAAGGCGCACAAAACCTATAACGAGGTAAGCTATTCCCAACATCTGATATGTAGCGGGTGCATTAAGCAGGAGCGGTGTAGCGCCAAGAGCAACGAACAAAGCGCCTAATATGGATCGAATCTCGGTGATCCCACGCGGTCCTGTCACACTCAATCCCGTGAATCCTGTAACTGCGTTGGGGCGGATCATTGAGACCAAGCCAGTAGCGATCGTCCCTATGGCAGCCATGATCTTGAGTATTGTCAGTATCATCATCTTTCTCCTTTCATCACTGTGGTGATGGTTTTGTAAGGATCTTATTCTTGAGAAGTTAAACTCGAGGGATCATAAATCCGTAGCCGAAACGGCTCAGGTGAATATCCCTCAAGTTCGAAATCTATTTACCGATCATGATAGGACCGGCATCTCATCCGACGGCATCAGAGGTCGCCGGAGATCGAGATCGTAAGAAAACGCCTGCCACAAGGATGACCAGGACCAATCCCGATACGATCCAGGCTGTTGTCGCAACGAGGGTGGTTCCTTGGTGTTTCACGGCGATTCCAACAAATGCCCAAATGAGCACCAGTAAGTAGGCAACATCCCCTCGTGTCAGGCTGACAGCGGCTGCAATTGCTAGTCCGGCGATCAGCATAATCACTGCCCATACTTCTGGCTGAATTCCCCATCCACTCCAGTTTAAAAAATCCAAGAGGGAGGTCACGTTGGCGATAGTCGCTACGGTGATCCATCCAAGATAAATACTGAATGGGACATCCACAGTCCACCTCTCAGCTGAGGGGACTTTAGCGCGACCTATGTCTAAGCGTAGATAGATGACGATGAGGGAAGCTAAAAGCGCAAGCATCGCGACTAGGGTCAGGGGGAACTGCTCGTAATGCCAGAGGAAGATCCAGGCGATGTTCGCCAAAGAACTGATGGCGAAAATGTAACCGATGCGTTTTAGGCGCGGATTGCCGGCTTGGGCTGGCAAGGCTTGGTAAATCGCATACGCACCCAAGCCCAGGTAGATGAGACCCCAGATGGAGAAAACGTAACCAGCTGGGACGAAAAATACTTGGAAACGGTCCGAAATCTCACCGGTAGTCTGCCCATTGAGGGGCAGTGCGGTGGCCAGACCGTTGACCACGATGGTGGCGATAACCATCACCACGACGATCGCCTGTCTAAGTTTGTCATTGTTCATTTTCAATCTCCTTATTCGATCTCTGAAATTATGGAAAGTTTGCGTACCTCTCTCTTATATAGACGTTAATTTTTGCCCATCCACGATGCCGAAGCTTTGAAGAATCAGGCTGATGATCCACAAGATGGTCATCATGGTCAGGAGTGCGAATGCAACTTAACCGAGTATCTCAATAAATATCAAAACTCTCGCATCCTATCGTTAGGATTTGTTTTTCCTTTTGCAATGCAAGAGAATCCCACAGCACCAGGACCCACGTGCGTACCAATGATCGGCGTAACTTCTGCGATGACCGGCTCTTTGCCACTTGGAAGGAATGGAGCGGCGCGCTGCCGAAAGGTTTCGACTTTACGGAGTGCATTGGTATGAACGAGCGCGAGTTCCTCAAATGGATGGAGATTGGTGAGATGATCCATCAACCATTCAATCGCCCGAGTGTCCGTACGCACTCTGTCGACATCCATCTTTCCATCATACATGCTTAGCAATGGCTTAATGCTCAATAACGACCCAACAGTGGACTGAAATCTGCTAGCGCGACCGCTGCGGCGGAGGTACTCAAGCGTATCCAACGCGGCGAATGAGTATGTCCGTGATGCCTTCTCTTTTAAATTGGACAGGATCTCTTCCATCGTCTTACCTGAAGCTGCGGCTTGTGCAGCCGCGATGGCTAATAACCCGGTTCCTAAGGTGATCTGGCCGGTATCAAATACCGTTACCGGGACATCGGTCAGTGTTTCCACCGCAGAACGAGCAACCTCGGCTGTCGCGCTGAGGCTACTGGCAATGTGGATGGAAAGGATTTGATCCGCACCCTCGGCGATCAATTTACGATAGGCATTACGAAATACTTTGGCCCCTGGGACTGATGTCGTTGGGGGCGTGGGGTAAGTCGGAAGATTCTTGTAGAATACCTCACGAGAAAGTTCCACGCCATCGATATAACTTTGATCCCCAACATTGATATAAAGTGGAATCACAGTGATGCCGTACTTATCAACCACTGTCTGCGGTAGGTCGCAGGTGCTGTCTGTCACAATCTTAATGGTCATCTTCGCACCTCGTTATTTCTCCGAATTTGTACTTGCGCTGTGTTTTATCATGCTCAGCGCATGTGACCTCACACTGTTTTTGCTCGCTGCCCTAGCCAAAATCGCGTCCAATCCCCACTGCTTTGTCGGAGCGCGATCAGAATGTAAAAACACGCCGTCATATTCCCGAAAATCATCATCAAGATGACCCAAATCAGTGATCGCCCAACAGACCTTTCGCGATAGATGATCCAGCCGGAAAAGATGAGGAAACCAATATAGACGTCGATCAGGGAAACTTTTCCCCAAGCGAGGGAGAGAATGACGCTGCCCTCTCCAGAGAAATCACCGACGATAAATGCGGTGGATATGGAGAACAGCATGATGAGGAAACCTATGAGCGCAAGAGCTGTAACCCCACGGTAGATTTTGGTATTCAAGGTCGTTGACTTTGTTTTTCTTGAGTCCATGATTTAACTTCCCTTCTGTTTTTAGAGCGATATAGTCTCATGCTTCATCTTGATCGCTTCATCAGCTAGCCCAGAGACTAAACCAGAAAAAACCTGCGCATGGATCGGGTAAAGCAAGTACCAATAGATCAATCCGAGAAGCCCTTTCGGTGCGAACATCGCAGTTTGAACCAACAAGCTTTGATCTGCCGCCAACGGATGGGCTTCAAATTGAAGCCATGCACGCCCTGGGAGTCTCATTTCAGCTCGCAGGCGCATCATGCGACCTGGTTCCAGGTGTTCAACCCGATAGAAGTCGAGCACATCGCCAATGCGAAGATGGTCAGGATCGCGACGATGGCGGCGAAGACCTACGCCACCAAACAGACGGTCAATGGCACCCCTGAGGCGCCATAGCCAGTTAGCATAAAGCCAGCCACGCTCGCCGCCCAAACCTGTAAATGCTTGATATGCCGCATCAGGAGAAGCATCAACCTGCAGCGCGCGCCGTTCGATGATCATGCCTTCCCGGGTGATCAGCTTGACTGGAACAACATGGCCCTGCTGACTGGCTATCACATCGCTCAAAGAGGTCTCCACCTCGCTGGCCTCTAAATGCCCCAAAGCCTTACGCACTGCAGTTTGATAATCGATAGGTTTAATTTCCGGAAAGAGGCGATGTGCAGTGTCGTCACGGACTAATACTTCATCACGTAAACCTTCAATCAGAGGGCGAGCAACCGCGGCAGATATCGGGGTCACCCAGTGCACCCAGTAAGAGGAAAGTCTGGGTGTGAGCACCGGGACTGGCAGGATCCATCGTTTCAAGCCACGCACATTCGCATAACCCTGAAGCATATCCCCATAACTCATAATTTCTGGTCCGCCAATTTCGACAATGGGGCTATCGTTTCCAGGAAGCTGGAGTGTAGCGATGAGATAGTCGAGGACATTCGATATGTGGATCGGTTGAGTTCGAGTGAAGACCCAGCGCGGACAGATCATGAGGGGAATCCGCTCAGTCAGGTATCGTATCATCTCGAAGGAAATACTGCCTGCCCCGACAATTACACCGGCGCGGAATTCAACGACAGGCACACCAGCCTCTCGCAATGCTTGCCCCGTCTCTTGGCGAGAACGGAGATGTCGCGACAGATCAGCGTTGGGATCTCCGAGGCCGCCTAGGTAGATGATCCGTTGCAGATTCGCTTTATGGGCGAAAGAACTGAATTGTCTGGCAGCCATGAGATCATGCTGGTGATATTCACTCCCCGCCATCATGCTGTGAATAAGATAATACGCGGCATGTACGCCATCAAAAGCGGTTTCTAAGGTTCTGGGATCTAACACATCCCCTTCAATTACCTCAACATCCTTGAACCAGAATCGATCTTGTAAGCGTGTAGAATCACGAGCTAAGGCGCGAACTTTATAGCCCTCCGATATTAACCGAGGGATCAACCGTCCACCCACATAACCTGTAGCACCTGTGACCAAAACTGTTTCAATACCGCTCATGATTTCTTCTCTTGTGAGAGGGCATCGTTTATTGCTGGTTGTACGGTTCTGAGGGATAAGGCTATTGCGGGTCTGGGTTGTCTCAGAAGACGCAAGATCACTTCGCGAAGGATACCCAAGACGAAACCAAGCTTCTCCGTCGCGCGAACTTCGAGGCCGGTTCGACCATCCGTCGCTTGCGAAGCCAACCAGACCGCTCTCTCTGCAGCTGCTGTTGGTGGTTTCGCCCACATGCGTATAATGGTTTCAAATGGTTTAACACGTTCTTCATAACCAGCGATCACATCAATTTGACGTAAAAGATTGGTATCCATCAAACCTGGGTTAAAAGCGAAAACACCTATTCCGCTCCCACGATACTCTTTTGCGAGGGCAAGGGTGAAATTTCGGACCCATGCTTTGCTGGATGCGTAAGCATTTTGATAGGGCGTTGGACCACGAGAGCCTCTGCCGAGGATATTGATCAACTTTCCATAACCTTGGGGTATGAAGTGTTGCATGGCTACGTATGAACCGTAATAGACTCCTAAGACATTGGTTTGCGTTGTCTGCAGGAAGTCCTCCATCGGCACATGAACCGTTGGTCCATATACACCTGCTACCGCAGCATTGTTTACCCAAATATCGATGCGGCCGAATGTATCGACTGTGTGGTCCGCCAGGGCTTGCACCTCCGAGAAATCCCCCACATCCACTTTTAATCCACTCGCGTCAAATCCTTGTTGATGAAATCGCTCTACCGCAGTCGAGATGGAATCCTCTGAGCGGGATCCGATGACCACTTTGGCTCCCTCTGAAGCAAAAGCGTTGGCAATCGCTAATCCTAGGCCACGACTGCCGCCGGTGATGACCGCCACTTTATCTTCTAAGACGTTCATTTTCTCGATCCTGATTTTTCTTTAGCAAATGCATAGGCTTCCAGCGCCTGCTTTCGGGCGATGGCATGATCGACAATGGGCGCAGGATAATCCACCCCAAGGACGCAGCCCGTTTTCTTTTGCATCTCGCTCGACATCTTCCAGGGTTCGTGGATGAATTTTCCGGTCACGCTTTGTAATTCGGGAACCCAGTTGCGAATAAATTTACCGTGTGGGTCGAATTTCTTGCTCTGAAGAATGGGATTGAAGATCCTAAAATAGGGCGCGGCGTCTGTACCAGTTCCTGCTGACCATTGCCACCCTCCATTATTTGAAGCCGGATCTCCGTCCACCAAATGCTGCATGAACCATCGCTCTCCCCAGCGCCAATCGATGAGCAGATCCTTGACCAAAAACGAAGCGACGATCATGCGCCCGCGATTGTGCATCCATCCTGTTTGTAGCAATTGACGCATGGAAGCATCAACGATAGGAAAACCGGTTTGACCCTCGCACCAGGCTGTAAAGTCTCTATCATTATTCTCCCAGGGAATGGCTCGAAGGCTTGGCCGAAAGCTTTGAGTTCTCACATGTGGGTAATGATCGAGGATATGGATATAAAACTCACGCCAAATCAGCTCATGGAGCCATGTTTGAGCACTTTCACTAGCATCCTGATCGGGAGCGGCATCAATCGCTGTATAGGCAGCATTGACAGCTTGCTGCGCTGATAGCATGCCGAAACGCAAGTAAGGTGAAAGTTGGGATGTTCCAAGTGTGTCTATGCGGTCACGCTGAACGGCATAGCGATAGATTGGTGGGTCGTCACCTTCCACAAATGCGTTTAGATGTAGAGACGCTTGGCTTTCCCCTGGAGAAAACATGGTCTTGATGGCCAGGGTTGGAGGGTCAGGAAAGGGTACGCTTTCAATGCCAGGTGGGGTTGAAATTCTCTCGGGGATTGGTAGCAGACTATTCCGGCGGGAAAATGGAAGCGACTTCCAGGCATGTTGAAAAGGCGTATAAATCTTATAGGGGGAACCATCGACCTTCACTACAGCAGAAGGGTGATAAACAGTTAGCCCTGAAAGCAGATGCAGAGGTAGCTCTTCCGCAATTTGGTTGTCTCGTTGCTTGGCGTAAGGTGAAAAATCTTCCTCAGCATAGATACCTTCGGCCCCACTTTCCTCGATAAGAATCTTGAGCTCCTTGAGAGGTTGTCCCTCTCGTAAGATCAAATGTCCCCCACGAGCTTCCAGATCAGCTTTCAAGTGACGAAGCCCTTCAAGTAAGAAGACCACACGTTTGTTCCCTACATAGGATGAGTTAAGCAGCGCTGGATCCAAAATGAAGACCGGTAAAACATGATCGCCACTCTTCACGGCTGCGGTGAGCGCGATGTTATCGGTTAACCGCAGATCACGACGGATCCACCAGATCGAAATCCTCATTTCATCATCCCTGATCTTGTCCCAAGACATCCAGGATAGGAATTGTTGTCGTGAAACACATCTGT
>DUEZ01000084.1 GCA_011174825.1 Anaerolineae bacterium | reverse complement strand
AGGGGGGAGAGGGTTAGGGTGAGGGGGGAATTAGGTCTATGCTCAGACCGTCACCCCTGCTCTCTCCCTGAAAGGGAGAGGGAGTCGAGTGCTTGCCTAAAATCAACCGTGTTCATTCTAACGGTCGGCAGACTGGAGGGCAAGATATAGGAAAAGGTGTGCTCTTAGATCCGCCAGTAGCGAAATGCTGTAGGGGCGTACGGCCGTGCGCCCCTACTAAGAGAGAATCGGTCAGGGTGCGAGACGGCATGAATTGCCCCTACAAGTAGTGAAGCATGATCTACAACGCTGTAGAGGCGGGGTTACCCCGCCCCTACAAGAAGTGAAGCACAATCTGTGACGGGTTCGCAAACCGCCCCTACGCCATTCCAGGAGTGTGTTTACCATTTCCTATCGGTCAATAGTAGGGGCACTACATGATGAATTGTCCCTACGTGTGAACGAAGAGTGGGTACCCAGGATTTGACTCAAGGCAAAACCTTCGGCAACCCTTCAACAAGCTCAGGGCAAGGCTCAGGATAAACGAGGGCCGATGTCGAAAACCCCAGATCCGCCGAGTAGACCTTCGAGCAATTCAGCCGGTAGATTCATCACTCGGCTGTCGGTAAAGTATGGAAAGTCGTAGTGGATCTCGTCGCCGACGTTCTTTCCTGGGATGGGCATTAAACGCGCCGTGAGGGGTTTGTTGTGACGTAAAGCCAATGCGCCCAGGTCAATGAGAAGGGAAGCCATAGCTCCGGGGGTGACGTTACCGGGAAGAGGGATAATGTCAAGGCCGGTGCCGCATAGCGTCGCGTACAGCAAGAGGTGGGTGACCGTGAGTGTGCCTTCCGCCGCGCGTGCCGCCAGGACAGAATCCTCCAGCACGGGTAAGAACAAACCACAAAACCCGGTGCGAGGAAATTCGGCCCGATCGAGACAGTCAACGATGAACGTTGCGGCTGCCACTGTGCCGCTCAGACCCACGGCATGGATACCGAACGCTTCCATAGCCGTGCCGATTGAGCGCGTCTCTTCTGGGAAAGGAGCCAGGGAAAAGTCAATTCCTAGGAAGCGAAAGTCGTGTTTTGAGGCGACGCGCTGGGCGATCTGGCTCAGCGTTGAGGCGTGATCTTCAATGGAGACAACCAGGTGGCGACGAGCGGATTCGAGGGAAGATGCGTTTCGGATGGCATCTACGGCGACATCGGCCGCTTCGGTGGCGATCGCTATAGCCGGCGAGCCCCCATCATGGAAGGCCGAGGGGAAGAAAGGTGCGCCGGGCGGGACATTAGCCAGTGCCGCGAAGCGCAGGTTGCCGAAACCATCAGGGGAGATGGTGGAAGATTCGTGAATAGCCTGGGCGCATGCCTGTGCTGCTTGTAGCGAGATTCCGTACATAGGATCAGCGAAGATAGCGGAGGTGAAGACGCTTTCCGTCGCTGCAATCACCTCAGGAATGAAAGCATAGCCTTCGGGCTCGTCCGGTAAGGCGGGTCCGATGGCGGCGTAATCTACATCATGTGCGAAACATTCCGCTTCAAGCTTTCGAGCGAGGTCCGCACGGTCAGTTGTAGGGACGGGTTCCTTCATTTCAATAGGTGGAGGGGTGGCAAGCCGCAAGGTCTGCACTTCGATACCGATTTCTTGTAGGACTTCCCGGCATGTCTGAAGGCAGGTGGCCATGTTCTTGATGGGCTCAGGATTGAGAGGCCACCCAGGGTCGATGAATCCAGTAAGGGCGCGTACTTTCATGGCTCTCCTCGTTGACGAGCGATTTCGAATAAGATCACAGCCGCTGCGATGGCGGCATTGAGCGAATCAGATGATACCCGCATAGGGATTTGTACTTGACCTTTCGCTAGGGAGCGAATCGCTGGTTGGGGACCATGGGCTTCGCAACCGATGATCAAGGCGATCGACTGGCGCCAATTTACCTCGTGGTAGAGCACTCCATGACCCGCTTCAGCTATCCATATCTGCATGCCGTCAAGCCGCTGTGCGAGTGCACGAGGCTCAAGGATTTCGATCGGCAAGCGAAAATGAGCCCCCGTCGCGCTGCGCACCACTTTAGGGTTGAATGGATCGACCGTTCCTTTGGTCAAGAAAAGAACTTCTACACCAGCTGCAAGTGCGGTACGCAGGATCGTCCCTAGGTTGCCCGGATCTGCTAGTCGGTCGACAACCAATGCAAAGGACAACGGCTCTGGGGACGGGATAGTTGGGGTGGGGAGCACGACCAACAGCCCCGGGGGGCTTTCTGTGCTCGAGCAGGCGACCATAACGCTCTCGGATACCACCTCGATCTCAGCGCCCAGTCGGGCGAGGTTATTGACCAATCCGCGCTCCCGTGCGCCAAGGTTATCAGTGTGTAACACCAGTTTAACCGGAGATTGAGATGCTACGGCTTCACGCGCTAAACGCACGCCCTCGATGACAAAAACCCCCTCCTCCTGGCGAGCATGGCGCTTGGTTTGAAGAGCGCGAACCCACTTCACACGACGGTTGGCAGTGGAGGTGATCATACAGATATCACACTCCCTGGCCACCGGTGACTGAATTCGTCAGCAAAGATGGCGACACTTGGCTCATCGATCAAGGTGATACGGACCTCGCTGAGCGAGGCATCAAGCTTATCCGCAAAGTAGTCGACAATGGCATCCAGGATCACACGGGCACCGCGGTCCTTGGGAAAGCCGAAGATGCCGGTGGAGATAGCAGGGAGAGCTAGGCTTGTGAAAGCCTTTTCGTCAGCTAGTGCCAGCGAGCCCGTCACAGCGTAACGCAATTTTGTGTCCTCATCGCCCTCACCCCAGACCGGTCCGACAGCGTGGATCACGTAGCGGCAGGGTAATCGCCCAGCGCTCGTGATAGCCGGGCGCTCATGTGAAACCGGACCATGTTCTCGAACCCAAAGATCGCTTTCGGCTTGGATTTCCTGGCCGCCCACCCGGACGATGGCTCCCGCCACACCACCGCCGTGGGCTAATTGGGCATTAGCGGCGTTGACGATGGCGTCCACCTTTTCTTGGGTTAAGTCACCGTGGATCAAACGCACGATTTGACCGCAGGTGAGATCGTGTTCTGCGACGATGGTGGTCATGAAGTGACTCCGAGGAAAGTCCTCCTTTTATTCTGTGATTGTATCACCGGAGTGTGGGCAAGAGCTCCTCGGGGGGAGTATCCGCACGGCTTGCTCCCTACGGTGGGATATAGCTTCACAGAAGAGAATAGGATAGCCGGGTGGAAACGTCATCGATCCATCAATTTAACTGCGTTCTCGACGATCCTTTCTTTGTTGGGCAGGGTTTGAGCCTCCAGCTCTTGTGAGTATGGAATCGTCTTTTCTGTGCAGACCCTGCCGTAGTTGGCGTCAATTCCGGCTTCCAATACAACCGCCGCCAGCTCCCCTGAAAGACCAAATCCTTGATAATCCTCGTCGACGACGAGCAAACGACTGGTGTTCGATACGGCCTCGCAGACGGCTTCTGTGTCCAATGGTGAGACGGTTCTGAGATCGATCACACACGTGTCGATCCCCTTTTCTTCCAGGATACCCGCTGCCTCAAGCGATCGGTGCACGCCAACACCGATACTGATGATCGTGAGATCCTTTCCGGATCGCTTGCTAACCGCCCGACCGAACGGTATCGGCTCCCATGTCTCCAGGACAGCCCCTCGCATTCCTTCAAGAGGAAGATCGAAGTCCACCGTCTTTCGCCCAAGATAACCAAGATTCTCCACCCAGAAATCGGACAGCAATTTGTGCTCCATGTAGATCACGGGTCCATCGTGTTTAAGTGCTGAAAGCATCAATCCACCAGCATCGCCTGGTGTTGAGGGAACGACCACCGTAAGTCCTGGGATGTGTGACAGCCAACCCCATAGGGACTGTTGGTGTTGACCACCGTCACCCAATCCGCCTCCGCATGTCGTACGGAGGACGAACGGTGCTTTCCATTTACCACTCGAAAAAGTTTCCAGCTTCGAAGCCTGGTTCAGCAAGGCGTCCATAGCGACCCCGAGGAAATCCACGAGTGTCACTTCCACTACTGGGCGAAGACCGGCCATAGCTGCCGTGATAGCTGCCCCTAGAAATGCGCTTTCGCTGATCGGTGTTTCGCGGATCCTTCGCTCACCGAACTGGGTATACAGGTTTAATCGGTACATTTGCACATCTTCACCGAAGATGACGATCCGAGGGTCATCCGCCATTGCCAGGGCCAGCACTTCTTCGATCGCTTCGTCGAAGCTCATCGTTCTCATCGGTCGATCTCTCCGAACATCAATCCTTTAACGCGGCTTCTTTGACATCCTGGATCTCTCTGCTGACTTCAGTCTCGAGGGCCTCAAGCCGATCTCGATCTGAAATGAGCTTTTGTCGCGCCCTAACTAATGGATCCTTCTCCTTTAGTGTCTGTTCCTGAAGGGCGTCTCTTGCGCGGGTAGCGATATCGGTGAGGCTCCGCATTTTTTCTTGTGATGAGCCTCCCTTCCACTTCGTGGCCGATCTCAACAGCGGACCAATCAGGGGAACCATCTCCTTGATCGGATCGCGCCCAGCACGGAAGAGTGTGAAGCCAAGAAAGTGACCCTCGATGTGGACGCAATGCGCGAGGAGAAAGGTCGGACCGCCTCCATCACGCGCGCGCTCCATCGCCTCGCCTGCAGAGCGCCATACGGCTTCGACATCGGTTCCATCAACTTCGACGGCATGTAAACCGAAGCCCTTAGCACGCTCGACGAGTTGCCCTCCGGTCACAGATGCGGATCGTGTCGTGATTGACCATTGGTCGTCCTTACAGACAAAGATCAAGGGAAGTTGCCATGCGACGGCGAGATTCATGGACTCCAGGAGCATTCCTTGGTTGGTCGCCCCCTCGCCGAAGAAGGCTATCGCCAAGGTCCCTGGTCGTAGGTGCTGAGCAGCTAGGGCAAAACCTGCCCCGGCAGGTCCGGAGGAGCCCACAATGCCCGAAGATGCAGAGAGATGCTCTGATGAAAAGAGGTGCATGTGCCCACCCATCCCGCCGCAGAGACCATCCGGTCGACCTAGGAATTCACGCAGCAAGAGGGTGGGTTCGATCCCTCGCATCAGTAATGGCGGCGTCCCCCGATGATCGAGGGCCATGGCATCCCCCTCTTTCAATTGGCAGACAATACCTGCTGCGATGGCCTCCTCGCCGAAGCCGATATGCATCTCGCCAGATATCAGACCTTGCTCCCAAATCGCCTGCACCACCTGCTCGAAAAGGCGACTGCGGTACATATGTTTGTACAACTGCCAAAGGTCAGGCTCCATGGCATCCTCTTGCAATCATGGGCGAGATCCGTCTGTTTATTTCATTCATGGGATCCCCACCTCACAGTAATGCAATTTACGAGTACAAACCTCGATGAAAAAGGGTTGATTCGATCGCACGGCGTGATCGTTTGTAGATGATGGTATTTAGCAGCGATGCTATATCCAGCATTCAGTATGGCAAGTTGGTTGTTCTAACGCTAGTCTTCTAGCGAAAAACTGAGGACCTTTGGCTCGACCAGCTTGGCGAAGTCCTTGTATGCTAACCTGATCAATTCGGTGTGGGAACCGGCGCAGAAAGCGATTTCGATCTCCTCAGTCAAGCTTTCATCGGCGTAGACGTTCATCCCGTAAAGATTCCCGAATGGCGGCATGGCGCCCACCTCGCAGTCAGGGAACAGATCCTTGAAGTCGTCCTCGCTGGCGAGGGTAACTTTTTTCGCTCCCGTGGCTTTCTTTAGGCTGTTGAAATCCACTTTGTAAGGAGCCGGTAGGACAGCCATGGCCATATCCCCATCGATCTTGATCATTACCGTTTTGGCCAACTGTCTCCCTGGGATGTGCGCCGAGGCAGCGATCTCTTGAGCGGTGTAGACCTCCGAGTGTTTCTCAGAAGTGTACTTAATCTTCTTGCTGTCTAAGAATTCTCTAATCTTGCTCGGGGCCATGAGGACCTCCTTTTCTTCGCTCGAGGTGCGTATGTTTTTTTCATCATCGCGAATGTCGTCGTCGTTTATCGATCTATGTCACTCGTTCCATCATAGTGGCCAATTTTCGTCTGTCTCTCGACCTCTCTTGAATCTGAAATCACATTTTTCGCCACCTAATGCCAATGTCGTTGTCCGTTTTAATCCCATATTGAGTGCTTTGGATACGGGAATGTCAGTGGCACAAATGTAAGGCAGAAGTTCGGACGCACCTTGGGTTTCGAAGAATTTCAGAATGGCGCATTCGGAGTAATCGTAGCCGTAATCGAACTCCTGGCTGTAACCTTCCACGAAGGTTATTACGAAGTTGTCAGGGTGCTCCCGCTTTTGCGTTTCTAACGCAAACCTTCTCCATTTGTTCTTGAAGAAGCTGGTGAACCTGTACCAACTGTAGAAGCGAATGAGAACCCTTGGAAAGGTCAGTATCAGGGCCTCGCGACTCTCGTAGATAAAATCTCCCACCTCTTCTAACGTCTTACCACGACGGTGCAAAACCCTGTAAATGGCTAAAGCCCAAGATGATTGGATGAGATCAAGGTTATTTAGATTGCTTCGACCCCCAATATAGGGCAAGCGAGGGATGAGAGTCTCGAATTCTTCCAGGAATTCATTAATGAGCGAGTCGGGTTGAATTTCATGGAAATGTGAATCGAGGAACCCCGTCATGCGTTGAAGTATCTTTTTAAAATCAAGTAAGAGCTCATGCGCTTGAGTTTTGCTGTAGGTTCCCGCACTTTCTTTCATTTCTCAACCCCCAATGAATATCTCGCCCCCATACTTCTTGAAACCGCTCATAAGAAGCATGAGGAGACCAGGAATGCCCTTCATTGAATACATTTTCGCACAGATTCTTGGTCCCTCGCACACTTTTATTAAAACAGTGATTAACTTACTCATCACGGCTGCATGATTGAAGTCGATTCATCTTTCATAAGTTGATCAATGAGATTTGGCAATTGGGCAATGTGCTCTAATTCAACATACGCTGTGGGGTCGACCTCTTCTTTCGGCAAATTCTCATGGAACCACGTATACTCATTGGGGATGTATACAGCTCTACCCCCAATGGCGATAACGGGTTGGATATCTGACCGTAGGGAATTCCCAACCATTAGGAATCGATTGGGATGAATGTTGTATTTCGCCATTAACGCCTGATAATGCTCTTGCGATTTCTCCGTCACAATTTCTATATCTCGAAAATATCCTGAAATAGCAGATCGCACGATCTTTCTTTCTTGCTCGAAATGATCACCTTTCGTGATCAGCATCAGATCGAAACGCGGCGCTAATATCGCAAGTGTTTCCACTGCATGCTCAAACAGCTCGACTTCGTTTGTCAGCATCTCCTTGGATATATCGATAATTTTTTGGATCTCACGAGCTTTGATCTTCCCATCTGATAAATCAATGGCGCTTTCGACCATCGAGAGTGTAAACATCTTGATGCCGTATCCGTAAATGTCAATATTGTGTACCTCAAATTCCTCAAGCCTTCGCCGCGCATATTCTGTGTCCTGATATTTTGATAGTATTTGTGCAAACTGTTTTTTCGCTTCATGATAATTCTTTTCGTTATGCCAAAGGGTGTCATCGGCATCAAAAGCGATCATATCGAACATGAAACCTCTCCACTATTTATGGATAAGCATGGAACTGAATAAGCAGTTTGATTCCGAGCCTTGCTATCGTGCTCAGATCGTTACCTGTGCCAGATCCTGCGTCTGTCACTGGATGTGAACGAACGATGATGATGTTTATGAGACGATCGACTCGAGATGGCCATCCCTAGCGCGAGGCCACCTCTCCTTCCGATCGGTTTCTAATGAATGAAAGCACAAGGTTGCGTCTTGAGAAATGTCCTAGGGTGATCCATTCAACCGGTATAGGCTTTCCGCATAATGCGCGAGTGATCGATTTAACACTCCGACCCTTCTCATGGAGCTCCAACACACTTTCACCGAACTCTTCTAAATAGGAGATCTTAGCGTTGAGATCCTCTTTTGGGTTTTCACGGACGCGGGCGCTTCCCGGAAACATCCAGTTAATCGGCAACCCTGCAATTTGCTTCAACGAATCGATAATTTGCCAAATGTCATAATCCGCACGTAAAGCACGCTCTCGACCACCGACGAACAGATCGCCGGTGAACAGCCATCCCCGATCTGGTTCATAAAGGCACAGGTGGTCGGGGCTGTGGCCAGGAGTATAAATGACGCGGAAGCGATGGTGTTCGGTCTCAACGGTTTCGTGATGATTTACAGACTTACCCATCGAAGGTTCAGGCCAGCCCCAATAGAGGCGTCGGTAAGGGTGAAGCGGCTGCCTCTCCCGAGGGTGGGCCAGAATGGGTAGGGCCAGAGGGTGAGCTAAGATATCTATGTTGGTTCTCTCTTGCTGCAGAGGGCCATTGGCCCCAATGTGGTCTTCGTGGCTGTGTGTGTTGACAACGTATCTGAGGGGGATCCCATCCAGTGCTCTTACAAGTTCGCTTACGGTGTATGCACAACCGGAGTCCACCAGTAGACCATCAATGAAATGAGCACTCGTCCAATAACGCCCTCGACCAGCAATGGTTCGAGCCAGGTCAAAGCGAGTGACGGTGTCATATTGACTAGCTTTCAACATTTTTTCAGTATTCAGATATCAGCAGTCAGTAGTCAGATGTCTGATTACTGGCTACTGACATCTGTCAACTCCCCGCGCAGAACTGTCACCGCTAGGCCTCCCAGAATCACCCGCTCACCTTCCACTCGGACCCGCACAATACCCCCGCGAGCTGATGCCTGATAGGCAACAAACTCGTCTTTTCCGAGGCGTCTGCTCCAAAAAGGGCCCAGGCAGCAATGCGCTGCTCCTGTCACCGGGTCTTCATCTATCCCTGCCCCCGGTGCGAAGAACCGCGACACGAAATCGAATCCCTGCGTAACTGCAACGCTCGTGATCATGATGCCACGAATTGACAACGCTTTTAGCATCGCAAAATCAGGGCTTAAGGTCCTTACCGCACCCTCCGAGTCCAACTCCAAGAGATAATCATACTTGGTCTTGCCGACGTATTTGGGGACGATGTTTAGCGCCTCGATCAAACCCGGTGGTGTGTTAACTGGCTCATCAGGTCTTGCGGGGAAATTCAGTTCGATCTCCTCACCCCTTCGTGTTGCCGTTAATAAACCACTGAGCGTGTGAAATCGCGCTTGCTCCTTTTCATTGAGCAGACCAGTTTCCCAAAGAATGTGCGCGCTCGCAAGTGTGGCATGACCGCACAATTCAACCTCGACTGCAGGTGTAAACCAGCGTAGATTGAAACCGTCCTCCTGACGATGCAGGAAAGCGGTTTCCGATAAGTTCATCTCTCTCGCCACATTCTGCATCCACTTTTCATCCCGTGGTTCAGGCAGAAGACATACTGCAGCCGGATTGCCTTTAAAAGGTAGTTCCGTGAATGCATCAACTTGGTAGATTTCTATGCTCATGCCCTTTCTCCTCCACGGCGGAATTCTCAACGCGGTTACGACCGCGCTGCTTTCGCTTGACGTACGATCTCAGTGATCTGTCCGATATGACTGTCATCATGCATCAGTCCAAGTACAAATTGACCGATAGCATTTACCCGGGGTATCCCAGGCCACGGGCGGTAGTGGTTATCCAGGTGTGGCTCATGCGGCCACATTTCCAGGCTTGCCAACCGCATTTGACGGCTCTCCTCCAACCGCTGGCGGCAGGAGGCAATGGTCCTCATCGCCTCCCAGGGCATTTCATATCGCGAACGACCATGAAACGCCACACCTCGCGCCAACTCGGCTGCTAGCGCGGCCGATTCCTCCGACGATGCGGTTATATGTACGATCACGTGTCCCAGATTCCAGGCGAGATCCACCTCCTCGGGCTGCGCGGCATATGGGTCATGAGCCTCGGGGTCGTGCGGTTCGAAGAACACATCCGAATCAGCACAATCCGCGATCAGATCCACGATCGTGTCGATCATCTCGTTCGTCAGATCGCGCAAATCAGCACGGGTTAGTTCCATGACAAGTTCGGCAAATGTGATTTCTTTGTCGCGCACTGCTTTGAAGTTCAGCATAAGAATCTCCCCAGCGTTTGTAAAAACGGAGTTGGCTTACGACTACGGGTCGAGAAGTCTTGAGCATGCCGAAGGGACTGTCACCGCCTATGTGTTTCAAATGACTTTGCTCAGTCCGTCGCTGTTCCCCGCCTCGATTTTTTTACCTCTCCTCGAGATCTGTTCCTGGGAGTGATCAGGCGGGCTCTAAAACTTCTCTGATGACTTCATCTTGGCGTGTATGCAATAGCTTCAATCATGATGAGGCATTCCGGTACGATGAATTCGGAAACGGCGGTCATTCTCGCCGGGTAACCCTTGGAGAATTGATGACGGTACACCTCCTTCATCCGGTCGAAACCGTTGATCTTCTTTAGATAAACCGTAGTCTTTACGACGTCATCCAGTGTGGCACCGGCTGCCTCGAGTGATCTCTTTAGGTTGATGAAGCACTGCATTGTCTGATCCTCTATACTTTCGGGCCACTTGTTTTCTTCAAAGTTATAACCGCCGTGATGGGATGTGAACAGAAAATCCCCTGCCCTGACGCATGTCGAGAATGTAAATTCCCACGCCGGATCGTTTCGGTCAATATATTCAATTCCCATTTGAATTCTTATCCTCTCCTTAGTTTCTTACATGAAAAGAGAATACGGATGATTTATCTTCAGAGCGGATTCGAGTTCTGACAGGTTCGTCGAAGATCCTGGCGCTCTATCAGGGCTCTACTGCCTCTTCCCGCTCTCTCTTGCCCAGAAGCACTAGCCTTGCAAAAAGCATCGCGACCGGTACCCGCGCCAGTCCAGTTGTGACCAGCGCTGCCGGTAGCGAAATAACTGAACCAATTGCGCCGATAGCTGACCCGCCGATCACCTGCCCCAACGAATTAACCTGCGAATCCATCGACAGCACCGTGGCCCTGACTTCGGTTTCGGTGTTTTGGGTAATCCATGTTCTGAGGATGGGGTCGCTGGTCCTTCGAAAGGCGATGCTCAGGCAGTAGACCGTCGCTGCCAGCCAGAAGTTGCTCGTCAGCCCGAAGATGACCATGCAGATCGCCGTCCCGCTGGTCAGGAACATCAGCGTACGGACAATACCTGCCTGGCGGCTGATGTCCACTTTCCGTCGGGAAATTTCAGTTCCCGCCAGTCCCAGGATCGTCACGATGATATTGAACATACCGAACCAGACCACCGGCTTAAAGTTTCCAATGGCCGGAAAAGTGAGATTTTCCAGCATGTTCACTGTCCAGAGATTGTCGAAGCCAGAGCTGGATAGGCCGTAAACCGCGCTGATAAGGAAGATGGCAATGAGCACGGTGCGACCACGCACCAATCGGATACCTTCTGAGAGTGTCCTAAACATCGCTCGCCACGATCTATGCTCATCTTCCGAACTGCGCTGGAATCCCTCTTCGGGCATGACTATGACCAGGAAAACTGCGAGCAGGAGAAAGAGCGTTCCAGCCAGAACAATCGGGATGTTCAGCGCGATGGTGCCGAGAGCCGTGCTGATCGGAATCGCGACCAGAAACCCGATTTGCCCCACTTGCGAGCCACGCAGATAGGCATGGCCTACCCTCTCCTCACCGATTTCGTCGGTTATCCACGCATCCAGCGCTCCGCTGATGAAAGTGAAACCTACGCCTAATACAACCTGCGCCAACAGCACCAGTCCGAATATCTGGAAAAGACCTTCGACGAGAGCTCCAATACCAAGCAGCGTAAAACCAATGATGACCGAAAGGCGGCGGCTGTATACGTCAGCGACCACCCCCGTGGGGATCTCAAATATCAACACGGTAGCCGTGAATACCGTCGAAATTAGCACAAGTTGAAAGGGATCGTCCGTGACGTAGGTCGCCAGGTAGACATAGACCACGGTATTGAATAGGCTGCCAATCAACCAGTCCGCCCCGGTCATGATGAGGTAAACGATGAAAGCATTTCGTTGGAGATTCTTCATTGGGATCTCATGCAGTGTTCATCGTTGGTGGGGTAGCCTTATTCAACATAACCTGGGTCGTCATGGGCTTCGGAACTCTCTAGGTCATAGAAGCGTCTATCTACTTATACCCTAGGTCTCACATCCAGAATTTCCTGCCACGTCTGATCGTCTTTGCCAAAGGATGGTATTGATTTCAGTAAGCCAATAGCTGACAACTTACATCTGAAGCCTGGTTTCTGACGACTGATGTCTGACGACTATTTATCTAAGCTTCCCTGCTTCGTCCAAGGATTGAAATATCCTTGGATCAGATCTCAGGTCTTCCGCTGTAAACCACTCTGCGGATGGATACCCAAGTTGTATTCGAATAGGACGATACTTTTCAGCGGGGTGCACATCAATCACGATGCCACCGAAGATTGCGGATGAATAGGATGTCCAGAAAGCGCCACCATACACGCGCTCAGATCCCACGCAAATCACAAATGGCAATCCTACTCCAAGTGAGATCGAAGCTTGTAGTTGTGCCATCCTCCAATAGGCTGAAGGGGTGAGCTCCATTTCGTGCGTTTCCCAGGTATATGTAGTGATATCCGCGATGGACAGAATGGGCACTTCCTCAAGTTCTAGTTGGTCCAAGTCAGTTTCCAAGATCAAGCCGGACGATATCTCTTGCTTAACCAAGTAGATCGAGAACTCACCAGTTTCGTTATATGAGCTAGTAATTGTGGGGGTGGCGAGGTGCTGCATTTCGACCGGTGCTGTCGTAGGTTCGATTGTGTTTGCTGGAGTAGGGTCTGTGGGTGTAACCGGTGTGCTGCACCCTGCAGACGTCGTGAAAAGGACTGCCGCAACGAAAAGCAACTTCTTCGTCATCGTTCTTCACCTACAATTCAAGAGCCTGGTAAATGTGGCCGATGTAAAACACCTCGATCTCTGGCTTAACTCCATACTCTTGCATCCACTCAGCGGTGGCCCTCCCTCAATCCGGAGGGTTAACAAAGGCCCCATCTACGAAATTAACCGAACCAATGTCTAGCGAACAGATCTCTGGTTGTAATGCCATAGGTCCTGGTCGCTGCTTAATAATGTCGGGGCCGTGGAGGTGGGACCCACTCCTGGTTAGGTTGATGAGCATATCACATTTAGCGCTAATGGGGCCCTTGACCTCTTGGAAATACTCGATCTTGAAGTCAGGTACCCCTTTTTATGGGTCCCGAATATGATTGTGGGCAATCACCGCGCCGGCGCGGCAACACTCGATCGCAGCTTGCATAATCTCCTCCGGGGAATATAGAACGGCGGGTTTCATCTCCTTTGTCGGTCTGGAACCGGAACCCGTTACCACCGCTGTGATGATGACCTTTGCCATTTGCGGAAGTTTATCTCCAGGCACAATACCGCTCTTGCGTAAGAACAATCCAGTAGAACTGTATGTTGGAATGAGATTTCACAGAAGCCCATCGCTATGCAAACGGTCTACGATCCCAACTGCTGATTTGCTCCGATCCATGGTGTAGATGTGCAGCCCCGGCACGCCGGCCTCGATTAATTCTCTGCATTGACGGATCGCGAACTCGATCCCAAAGGTCAGGAGCGCTTCTTTGTCCTCTTCAGGCAAATCGCCGATCCCTTGACGGAGTTCATCGGTGATCGTGGCGCCACACAAGTCTGCCAATGTTTCCATCATCTTGACGCTGTAAATAGGCATCACACCAGGCAGTATGGGGACGTTAATACCAGCCGCCGTGCAGCGTTCTAGGAAGTCGAAGAAGAATTGGTTATCATAGCAGTAATTGGTGATGATATACTCGGCGCCCCGATCCACCTTGAGTTTAAGGTATTCGATATCCTTCGCCAAGCTGGGCGCGTCAATGTGCCCCTCCGGGTATCCGGCGACCCCAAGACAAAAGTCGTACTTCGGACGGATGAACGCCATGAGGTCGGAAGCGTAGGGCAGGCTTTCCGGGTGAGGTGTGAAATCCCCTTCTTGAGGCGGATCTCCGCGCACGACGAGCAGGTTCTCCACCCCCACGACATGATAACTGTCCAGAACGGCATGGATATCCCCCGGCCCTAACCCATAGCCAGCGAAATATCCGATGACCTCGAGCCCCTTCTCGTTCTTCAACTTCTCGATAAGCTGACGCGATCCTTCTCGTGTTGACCCACCAGCCCCGAACGTTACCGAAACAAAATCCGGCTTCAAAGTGGTTAATTCATCGATGGTTTTGTCAAGTCTCTCGGCTGCTTTATCGGATCTGGCTGGGAATAACTCGAAGGAGACGGTCGGTTTTCCGCTTGTCTTCCAGATTTCTGTGATTTTCATCCTGCATTCTCCTTAATAAGTAAGACGTGCGAGGGACACGCTGATTGATTGGCCAGAGCAGTAACGGTATATCAACATGATTAATCAATCTACTACATGCTCGCTCACAAATAAAATCCGCTCCAGTGAGGGGTTGATCTCTTTATACACCCTGATAGGGTTTCCTCTCCCCCTCAAAGGATGTCTAAGTAGTCCTGTTTGATGACACGATAGGCAGGGTGGTAAGCATTTTCGTAGCGGGTGGAGTGATGAACCGCTGGAAAATCATCTTCCTGCACCAGCTTGAAAAATGCACGCATATCGGTTCGTTCAAAAGGGAGTTCACCTTCCTCTGCCAAACGCTCAGCAAAGGACCAATACGACCACAACCTTTCTGTGGTTCCGCGATACTCATTTGCGGTTCGTACAAAGGCATCCAGGAGCGAAGACGGGTCCCCTCCGCTTTGTATGAAAGGACGCAAATTGACCCTCACGATGGTGCCATCAGGCGAGATCACATCGATAGTTGGTTCATCGGGACCTTCGCGAAGGTTTGTCAATTCTTGCTTCAACCATGAGTGAGCGGCGTCGAAATTACGAATTGCGTGTTCACTTCCCATGACTGCTTGTAACAATAATTTGTAGAGGTCCTGGATCTCCATCTGTGGGTAGCGTGCGATCTGATCCACCAGGATACGACGTAATCTCTCCTCAGTGGCCTGAGGGAGTTTGCGTGGCATTACGGTCGCCATGATGATCCATCCTCCCACTCCCCGGGCATTGGTTTCCGAGTGGCGTTCATCACCTCACCAGATACCGGGAAGCAAACGGAATCGTACAGAATGAGCATACTCGCGATAGCCGCTGAGCTCTTCCATGAGGGTTCTATCCTCGAAGAAGGTGCGTATCACGAAACCACATGCTCCCACGATCGCAGGGACAAGCGCCCAAAGGGAACCTAGCGAGATCGGGAGGGCGATCGATGCCAAGATCACCCCAGCATAACCTGGGTGCCGTACCCATTGGTAGGGACCACTGGTGATGACTTTGTGATCGCGATCCTTCTGGATACGGAGGAAAGTCGAAAAATATTTGTTTCGCACCATCGCCCAGCTGCCGATAACGTTGCCAAGTGTGAACACAACAAGAGCGATCACCTGCACGATAAAGGCGATGGTGGGAGACCAGGCGTAACGTCCGATATCGAGTCCTGCAACGAGTAAAGTCAATGGAAAGAAGAAGAGGAAAGAGAGGCTGGCTAAGACCATGTCTCGAATATCGACACCCGTTCTCATCTGGGCGCGCTCTTTCACTAATGTAGGGTCTGCAAGCATGAAGTTTATGATGCTGATGAGGATGTAGATGCCCAGAGAAGCCCATCCCATCGGCCAGTCGACACGACCAGCCGAGACGAAGAGGATGGTCACAAGCGAGGCGAGGTAGATTATGACAAGGACGATCCCTCGTATCATCTGGCACACCTCAGGCGGTTGCTCGGGTAGAGAATCGTGAAATGAGTTGTTGAGACCTTCCCTTCAGTTTACCCTAGCGCAACATCCAACAACATCATCACTGCAAAACCGAGCATTGCCCCCAATGTCGCGATATCCGTGTTCCCTCCAAGTTGCGACTCGGGTATCAATTCTTCTACCACGACAAAGATCATCGCTCCCGCAGCGAACGCTAGGGCATAAGGCAGAATTGGTCGCATAAGAAGCACAGCCGCAGCGCCTAGCACACCAGCTATGGGTTCAACGACTGCCGATAGCTGCCCATACCAGAAGCTCTTCAATCGTGACATCCCCTCTCTGCGTAGCGGTACGGATACAGCCGTTCCCTCGGGGAAGTTTTGGATCCCAATGCCCAGGGCTAATGCCATCGCACCTGCCAAGGTGGCAGATTGTGAATTTGATGCTACTGCACCAAAAGCCACGCCAACAGCTAGCCCTTCCGGCACATTGTGTAATGTGATCGCCGATACTAAAAGGATAATTCTACGCCAATTTGTTGGAACGCCTTCTGCCTCTTCGATCGGGAAGCCCATGTGGAGGTGGGGCAGCAAACTGTCCACAAGCCTAAGAAATGCCCCGCCGAGAAGGAATCCAACAACCGCAGGGATCCAAGAGGGTAGGCTGAATTCCTCGGCCATCTCGATCGCAGGCGCCAGAAGCGACCAGAAACTCGCGGCGATCATGACGCCGGAAGCGAACCCTAGCATACCGTCCAAGACCTTACGGCTTACGGTTTTGAAAACAAAAACTGCCGCAGCTCCTAGTGCAGTTAAAAACCAGGTAAAGCAGGTCGCTAACAGGGCTTGCAGTATGGGGTTGAGATTGACGAACCATTCAAACACCGAAATACTCCTTTGATGGAGCGATTTGGAGATATGTGGTTGGTGAGAAATCGTGATCCGTGAAAGTCGGGGCTTTACAATTTATCACTATCAACCATCGACTTTACTTTGGTCAGGCTTTTTAATCACTTTCTGATTTCCGGAAGGATACATGAAGTGACAATCACTGCAAGTTAGATGTGATGGGAGCAACCAGACGTGAGCCACTGCTTATCCATCTGCCTCACTTTTCCTGTGCTGCTTGAATAAATGCTCTCCGATCTACAGCGGGAAGAGGCTAATTACGGTGCGTGCTGCGGTGGGAGGTTAAGATGAAAATGTAAAGCTTCCTCGGTTTGGTCGATGTTGAGATAAATCGACGGTTTACGCTGTATCAACTTCTGGTGGTTCAACATGGATGACAACACGGCTCAATTGGGGGATGCTTGAACGGAGCTCATTCTCAACGATTTCGGTAAGCGTGTGTGCATCGACAATTGCCGTTTTCGGGTCGACGGTGCAGTGAAGTGTCATAAAGAGCTCACCTGCCACACGATGTACCTCCACTTGGTGGAAGTGGCATTCTTGATCCATGCGCTCCTTTAACCCTTGAAGGACCTCTAAGACCATGCTCTCATCATCTGGTGAGCCACTCTGCCTTTCTTCAAGCTCTCCAATTGGCTCGATGTGAGAGATAACTTGATGGATACTGGTCAGAGTGTTAAGAATCTCGTTCTCGAAGGACGAAACTTTGGCGTGCGCCTCATCAACACTGAGCGTATCCTCAACTTCGATGTGCAGCTCCAGCAACCGGCTATCAGCGACATCATAGATACGCACTCCGTGAGCACTCATCCCATGTTTTGCCGCCAAACCACGAACAGTGTTCACGATGCCGTTTCCCCCACGAATTAAAGGCTCGATGTGGACCACTACATCGGCTCCGGGCAAGATCTCACACACCGCTGCCTCAGCTTGGTCAGCGATCTCGTGTGCCTGTTCGAGGGTAGTCTCGTGACTGACCATGAGTGTGAGGTCGGCGAAGGCTTCAGGGCCCGCAATTCGGACACGCGTGCGCTTTACCTTTAGCACACCTGGCACTTGAGCGGCGTAGGCGATTTCATCTCGCAAGCCGGCAGGAACGGCGTCGAGCAATGCGGAAACGGTTCTCATACCCAGCTTCACACTGACGTATATGACAATGCCAGCAACCGCCAATGCTGCAACGGCGTCAGCTTTGACCAACCACTCAACGCCGAGGGCATCGGATAAGCGTACCAAGATCAATCCCCCGATCACAACAGAGGAAGACCAGATGTCTGTAGAGAAATGAAGCGCATCCGCTTCGAGTGCTTGGCTCTTGTACTTCCTGGCGACGCGATAGAGCGCTCGTGATCGTGAGATGTCGACCGCGATCGAGATGAGCATAATGAGGAAAGCCCAAGAATTGGCCTCGATCTCGACCTCCTTGAAAAACAGTCGTTGAACGACCTCGTAGATGATCCACACACATGTCAGTAGCAAGAGAAAGGTTTCGAAAAGGGCCGACAAGTTCTCGATCTTACCGTGGCCGTAGGTGTGTTCACGGTCGGGCGGACGAGACGAGACACTGACAGCGAACCATGTCACTCCGGCAGCAACCAAGTCAAGACCGGAATGAGCCGCCTCGGACAAGATGCCCAGGCTGCCTGTTATGATCCCAACAACCAGTTTAATAAGCGTCAGGAAAACAGCCGCGAGGACGGAGCTCAGCGCAACGAGTTTCTTCTCACGATCTCCCTTAGGGATAGGGATTCCGACTTCTTGCGTATCCACGGGGTCTATCTTCAGATAAATTTTTATTTATGTCAATGTGGAAAACTGGGATGTTATTTTCAGATTGCAAGCCCTTGAACATGTGTTGTTTGACGGCGACTGACCCGACACAAACCTGGTCTTAGCTGAAATCCTCATCCTCTCTTGCATAGGGTGGCCGAACCAGCGAAGCTTGAAGAATCCCATAATCAAGCTCAGTTTCATGGATCAGGCAGGGATCATTGAACGTGGATGGTGACGTCGACACCCATTCGCTCCATGTCTTTCATCATTCGGTTGGGCTCTACAATGTTCGCCTGCGTCCAAAAGCCTGGTTTCCTGATTGGTCCATCCAGGTACTGAAGCAGGCAAGCGACCACCGGGATTGCGGTAAACATGTAGCCATCTTGATGATAAAGTGTCACATCTATGGTTTTAGCCTTGCCGCCTTTGATACCAGCAGATTCCACTTTCAACAAAGTGCCATAGGGTGGCTTCGAGAATGTCTTCAATCCCCAACTCATGAGCTTTGTCGTGGTTTTGGCCGCTCTTTTCGGGAACAACTTCAACAATATTGTGGCAAGGGGGAAAATCAACCAATCCACAAACCAATTGAATCCACCCACATAGAACCCGGTCTCGGAGATCGAAGGGTATGTCTCAGGAATACAACGCATCTCCTCGATAAACATCGGAACGGCGTATTGCCGACCGAATCCTCGACCGAAATCCATGGTTATGTAATTCAACATTCCCTGAAAACGAGACTTCTCCCACTTGCCTTTCTTGAAGACCAGGGTCTCAAAGTCGGTTAGTTCGGACATGAACTCATACGCCGTGCTCTCTGCTACTGATAATCCAGCCCAGTTAATCTTAATGACACTTCCCACGTTGGCTTTTTCAAGCTTATCGTAATGTTGGGCCACGTAGTGAACCAAAGCCGCAGGAAGCCCAGGGTGAAACCCACCATCGGTGATGAAGCAGCGACCGGCTTTCTCAATCTCTGAGGTCATGGATTTCAGGAGAGAAGTTTTTTCTGTTGAATACTGGATATCCATATAATCAATACCCACCTCAAGCGCGGCCAAGGCTGCATGCGCAGCGTATTTGGCAGTGCTTGAAGCGACAATGACCATATCCACACCGCAAAATACTTGCTTAAGGTTTTCGGCGTCCGAGGCGTCCGCGCGAATCCCTGTCACCCTATTCCCTTCGAACCGATCGTTAAGCAGCTGCGCGAGATTCTCGGCTTTCTCGATTGATCGTCCAGCCAGGATCAGTTCGATATCAGTTTCCTGAAGGAGCAAACCAGCGATGAGGCGGCCTGTATTTCCATAGCCACCCAGTATGAGCAGTTTCTTGTTGTTCATGAGAATTTCTTTCGATGAGGCGTAAATTGCGGTCCCCTGAACTTCCTTATCATTGGCTGTCCAATGTGCGAATTGTCCAAAAGATCTTTTCCCATGTTTTACAATCCCAATCCCTGCTCGGGCATCCATTCAGGCCAATCCGAGACCCATTCGGGGACCCGGAACGCCTCCACACGATCGCAAACAGGGAAGTACGCCTTCAAATCGACCACGCCGGTGCCGTCATAGGCATCAATGTCGGCAATCCGCACGATCCCATTTTCCTCATCAATACCTTGTAGCTTACACGTTGTCATGGCAATGGGATTGGGACGGTACTCCGCCCTGGTGGCAAAGACGCCACAGATTTGTCCGGGAGCATAGGGAGGCTCTGTTTGCATCACGACCCGACTGGCCTGGTTGTCATGCTTATCTGCCCACCAAAACACCATCACATGGCTGAATTGGTCAAGCTGCCTCAAAGCCGGTCTGTAGGCATCGAGGATTTCGAGACGGATATCCTGATCTGCCCGTCGGACGTATCCGATGGGAACCATTTGATAGGTTTCATGGTTCATTGGAGTATCTCCTGATATGGTTTGTGCTGTTTCTCCTCCCGCAGTTGTTTGTATTTATTGGCGTCACGATTTAAAGACAGAACAACTGGGTCTTGTTAATCCTCGGGATAGAAAGCGATACCAATGGCGCCAGGGCCAACGTGGGTCCCAACAACTGGACTAACTTCAGCGCGATGGATAAGATTTGGACCCAACCTTTCTTTTGTTAATCTCGCTATGGCTTCTCCATCCTCAGGGTTATCAATATCAACGATCGCTGCCTCGGCCATTCTCTTGCCACCCAGCCGTTCCTTTGTAATCTGCAACAGCAGCTCAAAAGCCTTGCCCTTTGTCCTAGCTTGAGAGAGCGGTTGGATGAGACCATCTCTAAACTCAAGAATTGGTTTGATCCTTAATGCTGTTCCCAACAATCGCTTCGCGCCTGTGATCCGCCCTCCGCGGTGGAGGTATTCCAAGGTGTCTACGACAAAGATGAGTTGCACGTTATCCCGCATTTTCTCAGCTGCAGTGACAACGCCATCGAGATCCTCGCCAGCAGCCGCCGCTCGAGCAGCAGCCAATACAACGAAACCCAATCCCATTGAGCTTGAAAACGCATCCACAATTCGGATTGGGAAATCTTGGATTGCTGCAAGCGCTGTCTGTGCACAATCAACCGTACCGCTTATCTTGGAGGAGACGAGAACGCTGACGATCGCGTCACACTCTTTGGCAACTTGACGGAAGAATATCTCAAATTCCTTGGCTGAGGGTTGAGATGAGGTGGGAAGAGTCTCTGATTTTTTCAATCGATCGTAGAAGGTTTGAGGATCAATATCTACTCCGTCCTGAAAGCGATCATCATCCCATATGAGCCATAGAGGAATGACCGATATATCCAACCCCTCTTGAGCAGACTTAGGGATGTAGGCTGAGCTATCGGTAACGATGGTGATCTTCTTCTTGGTCATGGTTCCCTCCATGGGGTTTTCTTGGAGCGCAGGGGTGTAACCCAAAGACTGTGGATTTGTTCGCCCCGAGTTTAGTCGAGGGGGCAGTAAGAAACAAGCCACACAATATCGCATCGATGGGTTTCGCTTGCCTGTCTTGAGTCGTTATCTTGCTCGTTAGCTGCGATTGAATCAAATAGGATGAGTTTACTAAGGAAGCGAAAGAAACGAATCGATGATGGATGGATTCGCCCTATCATCGACATCGATAGACCTTACCCCATTGAAGCCATTGGCAATGTAGACATACTTGCCAGTAATATGGACTCCCTCAACCCACCCCATGAAATTAATCTTACTGATGAGATGGGGTGCATACGGATCTATCGTATCGATAATGTGAAGGCCATTGTCTATTGTTGTCGCAAATTCGATCGGCTCACCGCCCGCCTTAAACTCGAATTTGCTTCCCTGAGCCAGATAAACGACCCCATCTCTGACAGCGAGACCTTCAGCGTTGCCAATTCGGATGGGGCGATAGCTTGATGCGATCACAGGATCGCGAGGATTAGAGACGTCAATCACGACCAAACCATGGTCAGATGCGGCCACGTAGATGGTGTTTCCCTCTCCTCGTAAGATTTCGGCGGATGGATAGCGATTTGTCCAGGTGACCGAACCGATAAGTTGCGGCGCTTCTGGCGAGGAGACATCGGCGATGCTCACCCCAATGTTGAAGTCAGCAATGTAGGCAAAGTCATTATGTACCCATACATCCCATGAATAATCACCGGTTGATAGGGTACTGAGCAAGGCTGGCGCATCGGGGTTAGAGATGTCATAGATCTGTAGCCCCTCTTCATAAGCAGCTAAATAGACTTTATCGTCCTCAAGATGCAGACCAGCAGCACCACTGCTGTTGGATTGAGTCCATGTGGTCCTTGGAAACGAACCGCTGATATCCAGGACCACAAGGCCTCTGCGCGAGTCCGCAACATAAGCCCGATCTCTCAAAACTTTCAAGTTGCGATAATATCCATCATCGTAATAGGTGGTAGCGTATTTCATGCGACCTTGATCCAGATCGAAAATGTGCACACCTCGATCACCTGCGGCCACGAATAACCTGCTCCCATCATCGCTTGTCGCCACATCGAAACAATATCCCATCCTTTTCTTATCGATATCTTTCTCCCCAGTTATTACCCATCCGATCTTTATGAAAAAGAACGCGGTAAGAATGACCATTATGCCCAGAACAGAAACCAAGATCGCTCGTTTCGTCTTCATGACAGGAAGCTCCTAACTATTGAGCTGCGTCACTCAAAATCAAATGAATTATTACTTGGATCACATTGTTTCGATCATCACAGCAACCGAGACTCTTTGGGGATCCCTCGCTCTTGACGATTGATCAGCTTAGTCATTAGGGGTGCAGGTGGTCGCCGTGTAGGCTAAAACCGCGATGGCTGTTGCTTCCCCTGTGGCGCCACAAAGCGGCTGAGGTTCCTCACCCGTTCTGTAAAGCACGATGTGAGCCATCCCTCCGGCCATGTCACCGTCCTGATGTTGAGCATCCCAAAGACGTTCCTCGAGGATCGGTAGCTGATCTGCGAACTCCGCCTCCATACCCATGACACGAACTGCGTAGAGGAACACCCCAAGCTTAAAGGTCGCATTCGCGAAGCAAGAGCCTTCGGGATCGCAGTCGAGGAGATTCTTCGCGACATAAAGGGTTGCTGCATCCACGAAGACTTTGTTAACGGCGTCCCAATAACAGGTATCACCTGGATCACCGTAGTAAGCCTCCCGAAGTCGTTCTCTACCTTGCTCCTCATTGCCTTCCCAAAAAGCCTGCAGAGCCTCGTACACTTGTGTTTCGCAACTCTGTGCTTGATCGATGGAGTTCGGCAGAATGTCTAAGGTACGAAGCTCCAGCTCTCTACCACTGGATGAACAGGAGCCGATGTGCGTGCCATGGACACTAAGCTTGGGAAGATGACCTAGTAAACCACCTCTGATGGGGTGGAAAAGGACTTCATGCAGACCGTTGCCATACCTCTTCAACGCCATCAGCCCTCGGTGCAAATTGTCGGCTGATGTGGGGTGGTAGGGGGCAAGGGCTTTGGAGGCCCAAAGCGTATCCGTGACCAGATAAGCAGCGAAGGCGCATTCATTGGAGCTTTCGTCTGCACAGGGATCGCAACCCGGATGGAGGGTGGGATCGTACCACGCGATGACCGAGATGGTTTCGTTATTCGCAGCTAGGTGCAGATCCCATGTGTGTCGCTTGAGCCAGTCAATCGCCTTTTCAACGTTTTCGCGATAATCGGATCGGGGGGACACTTTCTGGAAGCACACCCGGTCTTGCCACTCATCCCCGAAGTAGCCTTCGGGCAAGGGGTCCGGATCGCATTCAGAGAGTCTAACAGCCGTCGGTTGGATTGTCGGTTTGGGCGTTGGTGTAGGTGGTTGTGTTGGCGTCTCTCTCTCCCCATTCTCTGCCGTTGGCCTTGACGTGATTGTGAATTGCACCGCCGGAGTCTCAAAGCGCGGGCGACAACCACTTTGTAGGAGAAGTAGGCCAATGAGCAGAGCGATATAGACGACGACATGGATCTTCATGGATCTGCCTTCCGAGTTCATCAGAGCTATTCGACGACCAAAACCATTGATCAGGTGATTCCGTTATGCTCAAAGGATTTTTAGGACAAATAAGTAAAGTATCAATCGATCTCGGTGAGATTTCCTACCCAAGGTGATATTTTTTCCGAGTCAGCGAGCATCCTCAGCAGATTGGGCATGCTATTAAATTGCCTCATGCAAAGATTGTATTCCTCTTCGGTGATCGTAGCGGTTTTGGGATAACAAAAGACCAGCATCCCCTCACGACCTGAGATCAGGTGTTTCATTTTGTCACAAGGGAATTCATCGCAGCACACACAATTCTTCACGCCCTTTTCTTTCGCACACGGCCTGGCTTTGCAGACCTTATCCGCGACAACGCCATCACTCAGACAACCGTCGCATTTGACATTTTCAGCCGTATAGTTCTCAAGGCCGAAGTATTTTCTCCACCCGTCAACCATCTTTTGTCTGATGGCGATGTCATCTGAACGCGCAGCACACAAATGACAGTTGTAACCGCAATAGCCGATCATCTCTGATGTCATGAACGCCTCACGTTTCCGATAAATTTACATGTGAGTGTTTTAAAAGAATACCCTCGAGGAGTAGGAAAGGTTTTATGTAGGGGTGCGGGCTGCACCCCTAGATATACCGGTTCTGTTCTCGAGGTTGACTTTTTATAGTGGAGTCAAATGCGATAAATCGAGCTATGAGAATCACCTTTCTTGTTCACAGGTGAAAACGATCCGAGAGCTTGATACACGGATGTTGAAAACCGACATTGCATCTCAACTGTAGTCCTTCATCGGCAAGAGCTCCGAGACACTCACTTTTTGAGGCACATCTAGGCTTCCCACAATCACCATGGCTTCTCGATTGAAATCACTGATCAATTCTCTGCACCGCCCACAAGGTGCGAGAAGCCAATGATTGCCTCGTCCGTCCCCATAGATGGCCACGATGGTGTCCAATTCTCTTTGACCACCACTTACCATGTTGCACAGGGCGGCAACTTCACCGCAAACATCTGCGAAGCCCACTCTTGCCTCGATATGAATCCCCCCGAATATATCACCTGAGGCGGTTCTTAAGGCCGCAGCGACCTCGTGCAGATCATCGACGTGCAGGTCGTCGGCTATTTGTTTGGCGTGTTCAATTAATTCGTAATCTTCTGCTGAGAGTTCCATGTTTAGCTCCTGGAGCACATAATCGAGCGTTGCGTGCTGGCAACTAACCAGGGTTTATTCTGGGATCCCGGGAATATTCCATTTCTTTCCCCAATCGATACAGCCCGAGGGAGGTACTATTATGGGAATTGAACTTCCTCCGTCGTCAATAGCTCTGCACCGTTTCTACCAAGAACTTTATTCCATTTCTTGATATATTTTGTTGCATTCTTGTTGAAATTGCTGTGGCCATCCTCTACCAACACGACTTGGTAGCCCAACCTCAATGCATCCAAGCACGTCGCCCGTACGCATCCATGTGTAACCAAACCCGTGACCACGATTCTGCCAATACCTTTCTCGGTCAACTCTTCTCCTAAAGGCGTGTCCTGGAATGCGCTTCCGTAGCGCTTATGGATGATCACATCCCCATCTTGAGGTCGTATCTCTGGATGTAATTCCCACGCTTCTGAACCTTCAACCAGGGACGACTTATTCGCATGCTGAATGTAATAGACCGGGACACCCTTTTCATGGGAACGGTCGACGAGGTTATTGATGTTCTTCAACAGCTCTTCGGCTTGGTATATGGGGTGAGCTCGATGGAATAACCCCTTCTGAACATCGATCACCAGGAGAGCCATGTTTTCTCCATTGTTGATAGGGTCATCCTTCATCGCTTGATTTCCTTGAGAGAATGTCATGCTCGGTTAGTCTTTGATCCATCTGGATGAATTGTGCAATCGGCCCATTCGGTTTACTCGTTTTTCAGACCAGATGGCGCAAAATTTGTGGACAGCCACGTTCTTAAGGGTTCGTGGATTTCGATATCGTCCACCATATTTGGGTCTAACGTGCGATCTTCGTAAGCAATACACACAAGATCGTTGAGCGCTTGGGCTCGCCGGTCCAGAGGTACAGACTGGTGGAGGTTATAAGGATAGTTATAGTCTGGAGGTAGAAGTCGAATCCTTTGCTGGTCCAGCGTGGTTACCAGGAGGGCACTTAAAATGGCCTGGTGTAAAAAGATTCGGTGAAGTTCGTCCTGGCAATAACTTAATTGAAACTCTTCATCCTTGACTAAGACCTCGAAGGTATCGAGCCACTGTCGTAGCAATCCACTCGATGGGTTTACGGCAAAAGCGTGGGAATTAAAATAGGATCGAATGTGGTGTAGATCAACAAAAGTCTCCACCGAGGACTGAATATCTTTGACCCCCACAGCTTCATAAATACCCTTCCAGAAACCGTCCAGAGGTTCCGTATATGTGAGCCCAACATTTCTGATGTGCACAGGCCTGACGGCTGTGTCAAATGATTGGCCAAGATCGAACAACAAAGGCGGTTTGATGACCAGGCACCCAGGATCGATCCAGATCAGTGTCTGAGCCTCCTGCGGTGTCATTTCTTCTGCTCGGGCACAAGCATATACCTTGTCCCCAAAGTAATAGCGTCTCACGCTGTTTGGTGCGTTCAACGGGAGAACCTGGATCCCCATGCCCTCCAAACTCTTGCAGGGTGCTTTTACGGTATCGGCTTCGAAGAGCCAGATCGGATATTGGCTCATGGCTTCACCGAAGGAGCGAATGCTATCAATGAGAATGCGAGCCCTCGCTCTTTCGCCGGTTGTCCTGACCAATGTCAAGAACACGGTTTGATGGGTCGTCGTGTTGCTCATTAGGGTTTCGTCTCCAGGTTGTTTCTGCCGCAAGAATCAGAAAGATAATTCGGTGATGGCGTTTAGATTGTGGCTGTCTGGTCCCTTTCGTACGGATCATTCTGGATAATCAATATAAGTCATGACGATTATAACGATTTGAGTGAAATGGTACAGAAGTTCTCAGATCCAGGGAAGGTGAATTGTCCGTCCGTAGGAAAAGGATTTATGTGTTAAAGACCCTCCCAGAGACGCAATCGTTCCTGGGCTTTACGCAGCCTTTTTAAGTGATTCAAAGCTGTGATGATTGAATGCAACGAGGTGGCAAACAAAGACTACACGAAGGAGGATTGTTTATAGAAGCGTTTTTGGAGTCCAGCAGCTCTGCTGCTGGACATCGGCAGAGCCGATGGAGTCCAAAATGATCTCGATGGATGAGCTTCTATGCCCAACTGCATGGTGGGATTCGCACCATTGCTAAACGCATTTGCCCACAGAAGTCATACTTGAAAACACCTTGCATGGGTCGAGTATAAAGATTGTAAGTCAACAATCCATGTCAATTGGAAGTGAATAAAAAAAGACGCCGAGGCGTCCTTTTTGCTCTAAAATCTTTGAGTCCTAGCCCTTCGATGCTGACTTGACCACTGCGGTGAACGCTTTGGGATCGCGCACCGCCAGATCGGCGAGCATTTTTCGATTGAGGCGAATCCCCGCGATTTTTAAACTGTGGATCAGACGACTGTATGTGGTGTCGTTTTGCCGAGCGGCGGCGTTGATGCGGGCGATCCATAACCTCCTCAGATCGCGCTTGCGGGTGCGACGATCTCGATAGGCATACCAGAGGCTCTTCATCATGGCTTCGTTGGCGCGGCGGAAAAGCCGATGTCTTGTGCCATACATGCCTTTGGTCAGCTTGAGGACTTTCTTATGTCTCCGGCGGGAGGTGGTCCCACCCTTTACTCTGGTCACGGTTTACACTCCTACGATCCCGGATACGCCATGCGCACCCGTTGGGTGCACCCAACGGTCGAGACAACACTAAGATTTCGAGGATTTTCCGCTCCGGGCATTGGGGTTGGCCCTATACTTGCTGATGTAGGGGGCCATGCGACGTACGCGTTTGGCTATTCCCTTGCCTTTGACCGGGATCATCTCGGAAAATAAACGTTTGGTGCGTTTAGGCGTCCGACGCCTCAGGTGGCTCTTGCCGGCTTTTGTGCGCACGAGCTTTCCGGAGCCAGTTAATCTGAAACGCTTAGCGGTCGCCTTATGTGTTTTGAGCTTGAACTTCTTAGTTCCTTTTCGAGCCACGAGGATACTCCTATAGCCGTTCTCACTGCCTGCCCATTGAGGAATCCTGTTGGACACAGTCCCCCGCGGACGCTCCCACTGTCCGCGGGGATGGTTTTCTCCAACTTATCCCGGTCAGTTATTTTTTCTTCAACGGCGTCAGCATCATGAACATCGTACGCCCCTCCATCTTGGGGGCCTGTTCGATTTTGCTGACGTCAGATAGTTCTTCAGCGATTTGTCTGAGATCCTCCAGCGCGATCTCCGGGTAAGTGATCTCCCGTCCGCGGAAGCGGATACGCGCCAGAACCTTCTTGCCCTCCGTCAACCAGCGTCGTGCATTGCGTATTTTGAAAGATCGGTGGTGTTCGGAGGTCTTTGGCCGTAGCCGGATCTCCTTAACCTCGATCTTGGTTTGCGCTTTGCGGGCTTCCCGATCCTTTTTCGCCTTCTCGTAAAGGAATTTCCCGTAATCGAGCACGCGACAAACGGGCGGGTCGGCGTTGGGGGCTACTTCGACCAGGTCGAGGTCAGCTTCCTGGGCGACTTGGAGTGCGTCCTTGATCGAGACCACCCCGATGTTCTTGCCGTCGGGGCCGATCAGGCGTACTTCAGGCTTACGGATCGCTTCATTTATTCTGTATTCTGTTGCGCTGATCTTTCTCTCCTCAATGTGTTACGTAAGGCCGCCCAGTGCACGTCCGAGCGGCCTGATGACAGGCGGATAATACCACGATAGGGATGGAGTCGTCAAACGTGTTAAGTGATACGTGAAGCGTGAAACGTGAGGCKTGARGCSTGWARCKTGAGGCGTGAAGCGTGAAACGTGAAACGTGAGAACTGAGGCTTGAAGCTTGTGGCTTGCGGCTTGTGACTTGCGACTTGAGGCCTGCAGCTGGTCCCTAAGACGTCCGTGAAATGGCCCAGCTTGACACCCCCTACCCGCTCAGGTACAATCTCGGCACCTTGGCGGGGGCCTGTAGCGCAGTTGGGAGCGCGCATCAATCGCACTGATGAGGTCGCGGGTTCGAATCCCGCCAGGTCCACTTGCAACGCACGGGCCCATAGCGCAGTTGGGAGCGCGTCTCAATGGCATTGAGAAGGTCGTGGGTTCGAATCCCACTGGGTCCACCAGACAATTTAGCTGTCAGTAATCAACCCATTGTGAGCGGAAAGCTGCGTGCTCATAGCTGATAGCGATAAAGGCCAGGGTAGGAGTAGTAGGCCATCCGACAGCGAACCGGGGAGAGTGGGAGCCCGGTATGGTACTAACGGAGTGCCAGAGCGTTGCTGAAAGGCTGAACTCGCCTACCGTCCCATGAGGGATCACCTTAGTCCTATTGGGATTAATGTGAACGCACCCTGTGGGACAAGCCCCCTCGGTGAAAGCAGTAGTCGAGGGCGGGTTTCGCCCGTTAGCGCGACAGAGTGGCTCGACGATCTTTCTCGGGTAGACCGTCGGGTAAGCAGGGTGGTACCGCGGAGTGCCCCTTCGTCCCTGATGTGACGGAGGGGTTTTTTGATGCAGGTTTGTTACTCACTGTAACAAGGCAATTGGCCCTCGGGAGAGTGTGATATGAGCGAGGTCATGGAAAGCGGTGGGGACATGATGGAGCAACACAGGGTAGATCGCTATGATCCTGGTGACATCGAACCACGTTGGCAAGCCAGGTGGGAGGCTGATGAGCTTTACAAAACGACGATCGATCCTGATCGTGAGAAATTCTATTTCCTCACCATGCTCCCTTACACCTCCGGTGATATGCATATCGGGCATTGGTACGCGATGACACCGTCGGATGCACGTGCCCGATACCTGCGGATGCGCGGTTATAACGTCATGTTTCCCCCTGGTTTCGACGCCTTCGGTTTGCCAGCGGAGAACGCAGCCATTGAACGCAATATTCATCCTAAGGAATGGACCTACAGCAACATCGTAAATATGCGTCGCCAAATGCGCAGCATGGGCGCGATGTGGGATTGGTCTCGAGAAGCCATCTCCGCGGATCCAGAGTATTACCGATGGTCCCAGTGGTTCTTCCTTCAGATGCTAAACAACGATCTAGCGTATCGGAAGATGTCACCAGTCGATTGGTGTCCCCACTGTAACACCACCCTCGCGCGTGAACAGGTTTGGGGGGAGGATCGTCATTGTGAACGCTGCAAAACACCGGTGATCAAGAAGGATCTGGAACAATGGTTCTTCCGAATCACCAGGTACACTGAGGAATTGTTAGATTTCTCAATCCTCGATTGGCCGGAACCGGTCAAGATCCTGCAGACCAACTGGATCGGTCGCAGTGAAGGAGCACGTGCTGTCTTCTATACCGAAGATGGTGATCCGATCGAGATTTTTACTACGCGCCCGGACACCCTCTGGGGAGCTACTTTTATGGTCCTGGCTCCTGAACATCCATTGGTGAAGAAGCTGACCACCCCGGATCGCGCGGATAGCGTTCATGATTACATTCACCAGGCAGCTCGTCGAAGCGACATCGAACGCGAGACGGTTGACAGGGAAAAAACAGGCGTTTTCACTGGGGGGTATGCGATCAATCCGGTCAATAACGAGCGCATCCCGGTGTGGATCGCCGATTACGTGCTGATGACCTACGGGACCGGCGCGATCATGGCCGTTCCGGCACACGACCAGCGTGACTTCGAATTCGCTCGCATGTTCGATCTGGAAGTGAGGCCGGTGATTTTACCGCCGGGTGTTGAGTCGCTAACCGGTGAGACGATGACCGAGGCGCTGCCAGATTATGGAAAGATGATTAACTCTGGTCCTCTATCGGGCACACCGGGTAAGGTGGCTGTTGAGACAACGAATGCCTATCTGGAGGAGCGTGGTATCGGCGAAGCAGCGGTTAATTACCGTCTACATGATTGGCTGATCTCGCGCCAACGTTATTGGGGAGCGCCCATTCCCATCGTCTATTGCGCCAGTTGTGGTATCGTGCCGGTGCCTGAAGATCAATTGCCGGTGTTGCTGCCGGATGATGTTGAATGGCGTCCAACTGGTGAGAGTCCTCTCAAGTTCCACCCCACATGGAAGTATGTTGAATGCCCTGAGTGTGGAGAACCAGCTGAGCGCGAAACAGATACCATGGATACGTTCATGTGTTCATCTTGGTACCACTTACGCTACCTAAGCCCAGATTACACAGAAGGCCCCTTCGATCCGAAGGAATATGACTACTGGATGCCGGTCGATACGTATACAGGTGGCATCGAGCACGCGACCATGCATCTCATTTACACTCGTTTCTTCCATAAGGTCTGTCGTGATTTGAACATCACGGAGGGCCACGAACCGATGTTGCAGTTGCGTAATCAGGGACAAATTCTGGGTCCTGATGGACAGCGTATGAGCAAATCGCGCGGTAATGTGATCGAACCCGATGACCAAGTTCGGGCTTATGGTGCTGACGCAGTGCGGGCATATTTAATGTTTGGTTATCGCTGGTCGGAAGGAGGACCCTGGAACCCGGATAACATCCATGGTGTGGTTCGATGGCTAAATCGAGTCTGGAACCTGGTGTTAGGCACAGCTGAGTTGCCAGCCATCGATGGTGATCCATCCGTCGCTCGTACCCTGCAACGAAAGGTGCATCAGACGATACGTCAAGTGTCGTACGATTTGGAGGGTTTCGAGTTCAACACGGTCGTTTCGGCGTTGATGGAGTTAAGCAACGCCATCATTGCTGCTCATGAGGCTGGCATAGCTGGATCCCAAGTATTCAACAATGCAGTTGAAGCCCTGCTACTTCTGATGGCGCCAGTGACGCCACATGTTGCTGAAGAGATGTGGGAGCGACTGGGTAAACCGTATTCGATCCATAATCAAGCTTGGCCAGAGTACGACCCGGAGTTGGCGAAAGAAGAGGAGATCACCTTGGTCGTGCAGATAAACGGAAAGGTGCGCGACCGCATTATCGTACCCGCGGACATTGATGAAGAGCAGGCGAAAGCTACCGCGCTAGCCAGTGAACTCGTACAACGCCACATGGGCGGCAAGGAGCCACGCAAGGTAATCGTGGTTCCAGGTCGGCTGGTGAACATCGTGGTTTAGTTTACGGACGCGAAATGTTAGGCTTTATAGCTTCCCGCGAGCATCAAGCTCGCGGGAAGTTCGGTTAAGCCATCCTCTCTCCCCTGTGGTGAGAGGGTCAGGGTGAGGGGAGGTTGACTGATCAAATACACCCTCACCCCCGCCCTCTCCCTAAAAGGGAGAGGGTGAAAGATCCCCTCTCCCCTGTGGTGAGAGGGTCAGGGTGAGGGGAGGTTGACTGATTAAATACACCCTCACCCCCGCCCTCTCCCTTTTTGGGAGAGGGTGAAAGATCCCCGTCTACCCTATGTCCTTGAGTTCGTCCATGGAAAGCTTCCTTGATCTTCTTATGCCAAATATGCGTTAAAGGGGGTATCAAGCGGACTCCATCCTATAGTAGACTGGTCGATGAAGGATTTTTTTAACTTGAGCTGATCAGGAATATAGTTGGTGGGAGGGGCGTAGAAATCCGGTGATGCTCTATCGGTAGCTTATAATGCTTCGAACATGTGTGGTAAGGTGTTTGAGGACACGAAAATTTCACCTGGTATCAGGTTAATCTGGATTTAGGGGTGGAAATGCATAGCCGGGAGAAAAGAACATTGCCTTTGGTGATCGTCATGAGCCTGCTGCTTCCGGTGCTCATGCTTTCGAGTTGTAGTGAAAAAGGTGAGATACCTTCGGCCACCGTCTTCTCGATGGAGGGTACGGAGGTCGCGAGTCTGCCAGAGGATACGCTGCTCCCGGTTTCATTGCTGACCTCTACCTCTCAGTTTCTTCCAGACTTGGTGGTGGAATCCATTTCCATCGAGTGGGAGATGTTTGAGGATTGTTTGGATGTGCCGAGGACGGCGTTCTACAGGGTTAATATTCAAATTGCCAACATTGGTGAGGTGGACGCGGGATCCTTTCGCATAGATATCACTGGTTATTGGGAAGAAATTATCTTCCAAAGATTGAGAACAGGAGAAAGAGTCACACTCGAATTCGAGTGGATCGATCTTGATTTGGATGTTGGTGAGACCGTATGGGTATCCGTGGACGATGATAAAAAGGTTCTTGAGAGTGATGAGGGTAATAACGCTCTTGGACGTGAGATTTTGGCACCGGCATCCATTCCCTCATGCCCCCCCACGCCGGAACCGACTCCATGCCTGGGGCCTGTACCCATACCTCTTCTCCCCCCTGATCAGCAACTGAGCATCACAAGTCTCAACATGATAAACACTACAAACGGTTGGGCGGTAGCAGGTGTCGAAGATGATGATGAACACATCTTACGCACCCACGATGGTGGCATATCGTGGCAGGATGTCACACCACCCCAGATGACCATGAATTGCGGGAACTACCCCTTGTATGCAACGGGTTATTTTCATAATGCGGAGGTTGCATGGGTCACTTATTATGAGCCTGTATATGGTCGAGGTCCATTTGGTATTTGGCGTACCCTCGATGGGGGAAAGACATGGGAGCTGAGTTCGTTCCTACAAAGAAACCCAGACACTTTCGGTGGTCTTTTTACATGGCCTATCATTGAGTTCATCGACTCAAACCATGGCTGGGTGTTGATTGATTACTTCTTGGGCGCGGGTTCTCATGGAGCCGAACTTTTCAGAACCGCTGATGGGGGGAGATCCTGGGAATTGATTCCGGGGGCGTATCTAACCCATGGTAGCGGATTAGATATGATCGATACACTTCATGGTTGGGAGACCTCAAACCATCCTGTCGTGGTCTACATGGGGCTCACAGTGACGGACGACGGTGGGAACACCTGGGAATTTCAAGAACTACCCTATCCAAGCGAGTTGCTCGATGTGGAGGAGTACAACCCCTTTTCGTGTTATATCTCATCACCCAGATTAAGGTCATCACAGGAGGGTTCCGTAGTTGTGCAGTGTGAAGGTGATTACTTCCTTTATACCTCAACGGACGGAGGTCAAACTTGGGATGGTAAATTAATTCCAGGCGGTCCTCCGGAGTTCATCACTCCTTTGATAGGTTGGGCCATTGAAGCGCCCGGATCCGATGATGTAGTTGTGGATGAAACGAAGCCACTGCATCTCTATCGAACCGAAGATGGCGGCCAGACATGGAGGGAAGTCACAACCGTGGATTGGTATGGCCAGTTGAGCTTCGTCAGTGAGAGAGTCGGATGGGCTTTGGTAGAGTCTGGTGATAAGACCGTTTTAATGCACACTACAGATGGTGGGGAGACATGGGAGGGACTGATCCCCCGTACGTTCTCTTACGAAGTCACTCCTCCAATCGATGTCACTCCCCAATTATTCATTTCCTCGGAGCTCCAGCCTATTGAGCCAGGCAATGTACACGAGTTACAAGTCGTCGCAGAGGTTCCTGCGGAGAACGCTACGCGACTTGGGTTTCACCCTAATGGAGATACCGTTTTCATAACGCATGAAGATGGCACCCTAACGCGCTGGCTCATCGATGGGATTTCTGTATCTAGTAGAGCCAAGATCCACACGGACTGGATTTACGATCTCGATTTCTCGCTGGATGGATATTGGATAGCCACGGCCTCAAAGGACGGCGCCCTAAAGATAGAGGGTGTGTATGGCTACCAGGGTATCCTGACCGATGATCTACAAACGCTTCTCATGGACGATAGCGAGGTGACCTGTGTGGCTTTCTCGCCGGACGGTATCACCTTAGCTGCAGGCATTGAGGACCAGGCAATTCTGATTTGGCAGTACTCTGAATGGGGATTGGACACAGAGCTCCTCGGCAGCTTGGAAGGGCATACGGGTTGGGTGTGGGACGTCGTTTTCTCGCCCGATGGACGGACGCTCGCTTCGGCCTCAAGCGATCGGACAGTGAGGTTATGGGATCACGAAAATGGAGCAGGATTGAATACGCTGATTGGACATACTTCGACGGTGCGGCAGGTTGCCTTTTCACCGGATGGACTAACACTGGCATCCGGCTCATGGGATGGTACATTGAAGCTTTGGGATGTCCTCACTGGCCAGGAGCTACATACCCTGCGCGAACATGACGGTTGGGTCAATGATGTAGCCTTCTCTCCGGTCAGAGATTTGCTGGCCTCTGGATCAGCAGATGGCTTGGTGGTTTTATGGGATCCTGATGACGGGGATGAGCTGGGTGTGTTACGTGACCACAACTCAGGAATCCGGGCTCTCGCCTTCTCGCCTGATGGACGTTTGCTAGCCACGGTATCTGAGGATGGCAAACTCCGCTTTTGGGGAGTTACTCCTTGAAGAATCAGGTTAAGTATTCACACAAAACCGGAAGGATGGTTGTTTTCGACATCTTAGAACCTGGCATTTTACTTTTCTATCGGATTCATTATCCATTTGCAACCATGAGACATGAAGATTAGAAATACGTTCATAGAGAATAGCTTTTTAGCGGGTCCTTGGTAGGGCCGTACAATAGAGACACATTCTGTGAAGGAGGAGGGTCGTATGTCCTTAATGAGACGGGAGATACTCATCGCGGATAAGGCACCGAAAGCCATAGGTCCGTATTCGCTTGGGGTTCGTACGCGGGGGCTGGTTTTTACTGCTGGAACACTTGGAATTAACCCGCAAACAAGCGATCTCATCCCAGGAGGGATAGAAGCGGAAACTCGTCAAGCGTTGATCAATTTGGCCAACGTGCTTCAATCCGGAGGTTCGTCGCTTGATTTGGTGGTCAAAACCACTGTATTCATGCAGGACTTGAGCGAATTCGATAAGATGAACGCGGTATATGGTGAGTTCTTCAAGCAAGATCCTCCGGCGAGATCGACGGTTCAGGTTGTAGCTTTGCCGAAGTCAGCGTCGATCGAAATCGAAGCGGTTGCCGTGGTGGCAGAGACATACAGTGATTAGCGATTGTGCAGAGTCACCGCGTGGCTGGGGGAGGACGCGGGACCTCTGCACATTGCCAGAATATGTTATTCGACATATGGGGTCTGTAACCCTGACTACCCATGTTACTGTGACTCATTCCATTCTAAGAAGGAGCGGGAATGACGGGAGAACGTATCTTGGTTGTTGATGATGAAGCCAACATCATCGATCTCACACGCCTTTACTTGGAGCGAGAGGGATTTCAAGTGGATTCCGCCACCGACGGTGCTCTGGCATTAGAGAAAATACGTGATCTCGAGCCAGCACTTGTCGTCTTAGACATTATGTTGCCGGAGGTGGATGGCTTTGAGGTATGCCGACAGACGAGAGCTACCTCGGATGTGCCGATCATCATGCTTACAGCCCGCGATGATGATGTTGACAAGATCGTCGGCCTTGAAATTGGCGCGGACGACTACCTTACCAAACCATTTAACCCCCGCGAGTTGGTCGCGCGGGTGAAAGCCATCCTTCGTCGGGTTGACCGTAACTCTCAAGTAGAGGAGAGACCCGTGCATATTGGGGATGTGGTCATTAATCCCGCAGGGAGGGAAGTCTTCGTCGCAGGTGAGTTGGTGTCGTTGAGAGCCAAGGAATTTGATCTCCTACTTACATTCGCTGAACATAAAGGGATCGTTCTCAAGCGTGAGCAGTTGCTGAATTTGGTTTGGGGTTATGATTTTCTTGGCCAGACACGGACGGTGGATGTTCACGTCGCCCATTTACGCAAATGCCTATCGGGCAGCAGCAGCGTTCACATTGAAACCGTAACCGGAGTTGGGTACAAGTTAGTCGCTTGAGGGTTCGATGTTCCGTTCACTGCGTTCGCGCTTGTTTTTCACATATCTGCTCGTTACTGGGTTCGTGTTGGTGATCATCGGCATTAGCCTGATCTTCTTCATTCTGCGATTTTCACATCAGATTGAATTTGGGCGGCTTAACTTCTGGCTGTCAAACTTTACTGGCATGGAGGGGCGTGCTCTGCTTACCCTGCCTGAAGAGAGAGTGCAGGTGAATTTAGAGCGCATCGACAACACAACGGGAGCCAGATCGATTGTTCTTGGAGCCGAAGGAGAAATATTAGGCGATAGCAGACCTGATGAAAAACCGCTTCCCCCAAATGTAATTCGCGAGGTGGTTGCCAGTGGTCCAAATGTTCGTGGATCATTTCGCTATACTCCCTCTGATCAATGGTTGTATGTCTCATCGCCGTTAGCTGCTCGCCATACATTAATCCTAACTACACCTAAGCCGACATTGAGTTCAATGCCATTGTGGGGGAGAGATCTGCTGAGGCCGGTTATAGAAGCGGGTGTCGTTTCCCTGCTCCTTTCAGCTATCCTGGCTTGGGGGATTGCTTACTGGGTAGCGTCGCCATTGGGACACATGGCCAAGGCTGCTGAGGGCGTCTCCACTGGGGAGTATGATCAACGGCTTCCGCTCGGAGGTCCTGATGAGGTCAGGAGCCTAGCAGCAACGTTTAACGAAATGGTGCGACGAGTTCAAGCCAGTCACCAAGCCCAGCGAGATTTCGTTGCGAATGTTTCTCATGAACTGAAGACCCCGTTGACGTCGATCCAAGGCTTCGCTCAGGCTATTCTCGATGGAACTGCACAGAAGGCGGAGGAGCAGCAGAGAGCTGCACAGGTGATCTATGAGGAGTCTAACCGACTGCGACGTCTTGTCGAAGATCTGCTCGACTTGGCGCGCATTGATGCAGGACAAGTATCCTTTGAACGCCGACCGCTGGATTTGGCTGCACTGTTGGAAGGTATTGTTGAACGACTCGTTGTAGGTGCGGTAGAGGAGGGTGTGCGTATCGAAAACCGGCTTCCTGAGTTGCCGACCCTGATTGGAGATGGCGACCGCATGGCGCAAGTGTTCACAAATTTAATCGACAACGCGGTGAAGCATACAAACAAAGGTGCTTCGGTGATCCTTCAAGGCGAGATTGAAGGTGGTTGGGTGTCCATCCATGTCGATGACTCCGGGCCTGGCATCCCTCCTGATGAACTCTCCCGTATCTTTGAGCGTTTCTACCGGCTGGATAAAGCCCGCACTGGAGGTAGAGAACGGGGCGTTGGTTTGGGATTGGCGATCTCGCGTGAGATCGTGCAAGCACATGGAGGTCGACTTGTAGCTCAAAGCGTTCTTGATCGCGGCAGCCGTTTCACCGTGCAATTACCGATCGTTCGACCGGATGACACGACAATGGTGAGGAAAACCACCTGATAGATATGATTGTTAACTCTCACGATCGATGGCTTAGATGATGCGATACCGATCCTTGATCATGATCCTCATGACCTGGAATCTGATGTACCTCCAACCTCCGGCTGAAGGCTTGGAGGTGCTTGGAGCGGAGGTGCAGATTGATTTTCCCGATCAGATCATCTTCTCCCTGCAAGCTCAGAGTGATGTTGAGGTAGATGTTGTGGAGCTCGAGTATGGCCTCGAGCAAAGTGCTTGCACCACGGACCTCAACCGGGTTGTGCCCGATGATTACGAGCCTGATGTAAATGTAAACATCACCTGGACATGGAACATGCGCCGTACTGGCTCGTTACCTCCAGGCACTCATGTTTGGTGGCGCTGGCATTTAGTCGACGGCATGGGGCGGGAATTGAGGACAGAGACTCAATGGGTGACCTGGATTGACGGGATCTACGATTGGAACACAATCAGCACCGATGATCTCATCTTGCATTGGTACGAAGGTAACGAAACCTTCGCTCAGATGTTGCTCGATGCAGCAATAGCCTCTCAAACCCGTCTCGAAGTAGATATCGGCACACAACTTGAAGATCAAATTAATATTTATATTTACGCTGACACAGACGATATGCGGGAAGCGATCCTCTTTGAACCAGGGTGGACAGGAGCGTTAGCTTACCCTTCCAGTCGGATCGTCATCATTGGTGTTAACGAGCGAAATCTGGATTGGGGTCTCGAAACCATAGCTCATGAGCTAGCTCATGTCATCGTAGGGAACGCTGTGAGCCATTGCTATAGCGTCTTGCCGAGATGGCTCGATGAGGGTTTAGCCGTATACGCCGAGGGGGAGCTTGACCCGAGATATCGGGATATCCTCGAAGCGGCCATCCGTGAGGATGAGTTATTCTCCATTCGCTCACTAAACGACAGCTTCACGGAGCATGCGGACAGGGCCTATCTCTCCTATGCTGAGTCCTTCAGCATCGTGTCTTACCTGATCGAGACATATGGTCGGGAGTCGATGCTCGAGCTGCTCGAAGCTTTTCAGTCCGGATACCGCTATGACAGTGCGCTGTTCCAAGTTTATGGTTTCGATGCCGACGGGTTGGAGGCCGAGTGGCGTGCTGAGGTGGGAGCTTCCGCACTCTCTTCCCTGGTGGAAGGGATCGACCCAATCCCAACCGTTTATCCAACCATCCATCCCTATACTGGACCACCTCTCCCTGCGACCGCAACTCCGCTGCCGGCTGTTCCATTCACGCCCACAGTATCTGTCCTTTCCCGTCAAGCGCCTTCCACCTTGCCGTCTTCCTCTGCTTGTCTCGTAGGAGTAGGGGCTTTATCGATCATCGCTCTTTTCCTGCTTATCCTCTACCTGCGGCGGTTTGATAAGTCCTTGGAGAAGCATGCGAGTGAATGATTTACCTCGATCTTGGCGACTACTGTGCTTGTCCGTTCTAGCATGCGGGATTGCTTTTATGCTAGGGAGTTGTCAGGTAGTGATCCCCAGCACCCCATCATCCTCAAGGACCGCACTTGAAATCCTCTCCACGACTGACCTAGACATTGATCAGGACATCGAGATTTACCCTGTTCGCTATTACCATAGTCAATACAATGTATCCATTGAGCCCCCTCTTGGTTGGGAAGTCGAGGAGCTTGATGAATCTACAACCTTAGCGTTTCTCTATGAGCCGGAGGGCAAAGGTGGGATCACCTTCGTCCGATCCGAGTTGAGAAAGGGATTATCGGCAGGGGAAGCCAACGAGGTTTTCATTCAAGGATGGCTAAGAGATTCGGAGATCGTGATCACCCACGATAGCGCCTATGATACCTCACAAGATCTTTCCGGATGGTTACGTGCGGGTTTTCTATCCTATCCAGGGAAGACTGAGAATGAGAGGAGATATTGGGCTCTGGCCTCCGTTCTCGATAATGGCACGGCTTACCATCTCGCATTGCTCATATCTGGAGGTGGATCTGTAGAGATAGATGATGTCTTCGGTCGCTTGGCTGACTCGTTACAGATTGAAAAGACGGAGCCGATCGAAGTGCAGCGCGAGGCCGCTTTGTATCTCTCAAGCGGTGAGCCTATCACCATCGACCCGGCGCTGACTCATTACGGTGCGAGTGGTTTGATCGGTGATTTGTTTAGCGGACTGGTTGCCCTCGATGCGCAATTGAAAGTTCGACCAGGATTGGCAGAAAGCTGGGAAGTGGGTGAGGGGGGCACACTCTATACCTTTTACCTTCACCCGGAAGCGCGATTTCACAACGGACGACCAGTTACGGCAGAGGACGTATTGTTCAGTTGGGAACGGGCAGCGCATCCAGATACCCGCTCAGAAACCGTTATGCTCTATATGGGCGACATCGTGGGGGTGGATGCGTTTCACAACGGTCGAGAGGAGTCGATCGTTGGTGTGGAAGTGATCGACGATCATACACTTCAGGTGCGCATCCAAGCGCCGATTCCCTACTTCTTGGCAAAACTTACCTACCCGGTTGCTTGGATCGTGGACCGGCACAATGTGGTGCTGCCTAATTGGGAATCTCATCCCAATGGCACTGGCCCCTTTCGTCACCTACAGCATTTGGAGGAAGAGGTTTTTATCCTTGAGAGGAATCCCTGGTATTACTATGAGCCACCGCGATTAGAGTATGTCGTCTACCTGATGTATGCTGGTTATACCCAGCGGCTGTATGAAACAGGACAGGTCGACTACGCAGGTCTCACCAGAGACCAGCTTGATCGAGCCTCCGATCCGGATGATGGACTCTTCGGTAAGGTCTTCAGCGGCACCGGGCTTTGCACTTACTATGTGACCTTCAACACAGAGTTCCCACCATTTGATGACCCGAATGTACGTCGTGCGTTCGTTCACGCTGTCGATCGCGAACGCTATGTTGAAGCCATCACCAATGGCGAATCTGCTGTCGGAAGAGGTTTATTGCCTCCAGGAATGCCTGGATATAGCGACGAGGTTGTGCTCCCGGCCTATGACCCAAAGTCAGCCCGTGAGCTACTTACCGCCTCTCAATATTTCGATGACTCACAGGTTCCTCCACCGATTATCTGGACTTTGCCAACTTCGGCAGGCCACTACTCCCCAGCGGCGGCGTTCTTGGTCGACACATGGGAGCAGGAGTTGGGCGTGACCATCCTAGTGGAAGGGATCGATTGGGAGAGCTACAACGATCAGATTGACGCTGGTCTATACGGTCAACTGCTGAATGAGGGTTGGTGTGCCGATTATCCTGATCCAGAGAACTTCCTCGATGTCCTCTTTCACAGCAGCTCGGCGCAAAATCACGCCTATTACGATAACCCCGCCTTTGATGTGATCATCGAGATGGCAAGATCAGAATCAGATATCGAACAACGTTTGGACCTTTACCGTGAAGCCGAGCAGATGCTTCTATATGACGCACCGATCCTCGTTTTGCATCACAGCGCGCCCTCCTATGGTGTCTGGAAGCAGTATGTTAAGGGCTATATGCCATCCCCTATTGGGGTACCTCAACACGCATCGATGTGGATTGAACGCTGACCAGATAAAGACCTCCTGTTATGATTGGTGAGGGTCATCGTCGAATTCTTGCTCATATATTTTGTTTTAGGGTTTAGCGATTCGTTAGGAGAAAGAAAAACAAGGAAGATGTCCACAGATAAGCTGGCGAGGACTCTTCAATCTCTGGCAGGTCTTTCGGTAGGCGACGCCTTCGGGCAACGTTTTTTCACTCTCCCTCCGCACATCATTCGCAGCCGTCAAATACCCGAAGGTACGTGGTCGTGGACAGACGACACGCATATGGCGCTGTCCATCGTACAAGTCTTATTAACCTATGGTGCTATTCATCAAGACGAGCTTGCCCGTCTTTTTGGACTTCGCTTCATTCAAGAACCATGGCGTGGTTACGCGGGAGGTGCGCAGCGTCTTCTTATCCAATATTCTCAAGGAGTCGATTGGCGAGATCAGGCGCCTCGATTGTTCAATGGCGGTTCATATGGAAACGGTGGAGCGATGCGCGCTGCACCGATTGGGGCCTACTTCACATCGGATCCGGAGAGGGCCGCAGCGGAGGCTAGAAAATCCGCTGCGGTTACCCACGCACACCCCGAAGGTCAAGCCGGAGCGATAGCGGTGGCCGCGATGGCTGCGATCGTGTCCTCTCCTCTCCAGCCAATGGGTGTTGCCCTCTTGCGGGAGGTGCTTGCTTACGTTCCAGCGTCGAAGACGCGGGAGGGCATTGTTGAAGCGACCCGGATTGATCCCAATGAACACCAAAGGGCAATCGCTGTTTTGGGAACAGGGGATCAAGTCGCGGCGTTCGACACCGTGCCTTACTGTTTGTGGATCGTGGCACATCATGCTCCGGATTACGAAACCGCGTTATGGACAACAGTGGCGGGGTTAGGTGATCGGGACACTACTTGTGCCATCGTTGGGGGGATTATCGCCCTTAGCACAACCATCCCTGCCGAATGGCTGAAGCGTCGCGAGGCCCTTCCGAGGGGGTTTGAAGTTTGAGCCCTCAATCGATGTTGAAATCAAGCATAGGTTAGGTGAGAGTCTTGAAAGATTATTCACAGCCTGCTGATCGTATTGTCGGATGGATGAGATTTGTCCCTTTGTAATTTTTATGGAAATTCCTTCCCTAACTGTGTAGGAGCAATTCATGCCGTCTCGCACCGGCCCGCCGGTGTTCACCGCACGGACGGTGAATTACCCCTACAATATATGAAGGCCGTGCTGAATTGGTTTACATTGATGCGTTGGCAATGAAGGCGCTATTTGCCATTTTGAGATCTTCAGAGAGGAGGGGTTCGCTGCGATGAAGTCGTATCGGAAGGAATTATGGTTCGACGTTCCAGGACGCAGGGCGTTGATCAACATCACACCGCAGGTGAGGGAGTGTTTGCGAGACAGTGAGATCAGGGAAGGGTTCGTCCTCGTGAACGCGATGCATATCACTGCCTCGGTCTTTATCAACGATGACGAATCGGGTTTACATCAGGATTATGAGGTTTGGCTTGAGAAGCTGGCGCCTCATGCCCCGACCAGTCAATATCTCCACAACCGCACCGGCGAGGACAACGCGGATGCTCACATGAAAAGACAGATCATGGGACGTGAGGTGGTTGTTGCAATTACGGAGGGCGCTCTCGATTTTGGTCCATGGGAACAAATCTTCTATGGGGAGTTCGATGGGGGCCGCAGGAAACGGGCTTTGGTCAAGATCATAGGTGAGTAACCGGAAAAAGCATACATTCTGTCTTCCACAATGATAGAGGTTATCATCGGTTGCCGTCGAAGATGAGGACACACTTTCGTAGGTCCAGAGGATCAAGGCCCTTGATACCCTGATCAAAGTTATGAAAGGTTTACAAAGCAATGACACCAAGACACCCATTTGAATGGATCTCGCCCTCAGCTCAAAAGTGCGTTTTCTGGATTCTCCTCATCCTGACGTTCTTCATTATGGCGACCTTACGCGTCCTTGATGTCCCGTTGAAGACCGAGATCGCCCCCTCGGGCATCGTTTCTTTTGAGTTTGCTGGAGATCTTTCCCTTGCGCAGAAGATGGTCGAGTCGTGGGGGCAAAGGGGTCAGATCGTTGCCGGGCTCAGTCTTGGACTGGATTACCTATTTCTCCTAACTTACGCGGGATCGATCGGAATGGGATGTGTGCTGGTTGCTCGTAGTGTATCGAAGCTTGCTAAGCAGCTATCCAATGCCGGGATCTATTTAGCTTGGGCGCTACTGCTAGCCGCGCTTCTCGATGCGCTCGAGAACTATGCGCTGATACGGGTTCTCTCAGGTTCCAACTCGGCTATCTGGCCGAAGGTCGCTACATGGTGCGCTGTCCCTAAATTCGTGATCGTCGCAGCCGGTTTGGCTTACATTCTAATCGGTGCTGTGGTGTCATTGTTGTCACGACAAAGAGCCATATGAGATATTACAAGTCCAAGCGCAACTCCTACCTGGTTTAAAACGATATTCTGATCAATCATGAAATGGAAGACTTCATCTCTGAACGCCTTCAGGGCTTGATCTTAGCATTCACGACCTCTCCCGGTATCGAGGCCTGGCTGTGGAGCGGTGGGATTTTAATTCTTTTAGTAGTTGTTGTACTTCCGATTGGTTTTCGGACTGGTTTTGTGCGGGTTGAACTCATGACGGGTGGACGAGGGAGGTTTGCCCTTCTCGCGTTGTTACTGGCTATCCGACCTTCCTTGCTTGAGGAACTCATCTTCAGGGCCCTCTTCATTCCTCATCCTGCACAAGGCTATCCGCTTCGGATAACCCTCCTTTGGGCTGGGGTTGGCCTTTTTGTCTTCATCCTGTTCCATCCCATCAACGGATTATTCATCCACAGGAGCGCGCGCTCACTCTTCACCGATCCGTTGTTCCTGACTTTTGCCGGGCTTCTTGGGATTGCTTGTACAGCGGCCTATTTGATCTCAGGATCCATCTGGCCACCGATGATCATCCATTGGCTAGCTGTGACACCGTGGATCCTCCTTCTAGGAGGAGGCAGCGCCCTGTTCACAAAGGGTAGCCGTTGATAGCACCAGGATGACATTTCAAGTAGGTAGGGGCGGTTCGCGAACCGCCCCTACGGTATTGAAATCAAAAATCTCGAGACCCTACCCCATCAAAACAACATCCCTCTCTGAAGTAAAGCGTTTGTTCCGAAATCGGATTTCCGTTAGGATAATGCGATTGATGGATATTGGGCTCTGGTGCAGAAGCCGCTAGGTATGCATCAGTGGATCGATGTGTTGCATCGAAGCAGAGTATCCTTTGATCACTTCGTACGCATCCCCCAGGTCATGGCGGAAGAGATGGCAAGAAAGTTTTCATTCTTCAGCAAATGGGTAGCGAGGACAAGGTCCTCACCTTATGTTCCTGCCATCGCCCTTATCACCCTCGCACTTCTACTCCGGTTGCTATGGATCGCATACACCGACTTCGTCTATGAAGACGCATTCATTACCTTCCGATACGCGCAACAAATTGCTGAAGGGAACGGATTCGTCTACAACCTTGGCGAGCGAGTCTATGGGACTACAACCCCTCTCTTTACTTTGTTGCTCACTGGATGGCTTCTAATACCCGGCACTGAGGTTGTCGCAGGCGCACGATTAATTGGGCTGACCTCAGCAGTAGGGACACTTACTCTTCTTCTGATGACGCTTCGGCGAATGGGAACCACGCAACCCCAACAATTACTTGTCCTTGCGTTGATCGGGACATCGTCTAAGTTTTGGATCAAGGACACGGGAGGGATGGAGACGCCTCTGGTGATATTTCTCCTTTCAGCTTCTTGGTATGCGTATGTATACAGGAAGTTAAGCTGGACGGGGATCCTAAGCGGTTTACTGCTGTGGACCAGAGTCGACCTCATCCTATGGCCTGTTGTTTTATGCGTTACTGAGGTCTACTCACATGGTAAGAGCGCTCTAAAAATCGCATGGCCTACATTGCTTGTATACCTCCCATGGGTGATTTTCGCTTCGCTGTACTTTGGTTCTCCCATACCACATACGATCACTGCAAAGTGGGTCGCCTACACTCAGCCCAACCAGGATCCCTATATGTCCCACTTGTTTGTGCTCGTCAAGTGGCTCAACCCGCTTCATCTTCCTGATCAATTGGAATTGGTAGGTATTCTCATTGCCTTCAGTGTGGTAGCCATTGCTGCATGGCAGACAAGTCGTATGTATAAAGACAAACAGTTTGCCATACTCGCCTTGTTTGTGCTCTTGGAAGTGACCAGAATTGTCCTCTCCCGCTCGACCATATTCAGCCGTTACTTTGCACCAACATTTTGGGCCGTTTTGATTTTGTTAGGTTTGGGATTGGGTTCGCTAGTAAAAGATTCCCGCCTTGGTCGCTCCCTTTCATTATCTTGGAGATGGTTTCTGGGCTTGGTTTTTCTTTCCCTCTTTCTTTTGTTCGGGTTTAAAGCCTCCGGAATGGTTCGAGATACACAAATTTATCGTCATGAAGGTGCTTTAAAAGCGGCAGGTTTATGGTTGCGACAAAATTCGGATTCGGCGGCAACGGTGCAGCTTGAACCGCTGGGCTATATTGGTTATTACTCCGGGCGGGTTATGATCGATGAGGTAGGCTTGGTTACACCGCAGATGGTGAATCTGAAACGCCAAGGAGTATTTGATCTGGATACATACATCGGATTCTTTCATCCGGATTACGTCCTTATCCACTGTGATGATTCCTTGTATATCCAGGATGAGGATATCGACCACGTGCTTACATCTCAGTATGTTGAAGTCACATCCTTCAACCCGCGGGACTTCGACCCAAGAGATCCAGGACAGGGTCCAAATTTTGACAATCTAGGACGTAGTTCCTGTTATGAGATATGGGGTCGGATAGAGGAAGGATCCCCCTAAATTAATCGGTTGAACGGAAAAGCATCGGTTGCGGCAGACGCGCGATACTTCCTCATGTGGTCCAATGGTAGTAGATGGGGCAGAGAGGCCATACGGAATGACGTCTGGTTAAATATGGATTGCTAAAGCGATAGGGAATAGAATATCAGAAAGACGAACCGTAGGGTAGCTTGTTGCCCCTAGGCCTTGGTACAATCAGCCATGGTTCTACACATTCGAACGGGATGAGAGAGATGGAAATGTCTAACATACCTTCCGTGAAGATCTTCGTGATAACACTTGCTGTTCTCGCGCTCTTTTTGTCTGCCTGCGGTTCCGCAGCCACCACGTCAGTAGGTGGAGGCGCGGGAAAGCTAGCCTTTTCTTCGTTTCGCGAAGGCGAATCGATGATCCTCATCATGAACGCCGACGGATCGGAGCCAAACGCGTTGACGGACATCTCGGTAAGAGCGAAGCAGCCTATCTGGTCCCCCGACGGCGAGCGAATAGCTTTCGTCTTGTCCAAGGAAGAGGAGGGCCATAATCTCGACATCTACCTGATGGATGAGGATGGCTCAAATTTGGTCCGTTTGACGGATTTCGACTCCATCGAGGTGGACCCCACGTGGTCACCAGATGGGACGAAGATTGCCTTCGCCTCAAACCAAGATATCTATACCGATACGGCGCAAGGCTTGATGTCGATTTTTAACATCTTCGTCATGTCCGCTGACGGGTCAGGGGTGGAGCGTTTAACGGATACCGAAGCAAATAATATGGCCCCTGATTGGTCCCCTGTTGGGAAAAACCTTGTTTTTCAAACTGACCTTGATGGGAATCTAGAAATATACCTCATGAATGCCGACGGATCAGGGCAAATTAACCTGACGAATGATCCCGCCAATGATCAATCTCCTTCTTGGTCCCCGGATGGCACGATGATCGCTTTCACTTCCGACCGGGATGGAAATGAGGAAATCTACCTCATGAACGCCGATGGCTCGAATGTCAATCGGTTGACCGATGATCCGGGTAGAAATAAACGCCCCACTTGGTCACCCGATGGTCGTATGATCGCCTTTTATTCAGATCGAAGTGGGAATTTCGAGGTTTATGTGATGGCGATCGATGGATCAGGAGTGACACAGCTTACCGATCATCCGGATTTTGATGGTTTTCCATCTTGGCAACCTTGATAACAATGACCTCGTATGCGTGAGGAATCACACACAACTGGATAATCTACGGGCGCAGTTTTTTTACATCTGATTTCGCTAAACCTGATCAATGGCCAAAATTCAGCTGCCATCACCAACGATGACGGTGAGCAAAACGCATGCAAGGCGTTTTTTATTCGCTCACCAACGATTGTGGCCGCCGCGGAAGCTACGCGGTAAGGTCGGCATCTTAGAATTCATCCGCCATGTAGGCTGCATACAATTTGATCCGATCAATATCGTCGGACGCAATCCGGACTTGGTGCTGCAATCACGGATTGATAAGTATCGATCCGCAATGTTGGAGGAGCTTCTTTATTCTGATCGGCAATTGCTGGATGGCTGGGACAAGGTCTCGTCCATCATTCTCGCCGAGGATTGGCCACATTTCTCTCGCCACCGGCAGCATATGCGTGAACGGCACGGGGATCCTTCGAACCCTCCCATGGGAATTGCGCCGATGGTCTTGGATGCCATTCGTGAACGTGGACCGCTGTCTTCGATCGATTTCAAGCGTGGTGATAAGGTCGATTGGTCGTGGGGACAGCAATCTAGTCTTACAAAAGCCTCGCTTGATGTCTTGTATGCAATGGGCGAAATCCTGGTTCATAACAGAGTTGGGAGCAGGCGCATTTACGATCTGGCCGAACGTCTGATTTCACCTGATCTGATCTCGACACCAGATCCCAACGAGACCATGGAGGACTATCAAGAATGGCACGTATTACGTCGGATCGGTGGATTGGGTCTCGCCAACCCGAGTGCCTCCGAGTTATGGTTGGCGATGCTCGGCGTGAAGGGTGACATCCTTCGGAGCACTTTAATACGTCTGGTGGAACGAGGCGAACTGGTGGTCCTGGCCGTAGATGGTGTGCACAATCGAATTTTCTTTCTTCGCAGTGAAGATTTACCAACATTGGAGCTAGCGAGGACAAAAAGAGCACCTAAAGCGCGAGCGGCTTTGATTGGCGCGTTGGATAATGTTCTCTGGGATAGAAATCTGCTTCGCTGGATATTTGATTTCGAGTACATATGGGAAGTGTACAAGCCGGTGAGAGAGCGCAAGTATGGCTATTATGTGCTCCCGATTCTCTATGGTGACCGTTTTGTGGCACGCGTGGAACCTGTTTTTGATCGGAAAGAGCGTGAACTTACGCTCAAGAATTGGTGGTGGGAAGACGGGGTTCAACCTGACGATAGGATGAAGGTGTCCCTGACAAATTGCATGGAGGAATTTATACGCTATTTAGGCGCGAGTCATATTCGGCTTGGGAATGAGGCCTCGGGTAAGGTTGGCATGGAATGGGTGTCAGATTTGAACCTCGGGTAAACTTACCCCAACACCGCGGGGGAATCAAGGGCTACAGAAAAGTGAATGATTTGGTATTCCTAACGCCGTGGAGGGGTTGGGTGAAGTGGGCGGTTATTTATTCTCGATCCTCCATCCACGGCGAACTCAACCGTAGTGCCAGGGATTACAGACGTTGAAATCATTGACGATGCATGGATATCTGAACCGAAAGTGAACACGAGAGCAGGAGGAGCTCATGGTTCGAAAGCGTTGGCATATTGGGATCTCCATCATATTAGTGCTTGCCCTCACGGCGTGCGGATCTTTTACTCCACCAGAATCTTGCGGTGCTGGTGGCACTGCCGATGAACCGAAATTTACGCAGCATTTCACATGGATGGAGATTGTCAACCAAGCCACGGGTTCACCCGGTGAACCTGATCCAGAGGGTGGACCCCGGTTTACCTCTTCCGACCAATTAGCGATCATAACGGACAACATCAATGAAGTCTCGCTTAGAGCGTGCATCGTGGAGCGGAAAGGAGGAGGAAAGATTCCTTTCGATAAGACACAAGATTTGCCCTCAGGTTCTGGGAGCATATCGCTGGGCTCATTTGAACCTGGAAGTTATGTGGTACGTGTCATCGTTGAAGGGATCTTGGTACGCAATCTCCCTTTTAGCGTCACCCAATAAGTAGTCCCAAATCCGGATTTTTTCCTTGGATGGAGGGATCAAGCAGCGATACCTGCGAGCAAGTTCTTTCGACCGTTCTTGTGATACTTAAACGATCATCCATCCAATCGAGCTCACTCAGTGGGCTACGCGGTTCCTTCGATGAGTAGTTAACGCGTGTGGGTGCAGGTCCCCCGGCATAGATCCTCTATTCTCACGATCTTTACGCGGAGAGCATGATGTTTACAAAATCTGTTCCCTTTTACGATGTCATTTACGCTTTCAAAGACTATAGCGTAGAAGCTCAGCGCCTGTTGGAAATTATCCGTGAGCATCAGCTATCTGGCGGCGAGCGACTGTTGGATGTTGCGTGTGGTACGGGAAAGCATCTTGAATTCTTGAAGGAGACGTACGAGGTCGAAGGGCTCGACCTTTCCCATGAGATGCTCGAAATTGCACAGGCGCGCACACCCGATGTCCTCTACCACCACGCGGATATGCTGGATTTTGATCTCGGCAGAGAATTTGACGTCGTGATATGCCTTTTTAGCTCGATAGGTTATGTCAAGACCTTGGATAACCTTACTCGAGCGGTGGGATGTATGTCGAACCACCTGCTAGCGGGAGGGGTTCTCATTATCGAGCCCTGGTTGACGCCCGATTCATGGAAACCAGGGACAGTTCATGCGAATTTCATCGATGAGCCGGAATTGAAGATCGCTCGTATGAGTAATAGTTGTGTTGAGGGGAGGCTGTCGTTTTTTGATTTCCATTATCTCATTGGCACACCGGAAGGGGTGGAATATTTTGTCGAGCACCATGAGCTCGGTCTATTTGAAACAGAAGAAATGAGCGGGGTGATGAAAACATCTGGGCTTGAAGTCATCTTCGATGATGAAGGTTTGACAGGACGAGGTCTATTTATCGGGAGGAAACCGAGATAGGTGGAGGTGGACCATTCGGGAACCAGGGTTAACTTTTTTCTGTGAACTGGGAACAAGCGAGCTAAAGTCGCTGTTTGCTGATGGTTCTGTGATCGATAGCCTGGGTGAGCTTGGAGCTCGAGTAGGCTTAGGCATTGTCGACCTCACGCCTGATCGTGCATCGGTTGTGCGGAAACTGAATGAAGCCGGGGTTCCGGTTATCGCGTGGTTACTACTTCCGATGGAACAAGGGTATTGGTTCAACGTCAACAACGCGCGCCAAGCCACCGACCGCTATCGTACGTTCAAGGCCTGGACGGAGGAATATAAACTGCATTGGGCAGGGATCGGTTTGGATCTCGAACCCGATATCCGAGAGGTGGAGAGGTTGGTCACGGATAGACCACGCTTACTACTTAATCTGCTGCGCCGGTCGTTCAACGGGGAGAGAGTCCGTACAGCTCAAGCAGCATACCGTGCGCTTGTAAGCAAGATGCAGCTGGATGGTTATCAGGTTGATAGCTACCATATCCCGCTCATGATTGATGAGCGCAGGACCGGTTCCACATTGTTGCAACGTATCGCGGGTTTGGTGGATGTGACCTCTGATCGAGAAGTGCTGATGCCATACACGAGTTTCTTGCGTCCGCATGGTCCCGGAATTTTATGGAGTTACGCTTCAGACGCCCAGTCCATAGGAGTTGGAAGCACGGGTGGCGGCGTCCAAGTAGCAGGTCTGAGCGACGTGCCCCCTCTTCGATGGGAAGAACTCGCTCGCGATCTGCGCTTGGCGAGACGCTGGAGTGATGATATCCATATTTTTAGTCTGGAGGGATGCCTCCAACAAGATTTCCTGCAGAGATTGATCGATTTTGACTGGGATGGACCGGTTGAGATACCTTACGAAAGTGCGAGGGTGATTGATCGGTTGCGCAAGGGGTTGCGGGTGATCCTGTGGATCAGTGTTCATCCATTGCTCATTTTTATGGGACTGGTTGGTTTTGCATGGTTGTTGACGAGGTTTCGTCCAAGAAAGAGATCAGCAAGTGTATAACTCAGAGCCGCGGTTCATTGAAAGATCTTCGACGATCTGACCGAGCGGTTGACCACCTCTTTAAAAATATAATGAGCGGTCATTAACCGATGAGAAGCCAAAATCCTCTTGGTCTTGTAGGAAAACCGAAGCCCTATGTCATGGCGCATCGTGGAAACAGGGTAGTATGCCCGGAGAACACCCTGGCAGCCTTCCAACGAGCACTTGATGAAGGGGCGGACATACTCGAAACCGATCTACATTTAACAGCTGATGGTGTTTTTGTATGCATCCACGATGCGACCGTGGATCGAACGACCAACGGCACCGGAGCGGTTTCAGCGATGACGCTTACCGAGATTAAAACCCTCAGTGCCGCTGATGGTAATCCGGAGTTTGAGACAGAGCGAGTCCCAATGCTTGCTGAGCTTACTGCGATTCTGCCACCTGGTGTACCTCTGGCTCTCGAACTTAAGTCGGATCAGTTCCTTGTGACGGATGTTTGCCGGCGCTTGGTAAGCGAGTTGGATCAAGCGGGATTGAGGGAGTGGGCGGTTATCTTGTCCTTCAGTGTAACCCGCTTGTTGACTTTACGATCAATTGCTCCAGATATCCCTGTTGGGTTGATCACATATACACGAGTCATGCCCCCAAGAGGGTTTCAGTTTCTCGGCCCCTTATGGCCTTTAGTGATACTCAATCCTTTTTACGTTCGATTAGCACACTTGAGGGGCCAGATGATCGGACCACTTGATCCGACTCCCGATTCGAGATTGTGGCTTTACCGTTGGCTGGGGTGTGATGTAGTGCTGAGCGACGACCCTGGTGCGACGCTCCGTGCGTTAGGGCGTCTAGCAGGAGCTTCGAGTTAAGTGACCAGCCCAAGAGGTAGATGCTGCCCTCAGTTTGATCAAAAAGACAATCTCACTAGAACACCTTGGGGTAAAATCAAGTGATACCCTAGCATGACTCCACTGAAAAAAGTCAACCGCGAGAAGAGGATCGGTATCAGTGGGGGTGCGGGCAACGCCCGCACCCCCACTGATACCCCTCCCTACTACTCGAGGTTTTTTTCAGTGGAGTCAATCATATAAGAAAGGAGTTAGGCGATGGCTTTTACCTTGGATATTGGCGCGGATGCTCCAGATTTTGAACTGCCTGCGACGGATGGGAATACTTATAAACTATCTGATTTCGATGACTTTCCTGTTCTTGTCGTTTTCTTCACTTGTAATCACTGTCCCTATGTTTTGGGGTCGGACGAGGTAACCCGGCAAACGGCGGAGAAATATTCTCCAGGGGGAGTTCAATTCGTTGGGATTAACGCCAACAGTTCGAATACCTATCCCGAAGATAGTTTCGATCACATGGTCGAGCGAATGCAGACGCACATGTTCCCGTGGCTTTATCTGCGTGACAAATCACAGGAGGTGGCGCTGGCTTATGGCGCACTGCGGACACCGCATTTCTATGTTTTCGACAAGGATCGAAAACTGGTTTACACAGGTCGGGGGGTGGATAATCCGCGTGATGCAAACATGATCAAGGTCAATGATCTTGATCGGGCGTTGGAGGAACATCTAGCTGGAGACCCTATCAGCTTGCCCATCACCAATCCCATCGGTTGCAATGTGAAATGGGAGGGCAAGGACGCCCACTGGATGCCTCCTGAGGCGTGCGATCTGGTGTGGTAGATTGGTTAAATATTTCAATCACACCATAACAGTGAGAACTTTAGGCCAGAAAAACTTCAAATGTCATGTCATGCTGAGCGCCGATAGGCGCGAAGAATCCCGATGATGATCCAAAATTAAAAGTTTCATCATAGGGATTCCTTGTCGCGGAGCCGAAGGTCCTGAGAGAAATCGAGGGGTTCCTCGGAATGACGCATTTCTAATTGTCATTGCGAGCGCTCCTTCGGCAAGCTCAGGACAGGCTCCGGGGCGAAGCAATCTCCTCAACGATAAGTTTGCTTTGTTGCTTGCTCCTCGCAATGACAGATTGAGAGCGTGCTCCTCGAAATGACAGTTTGAGGGAGGCCCCCTCGGACATGATAGAAGGTTTCGCCCACGCACCGTAATTCGTTTCGAGCCTATAATATTCAGCACTCTTCCAAAATGGTTCATAAAGGGTTTCTTCGTTTCCCACCATTTCATCCCGACCGTCATGATATGAAGTGAACGATGATGAAGCGACCAGCATCAGATCGAGGCTATGAGAAGGTGGCTCACCTCTACGATCTGTTCGACCAGAAAGAGAATATCTCTTTCTTTTCACATTACGCCTCTCAAGTTGGGGAGATCTTGGACATTGGAGCGGGAACGGGTCGAATCGCCATTCCGATCGCGGAGCTGGGTGTCGCCGTAACCTGTGTTGAGCCGTCGCCTGCCATGAGAAGGGAATTTCAACAAAATCTCACGCAATGTCACCATTTACAAGACAGGATAACGCTCCTCGCCGGCGATGCTCGGTCTTTTGATGCAGGACGCCTTTTTCCGACCGCGTTCCTTTCGGGGAGCTTTGATCACTTTCTGGACGATGATGAGAGGCGAGCATCGTTGATCAACATCGGCCGGCATTTGATGCCCCATGGGATTTTAGTTTTTGACATCTTCCTGGGCCTCATGAAAGACACCCAGCTCTCTCCGGCTGGGATTGTCCAGAATGGCGAAAGAGAACACCGTCGTTTTATTGCCAGTCGATCCTTGCCTGGCGAGATGCAGGAGACCCGACTCGTATTTGAGACGTATCTCCATGGCCGGTTAATCGAGAGGGTCGAGGATCGCGGTCTCGTTGGTGTTCTGGATCGAGAGAGGTTACATTCACTCCTTAAAGAAACGGGTTACGTACGAAAGGCAGAATTTGGGGATTATGATTTCTCGGAGTTTCATGAGGGAGATAGGTTGCTGATCATGGAAGCCGAATGGCTTGGTGAGGGTCTGGACGGCATCCTTCCGGAGGAGGGCAATGGCTGATCTCAGTCGTTTGAATAAGCGTCTATGGCGTTTGATGAAGATTCCCCCACGTCTTGCTTACGCGATCGGGTTGGGACCGCTCATCGGTCGACATGTCTTGCTCCTGACCACCACCGGTCGGAAATCCGGTCTACCTCGAGTGACCCCACTTCAATACGAGGTGATGGATGGGATCTTCTATGTCGGTTCTGCTCGAGGTGATAAGTCCGATTGGTACCGAAACATCCTTGCTAATCCAAAGGTCGAAGTGCGTGTCAAATCGCAACACTTCGTTGGCATAGCCGAGGCGATAGCGGATGTTGAGCGGGTCGCCGACTTTCTGGAGATCAGCCTCGCGCGCAATCCAAGGATGATGGGGAATTTGTTTCGATTGTTTGGGCTGCCTCGGGAGCCCAATCGAGCTCAATTGGAGGGGTATGCGGCCCATCGAACGGTGGCAAGGATCCATCCGCAGACATGAAGCGCAAAAAGCTTATCGGGATCTATGGATCTTCGCTAGTTCCACGAAAATTTTCGCTTAGAAATCTGTTTTAAAAAATCACCGGGGCACGATGTTCGCGCCCCGGAAGTTTTCCATCTGTTGTCTATAACTAGCCGAGAACTGCTTTCAGTTTTTCCTCATCGAAGTCGAGGATGATCGTACCGTCAATGTCGAAAGTGGGAGTGACGAGAGGACCGCCTGCCCATTCCCGAATCTTTGTCGTCGCGCCTGGCGTGGCATAGATATCGACTTCGGTGTATTCCAGACCACGTAGATGCAACCACTCGCGAGCCCTCATACAATCTTTGCACCATTTCGAACAATACATGACGATCCCACCACTTGGGAATTTGGTCTCTTCTACTTTCGGTGGTTCTTTTGCGGCCGCTTCTGGGTCTATCCGGCGAAGCTCAGTCAGCAGCACCTGATTGTCCGGTAGATCATCAATATCATGGATATCAATGTATTGAATGATCCCGTCACGGTCCACGATGAATAGTGCTCGTTCGGATCGTCCATCAGATCGAAGGACTCCATACCTCTGGGCAATTTCACCGTGAGGCCAGAAATCGCTCAATAAGGGATAGTTAATACCGCCAAAACCTTCTGCCCACGCGGTGAGTACAGGGATGTGGTCGACGCTGATGCCCAGGACCTGGGCGTTCAATCCCGCGAACTTGGCTTGATCGGCCTCATACGCCGGGATCTGATCACTTCAGACCGGTGTGAATGCTAACGGGAAGAAAGCGAGGACCACATTGGTCCCTCGTAGATCGCTAAGGGTTACATCCTTGCCAAGGTGGCTAGGTAGCGTAAAGTCTGGTGCCTCTTGCCCTACTTGTAATCCCATCCGTAAGCCTCCTCCAATGAGTATTATCTTTCGAATATCTTTGATTTTACCCTATTTTGGTCTTAATATTTTGGTGACACTAAAGATTGTCTCAGATGGAGGCTGAAGATGATATGTGCTTGTTAGGTATATCCCTGAAGGCAAAACCCTCACCAGGAGGCACGTACCCATTTGCAGGGACATCTTGGGATTGTGCGGTCTAGTTGTGCGATCCGTTTCATAGTTTTGGAACTGTTGCGTTGCGTTTCCTTGACGGTCGATTAGAATGGTACGAATCAGATTCTTTGATGATCTTAAGTCCTTTTCGCTAACGATATTGCGCGACCTAAGCATTCGAGGCACAAGGTACTATGGAGCCCTCAGCGCAAGCCCGTTTTATCCATTTCCAAGAAAGGAGAACTGTGCGATGAGACTTTCCCCTCCGAAGACGATCAGTTGGTCGATCGCTGTCCTTTTTGGGTTGATTGGGATCCTTTTGCAGCAGGGGATTATCCCTCTTGACACGTATCCCGAGTTAGGTTTTTGGTTGATGACGATCGCTTTCCTCATCCTTGCGTTTGCTACGCTATTTAGAGGTTTGTAGGGCACGCTTGTCCTGTAGTAAAGTAGGAGGTTACCCCGATCGGTCATCCGAAATGGATCCTATGACCTCTGGAAATTGATCAATATATCCCTTCACGGTATGGAAGAGTTATTGGGTGGAGGACGACTTCAGGGGTCGGTGTTAATATTATGAGGGGACTGTGCAGTTCTGAGTATGATGTAGGTAGAATTTTCATTGGAGCGCCTAATGCCTGTTGATAGTTTTAAGTTCCTGCCCCGTATCATTGGGACCTATTACAAGATGACAAAACGCGAACCTGAGTTTCCCATTCCCTGGACGCCTCTTCCAGGTCCTTTAAGCGGATGCAAATTCGGGTTGATCACATCAGGCGGGCTTTATCATAAGGGTGTCGAGCCACCATTTGACATCGAGCGCGAAAAGCGCGAGCCAAAGTGGGGCGATCCGACCTATCGCACCTTGCCGATCGATATACAACAATCCGATGTGGGCGCGAGTCACTTGCACATTAATACACAAGGGGTGTTGGAGGATGTCAACATCCTGCTGCCCATTCATCGGTTCCGTGAGTTGGTTGATGAGGGAAGGATCGCGGGATTGGCTGAGAGTGCTTATTCCTTTATGGGCTACCAGGGCTTTCCTCCGGATACAAACGCATGGCAGGATTCGTACGGCCTTGATGTGGCAGAGAAGTTCAAAGCTGAGGAGGTGAACTGTGTGTTGCTCACACCCGCGTGACCTGACTGTGCCCAAAACGTGCCCGTGCTGGCGCGTACGCTGGAAGCGAGCGGTCTCTCCACGATCATGGTGACGATGATGCCATTTTGGGCGGAAAAAGTTGGCGTACCGCGTACGTTAGCCGTCGAGTTCCCCTTCGGTCATACGCTTGGGCAACCGCATAATGTTGATCAGCAATTGCGGGTGATAGATCAAGCCTTGAAGGTCCTAGAGACGGAGGACACCCCAGGCTCGATCGTTCACTCTTCAGAAACCTGGCCTGAGCCTTTGAATGAGGCGAAGGCCAATTGGCAGCCCAAAGAGCCGTCACCCATTATTGAGGTCATGACGCCCCAAGTTCTCAAGCTCTTACGCCAAAAAAGGGGAGAGAAATTGTAGATCGCCGAGCCCTGGGTGGAGGTAGAGATGAAGAGAAAATTGCGTGGACTCAAGCAGCGGGACATCCAACTGGATTTTAACCTTTATCGGGTTGATGTCCCGATCCGTGGTCTGGCAGATATGGCGCTGAGTGTGATCGACATTTGGCCAGAAGGTGCGGAAAAAACCCTCGTTTTCGTCCATGGCTATGCCGGTTGTGCTGAAACATGGGAGTATCAGATCAACCACTTCATGCATGCGTATCGGGTTGTTGTACCTGATCTACGCGGGCACGGTCAAAGTGACGCCCCCTTTAGCCAGTACACCATGCCGGAACTGGTAGCTGATCTAGATGCGATCACAGACGCACTCGATTTCCCGGAGAAGTTCGTTCTGGTTGGTCATTCCTTTGGTGGCTCAATCTGTGTTGAGTATGCGGTCGCTTACCCGGAGAGACTTGAGCAACTGGTCTTGATTTCTACCGCAGGCGAACATCCTCTCCCTCGAGCGGCCTCACTTGCTTCTCGCATTCCCACTGCAGCATTCCGACCATGGTGGAGGTTCCGACCGCGCTGGAACGCTGAAATTCACGTGATGAAGCGCATGATGTTGAACAACATGCGTAAGTGGAAAGGATGGGAGCAACTGAAGAAAATTCGCACGCCCACACTCATCATCACCGGTGCACGGGACAGATACTTTCCACGTTGGGTTTTCGAAGATGTGTGCAAGGCGGTGCCTGGAGCTGAGGTGATTGATATTGGTGCTTCAAAGCATAAGGTACAAATTGAGCGCCATCAGGCGGTCAATCGCGCCATCGAACGTTTTATCCGCAAAGAAGCCATGGCTAAGCCTATATCTTGGCGCGATCAAGGCGTTCCATCGAGACGGCTCGCTCATCGCCCATGGTTGAACAGCTACGGGAAGCACACACCCCCTTCGGTTCCCATCCCTCGCCAGCCTCTGCATAAGTTCCTGGAAACCGCTGCGAGTTGGGTGCCGAACAAAACGGCGACAATCTTTTATGGCTCTAAAATAAATTACTATCAGCTTGATCGACGTGCGAACCAATTTGCCCACGCCTTGCATGGATTGGGCATTAAGCCCGGCGATCGCGTGATGGTGATCCTGCCTAACATACCGCAGCTGATCATCGCTTACTATGGCACGCTTAAAGTTGGCGGGGTGGTAGTGCTCCCTAATCCCGACGCCGACGCTGCGATGATCCTTGAACAGATCAATCAAACCGATACCCAGGTGATCGTCACGTTAAAAGATTTTAGCGGGCTCGCAAAAGCCGTGAAAAAACATGTGCCCGCGAAAGTTATCCTGACGGATATCAGCAAAGCCGTTTCGTCGCGCGTCTACAAACAACTCGTCGCTCGTTGGGAAGCCGCAGGCCTGGGTAAGCGGGACGACCTTGATCTCGGTAAAGTTGGTTACCGTATGAGTCAATTGATGATGGACGCCGCCAGGGAATCACCCGAGATTGAGGTTTCCAGCGATGATCTGGCTGCGATTCTCTATACAGCCGGCACGACCGGCGAACCCAAGGGGGTCTGCCTGAGCCATGCCAACCTGGTCGCTAACGCGCTTCAGACCCGGCATTGGATACCCGAATCGCATTGGGGAGAGGAGACCTTTCTCGCCGTCATCCCGCTCACCCATAGTTACGGCATGACAACCGCCATGAACATCCCGATCGCCATGGGAGCGACCATCGTTCTGCTGACGGTCTTTGAGTTGGAACAGGTGCTCCAGCATATTAAGTGGTACAAACCAACGATCTTTCCCGGGGTTCCCTCGATCTACATGGCGATTAACGCTGCTCCCAATGTGCGTTCTTATGGATTATCCTCGATCAAGGCCTGCATCAGCGGAGCGGCACCCCTTCCCATCGAGGTACAAGAGACTTTCGAGAAGCTCACGCATGGACGTTTGGTTGAAGGCTATGGATTGACGGAAGCCTCTCCGGTCACCCATGCCAATCCCTTCGAAGGGGTGCGTAGAGCCGGATCGATAGGCGTTCCAATACCCAACACCGATGCGAAGATCGTGGACATCATTACGGGTGAGGATCTACCCGTGGGACAGATCGGCGAATTGTTGGTCAAAGGACCTCAGGTCATGACAGGATATTGGGGCGGGGAGAGTTCAGAGGACGATGAGTCATCCTTAAAAGACGGATGGCTCTATACCGGCGATGTGGCGGTTATGGACGCCGATGGTTACTTTCAGATCATCAGCCGCAAGCGGGATACGATCATGGCTGGGGAATATAGTGTTTACCCGAGGGACGTGGAAGAAGTTCTCTATGAAAACAGCAACGTCATGGAAGTCGCAGTCGTGGGTGTTGAAGGTGATATGGCTGGCCAGCGTGTCAAGGCTTTCGTCGTACCGCGCCCGGGCACCAAACTCACCAAAGAAGAGCTGCTCGATCTTTGCCGGCAGCGCCTCGACGAATACGCAGTGCCCTGGGACATCGAGTTCCGTGAGGAACTTCCGAAGTCCTTTGTCGGTAAAGTCTTGCGCCGGATGCTGGTCGAGTAGGGGATTAAGTGAAGAGGAGAACCGATCCAACATACGTGGATATGGTGAAAAGTACCATACCCAAAGTCGAGCCAGGTCGGTACAATTTCATTCTATAAACGAAGTGGATGAGTGCACTGAAAAAAACACGCGAGGAGCAGGGAGAGGTATATGTGGGTGTGAGGGCGAAGCCCACATACCCACATATGCCGGTCCTCCTCTCGCGGTTGGCCTTTTTTCGGTAGATTCAGTGGATATAACACTTACATGTCAACACGCCTAGCCCTTACCATTGGGTCGCTCGTTATCTTAATGTTTTTCATCGGAGCGTTAATTTTGCTGGAACCAGAATGGGTCGTCGCTCAATTACGTAAACGATCACCGGAAGTTGTCTATTCCATTGACACCCGAGAGTTGTTGGTCGCGCTGACCATTGACGATGGACCGGATCTTCTTGAGACGCCAAAAATCCTTGAGAGCCTAAATCGTCATGGGGCGAAGGCTACCTTCTTCTTGATCACAAGTCGAATTCCGGGTAACGAGGAACTGGTACAGCGTATGATCGATGAGGGTCATGAACTGGCGAACCATTTACTAAACGATTATCCAAGCATCATGCTGGACTCGAGTGAGTTTGAACGGCAACTGGTCGAGTCGGACGAGGAACTTATGAAGTTTGCCGATGTTCGTTGGTTCCGCCCGGGATCGGGCTGGTACAACGAGACGATGCTTTCAACCCTACACGAGTATGGCTATACCTGTGCATTAGGCTCTGTCTACCCATTTGACCCACAGATTGGATCCTCTTGGTTCATCACCCGCTATGTCCTTTGGAAGATACAGCCTGGTTCGGTCATTGTGCTTCACGACTACGGATCTCGCGGTGCGCGTACGGCCGCTGCACTGGATGCGGTCTTACCCGAGCTTGCGCGCCGAGGATATAAGGTCGTGACGTTGTCGGAACTGGTGGATTCTCAAGACGCCGGGGAGTGAACGCTGCCTTGATACGTGAAGCGTGAAACGTGAAGCGTGATGTGTGAAACGTGAAGCGTGAAACGTGAAGCGTGATGCGTGAAAGCTGATGTGCGACTTGCGACTTGAAGCCTGTCGCTTGGAGCTTGAAGCCTGCAGCTTGTGGCTATTATCCTGTGTAGCTTTGGGGATTATCTTTCAACCCGAGGTTGTGGAGGAAAGGGGCTTCCCGCACGTTCGATCGAAAATCCAGCCGCACCTGCATGCCCACCGCCACCGAACTTGCGGGCGATCTCAGATACGTCCACGCGATCCGAATAGAGTGTGACAAAGGTCTTTAATTCACCGTTTTGTTCCGCTTCGATGTAGCAATAACCGATCTCGTATCCTAGCTGGCGGATCAGCGCTCCCATCTCTCCGCTACCTCGGGCATTGATAGCCAATGTGCGGTGGCCTTCGAAGGTCACCTCGAAGCCGTAGCGTTTAATCTGCCGATTTATCCTGCGTACTCGCGCCTGGTGCAAGACCGTCCCCCGCCGTATTAAGTCTTCGACACGATCTGTCTCGTCATCGAGCAACGGTTTCCATAACTCATCATTCCACGGTCTGGTATCTTCTTGATGAAGCCCATCGCTGAAGGGCGCAGAGGCAGCATAAGCGAGCCGCCAGATGTCTCGATCACCAATATAAACGACTGCTTTGGGAAGGGGCTGATCTGGGTAGAACGTTCGCCATGTGAGCACACAGGCTGCCTCATCCAAACTTCGAAGACCGGGGATATCCTGCAGCTCTGAGAGACCGTCAAGAGCCGTCTTATGATGATCGATCCACACCAACTCGGAGGTCTTCTGTGCCCGACGCATATCTTCTAAAGGCAGCGAGAAATCCACGATAACGAGCTTGTCGGCTGCCTCGATGACCTCCCATGGGAGAGGATCGCCGTAGTCGATAGCTTGTAATCTAACCGATGATCTAAAAAACCGCCTTACGATTGCTGCCGAACATCGTCCGTCCGCATCGTCATGGTAGAGGCAGAGAATTCCAGGATCTCCCTCTCGCAATTGATCTTTTTTCGATGGGTTCATTGATAAAACTCCAGTGAAAGTGAGGGATCAGTGTACCAGGAAAAGTAATCGATGGTTATCAACCAGGATCAAAGACTCAGCGAAAGCAGATCTCATCGATGAGCATTGAGTTTGTCCTTGATCGTAAAGATAGGGTAACATTGAAGCGTGAAAGCGTGATATACCACATGATGACTGATGTGGTTATGCGGCACAGCTCAAGCAATCAACATCTTGTCCCTAAATAGATACTATTCCACGAGGCAATATGAATAAACAAAAGATCCTACTCATCCTGATCAGCTTTCTCGTTCTCAGCGGATGCCAAAAAGCGCCTCCTTTAGAACCAACGCTGACTCAAGAACCAACGCCTTTGGCACCACCGAAAGCATTGATCAGCGAGGTCATCACAGGGGACGTCGGGAACAATAACTTCGAGTTCATTGAACTCTACAATGCTGGAGATATTCCCTTATCCTTGCAAGGCTACTCACTCTGGTATCGCTTGCCAACAAGCGATGAGGATTTGTTGGTTTATCAGTGGCTGAACCCCGCTCTTATTCCAGGACAAGGACATTATTTACTCGTCCGAGAGGGCGAGGACGTGGACCTCATGCCCAATATATCTTTTACCCAATCTTTAAATACCTCCGGAGGCGGTCTGCTGTTGCGTGATGCTCAAGGCGAAACTGTGGATGCTCTTGGTTGGGGAAATGCCCCCAAGCTATTTACAGAAGGCGATCCGGCCGCTATTCCTGAGAATGGAATGTCATTAGAACGAGGACCCGGAGGAGAGTCCGGGAATTACCAGGACACGAACAACAATAAGGATGATTTCCAAATCTGCTTCTCACCCGATCCTCAAAACACCGGTAGCGAACCCACACCGTTCTTCGACCAACTCATTCGTCTTCAGCTACAGGCCCCGGAGACTGTTGAACCCGGAAGTGGCTTTGATTATCACCTATCCATCACGAATGAGACAGATCTGAAATTGGAGAATATCGTCGCAGAGCTCAGGTTGCCAAACGAGCTCATCTTGCAATCTTTACCAGAATCGATCGAGCAGCAGGAGTCAACATTGTTCTGGAGTGTGGAGCGGCTCGCTCCTCGTGAAGAACGTACAGAGTCGTTCTCCGTAACCACGCCATGGGCATACCTTGATTTTTCGGTTGAGATATTCCTTGCCCGTGTAGGAGATTCACCGATCGCATATTTTTCTGATCCGGTCCATACGCGCAGTGAGGGTGGGGTCATCCCTATTGGGACAGCACGTGGGTTATTGAATGCAGAGTTATCCGTGGAAGGCATTGCTACAATGTACACCGGGGGGTCCTACGCTGGATCTGGAAATGTAAAGTTTTATCTTGAGGACGAAACCGGCGGATTACAAGTTTATGTTATCGGTGGTGAGGGTGAGGTGGATGTTCCTATTGGAGCCCGCGTTAGGGTCAAGGGCGTCGTTGAACCTTATCGAGATTCCATAGAGATCATCCCTAATGTTGTACCAGGGGACATCGAAGTCATCTCTCCTTCTATGGACACAGAACCACCGCTTACACAAGCCAGCATTCGTCAAGCCGTATATGACACAGAGACATTACCCGGTCGATTGGTGCAGGTTGAGGGAAATGTCACACGTGTGGAGGAGTTCAGTTACAGTTATGAGATTGATCTTACCGACGAAGAAGGAAATCTGCTGAGCCTGTACGTTGATAAACTCACCGAGATGAGTGTCGAGAAAATCCAACTCGGGCACAACTACATGGCTACAGGGATATTGGACCTGCGTGATGGAAGTGTTCTATTATATCCTCGCCTGCAATCTGACCTTCAAGAGATATTCCCTCCGGTCATCATCCTTGACACAGAAGCTCCGAACACGATCCTGCCTGGGGAGACTTTGCCTGTAACACTCACAGCCACGAATCATAGCCCAACGCTCGTAGAAGATTTAACGATAACGGCTGTATTACCTCCCAGCGGTGCTCGCTTGGAGAAGATCGACGAGAACGGTTCGAGAAGTGGTGATGAAATTGTCTGGCAGGTATCCGAGCTTGAAAGCGACGGAGGGAGTGTAAGTGTCTCATTCGATTTAAGTGTGACAGGAACAGAGGATCAGATCACGATTGGCAGCCATGCTGTTAGCGGGATTGAAGGCGTTGATATCCTAGTGGCTGAACCATGGCGAGTCTTTGTTGGCACCAGCGTGCCCATTTGGGCCATTCAGGGGACGGGAAGTAGCTCGCCCTACGTTTTGGACGAGGCTACCACGACTGGCGTCGTAACTGGCGTTTTCCCTGCCCTGGAAGGGTTTTTTATCCAATCCACCGAGGTGGATGACGATCCTGTTACCTCTGAGGGTTTATTTATTCTAAGTCGCGAACTTGAAATCAGCGCATCCCCAGGCGACCTTGTTGAAATCCATGGCAATATTCG
>DUEZ01000083.1 GCA_011174825.1 Anaerolineae bacterium | reverse complement strand
CGCTCTTTTTTTATTTGGGGACGAGGAGTAGAAGAAGAAAACCGGTGCCAAGACGATCCACAATCCTAATAACTATCTGCTTGTGACTGACCTGATCTACGTTTGCCCTTCTTCCAATGCAGACCAAAATTTCTTTGGGTATGGCTTTACAAGTTCACTGTTGACATAACCTCTATCTTGGCATATAAGGGGGTAGATGCGCCTATGGTATAATCCGCGCTTGGCCCCTACGGAGGATTCCACACTTTGGCATTCAACCCTCTGAATTGGCTACTGGGTCTTTTCTCACTCGACATTGGCATCGACCTAGGGACAGCCAATACCCTGGTCAACGTGCGCGGCAAAGGGATCGTGATCAACGAACCATCATGGGTCGCGATCGAAAAAAGAACGAAACGTCCCCTCGCAATCGGTGCTGAAGCTAAGCAAATGGTAGGTCGCACGCCGGCTAATGTCGTCGCGATCAGGCCATTGCGCGACGGGGTAATTTCTGAATTCGATATCACAGAAAAGATGCTCGAGTACTTTATCGCAAAAGCCCATGAACAGAGCATCGTTCCTGTTCCCCGCCCTAGAGTAGTTGTCGGCATCCCGAGCGGTGCTACAGAAGTGGAGAAACGGGCTGTCTACGATGCCACGATGGCTGCTGGTGCTCGAGAGGCATTTCTCATCGAAGAACCAACGGCTGCAGCTTTAGGGGCGATGCTGCCCATCGGAGAGGTTCGTGGCTCAATGATCGTTGATATCGGTGGTGGAACGACGGAAATGGCTGTTTGTTCCATGGGGGGCATCGTGGTTTCCCGTTCTTTGCGCGTCGCCGGCGATGAAATGGACGTTGACATTATTAATTACATACGGAATAAACATAATTTACTCATTGGTGAACGTATGGCTGAGCAGGTTAAGATCAATATCGGCTCCGCTAACCCACTCAAGGAAGAAAAAACTATGACCGTACGAGGTCGCAACCTCGTTCGGGGTTTGCCTGAGGCCATAGAAATTTCCTCCATAGAAATGCGTGAAGCTCTTGCCAATTCGGTTAGTATCATTATCGAAACGATGAAAGACGCCATCGATGAGACGCCTCCTGAATTGATCGCCGATTTGATGGAAGAGGGTGTTTGTCTTGCAGGAGGCGCTTCACAACTGCAGGGTTTAGCCGAGCGCCTTTCCAACGAACTCCGAATGCGTGTATGGCTTGCGGAAGATCCCATGACCTGTGTGGCTCGAGGAGCAGGGATGATTCTTGAGGATCTTGACAACCTTCAACAATTCCTGGTTAGTCTTGAACGACGTCCAGTTTAGCCTCCCACACTCGAGCTTGGGATCCCATCAACGTTTCCGCCGATGAAACGATCAACATCTCGAACTTTTGTAGCTGTCACGCTCATCCTGGTCGCCGCAGGACTCCTTACGCTTAGCCTGGGTGGCTACCTCACGCCCATTCAAAGCCTCATCCTACGTCCTATCTCTTCGATCCAGTCCTGGGTCGCCTTGAGGGTTGCTGCGATACGTGATTTCTTAACTTCTCCTAGAGATGTCGCTTCACTGAGGGAAGAAATCTCTGGCCTTGAGGGGGAGGTTGCCCGATTACAACAAGAGATCATCGCCCTCCGAGAACAGGCTGCCGAGGCGGAAATCCTCGCCGCGCTCTTGGATTATGCTCGTGCAAAGCCCGAGAGCAGCTATAAAGCTGCGCGTGTAATTGGACGAGATGTGAGTCCCTTTCTGCGATCTTTGATCATCGACGTCGGATCCGACGATGGAATCAGCCGTGGGATGCCAGTGGTCACACGACGCGGTTTGGTGGGTCGAATTATCGAGGTTTTCCCGACCGTAGCACGAGTCCAGCTGATCACTGACCCAGAGGCATCGGTCAATGTGCAATTACAGCTCTCCCGCGCAGATGGTGTACTAGCCGCGCAATTGAACGGTGAGTTGTGGGTTGATCTGATCGACCAAAGCGCAACGATTACACAGGGCGAGCTCGTGATCACATCAGGCCTTGGAGGAAAGTATCCCGCAGAAATACCTGTGGGTCAGGTTATCAGCATTCACCGCCGTGACTATGAACTTTTTCAACAAACGGTCATCCAATCCAGCGTCGACTTCGGTGATATTGATATCGTACTCGTCATCACCAATTTCCGTCCTTTGCCCATTGAACAGCCTTTGCCTTGAGAACCCCAAAATGGTATATCTCATTGGCGTGCCAATATTATTGACTCTTGCTATCCTTCAATCCTCCGTTTTTAGTCACTTGACATTACTGGATGGAAGACCTGATTTAGTCCTACTTGCTGTCCTTAGTTGGAGCTTAGCCGGTCGCCATAACGAGGCTATGCTCCTCGGATTGATCGGTGGCCTGATCCTGGATTTGTTTTCGAGCCTACCCTTCGGAAGCCACGCGATCATCCTTGTTCTGGTGATCTACATTGCAGCCTCTTTTGAAGGTCGTTTTTGGGAGGCACATCTCTTGTTGCCTTTAAGCATCTCTTTAATCGCCTCCTTACTCTTCCATGGATTAGAAATTGGTACAATTCTCCTCATGGGACGTCCATTTGATCTAACGTATATGATGACACGAGTCGTCCTACCATGTACGTTTCTAAATTTGGTCCTGGCCCTTCCAGCATCGCAGCTCGCAGAAGGATTACGCAGTCGATTGTACCCACCTGAGGTAGAAATATAATGATTCGTGGGAACTCCAACATCCCTCTATGGCGGATAAGGTTGACCTATGCTGCCATGGCATTACTCCTCGTCTTCTTTGTTGGACGCCTCTTTGTGCTTCAGATTCTCGAAGGTGCTCATTATCAAGACCTCGCAGATCAAAACCGCTTCATTACCGTCAGCATCCCAGCACCACGTGGCATCATCTATGACCGTAATGATTTCCAATTGGTACGGAACGTCCCCTCATTTAATGTGATGATCACTCCTGCCCTACTGCCTGACAGCGATGCTGAAATCGAAGCCATCTACAGGCGATTATCTGAGCTTACTGGGGTTCCAATTGATCAAGAGGGAGACCCTGCTGCTCCTTGTGTCCCGGGTCGTGGCATCCTTCAATTAGTCATTGAAGGCACGAATATCAGTCCATACGATGCCTGGCATATCGCCTGTGATGTTGATGAGAGGATCGCTCGCATTCTTCGGGAGGAACAGGTTGACCTTCCAGGTGTAACCGTTGAGGCAGTGCCGATCAGGGATTACACCACAGGCGAGTTAACCGCTGCCCTGATCGGTTATCTGGGGCCCATTCCTGCGTCGCTTGAGGAGTATTATGTGGATTTGGGCTTTAGAGCTGATCGTGACAAGATCGGTTACGACGGGATTGAATACTGGTATCAGGAGATCCTTGCAGGTCAAAACGGTCAGAAAGAAGTAGAGAGAGACGTTGCTGGGCAGCAACTGCGTGAGGTTGGCATTGTTACACAACCGATACCAGGGTACAGCCTCCGCTTGACGATCGACACTCGACTCCAATCAGCGGCAGAGACAGCCCTGATTAATCGAATGGAGTTTATTAACCGCTACGCTGGTGAGGAACGGACACCGATCGGTGTGGTTCTCGCCATGAACCCACAAACGGGTGAAATCTTGGCAATGGTCAGTTGGCCAGCCTACGAGAATAATCGGCTGGCTCGATTTATCCCCGCGGATTACTATCTTCAGCTAGAAGCCGATGAACGAGGGAAACCCCTGATCAACCACGCCATCGCTGGCGAATGGCCTCCGGGTTCAACCTTCAAGATGGTCACCGCAGTAGGAGCATTGAACGAGGGGGTAATCACCCCTGATCGCAGGATCTTCGATCCGGGAAAGATCACCATCGAGAATCGATACTTCCCGAAGGACCAAGGGAAAGCTAAAGATTTTGTCTGCTGGAAACCAGAGGGGCATGGATGGGTCGATTTTGTGCATGGTATCGCCTATTCCTGTAATGTGTACTTCTACAAAATTGGGGGAGGTTACCCTGGTGAGATCGATGAAGGATTGGGGATCGAGGGGATCAACCTCTACGCCCCATCTTTGGGTTATGGTGCACCGCTGGGCATTGATTTGCCAGGTGAGGAAGACGGGTTAATCCCAAGCCCATATTGGAAACGCATCAACTTGGGCGAGAATTGGTCCGATGGTGATACTTATAATGCCGTCACCGGACAGGGATTTGTACTCGCCACCCCACTCCAAGTGATGACTTCTATCGCTACACTCGCGAATGGCGGGAAGGTCATGTGGCCTCACTTGGTTCAGGAAATATTGGATGGTGAGGGTAATGTGATCCAAAGTTACGAACCGTGCGTCTTGTGGGATATCGCCGATGGTATCCTCACACCGCTTGAAGCGATCGGCGCAAACTGTCCAACACTTCCAGAAGAAATCCGCGAAACCATCCAATCCTCTCGACAAGACGTTGGCACCCCGGATGTATTGGTTGAACCTTGGGTGATTCAACAGGTACAACAGGGTATGCACCTTGTCACAACCGAGGGGACGGCCCATACATATGGCGATCTTGAGACCATCTCCTCAGCCGGAAAAACTGGCACCGGTGAATTTTGTGATGAGGTGGCTCGTGAGAAAGGTTTGTGTATACCGGGCGAATGGCCAACACACTCTTGGTACATCGCTTATGCACCTTTCGAGAATCCCGAAATCGTAGTGGCGGCCTTTGTATATAACGGCGGTGAAGGGGCTGTAACCTCGGGACCGATCGTTCGTCAGGTGTTGGAAGCTTACTTCTCACTGAAAGCCATCGATGTCGCAAGGACGGATTAGACTCGGTACCAAAAACTTTCGCTCGCCTACCCCCAATCTAAATCTCTCATGTGGTTGTCTATGTGTATGTTTGACCTGTCTTAGATAGGGTTGGTGCGTTATTCAGCATTTTCATCGATAGTAGAATACAGCTTTTCTAATTCATCTCTTTTCACTTTTATCTGGTCTCAAAGTCAGTGGTCAAGCAGAAAGCACCCTTCGACTTGCTCAGGATGCTTTCTGCTACACGCGTGAGAAAGTCATCCTGAGCACGTCGAAGGATGACTTTCGTTCAATTCCGCCCAATCAGACAAACTCCCCTCACCCTAAACCTCTCCCCATAGGGGAGAGGGGATGTGCACCCTCTCCCTTTTAGGGAGAGGGCTGGGGTGAGGGTGGGTTTAATCTGTCAAGTTATCCACACTCCACGGAACCTCCCTCATAACCCGCCCCAAAACCCAATGTAATCTTGGAAACCAGCGTGCAGTAGATTTTTCATTGTTTTGGTTACTGTGAATGCGCTGAAAAAAAGGTCAACTACGTGATGAGGACCGGTATATGTGGGGTGTTGGCTATGCCCACACCCCACATTTGCCCCTCCGAGCTCCTCATATGTGTTTTTTTTGATTGCACATATACGCTGTTTATGGTGGGTCGCCTGAGAACCTGGAGCGTGCTATAATCCCAGATCAGGTGTTCGAATGAAAGCTTCGCTGGTTATTAAGGGCACCCAAGACGGACTGTTAATATCCATTCCTGAGGGAGATTGGAGTGAGGCCCGTCCTGCACTTTTAGAACTGATTGATGAGCAGACCGATTTCTTCAGGGGCGCACGTCTCGCAATACAAATCGAGCAGCGAACGCTTGGAGCAGCCGAACTTGGAAGCCTGAGGGATGCGCTCGCAGAGCGTGAAGTAAGCCTCTGGGCAGTTCTCTCGGCTTCAGAGGCCACAAAAACCGCCGCTGCGGACTTGGGATTGGCTCAACAACTTTCCAAGCCTTCTTCAGGAGCCGATGAGGACGTCCCATTCGAAACCGTGCTCTATGGAGATGAAGCCGTTTTGATTGAGAAAACCCTACGCTCAGGAAATAGTATCCGCCATCCTGGACATGTGGTCATCCTTGGTGACATCAACCCTGGAGCGGAGGTCATCGCTGGGGGAAACATCATGGTGTGGGGTCGATTGAGAGGCATGGTACATGCTGGCGCTGCAGGCGATGAGAGCTCAAAGGTGTACGCTCTTGACTTATCGCCAACACAATTGCGTATCGCTGGCCAAATCGCTGTATCGCCCTCCCGACGTGGTCGACCTAAGCCTGAAGTGGCTCAAATTAGGGAGGGCCAATTGGTGGCCGAGGAATGGCTGAGCAAACGGCGCCGCTGAATAGGATAGATAACGGAGTTCATTTATGAGCGCCAAAATTATTACTATAACCTCCGGAAAGGGAGGGGTCGGTAAAACCACCGCGACTGCCAATCTGGGTGCATCCTTAGCAGATCTTGGTTACCGGGTGGTATGTATCGACGCTGACATCGGTTTACGGAATCTAGACGTGGTCATGGGGCTCGAGAATCGGATTGTCTACGATCTTGTCGACGTCGTGGAGGGACATTGTAAGCTACGTCAGGCGATGATCCGAGATAAACACCTTCAGGATCTGTTCCTGATCCCGGCTGCCCAGACGCGAGATAAAACAGCGGTCTCTCCACAGGACATGGTTCGCATTTCCGATGAATTACGCCAAGAGTTTGATTGGGTCCTAATCGACTCTCCAGCTGGGATTGAACGCGGGTTCCGCAACGCTCTTGCACCTGCAGACCTAGTTCTTATCATTACCAATCCTGAGGTTTCCGCTGTGCGTGACGCAGATCGGATCATCGGCCTCATCGAGGCAGAAGAAAAGGGACCCGGGAAACTCATCCTCAATCGTGTTAAACCAGAGATGGTTCGCCGTGGAGATATGCTGGCGACCGAGGATATCCTTGATGTTTTAGCGATCGATCTTATCGGCGTCATACCTGAAGATGAGGCGATCCTCATCGCAACGAACCGAGGTTTAGCAGCCTCCCTCGACTCAAAGAGCATAGCTGGCAAAGCATATCGAAATATCGCCCGACGATTAAACGGCGAGGAGGTGCCGTTCGAAACCCTTCAAGGAAGAGATGGTTTCTTTGGACGCATTTCCCGCCTCGTGAGAGCAGGAGGCGAAAGATGAGTTTCTTTGAACGGTTACGCATAGGTCGTCGCGGTACAGCGTACACCGCAAAACAACGCCTCCAAACGGTTTTGGTCCATGATCGCTCAGGTCTTTCCCCTGGCCGACTTGAAGCGCTAAAGGTAGACATGATCGATACCCTATCACGTCACGTAGAGATCGACCGAGGTTCTGTGCAACTTTCTCTGACCAAAGAAAGGGATCAACAGCGCTTAGTAGCGGACATTCCACTTGCTTCCCAAAGATCACGGCGGAGGACAACTTAACTGATGCAAACGACGCGTATTTGGCGTCACTTTGACATCTGGCTTCTTGCTGCGGTGGCCGTCCTTACCATCGCCGGCATAGCCATGATCCAATCTGCGATCGCAGGCAACGAAGAGCTCGCTGAGACGGTGAAGGTGGTGCCCCGCCAAACGGTTTACGCAGTGATCGGATTAGCGGTCGTGCTCATCGCTTCGGCGATTGACTATCGGTTTTGGTCCTCGCTATCCCGACCGATCTATATCTTTATTGTCGCCTTCCTAGCACTAATCCCGATCGCAGGATTTGCCGGTTTCGGATCAGCTCGCTGGTTTAATGTTGGGGTTGCCACTATCCAGCCCTCTGAATTGGCAAAGGTCCTGATGATTTTGGTCTTGGCGGACTATCTCGATCGTCATAAAGACATGATTAAACAAAACAAAATCGTTATCCGAAGCTTGCTGCTCGTTGGTCTACCGGCTTTCTTGGTTTTCATCCAACCTGATTTGAGCACCGCAATCGTCCTTGGTGTGATATGGTTAGCTTTGGTCTGGGCAGTCGGTGTCCCGCTGCGTCAGCTTGCGTTCCTGATCGGTATCGCCCTGATCGTGGTCCTGATCGTGACCCCATTCTTGGTACATTATTTCCAGGTCGGCTACCCTCAAGAAGAAAATTTCCTCTTTATTCGTCATTATCAGATTAAAAGGCTGGTTACCTATCTGTTCCCCGAATCTGAGGTTCAATATGGGGAGACCTACAATATCAATCAGGCACTCATCTCAATAGGATCGGGTGGTTGGTTCGGAAAGGGATACGGTCACGGAACACAGGTGCAGCTGCGATTTCTCAAAGTCCGTCACACGGACTTCATCTTCTCCGTCCTATCCGAGGAATTCGGATTTTTGGGAACGTTGCTCTTTATGCTCCTTCTGATGTTTGTGCTTATCCGGTGTATACGAGCCGCCCGTATGGCACGTGATACATATGGCGCTTTGATATGCTATGGTGTAGCCATCCTGCTTCTCTTCCAAGGCGCCTTTAATATTGGTATGAATCTTAATCTTTTCCCCGTCTCCGGTCTTCCACTGCCTTTCTTGAGTTATGGGGGCTCCTCGCTTCTCGCGAATCTCTTAGGGATCGGAATGGTAGAGAGCGTCATATTGCGTCATAAACAGATTGAACTATAACCCCTCCCAAAATTCGAGGTACGATCATGCTCGACCCACAACCTGCGCGCGTCCGCTTCGCCCCCTCCCCAACGGGACGGTTTCATATCGGTGGTGCCAGGACCGCTCTCTACGACTTCCTCCTAGCTCGTCAAACAGGCGGCCAATTTATCCTGCGTATTGAAGATACGGATCGCAAGCGATTCGTACCAGGTGCGGAGGATGAAGTCATGGAGTCTTTACATTGGTTGGGACTCGATTGGGACGAAGGCCCTGATATCGGAGGACCCTATGGGCCCTACCGACAATCAGAACGGACTGAAATTTACCGGCAGTATGCAGAAGAACTGGTAGCGCGCGATCACGGATACTATTGTTTCTGTACTCCTGAAAGGCTCTCACAGGTACGGCAGCGGCAGCAGAAGTTAAAACAACCCCCGCGGTATGATGGTCTCTGTCGAAGTCTTGACCTGGATGAAGCCCAGGATAGGATCGATGGCGGAGAACCCTACGTCATCCGATTCAAGACTCCTCGCGAGGGTTCGACAACCGCTGTGGATCTTTTACGGGATCCCATCATAGTAGAGAATTCCACCATTGATGACTACATCCTGCTCAAATCAGATGGGCTCCCAGTCTATCACTTGGCCGCGATGGTCGATGACTATTTGATGAAGATCACGCATGTTTTTAGAGGTTCTGAATGGCTTCCAACTTTCCCGCTTCATGTCTTGATTTATGAAGCTCTGGACTGGGAGCAGCCAATATGGGTTCACCTCTCTATATTCCTCAACCCTAGTGGGAAAGGCAAGATGAGCAAGCGCGATGCAGGTGTTAAAGAGATTTATGTGCTCGATTTAAAACAAATGGGATATCTGCCAGAAGGTTTGTTGAATTGGATTGCGCTAATGGGTTGGTCTTACGATGATCACACCGAATTTTTTACTTTGGAGGAGCTGATCGAGAAATTCTCATTACAAAAACTCCACCCCAGTCCTGCAGCAGTAGATTATAAAAAACTCGACCACTTCAACGGCAACCACATTCGGTTACTATCGACAAGTGAGTTGGTTGACCTATTACGTCCCTACTTTAAGCGGGAAGGGCTCGTTGTAGATGAGGAAATTCTTCAACAAATCGCACCTTTGGTCCAAGAGCGAATCCGAACACTTGATGAGGCGGTCGAGATTGCTGGCTTTTTCTTCAAGGAAGCGGCTGAACCTGAGACCTCTGAATTAATCGGTAAGAAAATGACGATTGATGAGTCAATCGAAGCAATTAGGCGGTCATATGAGATTATTGAAGGCGTTCTGACTCTGGAGGTCGAAACACTTGAGAAAATGTTAAGGGCGTTAGCAGAAGACATGAATCTCACGGCAGGACAATTGTTTGGGATATTACGTATAGCCGTCACCGGCCAGCGTATTAGCACCCCTCTGATCGAAACTATGGTCGTGATTGGCAAGGATGAGGTTCTGAATAGGATTGCACGCGCCCTCGATATGCTTGAAAGTTACGCGGGGGCAGCCTAGCACTTCTGTTATCGGTTATTTCGTCCTAGATGACGGGCGCAACACAAGTGGAAATAGCAGAAGACCCCCAGAAAGCAATCGGTGAGCCCGGGACGGGATGTTTTTATGATAAAATGCCGCAAGTGATTGGGGGTTCGTCTAGCGGTAGGACAGCGGACTCTGGATCCGTAAGCCGAGGTTCGAATCCTCGACCCCCAGCCTCCAAACGCCCAGCGCGCGACCTCGTGTCATACTCGCTGGGCGTTTACACTCCCTTATAAAGGATAGATTTTGACAAAAGAGAATAAAACATGAGACTCAAATCAATTGGAACAATCTATTCACCGTTTTCCGATCTAGAAGACATGCCTATACAACCGGCAAGCGCGCTGGGCGTCATTGGGAGGGTTGTATTAAAACCAGAATTTGGTGAAGGACTCAAAGATCTTGAAGCCTTCTCACACATTATCCTGCTTTATCACTTTCATCTTGCCTCAGGCTACAACCTTATCGTGAAACCCTTTCTCGATAATGAACCTCGCGGATTGTTTGCCACACGAGCGCCTCGTCGTCCTAATCCCATCGGACTATCTGTCCTCCGCCTGGAAAAGATAGACGGACTCACTCTACATGTCTCGAATATCGATATCTTCGATGGAACACCCTTGTTGGACATCAAACCATTCGTGCCGGCATTTGACTGCCCTCCTGATGTGCGTATTGGATGGCTAAGTGATAAGCTTGATGATGTAAAAGGTTCCAGATCAGATGATCGTTTTTTAGATTCTCCTCTAGACAATGGATGATGCCTGACTCACACTGATTTGGCATCAAGAGCTAAATCTTTTTAGATTTTTCGAACTGTAGGGGCGCACGGTCGTGCGCCCCTACCAGGTTTGCATGCTGAACCATTGATGATACATCAGGTTTGTATTTAAACTGTTAACCGAAGGTTCAGCCCCCACACCACGTACCAAGTTGGCTGGCGGACATAGATTTCCTGATGAACTTTGGATTCCATCGGTTTTGTGAGCAGCAAAGCTGCTAGATTCCAATGAACATCCCTAAGGTACGCCGCGTGCAAATCGCAACTTTAAATATCAAAGGAGACACAAACCAGAACCTGCAATCCCACATCTGAGGCTTCAGTGTTTTTTTTACCTCTCCTGAGCCTGTCAAGGATCTCGTTTTGAGCCTGGTGAATGGGGATTCAACGCTCACCCCTGCCCTCTCCCCGTGGAGGAGAGGAAAGTTTGTCGTAGGGTGCGTTATTGTAGTAAAGCCATCCTTCGACAGGCTCAGGATGACTTTCTTATGGACGAAGTAGAAAGACCCTAAGCTTATCGAAGGGTGCGCTGTTGGAAAACCGTCATCCTTCGACAGGCTCAGGATGACTTTCTTACGGGCGAAGTAGAAAGCACCCTGAGCATGTCGAAGGGCTCGTCCTAAGCCGGTCGAAGGGCCTGTCCTGAGCTTGTCGAAGGGCTCCTCCTGAGCTTGTCGAAGGGCTCGTCCTGAGCCGGTCGTAGGGCTCGTCCTATGCTTGTCGAAGGGCTCAACACATCTATTTTCCTACCGCACGTATGTACTTGGGATTACTCTCGCTCGCGCTCACTTCGGGAAAAAGCCCGATGGTATAATCCATTTGTGGAGAAAAATCGATGGCGCCAAGCACTGGCGCGAACCCGCCGGACGGCCTTCGGCCGTCTGGCATCGCTAGTAGGTGCGACCGAGCTTACAACCACTTTTTGGGAGGGGCTTGAGGAGACTCTCATTCAGGCCGATCTTGGGATTAAGATCGTTCAAGCGTTAATCGAAGATCTAAAAGAGATAGCTCGCGCTGAAGGTTTGACCCAAGGGGATCAAATCGTAGAACGTTTGCGAACCTTACTGCTTCATCACCTTGACATGGTTTCAAATCCTGAGCCAGAAGCGCGACCGTTGGTGATCGTCCTTGTGGGTGTGAATGGCTCAGGAAAAACCACTACGGCTGCACGAATCGCCCATCGCTGGTTATGTTCCGGGAAGAAAGTTATGCTTGCTGCCGCGGATACATACCGGGCAGCCGCAACTGAGCAACTGAAGATATGGGGTGATCGACTTGATGTAGAAGTGGTCTCAGGTCAACCTGGGAGTGATCCAGGAGCTGTGGTTTATAACGCAGCTCAAGCGACTCTAGCACGTGATGTAGATGTCCTTATCGTGGATACTTCAGGCCGAATGCACACCGAGCACAACCTTATGGCCGAGTTACAAAAAATATGTCGAGTGGCGGGAAAGGTTATCTCAGGAGCGCCACACCAAGTGCTGCTTGTGCTCGACGCCACAACTGGTCAGAATGGTTTAACCCAGGCGCAAGCCTTCACCGATGCCGTGGATGTAACCGGAGTAATCGTGGCAAAACTCGATAGCTCTGCCAGAGGTGGCGTTGGCTTTGCGATCAACAGCGTTCTTGGCATTCCCATTCAATACGTTGGCTTTGGTGAAACCCTTGAGGATCTGTCCACATTTGATGCAGAGGCATTTGTGAATGGACTGTTAACGCAAAGTGAGACCGTTCCTCCCTGATTCTCACCCGAATATTCCGCATTCCAATAATTGAGTGCACTGAAAAAACACCCGCGGGGAACAAAATGGGGTATATGAGGGGGTGTGGGCTACACTCACAGCCCCTTCTAAGCCGTTCCTCCACTCACAATAGACCTTAGTAAAGTGGTTTCAATAACTTCCTTTCCTAAGGTACAATTCTATTCAGGAAAAACCAATATGGATGATTTGAAAGAAGCACTGCAAAACGCCCAAGCACGACTCCAAGATCTCTTGGTGCGTCTTTGACTTCCCAAAGTTTGAAACCCTCCTAGCGAAACTAGAAGGTATCTCCGAAGAGCCCACCCTCTGGGACGATCAAGAAAAAGCTCAAAGAACGATGCGGCAACTGGCTCGTGTGCGGAATGAGGTTGAAGGTTGGCGTGCTTTAGTCCGTCGAGTTGATGATGCCCTCGAGCTTGCGTCCTTGAATGACGAAGAGCTACGAAAAGACATCGAGGTTGAGCTGAGTGCTATCGAAAGTGAAATCAGCCAGCGTGAGACCAAGACGTTGTTCTCAGGTCCGTATGATCGTGATGACGCCATTCTCGCCATCCACGCAGGCGCTGGAGGGACCGATTCCCAAGACTGGGCTGCAATGCTTCAAAGAATGTATCTCCGTTGGTCAGAACAGAGGGGATTCGAAGCGTCCATCCTCGACACAAGTGAAGGTGAGGAGGCTGGGATAAAGAGCACAACGATCTCTGTGGACGGTGATTACGCCTATGGTTATTTGCGAGCCGAGAAGGGTGTCCATCGTTTAGTGCGCCTTTCCCCCTTCGATGCTGCACACCGACGGCATACTTCATTCGCTCTCGTAGAGGTCCTCCCTCAGGTTGAGGCTGAAGACGAGGTTAACATCAATCCGAACGATTTACGAATCGACACTTACCGTTCAGCCGGCGCTGGAGGGCAACATGTACAAAAGAATGAGACCGCAGTTCGGATAACCCATCTTCCCACGGGACTCGTTGTCACATGCCAAAATGAACGCTCACAAACCCAAAACAAGACCAACGCTATGCGTGTCTTACGAGCGCGCTTACTTGATCTCAAACAACAACAAAAGGTAGAGGAACTCGAGCAGATCAAAGGCGATCATATCGCAGCCGAATGGGGAAGCCAGATTCGTTCTTACGTGCTCCATCCATACCAAATGGTGAAAGATCATCGGACAAACCACGAAACGAGTAACACAAATAATGTCCTCGATGGTGATATCGATCCCTTCATCGAGGCATATCTCCGCGAATCGATTGGGCAGGCGGATTAGAAACCTTGTCGCCATAATTGCCATCTGCTATAATCCGGCCGCTCACCTAACGTGAGGAGGAACCCTGCGTGTCAACTTATCTAAACCTTGCACTGGTAATTACATCGATTGCATTAATCGCAATTATCCTGCTTCAAAGTAAGGGCGCGGGTCTTGGAGGTCTTGGTGGTGGGGCCGACATGGGGGGCTCCGGCTTCCATGTCCGTCGTGGAATCGAACGGTTGTTTTTCAACATCACCATTGTGTTGAGCGTTATCTTCTTCCTTCTCGCTTTGCTCAATGTCGTTATCGTCGGCTAACTCCGGAACATAAAATCTCCTACCAAATCTTCGATGCGTAATTTGCGCTGGCAGTTGTTAATTGCAGTAGGTGGTCTGATCCTCGTTATAGGCTTGCTCATAGGTCAGACCCCAGATCTAGATATCGTTGCTCCTCAACCTGTGCCAGGTGGGGTTCATATTGAAGCCCTCGTAGGAAAAGTGGCACGATTGAACCCAATCCTCGATACGTTCAACCAGGTAGATCGCGACATCGATCGTCTCATCTATAGCAGTCTGATCAGATTCAATTCCCGCGGTGAACCCATACCCGATTTAGCCGCCGAATGGGCCGTCTCCGCTGATGCTACCCTTTATACATTTACACTGCGAGACGATGCACGCTGGCACGATAACGAACCGGTCACTTCCGACGATGTGATCTATACCTTCTCGAAGATGCAAGATGAGGATTATCCAGGACCAGCAGATCTCCATACCATGTGGCAGCAAGTCAACATCATCCGCTTGGACGAGCTGCGGGTCCAATTCCAACTTCCAGAACCCTTTGCACCATTTTTGGATTACCTCTCCATTGGTCTTCTTCCTGATCATCTCTTACGGGGCGTCTCCGCTGGGGAGTTGATCGATCACCCCTATAATCTTCAGCCCATTGGGACAGGTCCCTTTTCTTTTGATCGATTTCTGGTTGAAGATGGAGAGATCGTTAGCATAAGCCTTGTCTCTTTTCAAGACTATTATGGTCAAGCCCCCTACCTCGAAAGGGTGGAATTCAGGTTCTACGAGAGTTCCCGAGATGCTTTGGATGCTTACATCGCAGGGGAAATCCAAGGGATAGGCGAGGTTGATCCTGGGATTATGAACGAGGTCCTCGATTCTCCCCAGTTGAACATGCACACGAGCAGGCTGCCTCGAATAAGCTTGGTCTTCTTAAATACCAAGCACAGCGAGAAAACCTATCTCGCCGAGAAGAAGTTTCGACAAGCGTTGATGTTGTCCATTAATCGTCAATGGATTATCAACCACGCTCTACAAGGCCAGGGGCTGATACCATGTGGTCCAATCATGCCTGCAACATGGGCTCACTCAGAGAGCTTGGAGAGCTTGCCCTTTGATCCGGAAAGTGCCGCACGTTTACTTGACGAACTCGGATGGGAGCTTCCGGCAGGAGCTTCTCCTGGGACCACCGAATACCGGCGAGCGAAAGACGATCAGCTTTTAGCGCTGGAGCTCATCTACACCGATAATCCAACGCATAAGATCGTAGCGGAGATGCTGAAAACCAATTGGGAATCGATTGGTCTACAAGTTGAACTGAAAGAAGTTGAAAGCGACAGCCTATTACAGATTCATCTGGAGCCGCGCGATTTTGAGGCCGTTTTGACTGAAATCGACCTCTCACGCTCACCGGATCCTGATCCTTACCCATTCTGGCATGATTCACAGACAGAAAGTGGTCAAAACTATGGGGGATTTACGGATCGCAATATTAGCATTTGGCTTGAGCAAGCCCGAGTCACTCCAGACTTTGGACGCCGTGCGGAGTTATACCGTAATTTTCAACACCGTTTTCAAGATCTCCTCCCTGCTCTCCTCATCTATTACAATGTATACAGCTACGCGATCGACGCACAAGTTCAGGGGGTTACTGTAGGTCCCTTGTACGATCCCAGTGACCGATTTAGGAATATCGTCGATTGGTACCTGCTCACCCGTCGCAGCTATTCGGTTCAGGGGTCTGATTAATCGCTCCCAAGCGAAACCAATAAGCTGAGCCGAGGTTTTCGTGGGTTCATCCTTAAGAACATGGTATAATCTGCAGGTTCAATCCCCCCTAATAAATGTAGCCATCCCTAAGGAAGGTGAGAAGGTGTCGGCTCAGGAACACTCTGACAAGGTACTTACACTGGCGGAATTAAAACCAGCGATGGAACTTAAGGGACGAGTCACACGGCTCGGTCTTTTCGGCGCGTTCGTTGATATCGGTGCAGAGAAGGAAGGTTTGATTCACATCTCGATGCTCAAGCGGGAGCATGTCAACCGAGTAGAAGATGTATTGCAGGAAGGGCAAGAAGTCGAGGTTTGGGTCCATCGGGTGGATCATGAAGCCGGTCGAATCGAATTAACCATGATACGTCCAGTTCAGCTCAAGTGGAAGAAGTTAAAGACTGGCATGAGACTCAAAGGCAAAGTTGTCCGCGTCGAAAGTTATGGCGCATTTATCGATGTAGGCGCAGAACGACCAGGGCTGGTACACGTTAGCGAGATGAGCACTGATTATGTGTCCGATCCTGGAGAAATTGTAAATGTTGGAGATGAAGTTGAGGTAAGTGTGATCGACTTCGATCGAAAGAAGCGCCAAATACGCTTGAGCATGAAGGAACTGCTGCTTGAAATCGAGCCTGATGAGGAGATCGAGGAGGAAGCCCCAACTGCGATGGAGATCGCCTTACGTCAGGCATTAAATGCATCAGACCAAACGGAAGCTGAGATTCAATCATCAACCAACATGCCCCAAAAAACCGATCGGAAAGAACTCGATGAGATCCTCGATCGAACTTTAAAACACCGCGTCCGAACATCTTAACACCTACAGCCTAAATAAATCCACGCTAAGAATGACCGCTCGATAAGCTCTCAGCACACCTAAATAAAAAAAGCGCATGCTGCGCCTCTTGAACCTCCATCTACTTTCGATCTGTTTTTCGATTCTCAGAAATTTCGTCTGCAGCGTTCGTAACTATCTTCGCTCAATCAGTTTGTCTTTGTATTCTCATCTTGGATCGTATCGATGAAGCATTACTTTAACGACCCAGGAGTGAATTCGGGCTGACTATAAATCGTCGTCTTCTTCTTCCTCCCAAATCTCTTCCAGTTCTTCATCCTCCCAATCCTCATCATCAACTATCCCAATATCATCGATGCCGGTATAGGTTAAACAACTCTCGTCGGGGTCGATCTCCACGATTTCTGCTCCACAGAAGCCTTCTTCCAGGAATACACAATCTATAAATCTACATTGTATCTTTGGCATAATCATTGCCCTCCGATTTACCTCTTATGGTCCTGCTTTTACGGCGTTCATCGATTTCACACGATGAAAGTATTGTTCTCCACCGCAAATAAACAAAGCCAGTAATAATTGTTCCTACAATCCTCGGTAAATAAAGACAAAATCAAGATACAGTAAATTTAATCCTACTGCAACCCCTTTCCAACATCGCACAGATCCACGAAATACGCAATGATAAAGACCTTGGTTTATCCAGGACGAAGGCGTCGCGCCTCTAAAACGTTGGGGAGTGCTTCCAGACGGTTGAGTACCCGGCTTAATTGCGTCACATCTGTGATGCGCATGACCAGATCAAAAATCGCTAGGCTGTTTTTCGTGGAGAGATGAATGGATGACATGTTGATACCTTCATTCGACACCAATGTGGACACATCCCGCATAAGACCATCCCGATCATAAGCTTGAATGCGTACTGAAACCGGATAGGTCTGCTGTGGTCGTCCCCATGATACCTGCACTAATCGCTCCCTATCTTTGATCCTCAGAACATTGGGACAATCCTGGCGATGGATTGTCGCACCTCGACCTCTTGTGATGTAGCCAACGATAGGATCACCAGGAGCTGGATTACAGCATCGACCAAGATGGACAAGCAAACCTGAGACACCCAGGATGCTGATTTCATCCGCTTTCAATTCAGCGACCGGAATCGCCTCAACCTCTTCGATAAAATCAAGCCCTGCCTCATCCTTCTCAAGGATTTGAGTGACGATCTTGCTGAGGTGGACATCCCCACAACCGATGGCGGCTAATAGGTCATCGGTTTGAGTGTAGCCTAGTTCGTTACTGATTTTCTCGTAGGAATAACCCTCGATGCCGAGGCGTCGAAGTTCACGATCGAGAAGCAGACGACCATGAGAGACATTCAACTCGCGATTACGTCGCCTGAACCATTGACGAATTTTGTTGCGCGCCCTTTGACTTTTAGCCAGTTCCAAGCTGGGGTTAAGCCAGTCCCTGCTCGGTCCTCCACGTTTAGTGGTCAGGATCTCTACTGAGTCACCCGTTTGTAACTTTTGGCTTAGAGAGATTAATTTTCCATTGACTTTTGCACCACGACAGCGATGGCCAATATCCGTATGGATATGGTAGGCGAAATCGATCGGCGTCGAGCCAGCTGGAAGATCAATAATGTCGCCTTTTGGTGTGAAAACGTATACGCGGTCATCAAAGACATCAGACTTCATCGCATCTACGAAGTCTGCTGCATCATCGATATCTTGCCGCCACTCCATTAATCGTCTTAACCACAAGATACGTTGTTCAAAGACATCATCGGAAAGACGACCTTCCTTATAGTGCCAATGGGCGGCAATACCATAATCCGCATTCCGGTGCATTTCTGGTGTGCGGATCTGTACCTCCAACGTCCCTCCATCATCATAGACCACGGCAGTGTGGAGTGATTGATAGAAGTTGTCTTTAGGTGTAGCGATATAGTCATCGAATGTACCCGGGATTGGTTTCCATTCATTATGGATGACACCCAACGCAAGATAACATTGCCCTTCTCGCTCAACAATTATTCTCACTCCACGTACGTCAAAAACCATATCGAAGGGCACGTCTTTGCGTTTCATCTTGCGGTAGATGGAGTAGAGGTGTTTTGGTCGACCTGTGACCTCTGCAGCGATACCTGCCTTCGCCAGGACTAATTTCAATCTGAGACTGATTTCTTCCAACGCCTGCTCACGATCAACGCGTCTTTCTGCTACGTGGGCAGCAATTCCTTTATATTCATCCGGATGGACAAAACGGAAAGCGAGATCCTCTAACTCCCACTTCATCTGCCAAATTCCTAGCCGATTAGCTAAGGGAGCGAAGATTTCAAGAGTCTCTTCAGCGATACGTTGGCGCTTCTCCGGAGGTAAATGAACAAGCGTTCGCATGTTATGCAAGCGGTCTGCGAGCTTGATCACGACTACACGCACATCATCACCCATGGCAAGGAAGGTCTTACGGAGTGTTTCTTTCGCCAATTCACCCTTGATCGTCCGTGCATCCTTCTCGCCCTTCTGCCGTCGACTGACACGGGGCAATTGGGTCAACTTCGTAACGCCATCCACTAGTGAAGCGACTTCCTCTCCAAAATCCCGTTCTAGGTCCAATACTGTGAGATTTGAGTCCTCCACCGTATCATGAAGTAAACCAGCAATAATCGCCGGTACAGGTGCCCCAAGTTCCGCAAGAATTCTTGCCACCGCTAAGCAATGCTGAATGTACGGCTCACCTGAAGCACGTTTTTGGCCTTTATGGGCTCGTTGAGACACCTTATAGGCGCGTTTCAGCGACTCCAGATCCGCATGGCTGGTATCTTCCGGCAGCAATTCGATCAAACCTTCAAATTTCATGACTGTAAACCTGCGCTCAGTATATCCCCTGCTAGCTTGGTCTTCAAGAGGACATTTGCGCAATTATGCTTGTCTAAAATCCAACTTCAACTCCCGCTAGATACAGGAATCATCTAGGGGCGGTTCGCGAACCGCCCCTAGATGAATACATTAGGTTGATTAGGTTAATAGGGTTTCTTTTTTAGCCCTTAGGCCGTCATGGAACAACCTCAGGGGGTTGAGGTAAATCTTCGATCCAATCATCCATTATGAGAATGTCATGGATATCACGCTGTGAAGTTAGCCAATCGCCAAACTTACGCCTAACCGCTTGTTGAAAGGTTTCTTCATCCAACGAACGTTCGCCACGATCAAGCACCTGGATAAGATGCCACCCGAACTGCGTTTGAATGGGATCAAGGAGCTCGTTAATTGGGGCTTGAAAGATATTTACAACTTTCTCCCCGAATTGATCCGAAACGTTATCCCAGGTTAACCAGCCTAAATCACCCCCCGAGTCCTTTGACAATGTATCTTCAGATAGTTCTGCAGCTAAATCATCCCAATTTTCACCAGCATCTAATCTGGTTATGATCTCATCGACCGTCTCACGGTCTGCCACGCGAATATGCCGTAGCCAAACTTGCTCTTGAACACGCTCAACGTCATCCTCAAAGGTCTCGAGCATACGCTCTCGATAGATCTGGGCCTCGAGGTAAGTGATGTAGTCTTCTTCGGTCGCATCATATAACTCTGAGAGGCTATCAAAGAATTCTGATCGGCTCTCTTCATAGGCTTCCCGCGTAAATGGAGTCGCTGAAGGTCGTGGCGTAGACGAAGGTCCGACCGTCGGAGTGGGTCCCGAAGCAGGTGTTGTTGTGGCCTCAGCAAGGGTTGTAGGGTCTGGCGTCCTCGTCGGAATGGGAGTCGGTGTTCCTTCAGGAAAGAAACCAAACCTACGCTCCATCTCTACCTCGACCTCCGCCTCCGATATGGTGATACCCAGCTGGTTTGCCTCCTGCTTGATGATCAGATCATCGATCATCTCATTCAAAATTTGATATCCCACGGATATCGAATCGATCCCAGGCGATAGCGCTAGACGAACACGAGTGTGAAGATCGCGTCGAGAAATTTCTTGTTCATCGACAATGGCTACTGGTTGACGGGGTTTGATGATCGCAACTTCCACTATTCCATAACCAATAAGGCCCACGACGAGCAAAATCGTGCCGATGGCCCCCACAAGGATCCACCTTCTGATAATCCGTTCGCGCTCTGCGCGAGCTCTGTGTTTTCTCGTTACCCGTCCTCTATCTCTGCGCTGTTTCATTGCGTTCGCCTACCTTGTCATCATCAGCGTCTGCGGAGCTGGATCGACTTAGCAAATAGATGCTACTTTTTCACGATTTTCGAATCCGCTCGACTGCAAAAGGAAGTAGTGCCATATGGCGAGCACGTTTAACGGCTCGCGCTACCATGCGCTGATGTTTCGCACAGGTGCCCGTCTCTCGTCGAGATCGGATTTTCCCTTGGTCAGTAACATAACGTTTCAGCAAGTCCTGTTGTTTGTAATCGATCGCAGTCGCTTTTTCCGAGCAAAATTGGCAAGCGCGAGGTCGCCTGATATAACGTCGTCGACCAGGTCTCGCCCTGGAACGAGCGTTTTCTTTATTATTTGAGTCATTATCATAGTCAGTCAACGGAACCACTCCTCCACCGACCAATGTGATCGATCGGTGTAATGTTATATCACCTCACTGAGTTTCTTTAAAAGGGGAACTCCTCTTCCTCACTTGGCTTGGACACGTATGTGCTGCTTATATCGCGTCGCTCACCAAGCATAATCATCTCCTTCGCCACCAGTTCTGTAGTGAAGTGCTTGTTGCCTTCTGTGTCCTCCCAACGGCGGGTTTGAAGGCGGCCTTCAATATAAACCTGCTGGCCCTTGCGTAAGTATTGGTTGCAAATCTCAGCCAAGCTCCCCCAGGCAACGACATTGAACCATTCGGTTTCCTCATGACGTTCCCCGTCCGCGGAGTGCCACGAGCGAGATGTTGCTACGCTGAAGGTGGTGACCGGTCGACCTGATGGTGTATACCGCATTTCAGGGTCGCGACCAAGATGGCCGATGATCATAACCTTATTTAAGCCGCGGCTCATACATGACTCCTTTCTCCAAGAATCAACATACAACAGGTAAAAAAATCAAGCAGGCTCTTGTGATGTGATCATGAATCGAAGAATCTGTTCACTGAGGCGAAGATTTCGTTCGATGAGAGTTCCTGCTCCTGGCGGCATCTCAACAGCGATGAAGACATAATACCCATCCGACTTCTTATTAATTGGGTATGCCAGGCGGCGTTTACCCCATCGATCAAATTTTGTCGGTGTGCCTCCAGCGGATTCGATCCATCCTTTTACTTTATCTTCTAATTCTTCGAGAGCTTCTTCTTCTAGTTCAGGATCGGCAATGTATGCTAGTTCATAGTTGCGCACGGGGATCTCCTTTCCTCGGGATTGCCCCCCATCCAATGTCAGGCAACATAGGCAGGGAGCGGAAAACACGTCTTGTGGAAGACGTGGCAACGGACGTGAGTCTATCACGAAGGTGCCTTTTTATCAACCTTTCCTGGTCTCATCCTACCTTTCACGGTATAATTTTCACCGTCTGGGGCCAAAATGCGCCTGCTGCATACTGCAACCCATAATCACATGGGAACGAGATGGGCAAACTGGCCCTCCCCAGATCGAGTTGGCCAGGTTAACGATCACCTGGCTCGCTTATTATCAGACAACGCATGAGACGTCCACCTAGGAGGCTTGATGGCGAACCAGCCCATCATTTTCGGCACTGACGGTTGGCGGGGTCGGATCGCGGATAATTACACGTATGAAGCGGTCAGGCGCTGTACTCATGGATTCGCGTACTATCTAAAAGCAACCGAAGGAGATGCCAAACCAGTCGTTGTTGGTTATGATAAACGCTTCGCCTCGGAGGGTTTTGCGGTTGCAGCAGCTGAAGTTCTGGCTGGTCACGGATTTCAAGTTCTTCTCACCAATGGCCCCGCACCAACCCCCACGATTTCCTACGCTGTCGTTCATCATAGCGCTGCTGGAGCGGTTAATATCACTGCTTCCCATAACCCCTCCAGCGACAATGGTTTTAAGGTACGTGACCGACATGGAGGCGCTGTCGATCCGGAGGGATTAAAGCAAATTGAAGCTGAAATACCCCCCGATGACCAAGATATACCACGCATGCCGATCAAACAAGCTCTCTCAAAAGAGAAGATCGTACGATTCGATCCTGCTCCCGCGTACATCGAACAAATCCTTCACCTCATCGATCTGGAACCTTTACGTCAAGCGGGAATCACTGTGTTGGTCGACTCAATGTGGGGAAATGGCGGTGGGTGGTTTACGAGGCTGCTCGAGGGAGGAAAAACGAGAATCATCGAGATCCACGACCAAGAGAATCCACTCTTTCCTGAAATGACCCGACCTGAACCCATCCCCCCCAATATTAACGTCGGTCTTGCTGCTACGCTGGAGCATAATGCAGATGTCCTCCTGGTGACAGATGGTGACGCCGATCGAGTAGGATTGGGAGATGAGAACGGGGTTTTTGTTGACCAGCTGAGGGTGTACGGCCTACTTGCATATTATTTCCTTGAGGTAAGAGGTGAAAGAGGTCCAATCGTTAAAACCCTCTCGACAACATCGATGTTACATAAACTTGGAGAACAATACGGAGTTCCAGTCTATGAGACCGGTGTGGGATTCAAATATGTGGCTCCGAAAATGCTCGAGGTTGATGCCCTTATTGGTGGAGAGGAGTCGGGTGGTTACGCCTTCCGTGGTCATGTCCCAGAACGCGATGGCATTCTTGCTGGGTTATACTTGCTCGACATGATGGTCCGCCTGAACCGCAAACCATCAAAATTGGTTGAGTTGCTCTTTGAAAAGGTGGGGGCGCATTATTACAAACGGATCGATTCTCCCCTACCCCCAGTTGATCGGTCAGTGATTGAAAGACAGATCCTTGCTGCTGAAAGCCAATCCATCGGTGGATTAGAGGTGACGAAGTTAAACACACTCGATGGCTATAAATTCTCGCTCGAAGATGGAGGTTGGCTTCTAATCCGTTTCAGTGGAACAGAACCGATTGTCAGAGTTTATTGTGAGACCACGGATCCGGATCGTGTTGACCCCATCCTGCAAGATGGTTTGAAGATTGTTGGCATCCAATGAATTCGGATTACACCCCTCTCGCAGATACCCACTGTCACTTGACTCTGCCTCATTTCGATCAGGATCGTCAACAAGTTCTGACGCGCGCTAAAGATCAGGGTGTGAATCGCATTCTCGTCCCAGGTTTAGATCTGGCATCGAGTCGACTTGCGGTTGAATTATCTCAACGCCATCCTGAGATCTACGCGGCTGTCGGCATTCACCCCCACAATGCAAAGGATTGGGATCACTCCACGAAGCAAGAATTACGAGAACTAACACAGTCACCAAAAGTCGTCGCCATCGGCGAGATTGGACTCGATTATTTCCGAGATTTATCCCCTCGTGGGAAACAACGAACCGTCTTTCAAACTCAACTTGATCTGGCACTCGAAATGGAATTGCCAGTGGTGATCCATAACCGTGATGCGATCGATGATCTCATGAGTTGTATCGAAACATGGTCCGCAAGACTTCCTGCCACCCTGAAAAACGGTTCTGGGGTCCTACATGCAAATTCGGCTGACATGGAAAACACTTGTAGGGTTATCGAAATAGGCTTTTACATCGGTGTTGCTGGTCCGATCACCTACCAGAAAGCTGAGATTCTTCGCAAGCTCACTGCGGAACTGCCTTTAGAGCGCGTGCTCCTGGAAACGGATGCGCCTTATTTAACACCTCATCCGAAACGAGGTAAGCGGAACGAGCCCTCCTATCTACAATTTATAGCTCAACAGTGTGCGAATATATTTGAGGTCGGTATAAACACCATTTCTACAACCACCTCGCAAAATGCTACAGATTTGTTCAGTTGGAATCATGAGTGCACTGAAAATAACCTCGAAGAATAGGGAAGGGTACATGTGGGGGTGCGGGCTGCGCCCGCACCCCCACATATACCCATCTTCTTCTAACGGTTGACTATTTTTCAGTGGAGTCAATCATGGAAACGACAGCAGCGACATTCTTTGATCTCGTCCGCGCCGACCTTGAAGAGGTCGAAGCTCGAATGCGAACTGGCCCTGGAGGCCATCACCCGCAATTGGACGACGCGATTGATCATCTACTCACTTCAGGTGGAAAGCGATTGCGACCTATATTGGTCCTTCTCACATGTGGCATGTTAGGAGCCGACTGCGACGCGAGCATTACGCTAGCCGCCGCGGTCGAGATGCTTCATACTGCAACCCTGGTCCATGATGACCTGATCGATGGCTCCCTCATAAGGCGTGGCTACCCAACGCTTAACACAAAGTTAAGCCTTGGTGCGACCGTTCTTACAGGAGACTACATTTTCGCTCGTGCAGCCCACCTGGCCTCGGGAATTGGATCGAAGGCACTAATGAGAATCTTCTCGAGAACGTTGATGACGATCGTCAACGGCGAGATCTCCCAGCTTTTCGGTACAGAAGTCGAGGACATCCGTCAGGAATACTTCGATCGTATCTATGCAAAAACCGCATCCCTTTTTGAAGTCTCATGCGAGGGGGCTGCTCTACTCAGCGAGTGCGATAGTGAGGTTGTAGGTACGATGAAATCCTTCGGTTACAACGTCGGTATTGCTTTTCAAATCGTAGACGACATTCTCGACTTTGTAAGCGAGCAGGAACAGGTGGGCAAACCCGTGGCAAATGACTTGAGACACGGTTTGATAACCTTACCCACCTTGTACTATCTGGAATCGAATCCAGAAGATGGACATTTGCACGATAAGCTCGTGCAACGGACAATGAGTGACAAGACAATTGAGCACTTAATTCAGAACATCCGAAATTCTGGTGCCATTGATCAGGCACTTGAACAAGCAGAAGAATTCACATCCACCGCGAAGAAGCTTTTGGCAAGTATGCCCTCTACCCCAGAGCGAGAAGGCTTGTACGAACTTGCAGATTATGTGGTCCAACGGACTATCTGAAGGTCAATCCCAGCAAATTATCTAACAATGTAACCGCAGGTTTTAGCCTGCGTGTCTCGACTCACCAAAAAGGGCGTGACCATATAGGTTATAACCTTCCCGCGAGCTTAAAGCTCGCGGGAAGGTATCCTTTGAATGAGCCCAAAATTTTTATTTGTAGCCGCAGGCTTTGGCCTGCGCACCTTGAAGTGTGCAGGTACACGAAACTCGTTGAACGAACAATGTGGGGAGTTTGGTTAGAGAACAATACAGACCAAAAATTTTGTTGGGATTATTAAGGGGAAAGAATCAATACTCTAAACCGCATTTCTAGGCCAAACTCACCGCTACTTCAAAAGTTAGCTCAGAATTTGCGTTTCAGCTTGCTTATATGATCCACCAACCATGGTGGAAGACCTTGTCTACCAAGCAATTCCTCGATTAACTCATGCCCCCTATCAATATCACCGTGGATGATAAAGTATTCAGCCTGAACCGCTAAAGCGTAGATATTATCCGGGTTATTGCGAAGCACTTCCTCGATCCATTGCAGTGATTCTTTGTGCCGCTCAGTGTCAATAAGCGCCCTTGCCAAGGCGATCTTCGCTATACCCCAATTGGGATACTTCTCAGCTATGCCCTCTAGAAAGGGAAACATGTCCGTTCCATGCGCGCTGAGAAAGAGCGCCTCGGTGAGTAAACCCTCCAACTGCCGTTGTTCTTCAATGGGTCTATCGGAGACATCATATGCACGAAGATAAGCTTCCACCGCTGGGAAGAAATCGCCACCTTCGAGGAATTGGTTTCCCGCGACAAAGAACTCTCGATGTGCTTCTTCGGGATGTCCTTGAGACAATAATTCTTCCGCACGCACAAAATGATCTTCTGGAGCAAACACCTCTGTATTTTCACGGGAGGGGAGGAATTCGGTTTGTTCATCCGAGGTGTCCCTGAATAGAGGCTGCCCTCCCTCCCTCGCGCGGTTGATGGCGCCAAGGAAGATGAAGAATGAGATACAGGTAAATACAAGACCAGCCACAAGCCATAGCCATCTTCGTCCGCGTTTCTCTTCTGGTTGGACGATAGGGGGTTCAGATGGAACCACATCACGGATATCATCCGGCTTTGGTTCGAGAACTGGTGCTTCAATTGGGGCAACAACATGTTCTCTGGGTGCAGGCGAGGGCACAACCCTTATCCGAGGTGTGGGTTCAGGGGTGAGGATTCCAATATCGATACCCTTGGTTGCCTCTCGGAAAGAATTTACCAACTCGTCAACCGATGCGTATCTGTCTTCCTTGTCCTTTGCCAGAGCCTTGATCAATACTTCCTGGACTTGGTTGGGGAAGTCAGGTTTGATCTTGGTTGGTAGAGGTAAAGGTGAATAGATGTGATCATGGATGATTGAAAAGGGTGTATCAGAATCAAAGGGAACCTGACCGACGGTCAATTCATAGAGGACAACACCTAAGGAGTAAACATCAGTTTTTTCATCCAGATCAGGTTCACCTCGAGCCTGTTCCGGGGAGATATAGTGCGGCGTCCCCATAAGCATGTCACCAGATAACGTTGAAGCGCCATCCGCAGCGATCCGTGCCAAACCAAAATCCGCTAAGTAGATCGAACCATCATCGCATAGCAAGACATTCGAGGGTTTGATGTCACGATGCAGAATACCTTTGCCATGTGCATACGAAAGAGCCTTCCCCACCGCTTCGACAACATCAAGCCTCTCGCTCTCCGAAAGGGATTCCCGTTTAAGACGAGCTTTGAGCGTCTCCCCGGCTATAAATTTCATCACCAAGTAAGGGCGTCCCTTATGCTCGGAAAAGTCGTAAATAGGCACAATGTTTGGATGATCCAATTGAGCGACAACACGCGCTTCCCGCTGGAATCGTGCGAGAAAGCCTTCTTCCTCCATGAACGCGGGATGAAGTGCTTTTATCGCAACGTACCGTTCCAACGCAGGATGGTAAGCTTTGAATACCGTAGCCATACCTCCCTGACCGAGCTGCTCGATAATCCTATATGGCCCAACATTCTCCCCTTGTGCAAAAGACATTGCCTCTCCCAAGATATTTCGCGGTCATTATAGACGAGCCAGATCAACGGAACAATATACAGATGTCAACGAGTAGTAAATTTCTGATCAGGGGCATCCAGACCATTCAAGCGACAACCCTCATCCCACACGCGTTCGCTCCCGTTGAATCCGTAACCTTAAAATCCTGATGTTATCAACCCTGTCTTTCGTGATGAATATAAATACATTTGCGCTATGCCTAACAAAAACGGATCAATGTCATAGCTTATAGACTAAAAAAAAGACTGGGCAGCGCCAATAGGTCGCTTTGCCCAGTCTATGACTACTCATAGATGCGGTTATGAGAAAACCAAATTCACCTCAGATCACCTATGTCACAATCAAGCAGGATATCCACTCCAGGTAATGTTTTGCCTTCGATTAGTTCAAGGGAAGCGCCACCACCAGTAGAGACATGGTCTATCTGATCCGTCAACCCCGCTTGCCGGATGGCTGCCGCAGAATCCCCTCCTCCAACGATGGTTGTGCCTCTACATTTTGCCACCGCTTCAGCTAACGCGTTCGTGCCAGCAGCAAACGGATCAAACTCAAAGACTCCCATGGGACCATTCCAAACGACCAGTTGGGCATCTTTCACCGCTTCACTGAATACATCAATGGTCTTTGGACCGATGTCCATTGCCCGCCAACCGTCGGGGACCGCATCCGGCGTTACAGTTTGAATTTTGGCGTCCTCACTGAATGCATCCGCAACAACCAGGTCAACAGGCAACATCAAACGTGGTCCCGCTTGTTTGAGCAGGTCTTTTGCCAACACCAGCGATTCCTTTTCGATGAGAGAGTCAGCCATGTCGTTGCCCGCGGCTGCCAAAAAAGTGTTGGCCATCGCGCCACCAATTAACAGTTGATCCGCTTGATCTAAAAGCCGTTCAACCACCCCAATTTTGTCGGAGATCTTCGCGCCTCCCAAAATTGCGATGTATGGGTGTTGAGGATCTTCTAAAGCTGCACCCAGGTAATTGAGCTCTTTCTCCATTAAAAATCCGGCGACTGCAGGGAGATAGTGAGCTACTCCCTCTGTCGATGCGTGCGCCCTGTGGGCAGACCCAAAGGCGTCGTTGACAAAGAGGCCTGCCAAAGCGGCTAATTCCGCGGCGAAAGCAGGGTCGTTTGCTGTTTCCTCGGGATGGAATCGGGTGTTTTCGAGCACGAGTATCTCACCCGCTTGAAGTCTTTCAGCAGCTGCTTGTGCCTCAGGACCGATACAATCCGGTACAAACCCCACATTTTGCCCCAGCAGTTCGGATAACCTCTTCGCAACCGGACGGAGCGAGAGGGAGGGAACGATCTTGCCCTTTGGTCGACCGAGATGAGAGCAGAGGATAACGCTTGCGCCGTTCTCGATGAGATACTTTATCGTGGGAATCGATGCCAGGAGGCGCGTGTCATCAGCAACGCGACCCTCATCGAGGGGTACATTAAAATCGACCCTGACAAGCACGCGTTGTCCAGTGAGAACCACATCACGGATCGTTTTCTTACTGAACATCGATGGGAACCCTTATATTGCATGCTCGAAGGCTGTTCGTCTCGCTCTGGATCATTTCAGTGTTTTTCCTATGAGCGCCGCTAAATCCGCTGTGCGGACTGAGTAACCCCATTCGTTATCGTACCAGGAAACCACCTTTGCCATATCACCATCCATGACAAAGGTAAATTCTGCATCGATAACGCTCGAGCGAGGATCCATTTTATAGTCCACGCTAACCAATGGCTCCTCCGTGAAGCCCAAAATCCCTTTCATGGGTCCCGCAGCCGCAGCACGGTAGGCATCATGAAGGGCTTCGGTCGTCGCTGACTTCTCCAAGACCGCCACGAAGTCTACGACGGAAACCGTAGGTGTGGGTATTCGCATAGCATATCCGTCAAATTTTCCCTTCAATTCTGGAATAACCAGGGCGAGAGCCCTCGCCGCTCCGGTTGTGGTAGGGACGATGTTTAACGCAGCCGCACGGGCTCTTCGAAGATCTTTATGGGGCAAATCCAAGATATTTTGACCTGCGGTATAGGAATGGATCGTTGTCATCAATCCCTTGACGATGCCGAAGTTATCCTGAACGACTTTCGCTGCTGGTGCCAAGCAATTCGTAGTACAGGAAGCATTGGATACGATGTGATGTTGATCCGGATCATACATTCCGTCATTCACGCCAAGGACAATCGTGATGTCTGGGTTCTTGGCTGGTGCGGTTATGATCACTTTCTTCGCGCCTGCTTCGAGGTGTTTTGCAGCGTCTTCCCGAGCACGAAAAATACCCGTACTCTCGATCACGACCTCAACACCCATCTCATCCCAGGGCAAAGTTCCTGGATCTGGCATGGACAACGCCTTAATAAAGTCGCCCTCGATTACCAATCCATCTTCCTTTACCTCTACTTCACCACGAAAGTGACCATAGTTAGAATCATAACGAAACAGGTGGGCCATCGTCGGGAGGTCACCAAGGTCGTTGAAGGCCACGACATCGAAATCCTTAGGGTAGGTCTCCTTCATCACCTTGAGGACCTGTCTACCGATCCGCCCAAAGCCGTTGATACCAATTCGAGTTGTCATGATACTCTCCTATCTTCTGATGTCAGTTGTGACGCTCTTAGGATCCAAGATCATCGTCAAGTGATAAATCCAGTGGGCCTGTTCGCTCCTCCCACAAAGCGATCAAAGTTTCAGCAATTTTCTCGGAATCGTGACGCCAAGGGCGATCTGAGTCCACAAGGTCTCCAGTGTAAAGGGGCACCATCATATCTGCGGTTGCGGATGGATCCACACCAGAGATCCCCTCAGGAAGTGGATAGTCAAAACGGTCATTCGCTACAACAACATCTACCAAACCACGGCCAATGTGTCGCTCGATCGCATCCACATGCTGCTTGCAATCATACCCGTCCGTTTCTCCAAGTTGGGTAGCGACATTGCATACAAACACTTTGAAAGCTTGACTGGTTCGGATCGCCTTAACGAGATCGGGTATGAGCAGGTTAGGGATCACACTGGTATACAGACTGCCGGGTCCGATAACGATCATATCCGCATTGAGAACGGCTTGGATCGCACCTGGATATGCAGGTGGATCATTTGGTTCTAGGTGAACTCTACGAATACGGCCTGGTGTTTCAGAGATTTGACTCTCACCCTCAATCCTAAAAGCTTCGACAGCCATTTCTGGGGTTTTATCAGCCAACAACGCGATGTCCCTCATTGTGGATGGAAGCACGGTCCCGCGAATGGAAAGGATTCTAGCTGCTTCCATGATCCCCTGATCGAAACTACCCGTAACCCCCGCTAAAGCGGCGATGAATAGATTGCCAAAGGAGTGACCGTTAAGTTCCTCGCCCTCCAGAAATCGATAACGAAATAGTTGTGTAAGTAAATCCTCGTCATCTGAAAGAGCTGCAATACATGCACGAATATCACCTGGAGGGGGAAGTCCAAGGGAGCGACGTAAACGACCCGATGATCCCCCATCATCGGCGACAGTGACGATTGCGGTCAGATTTCCGGAATATTTTTTCAGCCCTCTCAGTAATATCGACAAGCCCGTTCCGCCACCTATGGTCACGATTCTCGGTCCACGCCCAAGACGACGATGTCTAGACACAGCATCTACAATCGGCTTTCCTGGTCTGAGATATGGTGCAAGGAGCGTACGGTTCAAAGATACAACTGCGAAGATAAGCAATCCAACGCCAACAGCACCAAGTATAAGCGCCCTCAACAAACGCGGTAATGGGCTCAAACTGAGCAACGCCAACCACGGCGATTCGGGGTGTGAGCGATAAATATCGAGCAGAACGATAGCAAGCCCCAGACCGATCAAAGCGGTTCCGATGACCATCAATCCCAGCCACCGTTTAACGCCTATTCCAGGTTCTAGCCAACGTAGAAAACGCCGCCATCGAGGGGCGGAGTTTGGGTTCCAGTTTCGATCTTCCACCTTTGATCGCACCTCGACGAATATACCAGAGAGCAGAATGACCGTCAACTAATCGGCCGAAAATGTGTTTTCAATTGGGTGACAATCTAATCCAGACAAGGTAACCAGATCTTGTCACTTCTCGCGTTATTCACTTACAACGAAAGGCATTTATTTAATCTCGAGCTTCATTCTGAGCTTCTCGAAGACCTTATCGTAGCCTTGTTGAATGGGAGATTCCACCCTCACCACTGCTCTCTCCCTGGAAGGAAGAGGGTGCCGCTTCCCTCTCCCCTTTGGGGAGAGGGAAAGGGTGAGGGGAGCTTGTCGAAGGGTGCCTTAGTTTATGGCAGTCATCCTTCGACAAGCTCAGGATGACTTCACTTCGGACAGAGTATAAAGCACCCTGAGCATGCCGAACGCCTTGTCTTGATTATGTCGGAGAGCTTGTCCTAAGCACCTGGAAGGGGCTTGCATGCCCAGTAACTTGGGCTCACCAATCGCAAAAAATGTGCCCGATCTTTGACCTTCAACAGTGGGAGTGTATAATTACAGGTACGATACCCAAAAAGAAGGAGGACGGCCCATGGCCAGCGTAACCTATGAACACGTAACCAAACGCTTCGGAGACGTCGTTGCAGTTAACGACGTGGATATATTTATTGAAGATAAAGAATTTCTCGTGCTGGTGGGGCCGTCAGGTTGTGGAAAGACGACAGCCTTACGCCTACTTGCAGGACTGGAGGAGATTACTGAAGGCAGGATCTTGATCGAAGACCGTGTCGTAAACGACATCGCGCCGAAGGATCGAGACATCGCGATGGTGTTCCAATCCTACGCTCTCTACCCACACATGTCCGTCTATGACAACATGGCTTTCGGACTCAAGTTGCGGAAAACTCCCAAGCAAGAGATCAAGACTCGGGTGCAAGAGGCGGCGGAAATCCTCGGGATCGAAGCGCTGCTCGATCGCAAGCCACGCCAACTCTCTGGTGGCCAGCGACAGCGTGTCGCAGTAGGTCGAGCGATCGTCCGTGAACCGAAGGTTTTCCTCTTCGATGAGCCCCTTTCAAACCTGGACGCAAAGCTGAGAGTGCAAACCAGGGCCGAGATCAGCAAACTTCACCAGCGTCTGCAAACAACCTTTATCTATGTCACCCACGATCAGGTAGAGGCCATGACGATGGCCTCCCGCATCGCGGTGATCAAGGATGGCATACTTCATCAGGTTGATACACCTCAAAACCTATACGACCACCCGTCGAATGTCTTCGTGGCTGGGTTTATCGGCTCGCCTGCAATGAATTTCTTCAACGCTCGTTTAGACCGGGCTGATGGTGGATTGGTGATTGATGCTGGAGCGTTCCAGGTCCCAATACCGGATGACAAGGTCGATAGGTATGGTCCACATACCGGCAAACAGGTGGTTTTCGGAATTCGTCCTGACGATATCCACGACCCATTGTTCGCTCCCCCCGGTATCCATTCCGCGTCGGTCGAGGCTCAGGTTGATGTAACCGAGTTGATGGGCAACGAGATCTTCATGCACCTGATGCTGGGTGAATTTGTGGCCGTCGGTCGTATCGATCCTCGTTCGCAACTCCGTGTCGGTGATAAGGCGCAATTGGTGTTCAACATGGACAACATGCACCTCTTCGAAACTGAAGGGGAGCAGAATACAATTCAATAGCCGACTGCATGCGCGAAACTGAGCCCCCTTGCCTTTTCGGGTGTGGGGGCTTTCTTATCCCAAATAGGGGTAGTCACATGGCAGATTTCCATTTGATGCGTCAATTGCATCTGAAAAACGATAGCAAAATCGTCCTCCTGACGCTGGATGGCCTCGGGGGGTTACCCGTTGAACCGGGAGGACCAACTGAATTGGAGGCTGCGCGTAAACCAAATCTTGATCGATTGGCTTCGGAAGGTACGCTGGGGCAGATGATCCCGATTCGGCCGGGTATAACACCTGGCTCAGGTCCGGCTCATTTGGCGCTGTTCGGTTATGATCCGATCCACTTTGACGTCGGCCGAGGGGTTCTCGAAGCCACGGGGATTGGAATGGAGGTGAAAAAGGGGGACATTGCAGCTCGAGGTAATTTTTGCACCCTCGATTCGAATGGCCTGATCGTTGATCGTCGAGCTGGGCGCATACCTTCTGATGAAGCGCTACCTATCGTTAAACGTTTATCGGAGATCCAGATCCCAGGCGTGGAGATTGATGTCGAACACGTTCGAGAGTATCGTTTCGCAATCGTCATGCGTGGGAAGGGCCTCGAGCCTGACCTTGAGGACACCGACCCACAAGCGACCGGATTAGAACCCTTACCGGTTCAAGCGAGGGAGAAGGGTTCACAGAAAGCCGCTGGCCTCGTGGAAAGATGGATAACCGAGGCTCGAGCACTACTAGCAGGAGAAAGTAGAGCAAATGGGCTGACGCTCAGGGGCTTCTCCACAGATCCTGACCTACCACAATTCCCGGAGATCTACGACCTTAAAGCTGTTTGCATCGCAGTCTACCCAATGTATCGCGGTGTCTCCCGACTCGTCGGCATGGAGGTAAAGGATTTTCAAGGTGACACTCCCGCAGATGAGTTTCGTGTGGCAGGAGAGATCTGGGAGGAATTTGATTTCTTCTTCATCCACATTAAAAAGACCGACAGCATGGGTGAGGACGGAAATTTCATGGGAAAAGTCAGCATCATAGAAACTGTGGACGCAGCGCTTCCTTCGTTGCTAGACCTGAAACCCGATGTGCTCTGTGTGACCGGCGACCATTCCACGCCAGTACGGTTAAAGAAGCACTCCTGGCACCCAGTTCCGACTTTGCTGTGGGCTCCAGCGACTGGACTACCTGATCGACAAACGACTTTTGGCGAACGGGCATGTGCCCAGGGTGGCTTTGGTACCTTCCCTACAATCGATCTTATGCCAAGACTCATGGCACACGCCGAGCGTCTTGAGAAATATGGTGCGTGAGGAGCAGTAACGATTCCATATAATAAGAATCAACAGCAGGAGCGCACAATTGTGCGCTCCTGCTGTTGTTATTTAGCTGTTTTGATGTAGGCCGCTCCTTTTCTCCGCCTCGAATAAACAGCATGCACATCCTAACGGTCCACAAACGCCTTATGATCACATCCTCAACTTCTTATTCTTCTCAAGAGCACCTTAGAAAGGAGATAAACAACGCCCCCCACGAATGCGGTGAGTAGAGCGAGGAATATGAATGTGTCACGCCAGAAGCGTTCTGGGTAAAGCCGAATAAACGTGTCTGAAAAAAGGAAGATCCAGGTGTTCCCCTCGAAGAAGACCCGGTGAAACCCAACGAACAAGATGCCAAATCCCACGATCACTCCTAGGATGAGAAGCCCTACTAGAATAAGTGTATTCCGTGCTCCTCCTTTGAGTGTTTCTAGCGCTACTCTTGGATCAGCAAAGATCCCGAGGGACAACTCAAGTGTCAAGCCGAGGATCAATCCAATAGCTAGCACATACCAAACAACATGAATAAGGCGTTTAACATCCTCCATGTGTCTTAACTCTCGCTGGTTGTGCATCGGCGATCCATCCTCTAGACGGAACTCATCAAAGTAATCCAGTGCTTCATCATTGAGTAAATATTCGATATCGATCTCTGACCAATAAAGCCTATGTTCAAGTGTGAAACCATAACTATCTTCCGGAAATCCCGGGAGCCGATATTCAATCTGAACCCACCACTTCGCTGTATTGAGCATGATCCACACGCTTGATAAAACGAGAACCACAGGAATGAGGATCTGCAAGACCCATTGGGCGATGCTCTGCCATCGAGTACTAGAAACCACAATGTGCTCCCATCTAGCGCAGGATATCCAATTCGCCGCCGAGGATGAACTGGATCGCCATGGCGTTCGTCAACGTCTCAACCGGAGCCCAGTCATCCGTGAATACGATATCCGACCGGGGTGTTGGTTGTAGGTTATCAATCGCTCGCTTCATCGAATCCAACAAAGCCAGCGGAGCGCCCTCACTCTGCAGCAAGATATGATTCGCTACCAAATTCTCAGCGCTCGAAGGTTGAACGGTGCCGTAAAGGATGGTGTTAAATGTATTAGGCACATCCACCACATGGACCGTAGAGAACACAGATCCAACCGTGCCAACCATTGCCTCGATCAATCGTCGATCGTTAGGGGTGCGACCGACATTGATGACCATCACACCATCCGCTTCGAGGTGGTTGAGTACCTCGAGGAAGAATTCTCGGGTCGTCAGATGCCATGGTATGTAAGGGAGCCTGTAAGCATCGACCCCGATCACACTGTACCGATACGGGCTGTGGGCAAGACCCCAGCGCCCATCGGCGATGATTACATTCAAGTTCGGTTCGTTCATAGAGAACAACAACTGTCCGGTCGCCACAATTTCCGGGTCGATCTCCCATCCATCAATGGGGACCGGTCCAAACACATGAGTATACTGCTTCGCAACCGTTCCCGCCGCAAGGCCAACCAGCCCAAGACGTTTGACATTATCGAGAGATACAGGAGGAGCGTTAAAAAAGGGCGCTACGAGGAAATAATCCCACGTTCCGTAGGTAACCTCCAGATCCGGCGCATAGACGGAGTGAATCCCCTGTCCTTCGTTCAAGAGAAGGTAGCGCATCCCCCCAGGTTTCTCTTCGACAACCTGGATAAAGTTATAGGCCGATTCCTTTTCGTAAATTAACCCGGTGGTGTCTTTCACGGGTCCAGGCAAGATGAACGCAGCTAAGATAAGTAGAAGGATCGGCATCCATATTTGTTTGGCTGCTGATCGCCAACTCTCCATGCCAAGTCCAATTAAAGCCACAGCCAGGAGTCCCAAGCTGAAGACGAGGAAGGTTCGAGCAGTTCCAATCGAGGGGATCAGCAGCAAGACAGGGAGAAAAGTGCCGAGTATTGAACCTAGCGTTGAAATTGCATATATGCGTCCCGATATACGGCCAGCCTGCTCCGTATCTTTAATCGCTAACCTTATGGCAAAAGGCGAGACGCAACCAAGTAGTGTGACGGGAAGACTGAATAGGATCAAGATGACAATAAACGAACCAATCATGACCGCCGAATCTAGTCGTTCAACAGCCCTTGCCGCGTTCAGCAATACGGGTCTCGCTATAATGGGTATCAAGCCAGCGGTGAACGCTCCCCATGCGATCAATCGGTAAAACGTATCCGCGTATGGTGAACGATCGGCCCAACGCCCACCGATGAAATATCCTGCCGCTAGATATACTAAAATCAAACCAATGATATTGGCCCAAACGATATTGCTGGTCCCGAAAACATTCCCAAGCAAACGCGAGGCCGACAATTCAATCGCGAGGGTTGTCATCCCTGCAGCGAATACAGTCACGTTTAGATAACGCTGGTACATCTAACGCTCCGGATGATAGCTAGTAGGTTTTAGAATGATGAGGCGCACATCCGTTTATCCATTGGGCCAGTCAAACTGAAGCAGGGCAGATCGCCACCCCTTCGTTTTTATTGGATGTCAAATCCCCTCACCACCTGGGACCGGAATTCTACGAGTCAATTCCTGAATGATATCCTTGGCATTGATCTCCTGGATTCGAGCGACTGAGGCGAGGACCAATCGATGAGCCAAGGTCGGAACAGCCATTCGTTTCACATCATCTGGGAGGACATAATCACGACCCAAACTTGCTGCCAGCGCTTGAGAGGTGCGGAACAGTGCTAGGCTTCCTCTCGGACTGGCGCCGAGATAAACCTCGTCGTGGCTGCGAGTACCCTCAACCAGATCAACGATGTATCGTTTGATCTCTTCTGTGAGGGTCACCTCTCGTACCGCAGATTGCGCAACCAGCAAATCTTCCACATCTACTTCACACTCCAATGCGTGGATCGGGTGCCCGAGCTTCTGCCTCTCCATCATATCGATCTCATTGGATGTTCCGGGGTAACCTAGATGAATTCTTATGAGAAACCGATCCATCTGCGCTTCAGGTAATGGAAAGGTTCCTTCGTATTCGATAGTGTTCTGGGTCGCGAGGACCATAAATGGACTGGGAGTAGGATACGTCACTCCATCGACTGTGACCTGTCTCTCTTCCATCGCTTCGAGCAGTGCAGATTGTGATTTGGGAGTCGCTCGGTTGATCTCATCCGTGAGCACGATCTGAGCCATGATCGGACCTGGGCGATACTCAAACTCACGCGATTTCTGATTGAAGATGGATACTCCGGTGATATCACTGGGAAGCATATCAGGGGTGAATTGGATGCGACGGAAGGAACAACCAATCGATCGGGCGAGGCTCCTTGCGAGCATCGTCTTGCCGGTGCCAGGGACATCCTCGATAAGAATATGTCCTTGACAGAGTAAGCCAAGAACTGTCAGCCTAATGGCCTCAGTTTTCCCGATGATAACCTTCTCGATATTGGCGATCAGTCGCGCTGCAAGTTGTTGGATGTCTTCCACACCGTCACCCTATGGATATGCTGGGTGCGCATATGACAAATAGCGATTTATTGTCTTTTTGTATCGTCCCAAATTGTACCCTGTCTGTCTCCAGATTAGCTTAAAGTATGGCCTCTCGCAAAAGCGAATTATTGAGGGCTTTGGAGTGGATTTGTGGGAGGCCCCATTCTACCCCCTTTTATTATTGATATTGTTATTGAATCAATCTCCCTTGTTGAAATGCGTCCAGAAATGGAATATGCTGTGTTTGGTTGAGGAAAAGAGGAAATATTTCCTTGTAGTATCCCCCTAGGAATATAATTCGGAAAATTGACCGTGTAGTCCACCCAATGGGGGGCGATTACGAAACAAACGCTACAAAAAATCCCCCCTCGGGGTGATACAAGGAAACCTTTCCAGATAAGCATATTTAGGCTGAAAAAAGTATGAAAGAAAAATCAGTGTTTGCGATTTTTGGGCGAAAGTCAGAGGCCAGTACCTGGTATCTTCTATTCGAAACGGGTGAATTCGATTTGGCTAAGCGGACGTTTGCAGAGTTGTCAGCTGTGCAAGCGTATGATGATCTAAGGCCATTTAGATTGATTGACTTGATGGATGACTTACAACAATCATCTAATAAAGCAGAGACCGTCCAAATTCGTACACTTCCTACATCAGAAGGTGGCGTTATTTACGACGAAAATTCTGGATTTACCTATGTCGGAGATAATAAAGTTTTTCTTACTTACCTGGAGACTATACTACTCAAACTATTCCAATCGAGGGAAGGCAAACTTGTAAAAAAGGAGCTGATATTTAAGGAAGTGTGGGGAGAGCATTATCGTGCTGGAACTAAAGATGATGCAAAGATTGAGAAGCTTGTAAGCCGCTTGAGAGAAAAACTCGAGAAGCATAGCAGCCAACAACACATAAGTACCCATCGAGGTTTAGGTTATCTTTTTAATAAAGAAGGCTTTGAATAATTCCTGGTAAAGTCATGTTTCAGCCTAACAACCCGCTGCAGCGGACCAGGGATGCGCGACGATTTGATAATGATTGGTCCTATCCCTGGCCGCTGAGCTCGAGGCCGTTAGCCACCACAAAAAATAAGGAGTAATCTGATTTGAAGATTAAAGGGCAACGACTAATTCTACGGGATGATCATCGTGATTCGGATGACGATGACTTCTTCAGATGGATGAATTTGGAAGAATGGAAATATTATGATGAGCCGGATCAGCCTTTCCAACCTATCAGACGGGAGGAATTTGACAAACGCATTAAGAAAAAATCTAAAGGTTCTTCCTCTTCTAGCAATAGTGAAGGTTGGCATATTGATACTGTGGAAGGCCAACATATTGGTTGGGTAAATTACTACAATTGGGATCAAGAAGAAAAATCTGCTTTTATCGGTATATGTATACCTGAAGAAGAGAACTGGGGAAAAGGGTATGGTACTGAGGCAGTGAGCCTATTTCTCAACTTCTTATTTGACTCTTTAGGTCTAAACACAATACGAACCGCGACCTGGACGGGGAATAAACGTATGGTTCATTGCGCGCAAAAAGCTGGTTTCACTAACCAGAAAATCATGCCCCACCGCTCTTCAATTTCAGTCCGAGGTGAACCTTTGGAGCGTATCGAGTTTTCATTGTCGAGTGCAGAATGGTATAAAACAAACAGGGATGGTGGCTAACCCCCGCTGTACCTGACTCTTCGACTGCGCGCTGCGCGCTCCGCTCAGAGCAGGTGAGCTCTTCCGTTAGCCCGCCTCGCGGCAATTGGTTTGGCATGAATGCGAAACCTCTGGGTAGCACCATATTCGGCAGCCAGGATGGAACATAGCTGACAGTGATCAATCATTCCCCCTTGAGTGCACAACGCTTGGTTCCTCGGATTGCATCTATTGCGGGTGCCACCGGCCTGCTGGTATTCGGATCACTCAGCATACTGGGAGGATTACTGGCGGCTACCGAGTACCTCCGGTATCAAGATGGGGAGGGCGTACTGACCATCGTGGTCCCGATGTTCATGGTCGGTAGTCTGACTTTGTTGGCTGCCAGAGGCCAGCGAGGACTCGGCGACCGAGCAGGTTATCTAGTCTTCCTAGCGCTCATGATCCAGTTGCTCACGATCTCGACCCTCGGTATGTACCTCGGGCCGCCTGTCATAATTCTACAATTCGCCATAATCATCTCGCTAGCAGTTCGATTCCGATCAAGCGCTGGTTTCAAAATCCTGCTGATGGGATTTGCATTGGCAGGAGTATCTGCCTTCATCTACCAACGAACAGGGCCGGCGATCGGCGTCTATGGAAACCTCTGCGGTGAACCGCCGAATCATCTCTGCTACGGTCCGGTGCTGGGTGCGGGATTCCCTCTGCAGTACGTCGTAGATTCCCCTACGATCTCGGTGCCGGGGATGCTAGGACTGGAAGACGACCTCCGCGGTCCATCCATGGTTATCGATGTCCTGGTATATTGCCTGGCCATATTCGGAGGCTACAGGTTTATCCAGATTATTCGTTTCCGCAAGAGCGAATCGCCTAGTCGATCGCAATCGAGCAATCAACGCGCAACTAGAGACAATTAGGAGCATCATTGTGGGCCAGGGATGTTTCAGTCAAGCTTGAGGCGGGTTAACCACTCGCTGCCTCGCAAAGAACGCGGGATCTTCGAGAGCGGACCCGGCCAGCTCGGCGCGATAATGTGAAAGTGTCCTAGCCAGGCAGCTCAACCCGATACCGTTAGGCCGATCGTCAGCATTTACAAGGAGCAAGATGGATCCAGTTTTCGAAGCTTATTTTGAGGTCCTTGAAGCTTTGCATGAGGGTTGCCAATCGCAGATTTCGGGGCTGACTCAAGAGGAATTGGATTGGTGCCCCAACGATGAAATGAACTCTGTTGCCGTCCTTGCAACTCATATCGCAGGGGCTGAACGATATTGGATTGGCGATGTTGTTATGGAGGAAGCATCCGGTCGGAATAGGGATAAGGAATTTTCGACTAATGGCGTGAGTGAAGATGTCCTATTGGGCTTATTGGATGCTGCGCTTAGCTATACGCGAGAGGCATTCAGCCGCTTGGCAACTGACCATCTTGCCGAACTCAGAATATCACCTAGAGATGGTCGGGAATACACAGTAGCTTGGTCGATTGCCCATGTCCTGGAACATACCGCCCTGCATCTTGGTCATATGCAAATCACCGGGCACTTGTTGAAGTCACGCTAGATTAAAATGGATTGTAGTGAAGGAATCTGATAGGCCTAACCACTTCCATGAGAAGGCCTGGCCAGCCGAGATGTTGAGTTCGGTGCGATACTAGCCTTGGGCTGGCCAGGCCGCTTAGCTCGAGGCTGTTAGGCGGCGCGTTCCGCGCCACCGAACGGGGCGGCGGCTGTACCCACATGTTCGTTCCTTTCCGAGCAGAAAGAGGTAAAAAATGCCAATCATTGCTGGCCTAGCCGGCTTAACCATCGTGCTGCTTTTGATGGGCCTTTTACTTTCCCCCGATTACACCAGGAAGAAAACCCTGGCTGGCTATGCGGTTAATCATAATCGTTACCTGAGTCTGGATGAAAAAACAAAGGTGTGGATCAGCGTGTGGCTGCCCGCCAAGCTGAAAGCCGGAGAGAAGATCCCCACGCTCCTGAGAATGGAGCGCTATATCGAGGAGGTCGAGGACGGCTGGCTTGCAAAAGTGGCTAGTTTCTACGGCTACAAGGATGACGGCCTTAGGACCACCCTGGAAATATTGGATAGGGGCTTTGCCTTCGTCTTCGTCCAATCCCCAGGCTCCTGTCAATCCAGCGGACCGCGTTATTCTGATTATTCCTCCATCGAAATAGATGCCATGGTATTGACGATTGACTGGGTTTCGAGACAGCCCTGGTCCAATCAGAAAATGGGTGTTTATGGCGGTTCCTATTCCGGAACTACGGCCGAAATGAGCTGTGCAGCCTTGCGTCCCGAGTTGAAAGCCGTCTACTCCATGAAACCCGACTTCGACGCCTTCAGGAGTGTTGTCAATCCTGGTGGACTCGGCTCCGGTGCTTTCCTCCATGACTGGGCGAAGTTGATACAGGCCGGTGACATGGATGACATCCTCGTATTGGGCGAACTCATGAGGGGACACCCTCTTTCCTTCCCGGAGAAAATGTTGTTGCGAGTCTGGATCAAGGGTTTGAAACGTCCCAGGGGAGCGGATTTGGAGATCTTTCACCAGGCCATCCAGGATCACCGCTCCAATCCAGATGTTGAAAAACTCTACGGCGATTTGGAAAATAGATATCTCGACACAACATTCCCCGTCGCCGATGGGGTGGCAACCTGGGAGGATATTGCGCTCTACAGCTACAAGGAGCGCATCGAGAAAGCCCAGGTCAACAGCTACAATCGCGTGGGATGGATCGATGCCGGGACAGCCGAAGGGGTATTGGAAAAGTTTCTTACTTTTGATACTCCACAGAGGATCGTCATAGCGCCGACTGGGCACCGTTTAGGTCAGTTCGTCGACCTCTACGGAACGCAGCCCGACCAGACTCCGCATGAGCCGGGTTTTAAGAATCCCGACGCAGAAATGCTCGATTATTTTGCCCGTCATCTAAAGGATGACCCAGAGATCAGGGAGCAACGGCGAGTCACCTATTTCACCTACGGGGCCAATGTCTGGAAGGAAACCGATGTCTGGCCACCGAAAGACATCCAGATACAGACATTGTATTTTGGCGAGAGCCGGTCACTCATCCACACCAGGCCCGTTTCCCCAGATGTGTATGATGCGTACACCGTCGATTTCACGGCATCCTCTGGCGAGGAGAATCGCTGGATGGGACAGTTGGGACGTCCCGTGAAGTATGGTGATCGCCGTGCGGAAGATGAAAAGTTATTGCATTACACCTCGGCGCCCCTCGAAGCGGATCTCGAGATCACCGGAAGTCCCACCGTATCCCTGCAAGTCATCTCAACACACTCCGATGGCGCCTTTCATGTCTTCCTCGAGGATGTGGCGCCCGACGGCCGTGTGACCTACCTGACGGAAGGGCTTCTACGGGCCATCCACCGGAAAGTCGGGGATCCGAGAACAGCTCCGTATATCCCGCTGGGCGTGTATCACTCCCTGCGGAAGGTGGATGTCCAGCCGCTCACGCCGGGTGAGGTGGCCGAGATAAGCATCACGCTCCTTCCGATCTCGGTGCTGATATTTATGGGGCATCGCATCCGCCTAGCTATTGCTGGGCACGATGCGGCGTTGAAGACCCGCTACCCGCTGGAGGGGATACCGGAACTGAACTTCCAGAGGAACTCTGCGCAGGCCTCGTACCTCCAGCTACCAGTGATGGAGAGAAAGCTACCATGAAGTGCTGAATTCCGCTTTGTGGTCACAATACAGCACTGTAGCGACGCCCAACACGGCTTGCACCCGACGCGGCTATCGCCGCTCGAGATCGGCGGCCATACGCGATTGTAGTTGTTTTTGAGGCAGAAGCTCTTTCACGAGCCCCGCCGCGCGGGTGAAGCAAACCGTTAGGCGGTACTATCGAAAAATGTCTTGACCGATGCGGTTCGCTTAAAAGGTAAAATGATGGTCATAATAGACAACCCAATTTACGAGGAGAGAGTATCTTCCGATTGGACGGAAGCGCTTTTCTTGAGCTTCACAATTCTCTTCTTCATGTTGCTAATCTGGCGTATGGGTACAGGCAGTCTAGACATTCTCAATGCTGCTTTCTTCTTTTTTTTCGTTTTTTTCTTTTTCTACTCAGTGAATTACAGAACACTCATTATCCGTCTCACCCCGGAATCTTTAAAGCTCAAGTTTGGTATCTTCACATGGACAATACCATTGGACAATATCAGAGAATGTCGCCTTGATGATCTGCCTATTTTGATGAGGTATGGAGGAGCGGGGATACACTTCATGTTTATTCGAAAGAGATACCGTGCTTCCTTCAATTTCCTAGAGCATCCCAGAGTTGTGATCGCGTTTAATAGAAAAGTAGGAATTGTGCAGGATATCTCATTCTCGACACGCCGACCGGATGATGTAATTCAGCTTCTACAAAACGCAGTATCAGCGCGAGGTGCCGTCTAACGTCTCGCTGCCCCGTAAAGAACGCGGGATCTTCGAGAGCGGAGCCCGCGCGAGGCATAAAAATGTGGGGCCGCTTAGAACAAAGCCGTATGGTGCTAATCCAGGCGCCTCAGCTCGCAGCCATTAGCCAGTCATTGCTGCTCCAACCATGCAAATTCCACGCTTTCGAAGGTGAGAGCCTATGATTCTCTTCATCGTCCCGTTGCTGATTGGCTTTGCTCTAAATTTGGCCAGTGCTTTCACGACGAAATACACTCGTATCTTGGGAGAACGAGGTGGGAGAATTGCATCGTTTGTGCTGCGCGTTATCTTGGGTATTCCTCTCTGGGTTCTCGGTCTATCCATAGCTATTACCTCATCTTCGCCCTTTGTATTTCCCCCAGGGCTGGTCACTGACCTCCTAGGACGGCTCCTTGGCCTGCTATCCTCCGTACTTGTGATCTGGGGGCTGTTGAGCCTTGGTATTCCTGCTGCCATACCCTCGCTTCGCGATGCGGTCGTTCGCCAAAGTATCTATAGTCGTATACGCCATCCGATTTATTCGGGCGCAATACTTGGATTCACAGCAGTTATCCTCCTGAAGCCCACTTCGATGGTGGTTGTTGCTTCTGCCCTAGGCATTCTCTGGCTTATCATTCAGGCCAGATGCGAGGAGGTCGACCTGCTGCAACGCTCACCCGACTACCAGGAATATATGGAGCAGGTGCCGCGCTTCTTCCCTCGAATTCACAAGCAGTAGAATCCTCCGTTGCGAAGGGGTAGGACCTCTTACACGAGTTTCAACAAGGGCGCTGCAAGGTGTCGGCTGGCCAACATCTCACTGAAGCAGACTGGGGATACAACGTGATTTGTCAATGAAATTGTATGATGAGGATGCTGGATGAGCAGCGGATAGAATTAACACCAGCGCCTCAGCTCGCAATCGTTCCATCTTAAGGACCAACTGAGATCTATTTGAGACGGATCTGATCACCACACAAAAAGTTTTCTATCCATCCCAGATTTATACCAATTCAAGGGAAGTCGCGCGGAGACCTACATGCCTGTAAGGTAGATCATCCTTTGAGAAGGACTACCAATAGAGGTACCCAGAACATCCCATAATTTAATATCCGCTTATCACCTCGCTTGGCAGCATATAAAATCACCGCTACGACCAAACCTGCTGCAACTCGCAAGATACTCAATGGTTCTCTGAAGGTTGAAAAAGGCATGAAAACGATGAAAAGGCTGTTGATCAATAATGCCCAAGTCTCAGCATGCTTCTCACCTCGACGAAGCGCCCCAATACTGCGGAACACCCCCCATACTGAAGGTAAAACAATCGTTGGACCAAACATCAAGATGTAAAGACCTAACGTCGCCATGCTGATTGGACCGATTCTCCATAAACCCATAAAAGGTATCCACTCAAAAGGAGTTGCCATCGTTCCCCCACTGCCCAAACCTGGAGAACCAAATTCCTTCCACAACCAAAACTGCCAACCAGCGAATAGGATCCCCCCCACCCAAAGCCAAGACATCGCGCGCCACTTCCGTTGATTCAATACGTTTGATAGCAAAAGTGGAAACCAGAATAATAAACTTGTTTCCTTGGTGAATAGTGCTAACCCTATCAAGGAGGCGCCAGGAAGATAACGCCCACGATGGTAGAGAAGCCATCCTGTTACGACGAGGGCATAAGCCATGGGACCACTAAGATCAAGACCGACCCCCACAACCAATCCGACCCAAAGACCATAGATGAGCGCATACCCTCGCCATAGATCATGATCGACCAGAAACTGCATCACCGCCCAAGTACCCATTACGTGAGCCACCAGATTAATGGCCAGGAGTGCCCATGGAATGATCGATCGATCACCCAGTGCTATCACCCTTGCAAGGATTGGATAGAGAATTCGTTGATAGCGGTAAGCAGGGACATCGAGCCGTTTCACTACCGCGCTCGGATTGGGGTCTACAGCGAGGTAATAGGTGAATTGCCCATCATACCCCTCGGTGCCCGACGGATCACCTTCTGCATAACGCGATCCCAACTCAGCCAGAGCCACGGGATCCCAGCCTGAAGCTGATAACCGCCAAAGCACATAGGCACATGAGACGACCAGCGTAACAAGCGCCGGCCAGCTTGCCCTTATTCTTTCTTTCGCCATCGCCACCCGATCCCTGCCATAGCCAACCATCCCAACACACTCAACACCGCTCCGAAAAAGAAGAGCGGAGAGCGATAGCGAAATTCAACGCTATGCTTACCTGGGGGAACCCAAACCGCTCGAAAGAGATAATCGGCTTTGTAAAGCCTTGTTTTTGCACCATCCAACTCAGCACTCCAACCTGGATACCAGGTATCAGAGAGAAGCAGCCATGACCCTCGGATTGTTTCGACACGAAGGGGTACCAGACCCGGATCTGAGGTTTCAATGTGGACAACTTCACCACCTCCACCGGTTGGAAGGGACGGCACAGCGTCATCTTCGAGCACGACGATTCTCATGGGATCAAAATCCGGCTCGGACACGCTGGACAGAGCTTCAGCAGCTGAACCTACAACAACAGCTTCTGGAACCAGCCTTATTCTCTCAGCATCGGGCACGGCTTCGTATCTCACGCCCAAATCTGATCCCGTATCCAACACCGCCAGCCATCCCACATCCATCAGGGCGAGGAGATTCAAGCGCTGGTCACTTGGTAATTCTTCGATCATCTCAATCCATACGACAAAGCGATTCGGCAATAAAGGGTCGAAATTGTTAGCTGAGTTGATGCCATTCAAGATCGGCGTATTCGGTAAACCGATATCACGTACAGTCCGCCAATCCATGTCCAGGTTAAAAGTATCGAAGCGGTGAGTCTGTTTAAACTTCAGCTCGTATTCCACATCGGATGGTATATAGACTCGGTGCTCATCTACGACGATATTCCGAAGTGCACTGTCTCCACGAAATACGCTTAACGGAACGCTGGGATTCAATCCAAACCCAGCGTAAACAAGATCAGCTAAGACAACCAACCCCACGATGGCTACCCATCTCCATGAGAGGCTCTCTGGCACCTTAAGAATGATGAAACCAGCCACGAACAACCAGAATCCCGAAACAGTAAAGGCGCGGATGAAGCTCGGTTCCACACCCTCGATGAGTTGCGATCCTATCCAAGCTGCGAAACCCACGACCGCCGCTCCCACGGTGCCCAACCGCGTCCAATAAAGTGCTCGACCCGTTGGGGCACGCAAATTCTCAGCACCTATTCCTGCCAACAAAGCCAATACAAAAATCAGGATCAGATTCCAACGGGTTGGCGCCTGAAACAGGTTAAAGGTCGGAACATAACGAAAGAGCAGTGGGAAGAGAGGGGTGTGCTTCCCGAGAGCGAAGATAAAAGCTACAAAAGCTAAACCAAGAAGAAACCGGACAAGAGATGTCTGCTCCTTCCATCGAAACCCTCTCCAAATGGCGATCAGGGCTAAGATAAGAGGCAGCATTCCAACATAAATCGCGTCTTCCCAGTAGTTCCCGTACCCCCAATAATTCCCTAGCGCTGGGTTGCCGAAAAGACCCGGCAAGAACAGGTCAAGTAGACGCCATGGCCAGAACGAGTAGGTCATCGCGAACTGAGGATCGAGATACGATACACGGTGGGAGTTGAGCAGGTACTCCACTGTAGGGAGTAATTGCACCGCCGACACAATAAAAGCGAGCATACCGGCCGCGATGAGAGGAACGCCAATTCGCTTAAGCCCATTCCAACCACCCGAACGCATTGTCCTCCAACACGCCCATATGCAAGCGATAACGAGGGTGTACCAGGCAGTTTGCGCGTGACCTGCAAGCCATTGGAGCGCGAGGGCTGCACTAAACCACAATGTGGCTTTGACCGTATCCCTACTCCACCCATCCATCTCCAAAGATTTTACGAGCCGATCGACCGTCAAAAGGATCCAAGGCAACCAAGCGGCTGCCGCATTGATGCTCAGGAATCCTCCTCTTGCCACGAGGTACCCTGATAGAGCGTAGGCTAAGGCGGATACAGATTGCCCCAGGGAACCCAAACCAAGATGACGGGTTAGAGCTACCATCCCAATACCCGCCCACATTAAATGCAGGGCTACCAGTAGTCCATGCCCCCATGCTGTTCCCGTAATCAGGAGAAGATAATTCGGCGGGTAGAGCAACGCCGATTGGTAATTCGCAAGTAAAGGAGCACCCATCCCAAGTTGCGGATTCCAAAGCGGCAGGTAACCTTGGCTCAGAGTCTGAAATGCGGATTCTCGCCAAGGGACAAATTGTAGTAAAGGCGTTCCCCAGAATAAGGCCTCACCACGCAGAAGCATGGGCCCAAAAAGGATCAGTGGTCCGAGGACGACCAAAAGAACGGGTAGATGTTTTACCTTACTTGTACTCATCACAATATCTAAGTAGTGGTCTCAAAATCTCAATCAAGCGACGTTTTCCTTGTAGACTAGATCACAACGAATTGACCACGTCCCTCACTCATGAGAACTCTGAACGCTGTAGATCTTGTAATCAGCGTAGCTATAGGCAAGAGTCAAGAAATCTGATCTAGCTGGGTTCCACGAACCTAAGGCGTTTTCTCGAGGGCCATACCAGACATACTGCACATCATGACTCCTGATGAACTGAAGTCGTTCAGCATCCGTCATCTTCTCGTCGTAGAAAGCATCTACTTGAGGCTCCAATTCTTCTAGATCTACACTCTCAGGACCATGCCCTATGACAACGCGCACTGGTGCCCATGCTGGAAGCGCATTACCAGTATGAAAGGCTGCCAAGACAACGGAATTTGGTTCCGCCTCCTCATTCAACCAGGAAAAAGCTTCCACTTCTTCGAATTTTCTGAAAGCGGGTTCTTTAGGTCTGATCGCAACATCCATGCCAGCAGCAATAAGAAGCAGGCTGCTCAGAAGCCCAAACGAGAGGAGAAACCTTCCAACCCAACGCTCGATCTTTACATTGTCACCTAACCAACCCTGCAACCCAATCGCCGCCAGCGACAGGAGTGCGACCCAAATTCCTTCAGGCAGACGACGTTGGAGATTGAAGGGTGCATACGCCAATAAAGGAAATAGGATGACCCATCCGAGTAATAACAACCCCCTAGAATTTCTTTCTAGCACTACTCGCCTTATGCCCATCACGGTCGGCAGCATGATCAAGCCGTACGCGATGACGTAGTGTAACGGGTTTGGTGAAAGGATGAGGTTCTGCGAGGTCCAAGCACTTAAGAACGGATCTTGCGTAAAGGAATATCCCAAATATATGACCACTGGTGAGGACAGGAGAAGGATCTTCAATCCAGCTCCCAACCAAGGCTTGATGTTCTGCCAATTCCGACCGCGGGACTCTTTTACTATTAGAAGCACCAAATGAATTGTGATCATTGCATATGCTGGCAGGATCGTTATCGGTTGGACCAGAACGAGCCCCAAGAAGAACATCCCTGCAATCCAACCCGATTTTGTTGTTTCTATGGATTGAAGATAGAAGCTTAGACCAAAAAGCAGGAACGCTCTCGCTAGAATTAGATGTGGAAGGCCGTAATAAGAAAGAAAGCCGAATGTTTCCGGTGAATAAAAGTCAAGTGGTAAGCTCCCAAGCCATGGCGAGTTCCCGATGAGTATTAAGAACCATCCTAACCCACCTCCGGCAGTCGCCAGGATCGTTGCCCAACGACGCCACCAAATAGAAGTCACGAAGAGTGACACAAATTGGTACGTCGCAAATACAGCGATGGGCGTCGCGAATACGCGGAAGAGATGAAACAAAGCAACCATCTGCTCGTGGATTGCAACACCGGCAGCAAACTTTCCTAAAAGTAAATAGGGGAGGAATGCTACTACACCGCTCTGAGGAAGACTCGTGTAAGGCGTCCGGAATAACCAATCACCTCGAGAGCCAAGTAGCATCTTAGCAATGTAGGAATTCCCATCCTCAACACCAAATACGAATCCTGTGAATTGCCAAGTATCACCGTGCGTAAAATACCCCAGGAAGTACGGGATAGATGCAAAGATGACCAGTACAACAGAATAGAAAAGATTCCACGAACGTTCTCGTTTGGTCATCTTCGTATCCATATCCCAATTAAGACGAGAAGGGTGACCAGTGTTATTACGCTTCCTAGATAGACAGTCCATGGTTGAAAACAAAATACAATCTCATGAACACCAGGACTTAGTTTGACACTTCGCAAGAGATCATCCACTGCGTGTAACTCAGCATCAGTCCCATCTACAGCGACTTTCCACCCAGGATATGCGATCTCGCTAAGCACCAATATCCCTGGACCGCTCGCTTTGATTGTGATCTGATTTGGTGTCCACACGATCGAATCAATGGCCCGCCACTCTATATTTGAGAGATCTTGAGAATCTTGGATCCATGCACGTGGTCGTACCAATTCATTCTCGTAAATGTATGCCCCTTGGTCTTTTTCTATTAGGGTTAAATCATCAGACTCGACAGGATATTCGGAAAGGACGTAAGCGACATTCAGTTGACCCAGCTTCAGTGGATCAATCTCCATTCCCCAAGGCTGGTTCGGGTCACCATTTGGAAATGGAGGCAAAGTCACGCTGTAATCTTCTGACGAGAAACCCGTGGCATGTGCCATGAAATCGCGGAAAGCCTTCAATTGTAGTGGATTGATGCCATCCACCATTTCCAGTCCGGCTTGAACCGCGGTTTGATAAGGTAAACTGTAGGATGGAGAGAAAATACGGCCATCTTGGGGTGCATTGGCGATTTTCTCAGCCAAGATCATTCGCTCACTTAGTGCGATGTCCTGAGATCGAACCGCCAAGATTTGTGCGTTTACCCACAACAGATCAACGACAATCAGCAAAAGCCAAACGAAAGCCCGATAATTTTGAGGGAACCGAAACTTAAACCTTAGCAGAATCCAAATCACGATCAGGAACGCGAACACACCAGTTCCAATGAGAATGGTCGGTAATGTTCTGGCTTGAATCCACAATCCACAGATCAATAATAGAACCGCAAGCGCGATTCCAATCGTCGAGAGTCGTACTCTCTTAGCGGTGACGCTCTCAATTTCATCCCTGAGAAACCAATCCACGCCTTTTCCACACAGCATAGCGATACCAAAAGAAGCTAGGATCAACATCCTCGCTGGGACTCTTAACAGGCCTGCTCCTGGCACAATCGCAGTGAAAACTGAAAAGAGCGGTGTTTGATCTCCTAGGGCAAAGATCCAAGCGCCGATCACAACCGCTGACCAAAATCCCACTCTTGGACCTTTCGACAACAACGCGACGATCGCCAGGCAGAAGGCCGTCACTCCTAGGTAACCCACCCACTCGGGTTGAGTGATCAGAGGAAGGATCACACCGAGTAAATTTGCGATTGGCAATTGAAGTTGTGTTTGGTCAACGATCGAGATATCCGTCCGGGTTGTCAGTTGTATATACTCGAAAAGAGGCAATATAAGACATGCTGCGATTGCAATAGCCGTGATGGAATAGATGATCACGGCTATCAGGAGTCTACTGACCCGATATTTATTTAAGATAGTTCCACTTTCTTTATGGCTATGCGCAGCGCAATACAGACCATAAGCCAATGATACAAACACCGCAGGCAACGTCCACCTTGGGTCAGCCAAAGTTAGAAACCCGAGCGCAGCTCCGGCCATCGCGGTCCAACGGATCCATCCCCCACGCCTTGAATAAATTTCATCAACAAATCGATGGACAAGAATCAGGATCCATGGCGTCCAGCTCACCGCACAGACCAATCCCAAATGCCCCAGTCCAATATGAGCGATCAACTTCGATGTACCGCTGAAAGCAAGGGCAGCCATCAATCCCCCCCACCATCCCACACCCTCTTTACGAGCTAGAAGCCACATTCCCCAACCTGCCCATGCCAGGTGCAACCAAAGGGTGACATTGAACGCCAAGCTGATCGGCATGACGAAGATCAACCAATTTGGTGGATACCACAATCCGGATAAGGGATCTGCAGTAAAGGGTGCACCCCCTAGGGTTGTTGGGTTCCAGAGAGGGATCTGCCCCCATTTGAGTAGCGACTGCCGCAGGAAATAGGCGTTCGGCCAATGGGAGATAAGCAGATCAGAATACTCAGCGCCACGGTAGAAGGGGAAACCATCCGCTTCAAGGGTGAGCGGTCCCAACCAAAGAGCTGCAAATAAGAGCATGAGCACGAGTTCAATACGGATCCGACGTGTCATGGCGACACGACCTCGTAGATCTCCACCGCCTGGGACGTGAAGACCATGGGAAGCTCCATGATCCACTCCGGTTCTCCAAGTACCCGCTCCCTTTCTCCGAAAAATATAAAAACAAGGTCCAATTGATCGATGAGATCTATCGCCTCCGCATTCGATCCTTCCCAGGCATACAGCGACTCTACCAAGGATTTTTGGGATTCGGCATATGGAGTCTCAAATGGATGACCATACAACACTCTCACATCGGCAAATGCAGGAAGTCGATTTCCTATATCAGGTGAAGCCAGGATAAGAGCTCCCGGTGGTGAATTCTCATCAAGCCACGAATAAGCCTCGAGTTCGCCTGGAAGATGGATAACCGACGGGTCACCCTTCCCTACCCCTGAGAGACCAGCGCCGATAACGATTAGGCTCGAAGGGATAGACAAGATAAGCAGCAGGATAAGCGCTGCCCTGTACTTCTCTCGTCCCCCAACAATCCTTTCGAGACCGAGTGCCGCTAATCCCGCTAATGGGAAGAAGAGACCCAGGGTCAGCCTTCGTTGAAAGTTGAAAGGCATATAGAGCAATATCATATTGCTCAGCGCCCAGGCCAACAGCAATCGACCCCGAGGTCGGTCTCTAACTCCGGTCCTCGTGATGCCGAGAATAGCTAGGATGAGAATCAAACCATATCCAATGACATAATCGGTGATTGGTGGCGACAGGGTTATATTTTGTGCATTCCAAATCGAAAGGATCGGGTGGGAACGGCTAAGCCATAGATCATATATCACCCAAGGCAACGAACCCACTAAAAGCGCAAGGAATGGGATGAGGTGAGTGCGCTGCTTGCGAAGAAATTCGCTCAAGCCGTTCCATCCTTCTTGAAGACCTTCAAAAATCTGCCAAATCCCTACACCGATCGCTAGACTAACCATCGAGAATGGTAAAACAACACCCAACAATGTCCCACAAATGAATCCAGCTATGCTTCGAATCCAGATCCGTTCTCTATTGAAGACAGAGAGCACTGCGACCAACATGACAGCCGCAGCGAAAGGAAAATGGGGATTTGCATAGGCAGAGAGAAAGGGGATCGATTCCGGAATGGATAAATCGCTGGCTTGAATACCAAAAGGGATGGCAAGCCACCCCAAGCCAGATCCGAACATCGTTAATAACGTCGCAGTCCATTTAAGATGCTTCTCTTCGAACAACTGGCTGTAGAAGAAGTAGGCCAGGCTGAACATAATAAATCCCGCTACAAATCGGGCTGCGTAGTAGACGATCAATAATGAGATGTTCAGCCAGCGAGCTAGATTTCCGAGGAATATATAGAATAAAAAAATGTAAGTATTTGAGCCAGGATCCGAGATATATGGCAAGTAGAATGACCATGACCCGTCAACCCCCTGCCGCATCTTTGCCAAGTAACTAAAACCATCCAATGGGTTGATCAAGAAGCCAGTAAACGATCCTACACGAGCCAGCCGTCCTGCGACAAGATAGGGAGCCAAAGCAGCGGTGACGACCGTGAGACTCAACCCCAATACCAGAACCCATTTGTCTCTTACACTCATGTTACGCATTGTACGCTGAGCCTTTGTCTAGCGCTATGGTAAATCTTGCCCTCATGACCAAATTGCCTCTATAATCGCCTCATGAGCCGCGCTTCTAGCCTTTACAGGTTGCAACAGCTTGATATCGAGCTCATGAATAGTCATGAGAGGGCTGATGAAATCCAGCAAATTCTTAAGGATGATAAAGAGGTTCTACGCTTGCGCCGGGTGTTAGAAAACTGTGAGGCTGAACTAAAAACCGCACAAATTACACATGCTACTGCACGACACGATGTCGACACGCAACGGGCTAAGATCGAACGGACAGAAAAAACCCTTTATGGAGGTTTCGTACAGAACCCTAAGGAGCTCCACGAACGCCAACAAGAAGCTGAATCGCTCAGGCGCTATCTCGTTACGCTCGAAGATCGATTGCTCGAAGCCATGATCTATCTCGATGAAACACAGCAGGAGAGAGATACTGCGGATGAGGTTATAAATCGCACCCTTGAAAACCGGGCACATCAACAGAAGGATTTAAAACTGGAGCTCGAAAACCTTTTGGCAAAGATTGAACGCTTAGGTGCAGAGCGCGAAGCTGCCTTGGCTAGTGTGGTTCAAGACGATCAGGCGTTATATGACACTTTACGCAAACGCCTCGCTGGTAGAGCGATCGTCCTTGTTCATGAGGGTGGTTGTAGTGCGTGTGGGTTGGCTTTGGCCCACTCTGTGCAACAATCCATCCGCAGCGGATCTGAATTGATCCGCTGCGGTCAATGCGGACGCATTCTCTACGCAGGATGACTTCTAATGAGAGAGTTTATCACAGGACTTTTCGGTTACCGCTTTGACTACGAGGAATTCCTTGCCGGTCTGATCGTTGGGATTATATTGGCGTGGGTCCTGGTTCGAATGCGCCCGATATTTACTTGGATTCTAGGATTGCTTCAGAGTCAAACAAGGCGTCTTGGTGAACGGTTAGCGGCATCATCGATCAATCGTTATCAAGTCGAATTAATTACCCGAGCGCAGACGATGCATGTGGCGAATCCGATCTTCGCTCTCGATGAGATTGTAATACCTCCACGTCTGCTCGCTCCGCCGATCTCCACTGACCCTCAAAGCGATGAACCCCCACCAGAGGACACCCTCTCAGTAGTACCAAACCTTCCCGATTGGACCTTCCTTTCGGGACTTTATAGTGCACCGACTATTTCACTCGCTGATGCACTTTCCAATGGTGCCAACTTGATGATCACGGGTCCCTTGGGGAGCGGAAAGACGACGGCTTTAGCGTATTTCGCTATTCGCTGTGCGAACAGGGATCCCGAGGCTGGAATTGCGGTTGAGCTTACTCCGGTGCTGATAAATGCTACGGATTTACAACTTGATAAAAGGTTCGACAAGGATCCCCTCAAGCCTTTGATCTCAGCAGCCCAACAAACCGTATCCCCACCTTTAGCTTCCCGGATCGCGGGCTATCTGCGACCTCAATTTCGTCAAGGTCATGCCTTGCTCCTCTTGGATGGTCTCGATCTGATGTCCCTTGAGGAACTTACTCCAGTCGCTGAGTGGCTAACCAGTTTGCTCGAGGAATTTCCGGGCAATCGCATTATCGCTGCTGGGCCTGTCTCGGGATATGACGGAATGGTTAAAGCTGGGTTAAACCCGATTCCTATCGCACCCTGGTCAGATTATTATCAACGCACATTCCTTACCCGTTGGGCACAATCATGGCAGCAATATGTCATACCGAACCTTCCGAAGAAGCGTATTGGTGACCTCGATCCAGCGTTAATCACTGGTTGGCTTATCGGATTAATCCGCGGTTTGACACCTCTTGAACTTACCCTTCAAACTTGGGCCGCTTATGCAGGTGACACTCGTGGCGCAAGAGCAGTAGACAATATGGAATCGTATGTCAGACGAATCCTATCAACCAATGAGCTTCAGCCGGCTGAGGCGGCTGCGCTGTCCTGGATTAACGAAAGACAAGGGGCGGTAAGCGAGCGTGCCTTTCGCCGAGGAACTCCGATCGACAATCTTGTGGAAGCGGGAATCCTAAATCAACGTGCAGGTAAGAAGGCTTCGTTTACACAACCCGCGATTGGTGCTTACCTCGCTGCCAGAGCGATGGTAGAAACTGGCGTCTCGGAAAGCACCACACAAACAGGTTGGGCTCCGGCAGAAGATACAATGGGCTTCCTGGCTGCTATGGGAGACATCACTGAGATCGCGACTCGCTATCTTGAATCAGATGGTGATCCCTTGGAAGCGAGCCTCCTCTCCTGCGCTCACTGGCTTCGGGAGGCTCCCCTCAAGACACCATGGAAGGATCAAGCTTTACGAGCCTTAGCGACCATCGCCAGCTCTCAAACCAAACCCTATGGGCTGCGACTGCGTACTGTGCATGCATTGGCTGAAACGAAAGACCCATCTGTTGGGATCCTTTTCCGTCGCCTTCTAACTTCTGATATACCCAGCAGTCGAGTGCTTGGAGCGCTCGGGTTAGGCGGCCTTGAGGATGAGGAATCGATCGATACGCTTCTAGATATCGTTTACCAGGACCGCAATCTTCATGTCCGACAGGCAGCCTGTCTGGCACTAGCTGCCATCGGGACCGAACCCGCCTTGGAGGGTTTAGGAAAAGTTTTGCTTGAAGGAGACGAAGCAGTTCGATTAGCAGCAGCTGAAGCCCTCGCAGCTCATCCTGATGAAGGGTTCAGCATGCTGAGGGATGCCAGTGAGCATGATAACCTGCTCACTCGACGTGCCGCTGTTTTCGGACTTGCTCGAGTCCCAGAAAGATGGTCTTTGGAAATCCTGCAACGCATGCAGGTTGAGGATGATCAATGGGTTGTACGTGGCGCAGCGGCAGAAGCCGCTGAGCGACATCACAACCCTCCGTGGAAGGTCTTTCCTGTAATTCGGGAAGTTGCAGAGTTACCTTGGTTGATCGAATTCGCTGCTAATGAGGGATTGGGAGTGGCACCGGGATCGGCTGCTATGGAGATGGTCCGCAGGGCTCTTAATAAGGGAACCGAGGATGAGAAGATCGCGGCTCTAGAGGCGATAGCCTTGGCTGGTGATGAAGAACTCGGACTCGAGTTATATCAGGCCCTTCATGGCCCTGAACCCTTCCTGCGTGATGCGGCTTACGAAGCACTCTGGAGATTGAGAGCGACTGGAGTCGAATTACCAACACCAGAACAATATGGTCTGAGTTGATTGAATGAGTTAGGGTAGCAAGGTAGAAAAAGGTTTATTTTCCTAGCATTTAGAATTCAGCGTTAATACAAGAGGCACGCGCTTAGCGTGCCTTTTATTTTTCCTTTGAAGATAGAGCTTCGAATCCCCTCCGGAAATCTCGACCTATGAATTGACCAGATGGTGCTATTCCTCCCCCAAAAAACCTTGTATCCGCTGTTCTGCGTCCTCGGCGGACATGTCAAGAATCGAAATAATCTTGTCAAGCCCTTTCTCACCCGCGACAATGTCAATCCGATTCATGCGTACCCCTAAAACCTTGGCCAAGAATTTAACTAACGCTGTGTTCGCCTTTCCCTCCACTGGTGGAGCGGCCACGCGAACACGTATGGTACCGTCTTCCATCACCCCGCCGAATTCGGTTTTCCTCGACCGGGGTGTAACTCTTATTGTCAGAGCTGCACCCTTTTGGCCATTATGAAGCTTATATCTGCGCATGCTCCCTTCCTGACGTTATATCAATAGGCTGATTAAAAGTCTCTCAACCAGCCAGATCACGAACATCAATACCAATGGGCTGAAATCGAACATGCCCGAAGGCGGCATGATACGACGAATTGGAGCTAGCATAGGCTGTACGATCGAATCAAGCGCCTTTCTTATTGGATGATAAGGACTCAGAAAGTAGCTTACAATGATATCCGCAAATATTATTAGCGTCAGACCGCGTGACAACAGACTAATCAATTCAATTACAAAACCCATATCACAACCACCTCAATCAAGCACCTAAATTATCCCATAAGTTAGATCTCTATGCAGACGTTACCTGAATTTGATGCATCTCTACCAATGAAGTTTTTCATGATCAATAAATTATAATCGTCCTTGTTATCACTATTTTACATACAGCACTTACATCACTCTACCCCCAGCGTCACTTAAGCTCAGATGAATAGCACAATCCGTCGTTAAGCATCCAAAGCGATCATCGCCCCAAATCGTCCCGTGATCTGTCCTTCCCCTCGGTGTGAGTACCAATCCTCGAGATGACAGGCAGTGCAGAGCTCAGCCACCTCAACAGATTTGACCCCTTCTCTCTCTAATAAATCACGGTTAGCTGACCATAGATTTAGATAAACCTCACCATCATGAATCCGCAGATGATTTCCTGCACTTGACCCGAATGCTTTTCGCACACGTTCAACAACCTCAGGTCCGATTGGGTAATGATCAGGTCCAATGGCAGGTCCGATACCTACACATAGGTCTTCAGGATGTGTTCCGAAAGCCTCCGCCATCGCCTGAACTGCAGCCACCGATGCACCGCGGACGGTTCCTAACCAACCTGAATGCACCAAACCAATCGCTCGGTGTACCGGATCATAGAAAAAGATCGGTACGCAATCCGCAAACCTCATGAATAACGTAACGCCAGGGTCATTACTGATCAGCACATCCGCCTTGATTAATTCTCTTCCACTTCGAGGCCTATTTGCTCTAACAACGCGCGAAGAATGTACTTGCCATACATCAAATATTGAATGAGGGTCACGCCCAACGACACCGCAAGCACGCCTGAGATTTTCCCGAACACGCGCACTTTCATCGCCAACATTTCCACCAACGTTTAATGAGTACCAGGGTTCCGGACTCACCCCTCCCTGGCGAGTAACGATCGCGTGGATCAAATCAGGCTGCATAAGGGTTTCAAACTGATAGAAGCGAAATGGCCCCATCTGCTGGAATGGCATACGCTGAGTCTACCATGGAGCAATCTGCTCAACCAGAAGGATGGGAATCTCGTGTACCGCGAGTGGATTGTCCATCAAGATCTGATCCATTATAGAAAAGCGTCCTGAGCTTGTTTAGCCCTGCCTGTCCTGAGTGTGCCGAAGGATCGAAAGATGACGGCTAAAAAAAACGGACCCCTTCGGCGAGTTCCCCTCACCCTATCCCTCTCCCCAAAGGGGAGAGGGGATCGTCACCCTCTCCCTTTCAGGGAGAGGGTAGGGGTGAGGGTGAATCACCTATTCAACAGGCTCAGGACAGAGTCTTAGACTAACTAAGGACAAAGCAGACTCATCGTGCTTTCTGATTCACGCACACGAAAGTCATCCTTCTTCAGGTTTTGTCCTGAGCTTGTCGACAGGCTCAGGATGACTTATGTTTTTAGGATTCATCACTTCTATCGTGATAAAGGACCAGCTTGGCGATTTATCGTTATTCGGGCATCTCTGTTCGCTGTTTTGTTGCAGCCAGTTTGGATGTCACCAGAATGCGCATTTCGTTCATGCTCACTTCAATATAGGGGAAAGCCATCCATATATTCATGACACCGAAGAGCGTCCCCGTTACTGTCCGTAAGAATGGCGTGCTCTCTCGATGGGGAAAGGACAAGAACGGAAACTCAGAAAGGAGTTGTGTCCCGCCATCGAGTGCGATAGGTAGCACACCCACCAAAAGCCATATCAGAATGGGCAAAGGTTTCATCCGCTTACGAAAAAGACCAAAAATCAGCCCTCCAGCCAGCATCCCACCCCAAGTCGCGACGTCTCGCTGACAGAGTGCGACCTTATACCCAAGTCGCTCATTTCCGATGAACTCCTTCGCCTCCCAGTAATCATCGCCATCCAGTCCCGTGGCCTCACCATAAGGTGTCAGAGATGTATTTGCTGATTCAAGTGGGTATGCAGGTTGCTCTCCGAAGAGGAACCATGACCGATACGCTAACTGGTGACATTGCGGAGAATATATCCTTTGGATCCAGAGCGCAGTGCGTGTCTCTCCTGCATTCATCAACAGGGGAGCGGTAAAGGGTAACCCAACGTAAAGGAAGAAGATGAGGTTGATCATCGCTAACCAATGTCTGGACAAGAAGAGGACCCCCTGGTTAAGAATGATCGCGTGTCTACGAGGTACCCCAACCTCCGCTTTAGATCGTCTCAAGCCATCCCTGGCTGCTGCCAACGCTACCCGTAGATCCGTCGCGGTGAAGAGCGCCTCGAGTTTATAGGGTCCAACTTGCGCGACCGGGACAATCTCCTTGTACCGCTCTTCTAGGATCGGGTCGCTATCGATCTCTATCTCCACGAGCTCGTGCGTAAATTCAGCTCGTAAGGAATCAAGGTCGGCACGCGCCTGGTCGCATAAGTGGCAGTTCTTCCGTGTATATAACGTTACACGAATCATTGTTCCGTCTTGATTTTCATCAGGTAATCGTCCAATTGCTTATCCGTCAAGAGGCCGAGATGTATATAGCGGATCACGCCGTCAGGATCAACAAAGAAGCTCGTTGGGTAGCGTTGAACTCGATACAGTTCCTGTACCTTAGCACCTGGATCGAGCAGGATGGGAAAGGTCAGATCTAAACCGTTGATAAAAAAACGAATAAGATCCTCCGGTTCGTCATCATTTACAGCCAATACCAAAAAACCTTCAGCTCCTGAATCATCAAACTGAGCTTGAAAAGTTGACATCTCTCTACGGCATGGTCCGCACCAAGTAGCCCAAAAATTAATCAGGACGACATTTCCACGAAAATCACTCAAGCGGTTGATGTCCCCATTCAAATCAGTAAGCTCGAAATCTGGCGCTAAATATCCTCTGAAGGGCAAAGAAATGGCTTCAGGTTCCTGCTCAATGAATTGCGTCTCCTCTTCCGCCTCGATCGGTTCTTGCGTGGTATTAAAAGGTAGACGCATCAGAATAGCAATCCCAATGAATACGCCAATAAGCACGCCAATTGTGAGAAAGATCCAAAGTCTTTTCATGCGTAAACGATCGTGAATGGAAGCTAAAAACCGATATCGGGGATGATTGGAGCGAATTGCGCGAGACGCTCCAATGATCCAGTAATGAGCATAATTCCGACTGCGATCAACAAGACACCAGTTGCGATGGACAAATAACGAATCGCTTGGCCATGACGCTTCATCAGTGTCGTCACTTGTCCCATCCCTAACGCTGCAAGCAGGAACGGAACCGCCATTCCAACCGAATATGCGCTTAGAAGGATTACGCCTTGAGTCGCTTGGCCAGAGAAAAGAGCTAGATTTAAAATAGTGCCCAGAACAGGGCCAATGCAAGGCGCCCACCCCGCCGAGAAAAAAACACCCATTAATGCCGAAGCGAGATACCCCAAACGTGGATTTGGTTGGACTTGACGGCGCGTATCATAATCCAAAAAGGGGATGTTGATCACGCCCAGGGTGTGCAGACCAAAGATAACGACTACGACACCACCAACGCGAGCGATCCATCGCCTCACGAAATAATCTCCAACCAAAGCCCCTAAAGCTCCTACCGCTGCGCCTCCAATGATAAACACCAGACTAAAGCCGGAGACAAAGGCTAGTCCATGGAAGAAAGTTGTCGTTCTACTCCCTGCTACTTCCCCGGAAGTTGATATCGACCTGCCGCTCAAATACCCAATATAAGCTGGAACAAGCGCGAGCACACATGGGGAAAGAAATGATAACAGCCCAGCGAATGTCGCTATGCCCACCCAGTAAGGGTTTAATGTTATTGTCGATAGATCCACTTCAGGTAATCCCTCTCCTTAAGTAAATCCATGTCCGGATCCTACCCAAGTTCCCCGATTTTAGTGGGCAAGGATATTCGATCCGATGGCTTCCGGCAAGGATCCCAAACCGCATGCGAGATTATTTTACCTTTTAATCCACTGAATAAAGACTAACTGCAATAGGATGACTTCTATATGAGGGGATATTGTTTGTGACTTCAACCATCTCTATGCAATTTTAAATCCGCGCAACCTGAGGCTATTCGTGACAACGAAAATGGAACTAAACGCCATGGCCCCTGCAGCAAGCATTGGATTCAAGAAACCCATCGCAGCTGCAGGGATGAGCAGGATATTGTAAATAAACGCCCAGAATAGATTCTGTTTGATCGTCTTTAGCGTACCTCTTGAAAGAGCGATGGCACGAGGGACACCCGTCAAGTCACCACTCACCAAAGTGATTGGTGCAGCTGCGATGGCCACATCGGTGCCCGTACCAATACTAATTCCCACATCAGCTTGGGCTAAAGCTGGAGCATCGTTGATCCCGTCTCCAACCATCGCAACGATCTGACCCTCCTCCTGCATAGCCTTGATCTCATCGACTTTATCCCCAGGCAGCACTTCTGCTCGGACGAGTAATCGACCTCGATCATCCTTTATTTTGATGCCAACTTCCCGAGCGATCGCCTCAGCAGTCTGGCGATTGTCACCGGTAACCATGGCCACTTCTAATCCCATATCTCTTAGTTCGGTAATCGCCGTTCGAGAACCATCCTTTACCGTATCGGCTACGCCCATAAAACCTGCGATGCGTTGATCAATCCCAATGGCCACGACGGTCTTCGCTTCCCTTTGCAGCGCCTCCATCCTGGACGTGAGCCCATCGAGTGAAATACCTTGTTCGACCATGAACTTTGGAGAGCCGATGAGAACCTGATTGGCTCCAACTTGGGCTTCTACACCCTGACCAGCCACTGCATAGAAACGTTCTGGTTCAAGCAACTCCAGGCCTCGCTCACCCGCTGCAGCCACGATCGCTTCACCGAGAGGGTGTTCTGAGCCTCTCTCCGCGCTGGCAGCTAACTGCAGCAATTGATCCTCACTGCCTTCAAAATCTGCAACCAGTATGTCGGTCACCGTGGGTTGACCTCTTGTGATCGTTCCTGTCTTATCTAAAACCACAGTGGTTAATTGTCCTGTCCGTTCAAGCGCTTCACTCGATTTATAGAGAATACCGTATTGAGCGCCTTTTCCGGTCCCCACCATTACCGCTGTAGGTGTCGCCAATCCCATCGCGCAAGGACACGCGATCACCAGCACAGCCACCATATTGATCAGAGCCCGGGTGAAAGCTGATATGTCCCCCTGCGGGGGTGGCGCCAAGAAATACCAGCCGAGAAAGGTTATCACCGCAATTATAATGACGGCTGGGACAAAGATCGACGATACCTTGTCCGCTAACCGTTGGATGGGAGCTTTGGTCCCTTGTGCTTCCTCTACAAGCTGAATGATCTGGGCAAGAGCCGTTTCCCTCCCTACTTTGGTAGCTTCGAATTTAATCAAACCCATTTTGTTGAGCGTTGCCCCAATGACCTCATCTCCGGGGTTCTTCTCGACAGGCAGCGACTCCCCAGTGAGCATGGATTCGTCGATTGCCGTTCTACCTTCAACGACAACCCCGTCGACCGGGATTCTTTCTCCAGGACGAACGACCACTAGATCACCCATTCGTACTTCATCTGTTGGAATATCTTGTTCGATATCTTCCCTGATCACACGCGCTGTTTTCGCCTGAAGACTGAGGAGCTTTTTAATCGCCTCGCTGGTGCGTCCCTTAGCACGCGCTTCGAGGAATTTCCCTAAGACAATCAGGGTGATGATGACGGCTGCGGTTTCGAAGTACAGGTGGCCATCGATCCACCCAAACAAGACGGGTAGCGAATAGAAATAAGCAGCTGAGGACCCCATGGCAATGAGAACATCCATATTGGCGCTGAGGTTTCTCAAAGCTTTAAAGGCTCCATCGTAGTATTGCCAACCTACATAAAACTGGACCGGGGTCGCCAGCAGGAACATCAACCACCGGTACCAATCTGTGTGAACAATGGCTTCAGGTACGATACCCAAATCTCCAAGCATAGATAGAAGGAAGAGTGGCACGGTAAAGGACAAACCGAAGATCAACAGATTCTTTTGACGACCGATCTCCCGTTCCCGGGCTTCTCGCTCCACATCTTCGATCTGATCGGTGGATTCAAGCGCTTCAAATCCGACCTCTTTGATCGCACGCCGGATCTCGGATTGGCTAACCACTGTCGGGATGTAGCGCACCCGGATACGTTCTGTGGCCAAGTTCACGTTGGCTTCGGTGATACCATCTAGCTTCAAAAGAGCCCTTTCCAAACGCCTAGCATCGTTATCATCGCTTAACCGTTGGAGCAAGATGTCGGCTTCGCCTGTGGCCACGCCATATCCTGCGCGTTGGATACGCTCAATAATTTTCGCTTGATCGATGGTTGAAGGATCAAACTCAATACTGGCGCGTTCGGAGGCCAGATTGACACTCGCTGTACGGACACCATCGAGTTTCTTGAGGTTTCTCTCGACAGTGGCGACGCAGTTGGCGCAGGTCATACCGGTGATCGGCAGCACGAGGTGTTGGGTCTTTTCAGACATGCTGTAAACCTTACCTTTAGTGGATAACGGTTTCACTTAACCGGTGGATAATTGATCTCCATCAGGGTAGCTTCGATCTGCTCCTCCGTCGCCGGAGGTTCAAACTCCACCGTTACTTGTCTATTCTCCTGATATGCTTGTACTTTGGAGACACCGATGATATCTCCCAACTCCATTTGAATCGTGTGTACACAATGCCCACAGGATATACTCGGAACGTTGTAGGTTATGGTTGTCATTTCTTCGCTCTCCTTTGAATGAATGATTAAACTTTTGAGGCCATCGAGTAGACCTCTGCGATTTCTTTCAGCACCCGTTCCCGTTCTTCGGGATCTTCACCCCGCACGGCCGTGATGAGGCATGAATGCAGATGGTCATTGAGAATATTTGCACTGACCTTCCCTAATGCGGCTTGCACGGCTTGTATCTGGCGAATGAGATCGATGCAGTAGGCGTCGTTTTCGACCATGCGTTGAATGCCGCGCACATGTCCTTCGACGTTTTTAAGCCTGTGTAGCGTGTCATCCCTGTCCATCTCATCCCTCGCTTATACCCCCCCCAGGTGGGGTGGGTTAATATATTAACAAAAAATGTCCGTATTGTCAACATGATTATGCCTCTTCAATAGGTTCCTGGGGAATAAAGATCACTTATCGGATTCAACTTCCCAGGTGATCTCCCATGGACCAGCTATGATGATATAGCCAACGATCCTGTACTCGATTACCCCCTCGGGGACTGAAGCCGGTGTTTTGATAATCCTTGTGTCGGGACCAAATTCATACACCGCGACGATTTTTCCATCCTCCCAGGCGTGGCTAGCATCAAACCTGCCAGTGTCAGCCATCTCAATCAAGGAGTAGTTCGATTCGAAGATATATAAGGATTGGATTTTGATTGGGTTCTCAGTCGCTTCGATCGGTTCTATAACGATCGGGGAATCTGTGATGAACTCCAACCGATATTGTTTGTCGACGCTCTCAGCTTGATCCAGACGCACTTCTGTGATGGTAAAGGGTATTCCCCCTACCGACAGGGTTTCATCTATCCACCACGAATCGCCCGGCTCCCGTCCTGTAAGATCAAGTTCCAATATCTCTTCACCAAGAATTTCCGTCAGGGTCGTTGAGTCAATTCTCAGTGTCAGTGTTTTCGTATCCCGTGGTATCGAGTCGAATATCGAGCGGTTGGTAAAACTTGAATTACCGCTTGGGAAGAATGTCCCCAAATCATTTGTTGAGCTATGCCCTGCGATCATATTTCCCCTATCGTCGATCAGGATTGGGTAAACCAAAGCTTGTTGAGGTGGCGTTGATTCCACATTCGTTAAATTCCACCTCGAGTCAACGGAAACCCGGAAGTCTACAAGTGTTTTATCGTCCAAATATTCCACCCTCAAGACTTCCACGGTGATACCTGCCTGTGAATTTACGGCGCCTCCAAGTTCCTGTACCATCGATACAACGTTTGATGGTATCGGTCTATTCTGCGAAGATAAGATCCCATCATTCAACCCCAATACCACCATGAGGCTATCATCCACAGTTACGAATACGAATTTCCCTTCCACATCCAGAGCGATGAGCGTTCCTTGTTGGTCATAGGATGCGACCAAGCGCGGATCAGTGGGTTCAGAGAAATCGAAGATTTGAATCAACTGGCGTTCAGGAGGCGAGTATGGCCAATACACGGCACCCGGCACATGATGGTTATAGATATATACATGATCCCCCAATGCCATGATGCCTGGTCTCCAGAATTCTTCAGTATATTCAAATGCCGTGATTTCGATTGGAGTCTCTGGATCCGAAAAATCCATCACGAAGACTTTGCCGTCTGAAAGGATGTATGCAAGATCGCCAGTGGTCGCGATATTACTAATCCACTCTGGAAACTCGAGCACTTGAACCTCAGTGGGATTCAGAGGATCGGAGAGATCGACGATCTGAAGATGTCCCTCCGGATCGCTCATCAACACATACCCATTCATAGCAGAAGCGACCATGTTGTAAGAGAGCCCTTCGATAAAGCTCACACTCGTTGGATTGGCGGGATCTGAGATGTCGATCACACGCAAAGAGGGTTGATACATCGGCTCCATACA